>NZ_CP015992.1:4370804-4995205 GCF_001708505.1 Pseudomonas sp. TCU-HL1
CGCCCCGCGTTTGGCGGGCATCTGACTTCCGGTCATGTCGCATCAAGATGGCCTATGGCGCTCTCTCTCGTTCGGCCCTTCGTCGAAAAAAACGACTACTACGGCCTCTGCTGACTTCTCGCTCCGGCTGGCGCCGTCGCCCTTTCAGGCATGAGGCGAGATCTCCCCAGGTAAGGACGCACTCCTTCACTGCACAACCGCCGGATTTACGCCACTTCGCCTTGGCCACGAGAGCTTCGCGGCTTCTTGCCCGCTCGCCCTGCTCGGCAGCGCCTTGTATCCGGTTCTTGTCCATCGGCTCGCAGTTTCGCTCCACGCTTCCTCCCCACGGTCGGTCGCCCTTCCGCAGTTGCGCTTCGCTTCGTTCGCTGTGGCCAGCTCACGGGAGGACTTACACCTCCAAGAGTGCGCCCATGCTGGGCGCACAAAAAAAAGCCCCGCCAGATGGCGGGGCCCAAGAAAGGAGCGGAACGCGTGTCGTCTTAGAACACGTACTGGGCACGGAAGACCATGCCGTCGCCGTCGTCGTCGCCGACAGCGTTGGTGGCGTTGTCCACCTTGCTCTTGACGAAGTAGCCGCTGAGCTTGACGGCTTCGTTGGCGTACCAGTTCACACCAAGGTTGTGCACCTTGGCTTCAACGTCGTCGCGAGTGGCGAAGGCGCCGTTGTCGTCTTCAGCGCTGATGTTGTCGTAGCGGTAGAACACTTCCCAGGCGCCGAGGCTCTTGTTGGCCGGCTTGATCTTGTCGAACTTGCCGAGCTTGTAGTCGCGGGCTTCGCCGGTCAGGGTGTAGGCAACCTGCACGTAGTAGCCGTCCGCTTCGATGTCCTGGCGGTTGACAGCCTTGGCTTCGACTTCGCGTTTCAGGTATTCGCTCTGGATGGAGAGCGGGCCGGTGGCGAAGGCGGCTTCCAGGCCCCAGGTGCTGTCGTTGTCGTAAGCGCCGACCGGGGTGTTGTTGGCACCGGCCAGAACCAGGCGGTTGCCGTTGGCGCCGGCGTCCTGGCCACCGTCGGTGCTCACACCGCGGATGCCCAGACGGCTGCGGATACGGCCGTCGAAGGAAGTGTCTTGCAGGTCGCGGGCAGCATAGTTGACGCCAAAGTGCAGGACATTGCCGGCTTCGTGCATGGGCGCGAACACACCGCGCAGGTTGAACTGCTTGACGCTGTCGCCGTCTTCGTCGCGGTTGGTGGCGTCGTTGGCCATGAGGCCAGCGGAGCCGTACAGGGAAGCGCCGTAGGTGCCGGATACCTGTACGCCCATGCCGCCGTTGTGGGCGTTGACATAGTCAGCCAGGTCGTAGGCAGCGGTACGCTCCTGGGCGGTGACCCACTTGGAGCTGGTGGCTTTTTCCAGACCGAAGTCGGGGTCGAAGCGGCCCATCTTGATCACAACCGGCTGGAAGCCGGTGTAGGCGATCGAGGCTTCGTCGAAGTAGCCGTCGTCAGCCTTGGCATCGCCACCGGCGTTGTGGGAGAAGTCGTAGTTGATCTGGTAGGCCCAGTCGCTGAAGGCAACACCGCCCAGTTCCAGGAAGGCACGACGGAAGTAACCGGCATCAGCGGTGTCACCGTTCACGGTGTAGAAGCCATCGAAGCGGCTGTAGTCAGCCTGCAGGCGACCGCCGAGCTTGAAGCTGAAAGCCTTGTCGGTGGTACCGACTTCCAGGCCGCCTTTGGTCTTGACGACGATATCGGCCCCGTCAGTGGTAACGGTACCGGCGAAAGCCTGGGCGGAAATGGCCAGAGCCATGGCGCTGGCGGCAAAACCGGCGAAGTGCTTACGGATCATCGAAGGGTTCCCCTATTGGTCTTTAGCGTTAGAAAACACTCGAGCGGTGGGCTCGTCGGTGCTGGAGGGGAATCTTGGCGGCGGGTTATTTCAGCTCAGTTGCTTATATATAAATATTTTGTGACAGAGGAACTTTTTTACTTCGAATATTTATAAGTCACGAACCGCTCTGGCACGCGGCTTACAGCCGTTCCAGACAGGCCAGCCGGATGAAATGGAAAGCAAAGGGGCGGCTTGCGAATTCGTTGATTCGCGACTACCAGGGGCAGGAGGAGCAGGCTGCTAGCGCAATTCGCGACGCTGCTGCGCCATCTGTGCGGACAGGTCATCCACTTCGGCGCCCTGACCGTCCGGCATAAGCCGGACTACGGCCTGGGTCAGCTTCATCTGCTTGATGAAGCGTCGGCAGTTGCGGCAAAGCATGAGATGACGGCGCACGGCCATGCGCTCGCGGAAACTCAGTTCGCCGTCGAGTAGATCACTGGAACGGGCAACCAGCTCCTTGCAGCTCAGCATTGGCCTGTCTCCTCGAAATGTTCCAGCGTGGCGAACAGTTTCAGGCGTCCACGGTGCAGCAGCACCCGGACATTGGAGAGCGAAATCTCCAATACATTACAGATCTCCTCCAGCTCCAGGCCCTGGCGCTCGCGCAGCAGGACGACGCCGCGTTGCATGTCCGAGAGGCTGAGCAGGGTCTTCTCCAGGCACTCACGCAGTTCCTCTTCGGTCAAGAGGGCCTCGGGCGAGTCTTCGTGCCAGGCGGGAACCGTGGCGGCCCAGTGGCCGTCCTCGGCAAAACGTGCTTCGCCCACCGTCCCGTGAGGCGCCGCCAGGTCGTCGAGCAGGACTTCGCGGCGGCTCTGCTTGAGCCGGCTGCGCGCAGTATTGGCGACGATGGTCAGCAGCCAGGTCTTGAGGCTGGAACGCTGCTGGAACCCATCCAGGTTACGCACCACGGCCAGCCAGGCGTCCTGTACCACTTCGTCGACATGACGCTGGCCCGCGATGGCATAGGCCACCGCGCGCATGGCGCCCTGGTAGGCGCCGATCAGCTCGCGAAATGCCGCCTGCTCCCCGGCCAGGAGCCGGGGCAGCAGGTCGGCATCGGCCGGCTGGTTCATCACCGTTTGCGCAGGATCACACTGCCGATGGAATAACCGGCACCGAAGGAGCTGAGCACACCCAGCGACCCGCTGGGCAGGTCGTCCTGATGCTTGTGGAAAGCGATCACCGAGCCGGCGGAGCTGGTATTGGCGTAGGTGTCGAGGATCACCGGCGCCTCGTCCGGCTCGGCTTCGCGCCCCAGCAGCTTGCGGGCTATCAGCAGGTTCATGTTGAGGTTGGCCTGGTGCAGCCAGAAGCGCTTCACGTCGCTGACGTTGAGCGTGTTCTCTTGCAGGTGGGCGGCGATCAGCTCGGCCACCATCGGGCAGACATCCTTGAAGACCTTGCGGCCTTCCTGCACGAACAGCTTGTCGCGGCTGCCCACGCCTTCTTCCGCCGCGCGGTTGAGGAAGCCGAAGTTGTTGCGGATGTTGTTGGAGAACTGGGTCAGCAGCTTGGTGCCAACCACGTCGAACTGGTGCCTGGAAGTGGCCTGGTCGGCGCGCTCGATGATCACCGCGGTGGCGGCGTCACCGAAAATGAAGTGGCTGTCACGGTCACGGAAGTTCAGGTGGCCGGTGCAGATTTCCGGGTTGACCATCAATATGGCGCGCGCCTGGCCGGTCTGGACCGCGTTGGTGGCGGCCTGGATGCCGAAGGTGGCCGAGGAACAGGCAACGTTCATGTCGTAACCGAAGCCGTTGATGCCCAGGGCGGCCTGCACCTCGATAGCCACGGCCGGGTAGGCACGCTGCAAGTTGGAGCAGGCGACGATCACGCCGTCGATATCGGCCGGAGTCTTGCCAGCACGCTCCAGAGCCTGCTTTGCAGCGGCCACGGCCATCTCGCAGAGGATGCCCCAGTCATCGTTGGAGCGTTCCGGAATGCGCGGCACCATGCGCTGGGGATCGAGGATGCCGTCCTTATCCACCACGAAACGGCTCTTGATGCCGGACGCCTTCTCGATGAACGCGACGCTGGATTCGGCCAGGGCTTCGATCTCGCCGCGCTCGATTGCGGCGGCGTTTTCCGCGTTGAAGGCCTGGACGTAGGCATTGAAGGAGGCCACCAACTCTTCGTTGGAGATGCTATTGGGCGGGGTGTACAGGCCGGTGCCACTGATCACGACGTTGTGCACGGTCGATCCTCTCGATACTGGGCCGCTCGCTCGAACGGCCGGTTTAGGCAGTCAGCCGCCGGCCCTTGCGGACCCACGGCGGAAATGGTCGTCCCGCCAGGCGGGATGGAATAGCGAACAGGGCGGAGCCGGTCCTCTTCGCGGGTGCTCCACTGCTTATACAGATGCGAAGGGTAACGCCAGAAACGGCCGCTGGCGACGGGGACTTGTGCCAGAACGTCGGCAAAAATGCAGAACCACTGGTCCACTTTCGACCCTGTGAACACTAGACGTTCACAGACGCTTCCGCTCGCCTGTTCACACCAGATGATGGGGGTTGTCACAGCGTTCCGGGGTTTCGTCACGACTCATCGGGCGCTATGGTGCGCAACTCGCAATCGGTCAAATGGAGAATGCTCGATGAGCTTGCACGGCACCTACGACCCGCAGAACGTCTTCGCCCAGATCATTCGCGGCGAAGCCCCCTGCTACAAACTCTTCGAGGACGAAGATGTGCTCGCCTTCCTCGATATCTTCCCGCAGTCGTTCGGCCACACCCTGGTGATCCCCAAGCGCTCCGCCGCACGCAACATCCTGGAAATCGAGGCCGACGCCCTGGCCAAGGTGATGGCCGTGGTGCAGCGGCTGACCCATGTGCTGGTCAAGGAACTGGAGCCGGCCGGCGTGCAGGTCGCGCAATTCAACGGCGCGCCCGCAGGCCAGACGGTCTTCCATATTCACATGCACATCGTGCCGCGCTTCGAAGGCGAATCGCTGGGCATCCACGCCAGCAAGAAGGCCGATCCGAACGAGCTGGAAGCCCTCCAGGCACGCCTGCTGAAACACCTGCAATAGCTAACGGTTGGCGTAGGGTGGAAGTCGCTTTCTACTTCCACCCAGTCGCTCCGTATTGATGCAGGGCGCGGCGACACCCGGCGGCCCGTGGTCGGGTCGCTATTTGCCGTACCCCTTCACCGCGTCCAGCCAGGCCGGGTCCAGGCGGTTCTGCTCCACCTCCAACCCCAGCGCTTGCATGGTTTCGCGGTGCTGGTCGATCTCGCACACATGGTGGCTGAGGTCGGCGCTGTTGCCGTCCAGCTGGTGCATCTGGGTCAGGCCCAGGTGGTAGAAGCGCAACAGCTTCATCGCCGCCGGGTCTTGCGCGGTGACGCCCGCCTTGACCTTGTGCATGACGTTGGTAACGCGCATCAGGTTGCGTTTGAGCTGCCAGCCGTAAACGGCCGGGGCCATCCACGGGCGCGGCCAGAACTGGAAGCGCACCACGGCGACGGTGAGCGCCAGCCCGGCCAGCACACCGATCAGGTTCCAGCGGAAGTTGTCGCCACCGGGCGTGCCGAACAGCTGCACGCAGAAGGTGGAGAACAACAGCGCCAGAACGATGAACAGGCCGGCGATGACCAGGGTGATGCGCCGGGTCTGCTTGCGGTACTGCTCCGGGTTCATGGGACGGATTTCGAACATCGCGTGCACTCCCTCAATCAGGCCTCGACCTGAGTCCATTGCTTGTTCAGTCGCTTGTCGGAAACCGGCATGCGCGTCCCCAACTGCTGGGCGAACAGCGAGACGCGGTATTCCTCCAGCATCCAGCGATAGAGCACCAGCTCCGGATCGCGCTTGCCCTCCTGGGCATGCTTGGCCAGGCGCGCCTGGTACTGCTCCCAGTAACCCGCCAGTTCGCCGGACCAGACGCGGTCGCGCTGCAATTGCGCGGCGATCTTGTCGAAGCGCTGTTCGATGGCCTTGAGGTAGCGCGGCAGTTCCTTCAGCCACTCGGCCGGGGTTTCACGGACGAATCCCGGGTAGACCAGATTGCCCAGCTGCGCCTTGATGTCGTTCAGGGCCACCGCCTGGGCCAGGTCGATGCGTCCCTTGAAGCGCTTCTGCAGGGCATGCCAGAGCTTGAGGATATCCAGGGTCAGGCGCGCCAGGCGCTCGGCATGCTCGGCCCAGGCACCGCGCTTCTTCTCGGCGAGGGAAGCCAGTGCCGCGCCATCGCGAGGCAGGCTGGCTTCGCCGTCGAGGATACAGCTGTCCAGGCTGGCCAGGAGGATGTCTTCCACCAGCGCATCGACGCGGCCCATGTCGCGGTAGAGCAGACCCAGGTCGGTGAGGCCCGGTAGCTTGCCGCGCAGGAACTTGGCGGTGTCCGCCAGTTGCTGCAGCAGCAGGCGCTGCAGGGCGCGACGGTGTTGCCAGTCAGCTTCGGCCTGGGTCGGGAAGCGGCTTTCCTTGACGCTACCGCCCTCCTCCACCAGCGCCGGGTAGACGGTCATGGAGAGGCCGGCGACCTTTTGCTGGGTCTTTTCCGCGACCTGGGCGAAGCCCGAGGCTTGTACCGGTTTCTGTTCCTGCTGCGCCTGCGGGATGGCCAGGGCTGCCTGGCTGGCTTCGGCGAAGCGCGCGGTGATTTCGGTCAGGTCGCGGCCTTCGCCAAGGAACTTGCCACGGGCATCCACCACTTCCAGGTTCATCTTCAGGTGGTTTTCCAGCTGGGCGGCCGCCTCGATCCAGGACTCTTCCGGCACACGGGCGCCGGTCATACGCTGTAGCTCGCGGCCCAGGGCCTCAGGCAGCGAGCCCTGGGCGAACACCAGTTTGGCCAGCGCGGCCTTCACGAAATCCGGTACCGGCACGAAGTTCTTGCGGATGACCTTGGGCAGGTTGCGCACCAGGGCCACACACTTGGCTTCGAGCAAGCCCGGAACCAACCACTCCAGCCGCTCCGGCGGTAGTTGCGGCAACAGCGGCGCGGGCACCCGCAGGGTCACGCCGTCGCGCGGGTGCCCCGGTTCGAAGTGATAGGTCAGCGGCAACTGCAGTTCGCCCAGACGCAGTTTGTCCGGGTACTGCGCGGCAGTGACCTCGCTGGCTTCGCGGGCCAGCACATCTTCTTCGCGCATGATCAGCAGGTCGGGATTGCTGGCCCGTTCGCGCTCGTACCACTTCTCGAAGCTGGCGGTCTGGTAGATGTCCTCCGGCAGGCGCGCCGCGTAATAGGCGAACAGGGTTTCCTCGTCAGCCAGGATGTCGCGGCGACGAGCCTTGGCTTCCAGTTCGTCGAGCCGTTCCAGCAATTGGCGATTGGCCGTCAGGCACTTCGCCTTGCTGTGGATTTCGCCACGCACCAGGCCTTCGCGGATGAACAGCTCGCGGGAGACCTCGGGGTCCACCGGACCGTAGTGCACCGCGCGGCGGCCAACGATGATCAGGCCGTAGAGGGTGATCTGCTCGAAGGCCACCACCTGGCCCCGGCGTTTTTCCCAATGGGGCTCCAGGTGGTTCTTCTTCACCAGGTGGCCGGCCAGGGGCTCCAGCCAGTCCGGTTCGATCTTGGCCACCATGCGGGCGAACAGCTTGGTGGTTTCCACCAGTTCGGCCGCCATGATCCACTGTGGGCGCTTCTTCGCGATGGCGGTGCCGGGGTGAATCCAGAAACGCCGCTGGCGCGCGCCGAGGTAGTCGCCCTCTTCGGTTTTCTGGCCGATCTGGCTGAGCAGACCACAAAGAATCGCCTTGTGCACCTTGGCGTAGTCGATGCTGCGCTGTTGCTGTTCGGCCTTGTCAGTTGCGGCCTGAACGGACTGCCTCGCAGCAGCATGGGTATCGCTACGCTCCACCCATCCTACCTGCGGCTTGGACTTGCCTCCGTCCGGGAACAGTTTCAGTTCGCGGCAGATCAGCACCAGCTGGCGGTGCGCATCGCGCCATTCGCGCAGGCGCAGGTAGTTGAGGAAGTTCTTCCGGCACCAGGTACGCAGGGCGTTGGAGCCCAGCGCCTGGCGCTGTTCCTCGAAGCCGCGCCAGAGGTTGATCAGCGCGGCGAAGTCGGAATCCACATCCTTCCATTGGGCATGGGCCTGGTCGGCGGCCTGCTGGCGATCCATCGGGCGTTCGCGCGGGTCCTGCACGGAGAGTGCGGCCGCCACGATCAGGACCTCGTCGAGACTGCCCTGGCGGCCACCTTCGAGCACCATGCGGCCCAGGCGCGGGTCGATGGGCAGGCGCGCGAGCTGGCGACCAATGGGGGTGAGCTGGCCCTCGCGATTCACCGCCGAGAGTTCCTGCAGCAGGGTGAAACCGTCCTTGATCGCCTTGCCGTCCGGCGGCTCGATGAAGGGGAAGGCCTCGATATCACCCAGGCGCAGGTGCAGCATCTGCAGAATCACCGCCGCCAGGTTGGTGCGCAGGATCTCCGGGTCGGTGAAGGTCGGACGGGAGAGGAAATCGTCCTCGCTGTAGAGGCGCACGCAGATGCCCGGCTCAACCCGGCCGCAACGGCCCTTGCGCTGGTTGGCGCTGGCCTGGGACACGGCTTCCACCGGCAGTCGCTGAACCTTGGCGCGGTAGCTGTAACGGCTGATGCGCGCGGTGCCGCTGTCGATCACGTAGCGGATGCCCGGCACCGTCAGCGAGGTTTCCGCGACGTTGGTGGAGAGCACGATCTTGCGGCCCGGCATCGGCTGGAAAATCTTCTGCTGCTCGGCGGGCGTCAGACGCGCGTATAGAGGCAGCACTTCGGTGTGTTTGAGCTGGGCCTTGCGCAACACCTCGGCGCAGTCGCGGATTTCCCGCTCGCCGGGGAGGAACACCAGCACATCGCCGGGGCGCTTGCCCGCTTCGCGCTCAAAGGCGGCGATCTCGTCCAGGGCGCGGAGGATGCCCTGGTCCACGGAGAGGTCGTCGAACAGCGCTTCGCCGTCTTCGTCCACCTCGGCGGCCAGCGGCCGGTACCAGGTGTCCACCGGGTAGGTACGGCCGGAAACCTCAATGATCGGCGCGTCGCCGAAATGTTTCGAGAAGCGCTCCAGGTCGATGGTGGCCGAGGTGATGATCAGTTTGAGGTCGGGGCGGCGCGGCAGCAGGGTCTTGAGGTAGCCGAGCAGGAAGTCGATGTTCAGGCTGCGCTCATGGGCTTCGTCGACGATCAGGGTGTCGTAGCGTTCGAGGAAGCGGTCGTGCTGGGTTTCGGCCAGCAGGATGCCGTCGGTCATCAGCTTGATCAGGCTGCGCTCGTTGGACTGGTCCTCGAAGCGCACCTGGTAGCCCACCAGTTCGCCCAGCGGGCTGCCAATCTCTTCCGCCACGCGGGTCGCCACGCTGCGTGCCGCCAGCCGACGCGGCTGGGTGTGGCCGATCAGTCCGTGGCTGCCGCGGCCAATCTCCAGGCAGATCTTCGGCAACTGGGTGGTCTTGCCGGAGCCGGTTTCGCCGGCAATCACCAGCACCTGGTGCTTTTCCAGCGCGGCCTTGATCTCGTCGCGCTTGGCGGCAATGGGCAGGGCGTCGTCATAGCGCATCGCCGGCACGCTGGCGCGCCGCGCCTCGACCCGCGCTATCGAGGCCTGGAAGCGCTCGGCCCACTGCGCCAGCTTCGCGGCATCCGGCTTCTTGTGCAGCTCATGAAGCTGCCGGCGCAGGCGATGGCGGTCGGCACCCATGGCCTGGTCGATACGTTGCAGGAGTTGTTCGGGGCTGGGGGATTGCTCGCTCATCGGGTCCGCTGATTCTGCTGTCGTTTTCGGCAAGGGCGGAATTGTCGCAGATTTCCCCCGACGCGGGCTCGGGCCTGTGGGGCGAATTCATTCGCCAAGCAGTGCGTAGGATGGGTAGAGCTTGCGAAACCCATCAACCGTGGTCCGGCATGGGTTTCGTGCCTCAACCCATCCTACGGCTCTTTCGCGAATGAATTCGCTCCCACAGAAACGACAAGGCCCCGCGAGTGCGGGGCCTTGTCCAGGGCGTCGCGGGATCAGGCCTGGGCCTTCTCCTGCTTCGCCTTGAGCTTCTTCAGCTCTTCGTCGCGCAGTTCGCGGCGCAGGATCTTGCCAACGTTGGTGGTCGGCAGCGCGTCGCGGAACTCGACGGCGCGCGGCACCTTGTAGCCGGTGAGGTTGCCGCGCATATGCTCCATCACCTGCTCCTTGGTCAGGCTGACGCCGGGCTTGGCGACCACGAACATCTTGATGGCCTCGCCGGATTTCTCGTCCGGCACACCGATGGCGGCGCATTGCAGCACGCCCGGCAGGGTCGCCAGCACGTCTTCCAGCTCGTTCGGGTACACGTTGAAGCCGGAGACCAGGATCATGTCCTTCTTGCGGTCGACGATGCGCATGAAGCCGTCGTCCTGGATCACCGCGACATCACCGGTCTTCAGCCAGCCATCGGCGTCGAGGATTTCGTCGGTGGCTTCCTGGCGCTGCCAGTAGCCCTTCATCACCTGCGGGCCCTTCACGCACAGCTCGCCGGGAGCGCCCAGGCCAACGTCCTTGCCCTCGTCATCCACCACCTTGCACTGGGTGGAAGGCACCGGGATGCCGATGGTGCCGATCTGGTTGTTCTCGAAGAGGTTCACCGATACCACCGGGCTGGTCTCGGTCATGCCATAGCCTTCGCAGATGGCGCAGCCGGTGACCTGTTCCCAGCGCTCGGCGGTGGCCTGTTGCAGGGCCATGCCGCCGGAGAAGGTGGCCTTCAGCGAGGAGAAGTCCAGCTTGCGGAAGTCCTCGTTGTTGCACAGGGCCACGAACAGAGTGTTCAGGCCAACGAAGCCGGTGAACTTGAACTTCGCCAGCTCCTTGGTCATGGCCGGGAGGTCGCGCGGGTTGGAGATGAGGATGTTGTGGCCGCCGATCAGCATCATCGCCATGCAATGGAAGGTGAAGGCGTAGATGTGATAGAGCGGCAGCGGAGCGATGAGGATCTCGTTGCCCGCTTCCATGTTGGCGCCCATCAGCGCCTTGACCTGGAGCATGTTGGCCACGAGGTTGCGGTGGGTCAGCATTGCGCCCTTGGCCACCCCTGTGGTGCCGCCGGTGTACTGCAGCACGGCAATATCGCCGCTCTGCGGAGTGACTTCCTTCACGGCGCGGCCGCGGCCCTTGGCCAGGGCGTCGTTGAGCTTGACCGACAGTGGCAGGCTGAAGGGCGGCACCATCTTCTTCACGTGCTTGATCACGGCATTGACCAGCAAGCGCTTGAAGGTGGGCAGCAGGTCGCCCACTTCGGTGACGATGACGTGCTTCACGCCGGTCTTGGGCAGCACTTCCTCAGCCAGGTGGGCCATGTTTGCCAGACAGACCAGCGCCTTGGCGCCGGAGTCGTTGAACTGGTGCTCCATTTCCCGCGCGGTGTACAGCGGGTTGGTGTTGACCACGATCAGGCCGGCGCGCATGGCACCGAATACCACCACGGGATACTGGAGAATGTTGGGCAGTTGCACGGCGATGCGGTCGCCGGGCTTGAGGTCAGTGTGGTTCTGCAAGTAGGCGGCGAAGGCACCGGACAACTCGAACAGCTCACCGTAGGTGAGGGTCTTGCCCAGGTTGCTGAATGCAGGCTTGTCGGCAAAGCGTTGGCAGGACTCCTTCAATACCGCCTGAACATTGGGGTATTGATCGGCGTTGATCTCGGCAGGAACGCCCGCTGGATACTTGTCCTTCCAGAAGTTATCGGTCATGGAAGCCCACTCCTAAGCAACAGCTGATTTCACTGCCCTCGAGGGCAGTTGTTTGTTGTGTTCTGTGCAATTGTGCGCCCGAACGGGCAAAAAAACGCGCCGAGAGTAGCAGCTTTAAAAGAGGCCCACCAGCACCAAACCAGCCCCATCCAGTCAAATTAATGACCAAAACAGCTGCATTCAGTCACATTTGGAGTCCAGACTCTAAATTACCGACAAACGGCGCAGGACGGGGCTTTCGCGGGTCATGGGGCAGGTGCCAGGCGGAGCGGGAGGGGAATTCGAGGCGTAATTCAAGGAGAAGGCGCGCGGGCAGGACGGAGGCCCCGCCCTGCCCTTTCCGGTCAGGCGATGTCGCGCAATTCGCGACGCAGGATCTTGCCCACCGGCGTCATCGGCAAGGCATCTTTCAGCACGATGTGCTTGGGCACTTTGTAGCCGGTGAAGTTTTCCTTGCAGTAGGCCTTCAGCTCCTCGACGCTGACGCCGCCATCGCGGGCGACGACGAAGAGTTTCACCGCCTCGCCGGACCTCTCGTCCGGCACACCAATGGCCGCGCAGCTGGCGACCTTCGGGTGGGCCATGACCACGTCCTCGATCTCGTTCGGGTAGACGTTGAAGCCGGACACGATGATCAGGTCCTTCTTGCGGTCGACGATGCGCACGTAGCCGTCCGGATCGATCACGGCGATATCGCCGGTCTTCAACCAGCCCTCGGCATCCAGCACCTCGGCGGTGGCCTCAGGACGCTGCCAGTAGCCCTTCATCACCTGCGGGCCCTTGATGCACAGTTCGCCGCGCTCGCCCAGCGGCAGTTCGTTGCTCGCATCGTCGATGGTCTTGAACGCGGTCCCCGGTACCGGAATGCCCACGGTGCCCAGGCGCGCCTGGCTGCCATAGGGGTTGGTGCTGGCCACGGGCGAGGTTTCAGTCAGGCCGTAACCTTCCACCACTGAGCAGCCGGTGAGGGACTGCCAGCGTTCGGCGGTGGCCTTGACCAGCGCGGTGCCGCCGGAATTGGTGACCTTGAGGTTGGAGAAGTCGAGGTGCTTGAACTCGGGGTGGTCCATCAGCGCCACGAACAGGGTGTTCAGGCCCAGCAGCGCGGAGAAGCGCCACTTCTTCAGCTCCTTGATGAAGCCGCCGATGTCACGCGGGTTGGTGATGAGGATGTTGTGGTTGCCGTTGACCATCATGCACATGCAATTCGCGGTGAAGGCATAGATGTGGTACAGCGGCAGCGGCGCGATCATGATCTCCTGGCCCTGCTTCATCAGTGGCGCACCGTCAGGGCCGAGCTGCGACAGGCAGGCGTCCACCTGCTGCATGTTGGCCACCAGGTTGCCGTGGGTCAGCATCGCACCCTTGGCCACGCCCGTGGTGCCGCCGGTGTACTGCAACACCGCGACATCGTCCAGCCCGACCCGCACCGGTTTCAGTGCATGGCCCTGCCCCTGCTTCAGCGTGTCCTTGAAGGACACGGCCTGGGGCAGGTGGTAGTCGGGAACCATCTTCTTCAGCGTCTTCACCACAGTGTTGACCAGCCAGCCCTTGAGGCTCGGCAGCAGGTCACCCATGCGGGCTTCGATCAGGTATTCGATCTCGGTGTCGGGCAGCACCTCTTCGACCAGTTTGCCGAACAGGTTGATGTAGACAAGTGCGCGCACCCCGGCGTCCTTGAACTGGTGACGCATCTCGCGGGCGGTGTACAGCGGGTTGGTGTTGACCACGATGAGCCCGGCACGCAGTGCACCGAACACGGCGATGGGGTACTGCAGGACGTTGGGCATCTGCACGGCGATACGGTCACCGGGCACAAGATCGGTGTTCTTCTGCAGGTAGGCAGCGAAGGCGGCGGACAGGCGATCCAGCTCGGCGTAAGTCAGGGTCACGCCCAGGTTGCTGAAGGCCGGGCGGTCGGCGAACTTCTTGCAGGATCGCTCGAAGACCTCGATCACCGACTTGTAGGCGGCCAGATCGATTTGGTTGGGCACGCCGGCCGGGCGTTTGTCGCTCCAGAAATCAGGTTGCATTGTTCTTATCCTCTAAGCCCTGAAATAGTCTGGCCCGCGCTGCGGGGCTGCCCGGAACTTAGCAGCTCCCTGGCATGGCGCAAATATGCGACCGGCGTCATTGACCACGTGAATCTTGCCGATAGTCCAGTTAGATTCGCCTAGCATCAGAACAAGAACATGACATCCGGATTACCTATTGCCCATGCGTTTCCCTCCGGCCCTGTGGGCACTGCTGTCCTTCCTGCTCCTCAGTTGTGGCGTCCGCGCCGACCTCCGCCTGGCGACCCTGGAATATCCCCCCTACTGCTCGCAGCACCTGCCGCAAGGCGGCAGCATCGTCGAACTCACCACTCGCGCCTTCGCTACCCAGGGCTACAAGGTCCAGGTGGACTTCCTCCCCTGGGCCCGTGTCCGCGCCGCCCTGCACAACGGCCACTACCAGGGCGCCCTGGCGCTCTGGCCGCGGGAGGTGATCGAGGAGAACCTGTACGCCTCGCGCCCGCTCTTCTACAGCGAACTGGGATTCTTCGTGCGCAAGGACACGCCGGTCAGGTTCAACGACCTCGCTGAACTCAAGGGGCGCAAGGTCGGCGTGGTCAGGGGCTACGGCTACCCGGACAGCGTGATGCGCTCAGGATTCAGCGCCGAGGAAGCGGTGGACGACATTTCCAACCTGCGCAAGCTGGAAGCCCGGCGCTTCGACCTGGTGCTGCTGGAGCGCGCAGTGGGCGAGTACCTGATTGCCACGGACGAGCAGTTGCGAGGCAAACTCCAGTGGCAGTCCCCTGCCCTGGAACGCATTCCGCTGCTGGCGGGATTCACCGCGCCGCGCCCCGCCCAGCCCGACTGGGCGCAGGTCTACGAGAACGGGCTCAAGGCCCTGCTGGCCAGCGGCGAATATACCCGTATCCTCGAACGCCAGAATATCCCGCCCCGCTGAGCAGGCTTTGCGCCACCTCCGCGCCCGTGCACAATGCGCCGATTCTCCGGCAAAAGGATCGGCCATGCGCCACGACGCCTTCTGGCTCGACGCCAGCGATGAAGTGCCCCTGTACGTCAATCACTGGTCCGGCGAGGCGTCGCCCCGCGCGGTGGTCATGCTGTCCCACGGCATGGCCGAGCACAGCGGACGCTATGCCCGACTGGGCAAGGCGCTGGTAGCCGCCGGCTTCGAGCTCTATGCCCTCGATCAGCGCGGCCACGGGCGCAGCGCCGAGCATGGCGTCCTCGGCCAGTACGCCGCGGACGATGGCTGGAACAGGGTGATCTGCGACCTCGCCAGCCTCAACCACCACATTCGCCAGCAGCACCCGCAGGCGCCCATCTTCCTGTTGGGCCACAGCATGGGCAGCTATATCGGCCAGGCCTACCTGATGCAGCACAGCTGCAGCCTGCAGGGCGCCATCCTCTCGGGCTCCAATTACCAGCCGGTGGCGCTGTACAAGATGGCCGCACTGGTCGCCCGCCTGGAGCGCTGGCGCCAGGGCAAGGACGGCCGCAGCGCAGTGATCGAGTTTCTCTCCTTCGGCTCCTTCAACAAGGCCTTCAAACCCAACCGCACGGCGTTCGACTGGCTCAGCCGCGACCCGGCGGAAGTGGACAAGTACGTCAACGACCCGCTCTGCGGCTTCCGTTGCACCAACCAGCTGTGGCTCGACCTGCTCGGCGGGCTTCAGACCATCACCCCGCCGAAGAACCTGGCGCAGATCGACCCCGACCTGCCGCTGCTGGTGATCGGCGGCGAACGCGACCCGGTCAGCGACGGCCGGCGTCTCCAGGACCTGGCCAACGCCCTGCGCCTGGCCGGTATCAAGGACGTGCAACTGAACCTCTACGCCAACGCCCGTCACGAGCTGCTCAACGAGAGCAACCGCGACGAGGTGACCCGCGACCTGATCGACTGGCTGGAGCGGGCCCTTGCCCACAGCCGGCACCACCCAACGCAAGCCAAGGAGACCACATGAGCCAGGTAACCAACTTCACCTACGACGCCCTGGAAGTTGGCCAGAAAGCCACCTTCACCACCACCGTCGAAGAGCGCCACATCCAGCTGTTCGCTGCCGTCTCCGGCGACCGCAACCCGGTGCACTTGGACGCCGAATACGCCGCCGGCACGATGTTCAAGGAGCGTATCGCGCACGGCATGTTCACCGGCGCCCTGATCAGCGCCGCCATCGCCTGCGAGATGCCAGGTCCGGGCAGCATTTACCTCGGCCAACAACTCAAGTTCACCCGTCCGGTGAAGCTGGGCGACAGCCTGACCGTGGAACTGGAAATCCTCGAGAAGCTGCCGAAGAACCGCGTGCGTATCGCTACCCGCGTGTTCAACCAGAACTCGGACCAAGTGGTGGACGGCGAAGCCGAAGTGCTGGCGCCCAAGCAGCAGCTGTCGGTGGAACTGCCGGAACTGCCGCCGATCACCATCGGCTGAGGTTCAGCAGGTTTGAAAGAGCCCGGATGAATCCGGGCTTTTTTGTGGGGCGAATTCATTCGCCAAGCAGGGCGCAGCCCTGCCGTAGGTTGGTCCGAGGAACGAGGCCCAACGACTCAGCCCTGCCCTACTCCGCCACCGTCACGCTCGCGGTCATCCCGGCGCTGAGGGTCACGTCGTCCGGCACCTTGTCCAGCTTGATCCGCACCGGAATCCGCTGGGCCAGGCGCACCCAGTTGAAGGTGGGCTCGACATTGGCCAGCAACTGGGCATCCGGGCTGGCGTTACGGTCGGTGATGCCCCGGCTGATGCTTTCCACCTTGCCGGCCAGCGGCTCGCCCGCGCTCATCAGCCAGACCTTCACGGGGGCACCGACCCTGATGCGGGGCAGCTTGGTTTCCTCGAAGTAGGCCTGGACATAGAAGGACCCATCGTCCACCAGCGCCATGACCGGCTGGCCGGCGCCCACATAGTTGCCTTGAGCCAATCGCAGGTTGGTGACCTGCCCGCTGCGTGGCGCACGTAGTTCGCTACGGGTGAGGTTCAGCTCGGCCACCTTGACTTCCGCCTGGGCTTCACGGAATTCGGCGCGGGCCACTTCCGCGGTGATCAGGGCGTTTTCCCGCAGCTCCGCACTGATGGCCTGGGGCCCCAGATGCTCGCGGCGCGAGGCTTCGTGTTCGCGAAGGCGCAATTGATGCTGGCGCGTGTCAGCCACCGCGCGGGCCTTTTCCAGGGCAGCCTGGTAGCGCTCGCGGTCGATGCTCAGCAGCACGTCACCCGCCTTCACCTGCTGGTTGTCCTGGACCTTGAGATCCATCACCCAGCCGGACACGTCCGGCGAAATCACCACCACGTCGGCGCGCACTCGCGCGTCTCGGGTCCAGGGGGCAAGCATGTAGTGCTGCCAGAGACCATAGCCGGCCACAAGGGCCATCACGACCAGGGCAAGGGTTACCAGCACGCGCAGCATGGAACGCATCATTTTCTCCTTCACCAGTGCCCGGTCAGCGCGACGAGCGCGGCCAGCACACAGACATACAGGGCACAATCGAACAGCGCTTCGTGCCAGATCCAGCGCGTCAGCCCGATACGCGCCAGGCCGAAGCGCAGCACGCCGGTCACCAGCAGCGCCAGCAGTGCATAAAGCAGAAAGGGGCTGAGCAACACGCCGCCCAGGGACCATTCACGCAAGCCCATGGCTCGCCTCCTGTTGTTCACACCATTGCCGCCAGCTTTGCTGCAATTGCAGCAGCGCCGCCAGGGCCAGACGGCGGTCGATGCTGCGCCCCGCCCCACGCAGGGCGTCCAGCAATTCGCTGGCGGGTTCATCGAGAGCCTGGGCACGGCCCGGCGCCGGGCCTTGCAACACAATGCGCTCCAGTTGCCGCAGGAAGCGGCCCTCCGAGGCACCCAGCGGTTTGTCGGCCGCCGCCAGGCAACGCCGCAGGTGCAACAGTTCATCGCCCAGGTCGAGGCTGGCGATGCCATCGTCCCAGCGGCTGCGGCTCTGTTCCGGCAGCACCGGATACAGCCGCGCCAACTGCAACAAGCGGTCGGCCATGCGCCCGCCGAACCAGTTCTCCGCACCGGTGAGGCTCACGCCAGTCAGGCGCGCCAGGTCCGCCAGGGTGGCCTTGAGCAGGCGCCGGCCATGCCAGATCGGATTGCGCAGCGGAATCAGGCGGAATGAAAGCACCGCGAAGCCCACTCCCAGCAGCATGGAAATCGCTTCGTTGAAGAACAGTCCGACATCGAAACGTATAAGGTTCTGCGGCGCACACAGCACGATGAAATGCAGGCAGAAGGACGTTGCCGTCGCCCCCAGGGCAGGTTTGGCCATCCCCAGGGCACCGAAGAACAGCGGCACGCCCAGGGCCATGCAAAGCATCGGGAAGCCGCTGAGCTGTGGCAATAGCACCTGGCCGACGACGAAAGCCACCGGCAGCGCATAGACGATGCCACGCAGGAAGAGGATGCCGATCTGCTCGGCGTTTTCACGGCTGGCGAACAGGCCACAGATCACGCAGGTCAGCGTCAGGGCGCCGACCGCCGAGGTCCAGGCGGTGGCCAGCCAGAAGGCCGAAAGCCCGAGGAACGCCAGGGCACTGCGCAGGCCGTAAATGGCGGCCGTCTGCACATCGCGATGGGCCGACAGCGGCGGCGGAGCGTCCGGTGGCGCTTCACCACGCTCCACCGCATGCATGCTGCCCACAGCCGATGCGGCCTGGCGCATGAGAACGGCCATGCGCCCCAGGCAGTATTGCTGGACGGTCGACAGCGACTCGTCTTCGGACGCCAGCAACAGGCGGTCGCGCAGGTTGTCCAGGCGCGGGACATCGGGCTCGGCCAGGGCCTGCTCCACCTCCTCCACCCAGGGCCGCAGGCGCTCGGCCTCACCCTCGCCCAGTTGGCGCCATTGGCGAGCTACACCACGCGCCAGGCGCAACAGGCTGAGCAGATCATGGCTGAGCACACGCAGGGCCATGGCGCGCTGGCGACCGCGATTGCCTTCGAACCAGGCATGTTCGCGCTGAGCATCCACCGCCACGATGCGCCCCAGCACGCCGAGCAGGCCCTGGCGCTCCTGGCGTTCGCTCTTGAGCGCAGAGATCGCGGCTTGCACACCGCACTGCCAGGCGTCCCGCGCCTGGCGGGCCAGCTGGCGTTCCACCCGCTGCGGCCAGAGCAGCGCACTGGTGAGGGTGGCGCAGAGGATGCCGAGGCAGATTTCCGTGGAGCGCGCTACCGCCTGGTCGAACACCGTCAGCGGATGGGCGATGGCGGGCAGGCCGATGATGGCGACCGTGTAGCCGGCCAGCACGAAGGAGTAGGACCAGGCGCTGCGCGTCATGGTGGAAGCGGCGGTACAGATACCCAGCCAGGTGGCCAATGCCAGCAGGAACAGCCAGGGCGTCTGGGCGAACAGCCCGACGATCGTCACTGACATCACCGTGCCCACCAGGGTGCCGAGCAGTCGCGCCAGGCCCTTCTGCACCACCATGCCGGACAGCGGCTGGGCCACGATGAAGGCGGTCATCAGGGCCCACTGCGGTTGTTCCAGGTCGAGACGAAAAGCGCACCAGAGCGCGATGGCGCCACCCAGCAGGGTCTTGATCGCGAACTGCAGCGCCGGAATGTCGGGCGCAAGGAAGGCACGCAAGGTATCTCGCACAGGCAAGGTCCAGATGATCCAGGTAGAGAATGAAGATAGCCCGTCGGAACCGGCGAGCTATACGCAAGGCTTATTATTAGCTTGCTAACATATTATCGTCCAGAGCTGCTCGCACGCTCGTCAGCTTCTCGTTGTTAATTAATTAAATGAGCATTTAAATAAATTCATCCGCATCCGTCCGGAGATGGTTACCGTGACCCGCCCCCGCTCCCCCGGCCGCCCCACCGGCGACTCCCAGCTCCAGCGCGAACGCTTGCTGGACGCCGCCCTCGAGGCCTTCGCTCACGTCGGCATCCAGGCCGCCAGCCTGCGCGGTATCGCCCAGCAGGCCGGCGTGACGCCCGCCCTGGTCAATTACTACTTCGGCAGCAAGGACCGCCTGGTGGATGCCATGGTGGAAGAACGTCTGCTGCCGTTGTTCCAGGCCATGGCCGAGCGCTTGCAGCACGCGGGCGACGACCCGCTGGAACTGGCCAGCGCCTTCGTGCGCGGCATGAGCGCCAACCTCAGCAGGAACCCCTGGCTACCTCCGCTCTGGGTTCGCGAAGTGCTCTGCGAGGGTGGCGTGCTGCGGGAGATGCTCAGCACCCGCTTCGCGCCCATGGTGCCCATGCTGCTGGCCCAGCGCTTTGCCGCAGCCCAGGCGAACGGCCGCCTCAACCCCGATCTCGACCCACGCCTGCTGGTGGTCTCGCTGGTCGGCCTGGTGATGTTGCCCTACGCCGCCGGGACGATCTGGCGCGGCATCTTCGCCAGCCCGGAACTGGGCGACGAAGCCATGACGAAACACATCCTCGCCCTGCTGGAGCGCGGTCTGGAGGTGAAACCATGAAGCGCCTGCTCGCCGGCCTGCTGGCTTGCGCCCTCCTGGCCGGCTGCGAAGACCCGGCCGGGGAACCGCTGCTCGGCACCCTTGAATGGGACCGCATCGGCCTGCCCGCCGAAGCCTCGGAAACCATCCTCGCCTGGCGCGTGGCCGAAGGCGACCCCGTACAGGAAGGCCAACTGCTGCTGGAGCTGGACCCGCGCCGCACTGACGCCCGCGTCAAGGAAGCCGAAGGCGATGTCGGCCAGGCCAAGGCGCGGCTCGACGAACTCAACAATGGCGCCCGCAGCGAAACCCTGGACGCCTCCCGCGCCACCCTCAGCCGTAACCGCGCCGAACTCACCGACGCCGAACGCAACTTCCAACGCATCGCCGCGCTCTACCAGCGCCGCCAGGTGGCCATCGCCGAACTGGACCGTGCTCGCGCCGCCCGCGACCAGGCACGCGCAGCGGTGAACAACGCCGACGCCCAGTTGCGCGAACTCACCAACGGCACCCGCCCGGAACAGATAGAGCAGGCCACTGCGGTGCTCCAGGCCGCCCAGGGCCGCCTGGCGCAGCTGCAGGTCACGCGCGAGCACCTCAGCCTGCGCGCACCCCGCGCCGGCCGGGTGGACGCCCTGCCCTTCAAGCCCGGTGACCAGCCTCCGGTGAACGCCGAGCTGGTCAGCCTGCTGGTGGGTGCATCGCCTTACGCGCGGGTTTACGTGCCGGCCTCGGTGCGCCCGCAGATCGCCATCGGCGATGCGTTGAAAGTGAAGGTGGAAGGCGTCGCCGAGCCCTTCGATGCCACTGTGCGCAGCATCGCCAGCGAATCCAGCTTCACCCCCTACTTCGCCCTGACCGGCGACGACGCCAGCCGCCTGGTCTACCGCGCCGAACTGGTGCTGCAGGGCGAGGCGGCACGCAAGCTGCCCGCCGGCCTGCCGGTGCAGGCGGAGCGAGTGCCCCATGAACAGCCATGACGCGGTGATCCGCGCCAGCGGACTGACCAAGCGTTTCGGCCAGCTCACCGCCGTCGACGGGCTGAACCTGCACGTCAACCGCGCCGAGGTGTTCGGCTTCCTCGGCCCCAACGGCAGCGGCAAGTCCACCACCATCCGCATGCTCTGCGGCCTGTTGCTGCCCAGCGCCGGCGAGATCGAGGTACTCGGCTGCCGCATCCCGCAGGACGCCGAAGCGCTGAAACGGCGCATCGGCTACATGACCCAGAAGTTCTCTCTCTACGAAGACCTGACGGTGAGCGAGAACCTGGAATTCCTCGCCACCGTGCAGGGACTGGACCGCCGCGAAGCGCGCCAGCGCATCGACGAGCTACTGGAACGCTACTGGCTGGCAGACCGTCCCAAGCAGCTCGCCGGCACCCTGAGCGGAGGCCAGAAACAGCGCCTGGCCCTGGCCGGCGCCGTGCTGCACAAGCCCGACCTGCTGCTGCTCGACGAACCCACCAGCGCCGTCGACCCGCAGTCGCGCCGGGAGTTCTGGGACTCGCTGTTCGAGCTGGCCGAAGCCGGCACCACCCTGCTGGTGTCCACCCATTACATGGACGAAGCCGAACGCTGCACCCGCCTCGGCATCCTCGACGCCGGCCGCCTGGTGGCCGACGGCAGCCCCGCCGAACTGATGGCCGCCCTGCCCGGCCGGCCGCTGGTGGTGGAGTGCGCCCAGCCACGCCAGGCCCAGCGCGCCCTGCAAGGCGCCGGGGAAATCATCGCCGTGGCGCAGATCGGCGCCTCGCTGCGGGTGCTCAGCGCCGTCGGCGATGCCCGCGAGCGCATCGCCCGGCACCTCTCCGCCCAAGGCATCGACGCTGAAGTGAAAGACACCGAGGCCAACCTCGAAGACGTGTTCGTCGCCGTCACCCACCGTCCGCTGGAGCGGACCGGAGCGCCGTCATGAACCTGCGCCGCCTGGGCGCCATCGTCCTCAAGGAACTGCGCCAGCTGCGCCGCGATCGCCTCACCTTCGCCATGATCGTCGGCATCCCGATCATGCAGCTGGTGCTCTTCGGCTACGCCATCAACATGGACGTGCGCGGCCTGCACGCCGCCGTGCTGGACCAGGCCGACACGGCCCGCTCCCGCGAGGTGGTGGCCGAACTCGGCGCCAGCCAGGTGCTGGACTTCCGCTACCAGCTCGCCACACCGCAAGAGCTGGACAAGCTGCTGCGCGAAGGCAGCATCAGCGCCGCCCTGGTGGTGCCGTCGGACTTCGAGGCGCGCCTGCAACGCAAGGACCGCCCACCGCTGCAACTGGTGGTGGATGGCTCCGACCAGGTGGTGCAAGCCTCGGCGCGACAGCTGGCGGCCTACCCGCTGCCTGGCTGGCCGAACCTAACCGGCGTGCAGGTGGTGAACTTCTACAACCCGGAACGCCTCGCGCCGCTGAATACCGTGCCGGGGCTGATCGGCGTGATCCTCACCATGACCATGGTGCTGTTCACCGCCATCGCCCTGGTGCGCGAACGGGAACGCGGCAACATGGAGCTCTTGATCACCACGCCGGTTTCACCCTGGGAGCTGACCCTGGGCAAAGTGCTGCCCTTCGTCGGTATCGGCCTGGTGCAGGTGACGGTGATCCTGCTGGTGGGGCTGTGGCTGTTCGAAGTGCCGGTGCGCGGCTCGCTGCTGGAACTCTACGCGGCGTCCCTGGTGTTCATCTTCGCCAGTCTGACCCTGGGGGTGTTCATCTCCACCCTGGCACGCAGCCAGTTCCAGGCGATGCAGATGGCCTTCTTCACCTTCCTGCCGCAGATCCTGCTGTCCGGCTTCATGTTCCCCTTCGCCGGCATGCCGAAGGCGGCACAGTGGATTGCCGAAATCCTGCCGCTGACCCACTTCCTGCGCCTGACCCGCGGCATCATGCTGCGCGGCGCGGGCCTGGCCGACCTCTGGCTGGAGCTGGCGGTGCTGGCGGTGTTCACCCTGGTGATGCTCAGCGTTGCGGTGATGCGGGTGCACAAGCGGCTGGATTGATAAGCGACCACCCGGGGCGCTTCTCTGTAGATCCTATGCAAAGGCCGCCCGCACGCCGATTCTTAATCCGGGGGATAGAAGGTTTGGCCCAGAGGAGGAATCGACATGCGAACGGCCTACGTTGAACAGCATAGTGCGAACGAACCGGTCTTGGCAGTGGCGCTGGAGTTGGCCAGGGCCAGTTGGAAAGTGGCGCTGAGTGATGCCCGGCGCGCCCCCCGGCTGAAGACAGTCGACGCACCGCAACCCCTGGCGCGCCTGGAGCAGGTGGTGCAAACGATCGCGGAGACGCGCGCGCTCTGGGCGTTGCCAGCGTCCGCCAGAGTGGTCGTGGTGTATGAAGCGGGCCAGGATGGCTTCTGGCTACAGCGCGCCTTGCAGGCGCGTGCGCTGGAGGTCCTGGTGATCGATCCAGCGAGCCTGCTGATGGCGCGGCGGAGGCGTCTGGCCAAGACTGACCGGCTGGACGCCTTGCGCCTGGTGGAGGCCCTGCTGGCCTGGCTGCGTGGCGAGCAGCGGCGTTTTCAGGTGGTGTGCCCGCCCAGCGTCGAGGACGAGGATCGCCGGCACTGGGGGCGCGAGCGCCAGCAGTTGCAGCGCGAGCTGCAGCAGCACCGCAACCGGATCGAGAAGCTGCTGGCGACGGTGGGCTGCTGGACCCGGCTGGATCGTGCCGGCCGCCAACAACTGGCCGAGGGCACGCTGCAGGACTGGGCTGGCCAGGCGCTGGGGGCGGCGCTGCAGGCCCGCCTGCAGCGGGAGCTGCAACGCTGGCAGGAGGCCCGGACCCAGCTGCGGCGGCTGGAGCACGAACACGCGCAGCGCTTCGGCACCCGCCAGGCCGAACAAGTGGCGCGACTGAGCCAGTTGCGCGGCATCGGCACCGTCGGCGCCCGGCAACTGGTACTCGAGCTGTTCTGGCGGCAGTTTCGCAACCGCCGTCAGTTGGGGGCCTGCGTTGGCCTGGTGCCCTCGCCCTACGACAGCGGCACGCTGCGGGTCGACCAGGGCATCAGCAAGCAGGGTAATCCCCGGGTCCGCGCGCTGCTGGTCGAACAGGCCTGGCTATGGCTGCACTACCAGCCGAACAGCGCCCTCAGCCACTGGTTCGCCAAGAAGGCCGGCGGTGATTGCCGTCGCAGTCGACGGGTAGCGATCGTGGCCCTGGCGCGACGCCTGGTGATCGCCTTGTGGCGCTACCTGGAGCGCGGTGAGCTGCCGGCGGGTGCAACACTGAAAGCCGTGCCCTGACACCACCACTCAGCCAGCGAGCCGCGACGAAAGAGTTACGCAGTCAACACGCCCGTAATTCGCCCGGGTCATCAGCGCGATGACCGATCTTGTAGAAAGGGTGTGGTGCAAAGGGGTATGCCTGAGCGCAACGCGCAAGCAGGATCGTGTTGGTCCTCGTGACCAGCGGATAGAAGGTGGTGAGACGCTAGGTCTCACGAGCAGCATGCCCCGCTGCCTTGATGCGTGCCCCAAGTCATGAATCGGAGGAACAGGCCTTGACACCGAGATCTTCATAGAAGGGGCGAATTCATTCGCCAAGCAGGCCGAAGGTCTGCCGAGAATTCACTCAGGGGCAGCTCCGCCGCCCTTGGCGAATGAATTCGCCCCTACACAGGCATTCCCATTCGTTACCCGGCTCAGCCCAGCAACCCCGCCATGGTCCGCTCACCCAGGGCCGGGCCGATGCTCATGCCCACGCCACTGTGCATCAGCACGGCGGTCACGCCTGGCGCGGCCTTGAGCACCGAGAAAGGCCCGGGCCCGCGGGCGCCATAGACGCCCTGCCAGCGCTCCACTACCTGAAGTCGCGTGCCCAGGGTGTGTTCGGCCAGCGCCAGCATGAGCTCGTCCACCGCTTCGGCGTTGAAGGGCGAAGCGTCACTGCCGTAGTGGTGGGAGTCTCCGACGATCAGCTCGCCATGGGGCGTCGGACTGACCAGCAGGTGAATGCCGTGTTCTTCCAGCTCCGGCTGCTCGTTCTGGATCTGCTCGCGGATGGCCTCGGCTTCCGGCAGGTCGGCGAACGCGCCGTAGTGCACGCAGCTCAGGCCCGTGAGCACCGCCTGGTTCAGGCCGAAATCGCGTTCGGGTCGCACCCGCAGCATCTGCAGGCGGCACACCTGCGGCTGCAGCGGTGCGATTTGCTCGGCCAGCAGGGTCTGGTAGTCATGCCCCGAGCAGACGACGATCTGCTCCGCGCGGCAGCTGCCCGTCGTGCTGTGGATAACCCCGGGTTCAACATCGCGCACCAGGGTGGAGAAATGGAATTCGACGCCATGCTCGCGGCGCAGGTAGTCCACCAGCGCGGGAATGGCCTCGCGGGAATAGATCTGCTGGTCGTCCAGCCCCAGCAGCGCAGCGCGGTGGTGGCTGAACTGGCCCTGGTAAAGGTCGTGCAGGGGTTCACCACGCAACAGTTCGACGCGATAACCGTGCTGGGGGGCGCGTACTTCGCAGAAGGCTTCCAGCAGCTCTTCTTCGGCGCGAGTACGAGCAAACAGCAACGAACCGTTGCGGCGGATCTGGAAACCGGCGGCCTCGGCCCAACCGGCCCAGATTTCACGGCTTTCCTTGGCAAGCGCATGCATGGGGCCTGGCGGCTGGCCGGTGACCAGGGCCTGGCCGAAGTTGCGCACCGACGCGCCCAGCGGCGTGGCGCTGCGTTCGAAGACGCTGACGCGCAGGCCGCGACGGGCGGCGGCGTAGGCGTGGGAAAGGCCGAGGATGCCGGCGCCGACGATGGCGATATCGGTGTCTTGGAGGGGCATTGGGTTCTCCTGAAAAGAGGAGCCCACCCCGTTGCCCTCTCCCCGGCCCTCTCCCTGAAGGGAGAGGGGGAAAAGCACGGAGTGGGCGCGGGTGTTACTGCGGCAGCTTCTCGGACTTGCCGTCGTAGCGCTTGCGCCATTCGGCGAGGATCTGGTCGCGGTTCTGCGAGGCCCAGGCGAAGTCGTTCTTGATCAGGCGCTGTTCGTAGTCAGCCGGCAGTTCGGTCTGCGGCTTGGCGATGCCTGGGGCTGCGAGCACGGCGAAGTTTTCCTTGTACAGCTCCATGGCCGCCGGGCTGGCGGAGAAGTCGGCGAGTTTCTTCGCGGCTTCAAGCTGGTCGGTGCCCTTGACGATACCGGTGGCTTCGATTTCCCAGCCAAGGCCTTCCTTGGGCAGGACGATGTCCAGCGGGGCGCCCTGGCGCTTGAGCTGCACAGCCGGGTACTCGAAGGAGATGCCGATGGGGAACTCGCCGGCGGCGGCCAGCTTGCACGGCTTGGAGCCGGAATGGACGTATTGGCCGATGTTCTGGTGCAGGCCATCCATGTAGGTCCAGCCCTGCTTCTCGCCGAAGGTCTGCAGCCAGGCGCTGACGTCGAGGAAGCCGGTGCCGGAGGACGCCGGGTTCGGCATCACGATCTTGCCCTTGTACTCGGGCTTGGTCAGGTCTTCCCAGCTGTTGGGCTTGCTCAGGCCCTGCTTCTCGGCTTCCACGGTGTTGAAGCAGATGGTGGCGGCCCACACGTCCATGCCCACCCAGGCCGGCGGGTTGGCGGCGTCGCGGTAGTTGGCGCCGATGGTTTCCAGGTGCTTGGGCGCGTACTTCTCCAGCATGCCCTGCGCATCGAGGATGGCCAGGCTGGAAGCGGCCAGGCCCCAGACGGCGTCGGCCTGCGGGCGGTCCTTCTCGGCCAACAGCTTGGCGGTGATGATGCCGGTGGAGTCACGTACCCACTTGATCTCGATATCCGGGTTCTGCGCTTCGAAGGCCTTCTTATAGGCCGACAGCTGCTCGGCTTCCAGGGCGGTGTAAACGGTCAGCTCGGTAGCGGCCTGGGCCTGGAGGCTGAAGCCGGCCATTACGGCGGCGGCGAGGGCGAGGCGTTTGAACATGGAAAGCTCCTTGTCGGGATTGGCTAGCGGTTGTGGTTATTCAGGAGGTGGCCGGTGTGCCCTGGCGCCAGGCCTGGGAGCGGCGCAGCAGGCCGCGCGAGGCCCAGGCCAGCAGCAGGGAAACAGCAGCCGAGGTGAGCAGGATCAGGGTGGACATGGCGGCCGCACCGCCGACGTTGCCGGCGTCGTCCATGTTCAGCACGGCCACGGCGGCGAGGATGCTGTCGGGGCTGTAGAGGAAGATGGCGGCGGACACCGTGGTCATGGCCGATACGAACAGGTAGCGGATGATGTCCAGCAGCGCCGGCAGGCAGATTGGCACCGTCACCCGCAGGTAGTGGCGCCAGAGCGGAGCCTTGAGCGACAGCGCGGCGGCTTCGAACTCGCCATCCAGCTGGCGCAGCGCGGTGGTGGCGGTCATCTGCGCGGTGGTGAGGAAGTGCGCGATGGAGCAGATCACCAGCAACGTCATGCTGCCGTAGAGGGCGTGCAGCGGGTTGCCCGGCAGGTTGAAGAAGAACACGTAGCCAAGGCCAAGCACGAGGCCGGGTACCGCCATGGGCACGAAGCTGAGCAGGCGCAGTGCCTGGTTGAGCCACTGCTGGCCACGGGTCTTCTCCATCAGGTAGGCGCCGGTGAAGATCAACGCACTGCCAAAGATCGCGGTGCAAGTGGCCAGGGTCAGGCTGTTGCGATACGCCAGCCAGCCGCCACCGGCGGTCTCCTCGAAGGCGTAATGACGCAGGGACAGCGACAGGTTGTAGGGCCAGAACTTCACCAGCGACGAGTAAACCGCCATGCCAAGTACCAGCAGGAGGACGGCGCAGACGACCAGCACCAGCGCCAGGAAGCAGGCATCGCGGCCCCTAGACGGCGCCGGGTGGAAGACCTGGGCACGGCCGCTCATGGCCTCGCCCTGGCGGCGGCGCAACCAGGCGTCGACGCCGAAGCTGAGCAGCGCGGGAAGCAGCAACACCATGCCGATCAGGGCGCCACGGCCGAACTGCTGCTGGCCGACCACCGCCTTGTAGGCTTCCAGCGCCAGCACCTGGTAGTCGCCACCGACGACCACAGGCACGCCGAAGTCGGTGATGGTCAGGGTGAACACCAGGCAGAAGGCGGCGAACGCTGCTTGGCGCGTGGCCGGCCAGGTGATGCTGCGGAAGGCCTTCCACGGACCGGCGCCCATACTGGCGGCGGCGTCGAACAGGCGCGCGTCGGCCATCGACAGTGCCGAGAGCAGCACCATCAGTGCGTGGGGGAAGGTGTAGATCGCCTCACCGAGGACGATGCCCCAGAAGCCATAGATGTTGTCCGGCAGCCAGTCGCGCAGCAGGCCCTGATTGCCGAACAGGTAGATAAGCGCGATGCCCGGCAACATTGACGGCGCCAGCAGCGGCAGCAGGGAAATCCCCCGCCACAGGCCCTTGGCCGGAATCAGCGTGCGCTGCAGGGCATAGGCGAACAGGTAGGCGGTGGGCACCACGATGGCGGCCACGCTGAGGGACACCTTCAGGCTGTTGCCCAACAGCCAGTGGAAGTTGGCGCTGGCCAGCAGTTCCTTCGCCGCCACCAGACCACCGCCCTGCCCCGCCTCGCCACTGAACCCGCGCCAGAAGATCGCCAGCAGTGGCAGCAGCACCGCGAGAATCAGCAGGCCGAGGAACAGGTACTTGCCGCCGGTCACGAAGAGGCGGTCGCCCAGGTCGCTGCGTGGCGCTCCGTTGATTCGGGACTTGTCCTGCTTGATCACGGCATCCATCTCAGGCGAACACCTGCAGGCTGCGGGACGGCAGGGCCACCCAGATATCCGGGGTGCCGAGGCGCGGCAGGCTTTCAGGGGCCAGCTCGGCCAGCAGCGGATGGCCCGGCAGTTGCTCCAGCTCGAAACTCATGCGGCAGCGGTTGCCGAGGAAAGTGATCTCCCGCACCTGGGCACGGAAGCGATTGTCTTGCTGCTCAGAGGGGTTGATGGCGATGGCCTCCGGGCGACAGAACAGGCGGCCACTGGCGGCGCTGTCGGCCGAATCGGGCAAGCGCAGATCCAGGCCACCGACGCGGGCGTGCCCGTCCTGGCGCGACTCGAAGGGCAGCCAGTTGCCCTGGCCGACGAACTCGGCCACGAAGGGCGTGGCCGGCTGGCGATAGATGTCCTGCGGGGTGCCGTACTGTTCGACGCGGCCCTGGTTCATCACCGCGATGCGGTCGGCCATCAGCATGGCCTCGTCCTGGTTGTGGGTCACCATCAGCGTGGTGATGCCCAGGCGCTTCTGCAGCTGGCGCAGCTCGGTGCACAGATGCTCGCGGACGCGGGCGTCCAGCGCCGACATCGGCTCGTCGAGAAGCAGCAAGGACGGTGCCGGCGCCAGCGCGCGGGCCAGGGCCACGCGCTGCTGCTGGCCACCAGAGAGCTGGCCGGGGAACTTCTTCTCGCTGCCGGAGAGCCCCACCAGCTCCAGCATCTCGGCAACCCGGGAACGCACCTGGTCGCGGCCGCTGCCGGACAGACCGTAGGCGATGTTCTGCTCCACCGTCAGGTTCGGGAACAGCGCATAGGACTGGAACAGGATGCCGTAGTCACGAGCCTGGGGCGGCAGGCGCGAGATATCCCGCGAGCCGATGTGAAGCGTGCCGCTGTCCTGCTGTTCCAGGCCGGCGATGCAGCGCAGCAGTGTGGTCTTGCCGCAACCGGACGGCCCCAGCAGGCACACGAGCTCGCCTTCGGCGATATCCAGGGACACACCGCCCAGGGCAGTGAAATGGCCGAAACGCTTGTGGATATCTCGCACCCGCATATGGGGGGCGTGCTGGTCGGCAGGGTTCATGGCGGGACCTCGTTAAGCGGTTGGCGTGCACGGGGGCACGGCTCGACGAGGGTGATGCTAGGGAGGCAATGCGAACGCCAGATGGCGGTTGGGCAAATTACACCGATAGTGTCATTGGCGGATTTGGGATGCGGGATGGGACGACGGTCGGCTCGCGTAGGGTGCGCTGCGCGCACCATGATCGGTCGCGCGGTGGCTGCGGTGCGCGTGGCGCACCCTACCCGGGACTCCGGCCGGGCCGCCGCTACGTCTGCTCGGTACCTTCCCGCGCCAAGGCGAGGAAGGCAGCCGGCAATCGCGCCTGCCGGCGTTCCTTGAGGCAATAGAGGTATTCGTCGATCAGCGGCGCACCCTTGAGTTCGATGACCCGCAGCTCCGGGTTATCCGGCACTTCGTGGCGGGCGATGATGCTGATGCCGAGGTTGCGGATCACCGCTTCGCGGATGGATTCGCGGCTGCCGATTTCCAGCAGCGGGCCGATGACGATGCCGGCATCCCTGAGCATGTCCTCGGTGAGCTGGCGAGTGGTGGAGCCGGGTTCGCGCATCAGCAGGCAGTGCCCTTTGAGGTCTTGCAGGCTGACCGACGTGCGCCGCGCCAGCGGGTGTTCGCGGTGCACCGCCAGCACCAGCGGGTCGCTGCCCAGCACCATGCGGGTCAGGCGCGCGTCGTCCAGCTTCTGCGAGGACGCGGCGAGATCGACGCGGTACTCCTCCAGGGCTTCGATCACCTGCTGGGAATTGCCGATATCCAGGGAAACATCGATCTGCGGGAAGCGTTCGCGGAAGCTGCGCACCAGGTCGAGGATGTAGTAAGGCGCCGTGGCACCGATACGCAACGTGCCCTGCATCTGCCCGCAGTTGCGCAGGAAGAACTCGATATCGGCCTCCTGCTGCAGCAGCACCTTGACCATGGGCAGCAACTTCGCCCCTTCCTCGCTCACTGTCAGACGGCGGCCGCCACGGTGGAACAACTCGACGCCGTACTGACCTTCCAGGTTGCAGATCTGCGTGGTCACCGTGGGCTGGCTGAGGCCGAGCTTCTTTGCGGCCTGGGTGATGCTGCCCAGGCGGGCAACCATGTAGAAGGCCTTTAGCTCAGCGCTGAGCATGGTGTTCTCGGCGAATGCTGGGCATGGTTCTCGGATTCCGTGGAAATGGGGGCATTCTGCCTACGACATCCGTCAACGCAATGACCTTCGTGCCGGGACATCCTCTCATGGACGCCCCCCACAAATCTCTCGAGAATGCCTGCCACCCGCCCGCGCGGCTTTTCCGTCCAGCCTGCCGCCAGGCTTCCCCGCCCGGCGCTGGCCTCAGGTCCTCTAGCCCCGATATCCGCGCCCCTCACTCCGCCCTCGTGGCGATCACTCCCTGAAATCCACACCGCGTGCCCGGCCCGCACATGAACGGGACGCGCACGCCTGACTCGAAGGACCCGATCCATGACGATGATCCGTCTCTCCAAGGCCGCCCTGGTGATGGCCATGGCTTTCTTCGCCACCCTGGTGGTCTTCAACAATCTCACCGACTACGGCTCCAACTTTGCGTTCGTCCATCACGTTTTCCTGATGGACTCCCTCAACGCCGGCGACGGTCTGATGTACCGCTCCATCTCCGCGACTTGGACACACCACGCAGGTTACATCGCCATCATCTCGCTGGAAGGCGCCACTGCCGTGCTGTGCTGGATTGGCGGTATCCGGTTGCTGCGCGCGCGCCATGCCGGCAACCGGGACTTCCATACGGCCAAGGCCTGGGCGGTGGCGGGTCTGACCCTGGGCTTCCTCACCTGGCAGGTAGCCTTCATGTCGGTGGGCGGAGAATGGTTCGCCATGTGGATGTCGGAAAAATGGAATGGCGTGCCCAGCGCCTTCCGTTTCTTCATCACGCTGCTGATGGTGCTGATCTATGTGACACTGCCCAATGACGGGATGGAGCCCAATCAGCCCTGAATGGATAGGGGCCAATCCCACCACTGGCCCCAACCGTAGCGTGAACACTGCGCGCACCGACTCCGCGCGGGAATAGAACCCGGGAGCAAATTCATTCGCGAAGCAGGCCTGTGTGATCCCATCGCGAATGAATTCGCTTCACAGTCAGAAGCATCAAGACAACAGGCTCACCACCGCATAGCGGCCGAAGTTGGCCGGGGCGACCACAATCTGGGTGACGGCGTCGTAACTGCCGGGCTTTTGCGCATCGGCAGGCAGTGCCTCTTGAGGTCCAGCAGTCTCCCAGCCTTGCGTGCACAAGGGGGGTGTTTACGGTGTACCGCCATCGCTGCGAAGGACGGCGAGCCCATCCGTAAGATAGAAGGCGCTTCCCTGTTTCCCCAAACAGGAATAATGTTGCGCTTACTACATTTATTGTTATTTACGCTGCATGAAAAATTGGCTGAGCTTGATCATCGGTCTACCCACGGCGAACGCGACCGCGCGCATGCGCGCCTGGCGTGCCCTCAAGGCAAGCGGCGCTGCGGTGTTGCGCGATGGCGTCTATCTCCTGCCGGACACCTCAGGGTGCCTCGAGGCCCTCTCCTCCATCGAGCGCGACATCCTCTCGATCAACGGAACCGCCTATCTGCTCCCCATCCAGGACCCGCAGGGTGAACGCTTCATTCCGCTGTTCGACCGGAGCGAGGACTACACGAGCCTGAGCGCCGAAATCGACGCTTGTCGCGATCAACTGACGACAGACAACGCCTTGGCCTCCACCAAGCAAATCCGCAAGCTGCGCAAGGCGTTCGCCCAGCTGACAAGCATCGACTTCTTCCCTGGTCCGGCACGCCAGCGTGTCGATACGGCACTGCAAGAGCTGGAGTCCGCCGTCAGCCTTGCCCTGTCGGCAGACGAGCCGTGCAGCCATGACCAGCCCATCCCCGCACTCATGCGGCAGGACTATCAGGGGCGTATCTGGGCCACCCGCAAACGCCCTTGGGTCGACCGCCTCGCCAGCGCCTGGCTGATCCGCCGTTATATCGACCGGGACGCCCGCATCCTCTGGCTGGACACTCCCCAGGATTGCCCAGCGAATGCCCTCGGCTTCGATTTCGACGGCGCGGCCTTCAGCCATGTCGGCAACCGCGTCACCTTCGAGACCTTGCAAGCGAGCTTCGCGCTGGACGCACCGTCCCTGGGAAAAGTCGCGGCACTGGTGCATTACCTGGACGTAGGCGGCGTCCAGCCGGTGGAAGCGGCAGGCGTCGAACGGGTGCTGGCCGGTCTGCGGGCAAGCATCCTCGACGATGATCAACTCCTGGCCGCTGCCAGTGCCATCTTCGATGGCCTGCTGACAGCCTTCGTGCACGAAGAGAAAAACGATGAGTGAATCCAGCCTGCGCTCCGCTGACGAACCGCAATCGGGCATCGCCCCCGTGGGCCTGTTCCAGGCATTCCTGTTCTGGCTAAAGCTCGGCTTCATAAGCTTCGGCGGTCCGGCCGGGCAGATCGCGATCATGCACCAGGAGCTGGTGGAACGGCGGCGCTGGATCAGCGAGCGGCGCTTCCTCCACGCGCTGAATTACTGCATGTTGCTGCCCGGCCCGGAGGCCCAGCAGCTGGCCACCTACATCGGCTGGCTGATGCATCGCAGCTGGGGCGGCATCATCGCCGGGGCCCTGTTCGTACTGCCATCGCTGTTCATCCTGATCGCGCTGTCCTGGGTCTACATCGCCTTCGGCGACGTGCCAGTGGTGGCCGGACTGTTCTATGGCATCAAGCCGGCGGTGACCGCCATCGTCCTCCAGGCAGCCCATCGCATCGGCTCACGGGCGCTGAAGAACAACTGGCTATGGGGCATTGCGGCTGCCGCCTTCGTCGCCATTTTCGCCCTCAACCTGCCTTTCCCCCTGATCGTGCTTGGCGCAGCACTGCTCGGCTATGTCGGCGGTCGAATCGCGCCAGACAAGTTCGCCCTAGGCGGTAGTCACGGTGCGGCCAAGGCCGACTACGGCCCGGCACTGATCGATGACCACACGCCGACGCCCGAGCATGCGCGGTTCCGCTGGTCGCGCCTGCTGATGCTGGCAGTCATCGGTGCCCTGCTCTGGCTGCTGCCCATGGGCCTGCTCACCGCCGCTTTCGGCTGGCAAGGCACCCTGACGCAGATGGGCTGGTTCTTCACCAAGGCCGCCCTGCTCACCTTCGGCGGCGCCTATGCGGTGCTGCCCTACGTCTACCAGGGGGCAGTCGGGCACTACGGCTGGCTGACCCCGACCCAGATGATCGACGGCCTGGCCCTGGGCGAAACCACGCCCGGACCGCTGATCATGGTGGTGGCTTTCGTCGGTTTCGTCGGCGGCTACGTGAACCCGATGTTCGGCGCCGACCAGGCCTTCCTCGCCGGCGCCGTGGCCGCCAGTCTGGTCACCTGGTTCACCTTCCTGCCGTCCTTCCTCTTCATCCTCGCCGGTGGGCCGCTGGTGGAGTCCACCCACAACGAGTTGAAGTTCACCGCACCGCTGTCCGGCATCACCGCCGCCGTGGTCGGCGTGATCCTCAACCTGGCACTGTTCTTCGGCTACCACGTGCTCTGGCCGGAAGGCTTCGGCGGCCGTTTCGACTGGCCTTCGGCACTGATCGCCCTGGGCGCGGCCGTAGCGCTGCTGCGCTTCAAGCGCGGCGTCATCCAGGTGCTGGCGGCCTGCGCCCTGGCCGGGCTGGTGGTGCATTTACTGCAGATCTGAGTAAAGCCCCACGGGGCTGGGAGGTGAGCGATGAGCCGGATCACCCGTTGCGAATTGATGGAATGGCAAACGGCAGGACGCAGCTTCACCCTCCTGGATGTGCGCCGCGCCGCCGTGCGCACCGCCGATGCAGCGGAGATTCCCGGCGCGCGCTGGCTGGACCCGGAGTCGGTGTTCAGCTGGAAGGACTCGGTGCCACGGGAACGGCCCGTAGTGCTCTATTGCGCCCATGGCCATGAAATCAGCCAGGGCATCGCGGCCACCCTGGACGTGATGGGGCTCGATGCCCGCTACCTGATCGACGGGTTTGCGGGTTGGCGCGATGCCGGCCAGTCCACCCAGGGCCTGTAGAAGCAGGCGGGAGGCGCTCCATGAAATGGGTTACCCGCGAACGTCCATGGCCTTCAAATCCTCCTACTCCATCAAACAGGGCGGGCTGGGCATCGGCTTGATCATGGTGAAACAGATCATGGAGCGCTTCGGCGGCCGAGACTCGCTACAGCGCAATCCGCAGGACTTGAAGCACCGCAAGATGGCCGGGGTAGAAAAAGTATCCCCAGCGCCGGACAGGCCAGATATCCACGGCAATTCTCTGGCGAAGCAGCCAGAGCCCCCAAAGCGGCGTGGCGAATGCTGTGGTGAGTATGGCCACGGTCTCAAAGGTGAGTCCCGAGTCAGCCAACCAGCGATTGCGGCTATTGGCCAACAGCGCCAGCGTCGCCGGGAGCAGCCACCACCAGTAGGAACGCTTGATCGCCAGTAGCAGTGCGGCGGGCAACAGCACCCCGACAGCGCCATACATCAGGCGTGAATGGAGGGCCGTGACGATCAGCAAGGTCGCCGTCGCCAACAACAAGCTCGTGCGGTCGCGGTGATGTACGCCCCACGCCAGCAGAAGTCCGAGCATCAGGGTTGGCATCACGTTGAGGGTGCTGCTCAAAGGGGATAGCAGGCGGTAGGGCAATTCGGACATAACCGAGAAGACCATGAGCCAGCCGAGGTAACGAGTATTGCCGTCGTTGAACAGATCCCCAGGACGGGTGCGGGCGACGTTGGCTGCGATTCCCAGGCAAAACAGCGGAAAGGCTGCCCGACCGACGACGAACAACCAATCGGCATCAGTCCAGAGATAGCGAAGGTGATCCGCCAGCATGGTCAGCATGGCGGCCCATTTGATGAGATCCAGGCTGCCGTTTCGTGCCCCCTTCAAGCTGGGCTCCTGAAGCTCAAGTGCCATGTATCAGCCCAGCTGGGCGCTCAGTCCCATCCAGCCATGGATGCCGACGTAGATGCCCACGCCGATGATCAACAGGCTGGACAGGTAAGGCGCACGACGCGCCACGGTGCCCAGCCAGGGCCAGCGGTTGGAAGCCCGCCGTGCACCGATAGCCGCTGCCGCCCCCACGCTCACCAGGGTCAGGGCCAGGCCAATGCTGAAACACAACACCAGCACGGCTCCGAGGGCGACTTCCTTCACTTGCAAGCAGAGCAGCAGCACGGTGATCGCCGCCGGACAGGGGATCAGCCCTCCCGTCAGGCCGAACAGGATGATCTGTCCCGTCGTCACGCTCCGATTGGCAAAGCGCTTGCGGATATCGTTCGCATGGGCGCGCTCGTGGGCGTCCTGGTAGCCCTCCAGCGACAGCTCCAGCCCGTCCAACTGGGCATGACTGTGGTCGTGCCCATGTTCGCGGAAGTCCAGGTCGTAGTCGTGGGAGTGATTGCCGTGACCCAGGCTCAGCCGCACGCCGAACTCATGAGGCTCTGGAATCTCATCCACGGACTCCAGGTAGCCGCCGCGATCTGCGAACGCAAAACGCCGCATGCGTCCATCCGCTCGGGTGGTCTGCAAGGTCACCTCGCCAGCCGCCCAGGCGTGACCACTGAGTACGTTCAAGCGCCAGCGTGGCGGTACCCCTTCCTCGAAAATCGACACCTCGACACGCCCGTGGCCAGTGTCGATGCGGCGGGTTTCGTCATGATGGTGATCGTGCGAGTGATCGTGGTGATGGTCGTCGCCCTGCTCGAAGCGCCACATCTGCTCGCCGCGCCAGGTGCGCCAGAGCATCCACAGCGCGATGGCCACGATGATCACCGCAGACGCCAGTTGGAAATACGGCTCGGAGGTCTCAGCGTCGAGGTTCTGCCCCAGGTACATACCGCCCAGGGCGACCAGCCAGACCACGGCGGTATGCGAAACGGTGGCGGCCAGCCCCAGCAGGACCGCCTGCTTCACAGTGCCGCGTACCGCCACGATGAAGGCCGCCATCATCGTCTTCGAATGGCCTGGTTCCAGGCCATGCAAGGCCCCCAGGAGGATGGCGCTCGGGAAATAGAGCCAGGCGTGAGCCGGCCCCTGTTGCAACAGTTCGGCGAAAGTGGACATGGCAGGTCAGAGGTATTTGGTGATCTGTTTGAATTCTTCCAGCGGAGCGCGCTCGCCGCTGGTGAGCGCACCCACGGTGTGTTCCAGGCAATGGTCGATATGGTCCTGGATCAAGGTGCGCTTGGCCTGGCAGACGGCCTTCTCCACCGCGTGCAATTGCTGGGCGATGTCCACGCAGGCGCGACCGTCCTCAATCATGGTGACGATGCTGCGCAGATGGCCTTCTGCCCGCTTCAACCTTTTGACGATTTCGCTATGACTTTGGTGCTGATGACCGTGTTCGTGCTTGCTCATCGCAAGACCCCGTGCAACGATAGTGACCGTCGCATCCTATCCCCCCGGGGGGATATAGCAAACACACCCAACAAACACTCTTCGGGTCTGGTAGAGCGGAAATGCTTGGCAACGCTGTCAGAACACAGGTGGTAGTCGTGCTGCTCCTGGCCATGCTCATGGGCTGGGTCGGACACGCCTCCGCTCTGCTGTCCAATGCCAACCAGTCCGTCTCCGATGCTACGCATGGCCATCCGCACGACGACTTTGAGCCGCTGAGCTGCCAGGCCTGTAGCGGCCACTTCCACGCGCCTTACACCGCCGATCACCTGCACGAAACCCCGCACCTTAACGCGCGACTGGAACTCCCTGCGCAACCAGGCCACAGCCTCCCCGCAGCCCTTGCGCAACTACCCCTGCCCAACGGCCCAGTGTTCCTCATCGAGCGGCCCCCACGTACCCGGTTCGTGCTCTGAACGCAGCCGCAATGCGGCTCCAGACCATTACAACCAGGACTGACTCAATGCAATCGCAATCCCAAAGCGGAGTGGGCGCTGTCATCGCGCGCCTGCGTCGACCGCTGCTCCTGCCCCTGCTGGCAATCGCCCTGCTCTTCGCAGCCATACCCGACGCGCTCGCCCACGGCGTGCCCGAAGGCGACAAGGGCTTCATCCAGGAAAGTACCGGCGTACTGCTGCTGCCCTTCATCTACATGGGCGCCAAACACATGATCACCGGCTACGATCACCTGCTGTTCCTCTTCGGCGTGATCTTCTTCCTTTACCGACTCAAGGACGTGGGGCTGTACGTCACCCTGTTCGCGGCTGGCCACTCGATCACCCTGCTGTTCGGCGTGCTGACCAGCGTCAGCATCAGTGCCTACGTCATCGACGCCATCATTGGTTTCTCGGTGGTCTACAAGGCACTCGACAATCTGGGCGCCTTCCAGCGCTGGTTCGGCTACCAGCCGGATACGCGAGCGGCCACGCTGATCTTCGGCCTGCTCCACGGCTTCGGCCTGGCCACCAAGATCCAGGAGTTCGAGATCTCCCCGGATGGCCTGGTTGCCAACCTGATCGCCTTCAACGTCGGCGTCGAGATCGGCCAGCTGCTGGCCCTCGGCGCCATCCTCATTCTCATGGGCTACTGGCGGCGTACGGCCAGCTTCTGGCGCCACGCCTACACCACCAACGTCGCCATGATGAGCGCCGGTTTCCTCCTGATGGGCTACCAGCTCACCGGCCTCATCGTCTCCCAGTAAGGACTCCTGATCATGTTCAATACCCAGCTTCCGACCCTCAACGAACTTCCCTCTTCGGTCCAACTGCTGCGCTCCACGGTGATCGCGCTGATCACCGCTGGTGCGCTGCTGGTCACCGTGGTCATGCCCTCGGAATACGCCATTGACCCCACCGGGGTCGGCCGCGTCCTGGGCTTGACCCAGATGGGTGAGATCAAGCTGCAACTGGCTGAAGAAGCCGTTGCCGACGAAGCAGCCGCCGCCAGCACCGAACGGGCACCTGCAGTCACGGCCCCGGCAGCGGTGGCTGTCGCCCCGGCGGCTCCGGCTCCCGAGCCTGCTCAAGCCAAACCCGCCGTGGTCGAGCCCCAGACTGCTACACCGACCGAACCGGCGCCCTCCAAACCAGAAGTCGCCGGGCAACAGCATGAAATGAGCATCACCCTGAAGCCGAACCAGGGGGCCGAGATCAAGCTGGAAATGAAGAAAGGGGCCAAGGTGAACTACCTCTGGACCGCCAACGGCAGCGTGGTGAACTACGATACCCACGGCGACCCATACGGCGCTCCGCGCGACTTCTACCATGGCTACGGCAAGGGCCGCGCTACCCCCGAAGACTCAGGCATGCTGGAAGCCGCCTTCGACGGCAAGCACGGCTGGTTCTGGCGCAACCGCACCAACAAGCCGGTTACCGTCACCCTGCGCACCCAAGGCGACTACATCAGCATCAAGCGGGTGATCTAAAAGCAAGACCGGCCCCGCAAGGGGCCGGTCTCTTTCTCACTGTCGCATCCGAGATCCTCAGTTCAAACAACATTACAACTGCGGGCCGGACGGCACAGGCGCCGCACAGGAAAAACCGAGCCGCCGAAAGAGTGTTGTTCGCCCGACATCTGGACAAAGTGACCGCAAAGGCCTCCCATGAGAAAGCCCTGGAGGACTGTCGCCAAGGCCTCAAGAGTCGGCGCTGCCCGCGAGTGCCACGCCGCGGGCAGTTCCATGCCTAGACAAAGGGCGTAGGTGCAGAATGCCGCTTCACCTGATGTCGATAGGAAAACGCCGGGTCTACATGGTCGATGGTACCCAGGATCTGCTCAGGTGAACCCAGTGCCGGCGCCATGGTCCAGCGCTCGTAGAGGTCGTTGCCGATACGCAGCATGCCGGAGTGCGAGTTCTTGTCCCGATCCACTTCGGGCTCCGGATCGTAGAAACCCAGGCTGAAACGCACCCGTTCAATGTCTGCTGGAACACCCGTCAGGAACAACCAGCCAGGCCCCACGCCGTGTCGCTCGGCATACGCCCGAAGGGTTTGCGGGGTATCCAGTTCGGGGGCCAGAGTGATGGAGTACAGGTGCACCTGTCGTCCAAGACGCGCTCCCAAAAGCCGCTGCACCTTCAGCAGGTTCGCAGTGGCGGTTGGGCAGATGCCGGCGCAGGAGGTGTACATCATGTTGATCGCCACAACCTTGCCGCGAATCAGATCATCGTAGAAACGCACGGACTTGCCGTACTGGTCGGTGAGCAGCACGTTGGGCAATTGGCTGGCGGTGCGGTTGGGACGATCCGTCCGCCCGCCGCTGGACGCGCCCAATCCGAGCGCCGCCCCTACTCCAACCACGCCCAGCAGGCCGGCACCTACCAACAGATTTCTTCTCGTGTTCATGAGGCGGCACTCCTAGGCATTTGGCTCTTCGTCGTCGTCCTGGTCGTCTTCAATGTCCCAGCGGACCATCATCGCGTGGTCCTCATGGATCACGTTGTGACAATGCATGACGTACTTGCCTGTGAAGTCTCGGAAGCGGAACAGCACGACCATCGTCATCGTCTGATCGAGCACGAAGACATCCTTGCGCCCTCGCTCGTGCGGCGGAATCGGGACTTCGACGTCATCGACCAGCTTCTTCAGAATGATCCCTTCCTCGAAGTGCGAGTGGATGGGGTGCGACCAGCCCCCTCCCGTACTGGCGAACTCCCAGATCTCCGCACCGCCCTGGCGAACTCGCGCCCGCGGTCGGTTGACATCCGCCAGTTGCCGATTGACCTGCCACAGCCCATTGCGCCGATCAAACTCCCACCGCCGCACAGGCAACGTCTCCAGCTCCTCGGGCGTCGGCAGGTCCGGCAACGGCCGGAGGAACCTCGGCACCTGGCTCAGGTCCTGTTCCGGCGGCTCTCGGTCGATGACCAGCTTCAGCACGCGGGTACCGGGGGCTCTGGAATCCCCGGGCTTGCGCGTGCTGTCCTGCCGCAGCCGATTGACCAGATAAAGCTCGGTGCCGAGCGAGTACTTGGCAAAGTCCACGACAATGTCGGCGCGCTCGGCCACGCCTAGCCGGACGTGGGTCTGATTGAGCAGCGCTTCGGGCAGCAGGTTGCCGTCGTTGGCGATATAGGTGAACCGCTGCACGCGGTTGCGCGCGTCCACCAGATAGAAGTCGTAGAAGCGGCTGGGGCCGCTGTTGAGCAGGCGCAAGCGGTATTTGCGTCGGGCTACCCGCAGCACCGGCTCGATCTTGCCGTTGACCACCACCTTGTCGCCCAGCACGCCTTCGGCGTGGAGCTGGTCGTAAAACAGCTGCCCGTCCGGCATCGGCGTGAAGCGGCGGTCGCCAAATGCCAATGGATAGTCGTAAGGATGGCTGGGCAGTCTCAAAGCACTGGGACGTGGATCGCGCTCATCGCCTGAATCGATGTGATCGAACAGCAGGTAGAAGCCGATCAGCCCGCGATAGACGTTGGGGGCGGTGTAGTCCAGGGTGTGGTCGTGATAGAACAGCGTGCCCAGAGCTTCGCGCTCGTCGCCAATGCCATTTTGCAACTGGTCGTAGCCGGCATAGATGTTGGGGTAGAAATGATCCTTGAACTGCCCACACCCCTGGTTCGGACCCGATCTGTCCAGGGTCGGTCCCGCCTCGTTGACACTGTAGAAGTCGCCGGGAAACCCATCGCTCTCCGAGGGAGTGTGGGCGTTGTGCAGGTGCGTGGATATCTCCGGCGTACCGAAGCCGACATGATCCTGGGGTAGATCGTTATGGATGCGACAGATCACCGGATGCCCATAGGTGGCGAAGATGGTTGCGGGAACGGTCGCATCAGCATTGCTTCCCCGATACGCCCAGACTTTCTGCCTGGGCAAATCGGGGTGAGTCACCCACTCCGTATTCTGTACGACACGAAGCTCGTACAACTCGGGAGCCCCTAGCACACCGGTCAATTCCTCGTAGCGCTGGTGCGCATCGCGCCCCGCTTCACCTGCCTCGATGTTGGGCTCGAGGGTCGGCGCAGGATTGAATGCCTCGGTATGCGCCACCGGGACGATGACCGGCGGCAGCGCTTCCATCCAGGGGCGGGTAGCCGGGCTGGGCGGAAAGATCGGTTGCGGCGTGGTAACCCATTCGACTGCTTGACCAGGCTGGCTTGCAGGGAGCCACGGAGCCGCCAGGCTAGTTGCTGATAACTTGAGAAAAGTTCTCCGTGTGGTGTCGCTATTGTTCTGCTGTCTCGAAAAATTGCCCTTGCTGGTTCGCATTTGGTCGTTCCATCACCCCATCCTCAACGCACGCCCTCTCTTTCCGCCCTAGCCACGGTTTGTTGAATATCCTCTCCCCGGCGCCAAATCTGACTACTGCATGATCGCTTCTTGTTGAGCGAATGATGTCGCTTCCTTCATTAAAAGCAGCTTTTCCGGAGCTAGAGAGCCGTTTGTCTGGCAATGCGCCATACAGCAATATCCAGCAACAAATCAACGAGTTATAGAAAAATAAATGACAGAGAAATTAAATAGTCAATTTAATGACGAGCCATTATCCCAGCTAATGGCCCTGAAAAATTTTCGGAAGACGAGAGAGCAAACACACGACTTCGGTGTCTGAAATTGCACTTGGCCAGCACCATCGAAATGAACCTGATGGCGGCCGTTCAGAAGCGATATCAGCCGAGGTTATGACATGAAAGTCGGTTCACTCGTGGGGGCGTTGATGCTGATTACCGCCGCTAGCGGAGCAGGCAGTGTTTTGGCGGATCATCAGTGGGATCGCGATGAGGACTGGGAGGACGAATACCGAGACGGGCCGTGCCGGGTCAAGGAAGTCTCCGATGACGGCGAGTACAAGAAGGAGATCAAGTGCCCGGATGGTAGGGGCAAGACCTGGAGGCGCGGCGAGTGGAAACGCGAGTTCTGGGATGGCCCGTGCCGCGTCAAGATCGAAGCCAAGCGCGATGAGTACAAGGAAGAGGTGAAATGCGAGGGGCAAGATGACGACTAGCCGAGCGGGAAGCAGTAACCGACGTCGTTGCAGGAGTCGGCACTCCAACCTGGCAGGACACATGGAAAATCCATGAAAGCCACGAAAACAATGGCGTCCCAGAGTGGGTTCGAACCACCAACCTTCCCCTTAGGAGGGCCATTTACAGCCCTACCTGCACTAGCCATCCTCAGAAAAACCAAGCTCTAGAGCCCTGTTCTACCCAACCGGATAAAACGATATAGTTCTTTTTGCACCCACAATGCACCCACGAGGGAACGGTGAAAGAGAAACTGACGATCCGGCGACTCGCATCCCTTGAGGTCACAGGGACGGAGTACGAGATTCACGATACTACGGTACCGGGCTTGTTCGTCCGCGTGACCAAGGCAGGTGCCAAGTCGTTCCTAGTGACCTGGGGTCGAGCCAGGAAGAAGACCCTTGGCCGCGTGGGCATCATGACCCTCGATCAGGCGCGCGAAGAAGCCCTCCTCTACCTAAATGAGGCCCGAAAGCATGGTGAGCCTCTGGCGATTACCCAAGGGCGCACGGCGGCGACCTCTCCTACCCTGCACAACTTTGTAGAAAATACCTACCTGCCGTGGTTCAAGGCCCACCACCGCGGCCACGACAAGACCGCTCACACCTTGTCGACCAGCTTTGAACCGATATTGGCCCTGCGCCTGGCGGAGATCACTGGCCGCGAGCTGGAACAGATCCGAACCAACTGGCTCAGCTCTGGTAACAAACCCGCCACCGCCAATCGCAAGATGGGAACCATCAGCGGTGTCTTCAGCCGAGCCGTGGACTGGGGTTATCTGGAATCCTCGCCACTAGATAAGGTGAAGGCCCTGAAAGTCGACGCCAAGGGACGCATCCGCTACCTGTCCAAGGATGAAACCAAGGCGCTCAAAGACGCTTTGGACAGGCGGGAGGAACGGATGCGGGCCGAGCGCACGAGTGCCAACCAATGGCGTTCAGAGCGCAAGATGAAGCTACTGCCGGACCTGCATGCAGTCGCCTTCACCGACCACCTCAAGCCCATGGTCGTTCTCACCCTGAACACCGGACTGCGTCGCGGAGAACTGTTCAACCTGCGCTGGCAAGACGTGAACCTGCAGGGGAAGAACATCACTGTCGCCGCCGAAGGAACCAAGACGGCGGAGACGCGGCACATCCCGCTGAATACCGAAGCCCTGGCCACGCTGAAGGCGTGGAAGAAACAGGGCGACGGCACCGGCTATACCTTCCCCGGTCAGGATGGCGAGCGTATCACAGACGTGAAAACAGCCTGGTTGGAGTTGCTCAAAAATGCCGGGATCGACGATTTCCGCTGGCATGATTTGCGACACGACTTCGCGTCACGCTTGGTGATGGCCGGAGTTCCGCTGAACACCGTTCGCGAACTGCTGGGGCACAGCGACATCAAGATGACGCTTCGCTATGCGCATCTGGCGCCGGAAAGCAAAGCAGCGGCAGTGGAATTGATCTAGTGATGGACTGGACCGACATTAAGCAATATCCCTTTAAGATCAAGGTCTTACAAACAGCAAATTCATTGCTTTAGCAAAATTCAAGCAACTCCTGGATTCGCACAGTCAGGTTCGGTGAGATTGGCCTTGGCGAGGAAGAGTGATGAGCTGGAACGTCCGATCCCCCGCGGCTATTCCCACGTTCCAGCCCTGAACAGCGCTCGGCAAAACCCGACACTCCTCGCGCGAGTGCCGGGCGTGCCACTGCTGTAGACGACAGCCGTCGACGGCTAATCCAAAATTGACCTCGAGGCTGCCATGGCCGGATGGGTACCAAAGATCTCGTCGATTGCGTCGGCCACATCGAAACCGCTGCGGACCAATTCGGTGAATCTGAGCATCACATTGGCGCCCACATCGTGGGACAAGGCCGCCGCCATAAAACGGCGTACCGGTTGAGCGAGCCTGGCCTCAACCTCGCTGGCAGGCGCCCGGAGCGCGTCCCGCAGGGAAAACACAGCCATCACATCTGAGCCGAGCGAGTCCTCATCCAAGCCGAAGAGTTCGTAAAAGAGCTGCCCCAACGTACCGGCAGGCTGACGTTCCGGCCGATCCCACTGTTTAACCGGCTTCATGTCTTTCCGGATCGACTCCAAATGCCGCCGAAGCTTGCCCGGAAGCGTCGTTGCTGCTCTACGTTTGTTGTAATACTCACGACTGGCCAGACTGGATGCATCCTTGATCACTTTCCACGCCAGCGACCAGACCTGCGAAATGCTGTAAGTCCCCAACGCTACCCTGATGATGCTTTTTATTTCGCCCTCATCTTCCGCTGAGATGCTCAGACCATACACATCACACTGGCCAAAGAAGTAACACATGCAATCAGCCACCGCATAATCCAACCAAAGCTGCAGCAGGCTGGAATGATCGCCATAAGTTCTTCCCAGCAATTTCTTAAGAGCATCTTCCCCTGCCCCTACTCCCCCATCAGGGACTAAAAAGAAAGTGGCAAGGCTGTTTTTCAACCGCAGCTCTTCATTCCTCAAGAAATAAGCGCCCGGCGGCGACCTGCCAGGATCATCAAGAATCACGCCCGCCTGCCAAAGCTGATCGATAAAATTATCCACGTAGTACGGCGAAAGGCCGCGGCAGTCACCACGTGTGAACGTGCCGTTGCTCAAGCGCGGTTCGATCGCTCGGCCCAAGGCCCGCAACAGTAATGCTATTTCATCGGAAATGGCCCCATAGTCAACGGTCCAGGACGCCACTGCCGCAGTACGTTTTCGCAATTGGCTTTGAAGCTCGGCTTCCATTTCGGCCTGCGCCGCACGCTTAACTTCGTCGAGCGCATACTGACAAGCCGCACACGGCTTGGTCGCTATCAGGGGAAACTTTTTCGTCTCTGAACGGTTGTTGATGACGATACCTTCTCCACACTGCGGGCAGCGATGATTTTCATCTACGGCCTGACAGTGTTGCCTGACAAAGCCGGCTAACACGGCGCTTTTGGTTATATTTCGAAACGGCAAGAGCGCATTGACCTTTTCGACGAATCCACCAATTTCATCCTGCGCCCAGTACCGCTCAATCAGCCGGACCTCTTCGGGATCGGCGGATGAAATTTTCAGTTTGATTGCCACGTCTTACCCAACTCTCCGGCCCGGACGATAAATGTTCAGTTTCATTATTGGAGCGGCCAGTCATTCCAAGGCAGCGCCAATGAACATCCCTGAACCACCTGAGTGACTGTGGCACTCCTACCTAATGACGCGTGAGCACGGCTTATTGCCTGTGGCGAACCACTCGCGGGGCCACAGGCTGCTGCGAGAGAGGCAACAACTCGCCAAAACCATTGGACGTCAGCCGGCATCGCCCCGCGCAGCCGTTCATTGCGCAACTAACCTCTTCTTGATTGCCGCCGATGCGGACTGGCTCCAAGCGATGAGTGCCTCCCGAGCTTTCGCTCGCGACACGGACTGCTCGATTGCACCAATCGAACAAAGCATCTCGACAAGATCAAGGTCAGAAGGAGTCGACTTGGTCCACGTTACCCCCGCGCTCCTCAGATGGTCTTTAGCCAGCCGGCGGGCTACTGCGTCTGCACGGGACGAAAGTCCCTTGCCCTTCTTCGCCGATGCAACGCCCGCGTAGCGTTCTGCAGCCGAATCAGTTATCCAGTGTTTCTGGGATAACCGCAGCTTGTGAAGAATCCTCAAGCCGAACTTCCCCTGCGCCGAGGTCAGGGTGAAGTCCTTGTCGGCCTCAACCGCCGCCAGCATGTCATACACAAAGTACATTTCCCGGGGGCTCACCATCTGTGTCCAGGGAAATGCTCCATCCTTGCTCTTCACAAGCTGCTGAAATTGTGCAATCACCGGGCTATGGGTGGCCGAGGTAAAAACCCGGTCACCTGACTTCTTCTTCGCCATTCTTGCTCACATTGACTCGCCGTTCTGGCGGCAGATATTGGGGGGCATCAGGCGCAGTGAGCTGTCACTGCGCGTCATCCATGGCTGTCTTGGGGGGCGGGCCCGCCTTCAGGGCTCCACTGGTAAGGACTTCGATCTGGTACTGACGTGCCCACGGGACCTCCTCGCCCCACTGGGTAACGGCGCTCGGCTGAATGTGCAGCGCCTCCGCCAGTTTTTTCTTACTGCCGAAGTAGTCGGCGGCATCTTGAGTGCGCATGGAGAGCTCCTCTGGGATACAACGGAATTTCAGCACACTTAAATAAAGCCTGCAAGAGAAGGGATGACTAATTCAGCACGCTTAAATTAAGCTCGCTTAATCTATGGACATGCAGCAGAACGAACGAATCAGCCGGGCCATTCAGCTCTCAGGCAAGCGGAAGCGAGAGATTGCCGACGAGTGCGGAGTCGCCCCATCCGCGATTACTCAGTGGATAAATGGCGAGACCAAAGCCCTGAAAGCGGAAAGCGTGTTTGCGCTGGCCAAGGCAACCGGCTTCCGCGCTGAGTGGCTAGCGAATGGGACCGGGCCAGAGCGAGAAGACGAACCCTCAGCAGCATCACCTGGGCCATCTAGCGATTCGATGCAGGTAAGGACAGGAAGCGTTCCAGTTGTGGGCAAGGCCATGCTCAGCCCGGAAGGCTACTTCGAGGATGTGGGGTACCCCGTCGAGTGCAACATGGGTTTCCTGAACATCGACAGCTCGGATCTGGAAGCCTACGGGCTGATGGTTGTAGGCAATAGCATGAATCCCAGGATCAAGAATAACGAGTTCGTCTTGGTCGAGCCCAGCAAGGACTATGTCGCCGGCGATGAAGTCCTAGTGAAAACCACCAAGGGCCGGGCCATGATCAAGGAGTTCATATACTACCGCGATGGACAGTACCGATTCGACAGCGTCAACACCGACTGTGAGCCGATCTTTATCCGTGAAGATGAAGTGGTCGCAGTGCAGTACGTTGGCGCAATCGTGAAGAGCTCTCGATTCATCCCAGCAACATAAGCGCAGCGGCCAGGGAAGCGAGTACCTGAAGACCTAGGGAGTGTGTTGGGACTACCGCGGAGAAGACATATGCTCGCTCCACTAGGTCATGCGGTGTACTGGGCCATGAACGCCGCGATGATGGTCTTAATCGACCGCCGCCCCACCTAGATCACCTACCTGAAAAAGTAATACGAGGGTGCCATCAACTCGCCCCCCTAGATGTCCCAAGGTCCTCAAGAAAGAGAAGAACTTCTTCTAAACGCGCGTGATCGAGTAGCAAAGCGGCGCGCTGAGCTGGCGTAGTTTTTCAACAAACACTGAAACTTTTTCACTGAATGTTGAAACGGATGCACCGAGAAGGTGCAGAACCGCTGCCCTGGGGAGGGCAGCGGCGCCAGCCATCCAAGGCTGGCTGTAGCAACAGGGCAAGGCCATTAGCCCCAAAGGAACTGGGGTAGAAGGGAGTAAACAAAAGGGCCGGCGAGCAATGCTCACCGGCCCTTTTTCATTGCTGGGTAGTTCCGCTTTGGGCCGATTCTGTTGAAAAAGTAGCTGCCACTCCATGCCGCCGGCAAAATCACGCCGTCAGCGAGCATGGGGGCAGGCAGCATGATGGGACGGTTACCGGGTGGGCAGCAGCGCCTGTTTTACTCGTTCAATCTGGAAGACCACGTCCCGCCCCAACACCTCCTGCGCAGCATCGACCAGTGCCTGGATCTCAGCGACCTGCGGGCCCACCTGGCCGACTTCTATAGCCCCATCGGGCGCCCGTCGATTGATCCGGAGTTGATGGTGCGCATGCTGGTCGTCGGTTACTGCTACGGCATCCGTTCCGAGCAGCGCTATGCGAGCATTAGCTCTTAGCTACCTGTCCACCAGCTCCGGGACAGACCACACATCCAGGGCTAACCTGAGTGTATTCCTCTCGGACCAAGCTCAATGACTTCCCCTCGCAACGCCCCTCGCGCAGATAGGGCTTCCATGGTAACTGAGGCAGGCTGCAGTCTTCGGGAGCTGGAGCGACTAAACCGGACGCTCAAGACCCTTAGTGCAGGTAATCGTATGCTCCTGCGCTGCTCAGATGAGCAAGAGTTACTGAACGGAATGTGCCGAGTGATAGTGGTAAAAGGCCATTATCGCTACGCCGGTGTTTGGTATTCGCTAAACGACGATGGCTATTCCCTAGTCCATATGGCGTATGCACTCAGCTCTACACATAGCCATCAGGAGGCTGATTTTTTTAGAAGCATTTCGCTTTCGTGGGCTAATTCAGAAGAGGGAGGTGCCGCAGCTATCGCTGTTATTACAGGTAAAGCCTGTGTCGGCCGTAATCTTCTCACCGACCCTGACCACGCTAAATGGCGCGAAGACATGGTTCGCCTTGGCTATGGATCGGTTACTGCCTTTCCATTACGGGTAGGTTCAGTTGTCGTAGGCTCTCTGTGCATTACTGCTACCGAGCCTGACGCATTTAATGAGTCTGAAGTTTCTCTTTTAGGTGAACTGGCTGATGATTTGACGTTTGGAATAGAAAATCTACGCATACGCGCAAAGCATCAGGCTGCAGAGGAAAGAATTCATCAAATAGCTTACTACGACTCACTTACTGGACTACCTAATCGAGAGATGTTTTATACAAAAGCCAAGTCAGTCATTACAGAACTCAGAGAGCAACACCGTCCGCTAGCAGTACTGCTTCTTAAGGCCGAAAATCATCACGAAATCAACGACACCCTTGGATACCTACAGGGCGACAAATTACTACAAGAGATTGCGAGCCTACTCTGCGCAACAATTCTCTCCAGCGGAGTTATTTTTCGCGCAGGCGAGGCCGAATTCGCAATTCTTTATGCAAATGCAGACGCAGACGCTGCTGTCCAAATGGCGCAAAGACTGAGTTCTTTATTTCATGGTGCGACTGACTCTTCTGGGCTAAACCACTATGCAAGGATGACGATAGGAGTTGCGTTATTCCCCGGCCATGGTGTTGAGCCGGACACATTATTTAGGCATGCACGGGCTGCCATGTCTGAGGCGAGGCGTACAGGACGCGACTTTTTGGTATTCGCTCCTAGCCTTGAAGAGGCGTGCACCAACCGACTATTACTGACGGCGGATTTGCGCGATGCGATCAAACTCGACCAGTTAATTCTCCATTGCCAGCCTCAGCTCAGCTTAATCTCCTCGCATATATGTGGCGCCGAGGCACTATTGCGTTGGCGGCATCCGGTTCGAAATATGGTGCCTCCCAGTGAGTTTGTAGCGCTTGCCGAATTTACCGGACTAATTACTCCGCTAACATTTTGGGTTCTTGAAGCTGCATTTAGACAACGCTTTGCGTGGAATGAATCAGGCTTAAACGTGCCTTTATCCATAAATCTTTCGGCACAAGACTTACGCGATGCTAGGCTAGTCACCAAGATCGAAGGGCTGATCGCGACTTGGGGGGCGGCGTCGAATTGGATTCAGTTTGAGGTTACTGAAAGTGCGCTCATGGAAGACCCAGCAAGTGCATTAGAAACACTGCGAAAATTGAAAGATGCCGGGATTCAACTAGCTATCGATGATTTTGGAATTGGCTATTCCAGCTTGAGCTATCTCCAGAACCTACCGGTAGATGCAATCAAGATCGATCAGTCCTTCGTTAAGCAAATAACCGAGCACCCAAAGCCAGCTGCCATTGTTCACTCTACAATTGAGCTAGCTCACAGATTAAATTTAAAGGTAGTTGCTGAGGGAATTGAAAACCAGGAGGTCCTGGGGCGCCTAATGGAGATGGGATGTGATATAGCTCAAGGATATCTGATAGGAGCGCCAATGCCGACAGAAGATTTTGTAGATTGGCTGCAGTGCTCTAGCTGGAAGTTATTGGAGAAGTGAGTCCCCAGTCGCTTATATCTGACACGGTCTACCCACCAAAACTAGTGCGCCATGAAATGCCGCGTGCGCCTCAAGAAATACCGCGCCTACAGAGGTGAAGTAGGCCAGGTAGCGCCGAATTTGCTGGAGCGAAAATTCGATGCCAAGCGACCGAACCAGAAGTTGGTAACCGATGTGACGGAGTTTAAAGTCGGAGGCGAAAATCTTTACCTTTCACCGATACGTGACCTCTACAACGGCGAAATCATTGCCTACGAAACATCCAGGCGTCCTCTGTTCGACATGGTCGATGCGATTCTACGGAAAGCATTTTCGCGGCTACGGCCGCGAGACAAACTGATCTTGCATTCCGATCAGGGATGGCAGTATCGGATGCCCATCTACCGTCGCGTCCGTAACGAACATGCAGTGAAACCAAGCATCTCCGCAAAGGTAACTGCTATGACATTGCGGCTATGGAAAGCTTTTTCGGCACGTTGAAATCCGAATTCTTTTACCTGAGCAAATTCAACAGCCCCAATGAGCTTGAAGCAGGGCCGCGGGACTACATCCACTACTACAATCATTCGCGCATCAGGCTGAAACAAAGCGGCCTGAGCCCTGTTGAATACAGGACTCCAGCCGCCGGGCCCGCTTACCTATGTTCAGCGATTAGGAAGCGCAATCTTGGGAGCGACCTCTTTAGCGATCAACTCTAGAGACTGAAACCAGGGCGCAGGATCATCATAGTAATCATGTGCTTCTACCTGCAGCGTACCCCAACCACCTGTTGCCTCAAAAAGCGCATTGATCTTCTCCTTCACGGTATCGGGCGAACCGACCAAAAAGACGCGATCCACCAGGAACTCGAGATCAGCATCAGCCGGATCAATACCTGCATCCTTGGCATAGCCGTCCATCATGCCAAAACGACGCCAGATCGGGATCAGGTAGTGCTGGAAGCAGTAGCCGATCGGCCCCTCCATGACCAAGCGCTTGGCTTCCTTGTCAGTTTCAGCACAAAATACGGTGTGGGATACCGCATGACGCGAACGGTCCGGGGAATGGCCCGCTTGAATGGCTGCTTCGGAATAGACTTCCCAGTGTTTCTTCAGCGCATCTAGACCAGAGAAGATCGAAACCGGCTTGAAGTTGCGCTCACCTGCCAAACGCATGGACGGCGAGTTGTAGCTGAAACCGGTCACCGCAATCTCAGGTGCCTTGCTCCCCCAAGGGCTGAAATCAGCCAACTTATGCTGCTCATCACCCTCTGCGCCTTCAATCTCTTCCGGATAACCCGCGTCCCAGTACTTACCTTCATAGAAGAATGGCTCACGCTTCCAGATCTTCTCCATGATGTACAGGGACTCTCGCACCATGTCGTTCAGGTTCTTGGTTTCGTCCCCACCGTCAGCCGTGTTGGACTGACCGGCGTTGCGAATTCCGTGCATGTAGGAGGCCTGCGGATAGGCGCCAGCACCAATACCGAGGAAATAGCGGCCTTCCAGAATCTGTGACAACCAGCCGATCATGGTCGCCAGCTTGGCCGGATGCTGATGCGGCAGCAGGTGGGCCATGGGCGCGAACTTGATGTTCTTGGTTTGCAGGGCTGCCGCGGCGATTAACAGTTCAGGGTTGGGAATGTTTTCCCAGATCTGCGAGGCGTGCTCGGAGATCATCATCGAATCGATACCGACGCTGTCCGCCTGCACGGCACTCTGGATGCCCCAATCAAAGGTTTGCTTGGCTGTCCGACCAGGACGCATGTAGGGATGAAAGATCAAACCAGTTTCCATTGCCATGATTGTTATCTCCTCTAGATGGGTAATAGGCAAGGGAGGCATTAGCCTGTGTCTGCGGGCAGATGCCAGCAGTGGTGAATATAACGGCGTTATAGAGATCGGTCAACCCATGCGTTGATAGATTTTTGATGCTTGTCATCCCGACATTCGCTAAGCTGGAGCCCTGTCGCTCCTAGAATGTGCTTGGTGCCAAATGCCGCACGAGCAGGGGGAGAGCCCTCAAGATGCCTTTTATCCACAAGGATTGACCCAAATCGGCTCAGGGAGCCTATTGAATTTTATGAACAGGTTGGTCAGATGAAATCGATGGCTTCTCGCAGCATGAAGGATCGCGGCAGCGACACTCTCGAGGTAAAGAAGCGCTTGCTGCAGGTAGCTCGGCACCTACTGAGTACCGAGGGACGTGAGGGAGCAAGCTCACGCGCAATCTGCGCCCTTGCAGGGGTCGGCGCACCAACGATCTATCATTACTTCGGCGATCTGACAGGACTGCACCGGGCTGCCATTGATGAAACCTATGAACAAGTGGCTGAAGCCTATCAACAGGGAGCGAAAGAGCGCGGCCCCCAACAAGGATTGAGAAACGGCTGGGGCGCTTTTAATCACTTTGCTCATCAAGAGCCACTTATGTGCAGGATAGTTATCCAACAAATCCTAGCTGGCGAGCCACCTGCCACCGTTGCGGAAACGCTACGCACGGTAGAGAGCGACCTATCGCGACTATATGACGAAGGCGTCCTGAACTGCCCCGCTCATGAAGCAGTCCAGTTGCTTTGGATAGGCACGTTGGGCACCGCTTGTTTTACATCGAGCAAAAGAAATGACGAGCAGGAAAGGTATCCAGCATTACAAGAAAGGATGGTGGGTATAGTACTTAACGCTTTGTTTTCAAATGAAGACTAATCGATTTTTATTTTTATGAACTAGGGATGTCCTGAATTACCCCAACCTTTCCAGCCTGATAGCTCAGTTGCCTCAAAAACAGTTTACGCAGCAGGCGGCAGCACTAACTGCCTCGAGTTCCGTCCCATACGTTGGCTCGGCTTGGGGCACTTTCCATTACTGACGAACCACTCCTGCTGGTGGCCAGCAAATGTCGGCGAGCGATCAATAAGCGCGACAGGGCTAGGTTCTGTACGAAAAGTAATGCCGTAGGCATCGCAGCGTGCAAGCCAGTGTGACCATCGCGCCCGAACTGCTGGCCAACTTGTCGTAGCGGGTGCCGATTCTCCGGCTCTCTTTCAGCCAGCCAACATTCGCTCGATGATGTTCCGCTGTCGGTGCTTCGGACGGTCAAACTGCCGCCCCACCTGGCTTGGGCTCGCGCTTGATGGTGCGCTGCGGCATCACCGGCTGCATGCGGTAGCGATCACAGTAGAGACGTAGGTGTTCGGCATCGTAGCTCTTGTCGGCCAGTAACCAGCGGCAGCGTTTACGAGGCCGCCCCGGTTTTCCGGGGATGCATACCTGCTCCAACAGAGGCTGAGCATGTGAAATGTCGCTGGCTTGCCCCCGGTGACAGCATGAAACGCCGAGGAACACCATTGGCATCGCAGATCAGGTGAATCTTGGTGGTCAGGCCGCCTCGGCTGCGTCCCAAGGCATGGTCTAGCGGTTCTTCCGGCCCCCCTTTTTCCCGGCGCCGGAGGAGGCTCGGGTTGCACGCACCACGGTGGAGTCGATCATCCAGGTGTCCAGGTCAATCAGGCCTTCCTGATTCAGCCGGACGTGCAATCGCTCAAGTACCTGATCGAACGTGCCGTCGTCTCGCCAGTCGCGAAAACGCTGATACACCGTCGCCCCAGGGCCGAAACGTTCCGGCAGATCCCGCCAGGCTGCCCCAGAGCACAGGATCCAGAAGATGCCATTGAGCACCAGTCGATTATCACTGCGCGGTCGCCCCATCTTCTGCTCCGGGAAACCAGATCCTGGATCAACTCCCAATGCCGCATCGGGGAGTTCGTAGCGCCTTGCCATGCGGGCCTCCAGCCAATCATGGCGGCGATTCTACCTGCACCGACTTTTCGTACAGAACCTAACAGCATCACCAACTGCGTCATACTCTTAGGCAGGCCACAGAAGCACACCTCGCCATACAGCAATTTATCGATCTGAGTAACCTCCGCGGCATTGGCCACCGTGACCACCTCACTGTGCGCCAATCCCGATTCATCGCCGGCGCCAATTTTCACTTTCGCGCCGAAGCATTACTGGTTGCCCTTCATCGCCTGGTTCATTACCGCCTCGATTTAGCCGGTGGCGGATCGTTCACCGGGCGATGCTTGCAACTGACTCAGACCGCAATCAACTTGCCCCACAGACCGGCAGGCCCAAACAGCTAAGCCACTCCCTGCCCAATGCGACGCAATGGCCCTAACGGCTGCCTGCTTCGTCGCACATCCAGCCCTGCAAACGATCGGAGACTCACATCACCTAGAGCTTCGACCTGCCCCATATCAACACATTCGTTGACCGGAAAGGAACCTCGATGCTAGTGTGCTAGACGAGGATTACGCACGTCTCCGTCGTCGCAAGGTTTTTCAACGGAATAGTGAGTGAGCCTGCCCGATCCGGCTTTCCGGCGGCACCGCTGGAAAATCGCTATAGGCACCATTCTTGGAACCAATACGTCAATTGGCCATGGTCGAATTCGAATGCAGACAATCGAATAATAGTAAGGATTGCATCACTTTGAATCACGAACAGGTTTCAATAGAAACACGCGATGGCAGGTGCCAGGCGCACATCTTCACGCCAGAGGGTCAGGGACCCTGGCCCTCCGTGATCTTCTGCATGGATGGCTTTGGCATCCGTCCCACATTGTTCCAAATGGCCGAACGGCTCGCACAACGCGGCTATGTCGTGTTACTGCCTGACCTGTTTTATCGAGCCGGCCCCTATGGGCCATTGGCACCTGCAGAGATATTCAGAAGCAGCGATGTCATGGGCGCAATTGGTCATCTCCTCGCCTCAACCGACAATCACAAGGCGGCACGGGATGCACAGGCATTCATAGACTACTTGGATACCCGCACCGATGTTTCTAGTCCCAATATTGGGACAATCGGATATTGCATGGGCGGTGGCATTGCTCTCTCCATTGCGGGCACCTATCCGGATCGAATTTTGGCTGTAGCGAGCTTCCATGGAGGCAATCTTGCTACGGATGCTGACACCAGCCCCCACTTACTGGCGCCATTGATCAAGGCGCGAGCCTATGTCGCCGGCGCCGATAGAGACGACTACTACTCACCACAAATGGCCAAGCGTCTAGAGAAAGCCCTGTTAGAGGCCGGCGTCGATCACCGATGTGAAATCTATGCTGAGGCCCTACACGGCTTCGCCGTAGCTGACTTTCAAGAGTTCAACGAAGAAGCTGCCGAGCGCCATTGGCGTGAGCTGTTTGACCTGCTTGACACGACACTCATTCGTTAATGGACTCAAAGCAATAATCTCTTATTTGTAGACGAGGGGCGACTCCCCTTAACTGCCATCTGCATTATCGAAACCAGAAGTAACCAGCTCCAAATAATTATTGAGAGGAGTCAAGAAATAAAAGACCACACCTCCCAAGAGAAGTATTTGACCAATAATTTTACAACATTACGGCCACGAACAACCAACCCCGAAATATTATTACCCAACCTACACAATTGTAGCTTTAGCTAAATCTTTAGTTCCGCCTACCCCATTGCAACGGGCGCTAACATGCTGATCTCTAAAAGTCGCCGAGCTACTATTGAATGCTTGATGCATCTAATTGATGCGCTGGAAGGACGCTCCCAATCCAACGCACCAGAAGAGGATGTAGCTGCACCCCCCCTAGTTAAGCGCGCTTACCGCGCATGGCGCGAACATTTTCAAGCTCAAGATCATCAGCAGAAACAACAGATTGCCCTCACCAACCAGATAGCTTCGTTAACTCAGCAGCAGGCCGCTACCACGACCGAACGATTGCATGTCGAACAACGCCTTGAACTGGTCAGCCTAGCCAGCAGCGAAGGGTTTTGGGATCTGCTGGTAAAAAATGGAGACCCTGTGAATGCAAATAACACCCTTTGGTGCTCAACACAGTTTCGCTCATTACTTGGGCTAGATGACGAAAAAGATCTCTCTATACAACTCGACACTTGGATTCAGCGTATACATCCTGACGACTGGGAATCGACTACGGATGCATTGACCCGATATCTGAAAGATAGACGATACGACGTCACACTTCGTATTGAATACCGACTGCGTAACGGTAGAGGTGACTATGTCAAAGTTGAGGTAAATGCCAGGACTTGGTGTGACGCTAAAGGTGTACTGATACGCATGGCCGGTACTATACGTGACGTACACGTACAGCACGAACGTGATTGCGAACTGGGGCGGACGCTTGAGCGATTCGAGATTGCCAGGGAGATAATCAGCGACGGCCTCTGGGATATGGAGGTGATAGGTGGCAACCCACTAAATTCTCACAATCCCCTGTGGTGGTCGCAGCAATTCCTTCAGATGCTCGGCTTCGAAGAGCCAAAAGAATTTCCCAATGTTCTCGAAAGCTGGGCTTCTCGCATCCATCCAGACGACAGACAAAGTGTTTCTGAGTTGTTTGGCGCACACATAAACGACAGCAGCGGTTGCACCCCGTTTGAGGCGACTTACCGGATAAAGTTAAAAAACGGCGAGTATCGCTGGTTCAGCACCCGCTGCAAGACACGACGAAATACTGAAGGAAAGCCGCTCCGGATAGCGGGGGCGTTGGTAGACATGCACTCTCAGCGCCAAGAGGAACAACTACGTGAGGAGCGGGAAATGCAAAGACAGCTCATAGAACGAAACCTAAGTAAACTTACCGAGATTGTTGGTGCCATCCAAGCCATCGCTAGCCGAACAAATTTACTCGCTCTCAACGCGGCAATTGAGGCCGCACGCGCTGGTGAGGCTGGACGGGGTTTTGCAGTAGTTGCCGATGAAATCCGCAAACTTGCCACACAAACAAGTGAGGCCACTCACCAGGCGGCCGAAATGCTTGCCACGCAGAATAATGATCAAAACTCTTCTTACCGATAATACATGCCGGAACGTACCAATAAAACCCTCACCACAAGCCACCCAGGCATCACAGCGGCACTAGTGACTTGGTTAGCTCCTAAATTACTCGCCCCATAGAATAAATTACCTGGATAAGTTTTATCTCACGCAGCCAGGCGACGGAAGTGCGCACATCAGCCCCAACACCAAAATCTTCCAGAATCTGGTTATGTAACCTAAAAATATTCTCGCCACATCTGCTGCAACCTTCAACCTAAGCACGCCACATGCCTAGGGATAGCACCGACCCACCCAACTGACACCTTCAGACGGGGTATTTTTTAATGCACATCGCACAGGTTTTTTTGCTTGTTACATGCTAGATGCCTGCATCCATATACTCGAGGCAGCTAGCTCATCGATGAACGACATATCGGCCACACAAAACAACAAGAGAACCAGCCATGAGAGACGTTGCTCTCAAGAAAGCCCAAGGTAATCCCAAGCATTACCGCAGCGCCGGACCTTCCAGGTTGGAGGGCACGACTATTGAATGGCACGACTTCTTTCTCTACAGCACCGCCGCCGCCCTAGCCTTCAACAAGCTATTCCTTCCTTTGCAAGTCACCTTGACTGCCTTCACCGTCTACGCAGAGGGGGTCGCCGGTCATCTGACGAGCACGATTGCCTCCATTCATGAAGAACGGTTGCTAGCTTGGGGTTGGCGGCTGCCATTTCTGACCAAGATCACTCTACGCATTTTCGGCCGGCTGCACCGAGCAAGCGTCGCTAAGTCTCCGGACCTTAGAAAACTCAAACGACATAGTCTTCGTTCGCAAGTGCCGCCGATTGCCGTAGTTCATAGCTATACGCAAAACGACGACTTACCAGCCTGCTCGAATTCACCACTCCCCTTTACCTCATCCCCTCACTACTTAGTACACGACAGTCAAACCTGGCTGTACGAGCGATCGCTCAACCTCTTTATAAACCACCCACAGGAACATACACATGGGCGCTTCAATTCCTAAAGTAAAACTCTTAATCAACGGTGAATTCGTCGAATCCAAGACCAGTCAATGGCGCGACGTGGTCAACCCGGCTACCCAGGAAGTCCTGGCCCGCGTCCCCTTCGCCACCCAAGACGAGATGGACGCTGCCGTCGCCGCCGCCCAGGCAGCCTTTAAGACCTGGCGCAAGACCCCGATCGGCGCCCGTGCCCGCATCTTCCTCAAGTACCAGCAACTGATCCGCGAGAACATCAAGGAACTGGCCGCGCTGCTCACCGCCGAGCAGGGCAAGACCCTGCCGGACGCCGAAGGCGACGTGTTCCGTGGCCTGGAAGTAGTGGAGCATGCCGCCAACATCGGCACCCTGCAGATGGGCGAGCTGGCCAACAACGTGGCCAATGGCGTGGACACCTACACCCTGCTGCAACCGATCGGCGTCTGCGCCGGCATCACCCCGTTCAACTTCCCGGCGATGATTCCGCTGTGGATGTTCCCCATGGCCATCGCCTGCGGCAACACCTTCGTCCTCAAGCCCTCCGAGCAGGACCCGCTGGTGACCATGCGTCTGGTTGAGCTGGCCCTGGAAGCCGGTATCCCGAAAGGCGTGCTGAACGTGATCCACGGTGGCGTCGACGCAGTGAACCTGCTCTGCGACCACCCGGACATCAAGGCCGTGTCCTTCGTCGGCTCCACCAAGGTGGGCACCCACGTCTACAACCGCGCCACCCTGAACGGCAAGCGTGCGCAGTGCATGATGGGCGCCAAGAACCACGCCATCGTCCTGCCCGACGCCCACAAGCAGCAGACCCTCAACAACCTGCTGGGCGCCTCCTTCGGTGCCGCCGGCCAGCGCTGCATGGCCCTGCCGGTGGTGATCCTGGTGGGCGAGGCCCAGGCCTGGCTGCCGGAGCTGGTGGAAAAGGCCAAGACCCTGAAGGTCAACGCCGGCGTCGAGCCGGGCACCGATATCGGCCCGGTGGTCTCCTGCGCCGCACTGGATCGCATCAGCGGCCTGATCGCCACCGGCATCGAGGAAGGCGCCAGGCTGGAACTGGACGGCCGCAACCCGAGCGTGCCCGGCTACCAGGACGGCAACTTCGTCGGCCCGACTGTCTTCTCCGGCGTGACCACCGAAATGACCATCTACCGCGAAGAGATCTTTGGTCCGGTGCTCTGCGTGGTGAACGCAGCCACCCTGGACGAGGCCATCGCCTTCATCAACGCCAACCCGAACGGCAACGGCACCGCCCTCTTCACCCGCTCCGGCGCCGCCGCGCGGCACTTCCAGGAAGAGATCGATGTCGGCCAAGTCGGCATCAACGTGCCGATCCCGGTGCCGGTGCCGCTGTTCTCTTTCAGCGGTTCGCGCGCCTCCAAGCTGGGCGACCTCGGCCCGTACGGCAAGCAAGTGGTGCTGTTCTACACCCAGACCAAGACCATCACCCAGCGCTGGTTCGACGAGAACGATGTCGGCGGGGCAGTGAACACCACCATCACCCTCAAGTGAGGCATCAGGGGCGGGCTATGCACCGCCCCTGATTCAGGAGACCTCTAGATGGCATACGAATCTCTACTTGTTGAAGTCCACGGCCGCGTTGGCGTGATCACCCTCAACCGTCCCAAGGCGCTCAATGCGTTAAACGTCCAGTTGATCGACGAAATCAACCGGGCACTCGACGGTCTGGATCGAGATCCCAACATCGGTTGCATGGTGATTACCGGTTCTTCCAAGGCCTTCGCTGCCGGAGCGGACATCAAGGAAATGGTCGACATGGCCTATCCGCAAGTCCTCCTTGATGACTTCTTCTCTGCAGCAGATCGCATTGCAGCCCGGCGCAAACCCCTGATCGCAGCAGTCGCCGGTTATGCACTGGGTGGCGGCTGCGAGTTGGCGCTGATGTGCGACCTCATTTATGCCGCTGACAATGCTCGTTTTGCCCTGCCAGAAATCACTCTTGGTGTGTTGCCCGGGATCGGCGGAACCCAACGCTTGGCTCGTGCCATTGGCAAAGCCAAAGCCATGGACATGTGCCTGAGCGGTCGGCAAATGGATGCCCTGGAGGCAGAGCGCACCGGCTTGGTTGCACGTGTACTACCGGTCGACCTCCTCCTCGAGGAAACGCTTAAAAGCGCTGCAGCCATTGCAGAAAAATCTCTGCCGGCGGCCATGTTGATCAAGGAGTCGGTTAATCGCGCCTTCGAAGGTAGCTTGGCGGAAGGTATCCGGTTCGAGCGCCGAGTATTCCACTCCACTTTTGCCAACGCCGATCAGAAGGAAGGCATGAGTGCCTTCGTCGAAAAGCGCGCTCCCAGTTTTATTCACCGCTGACTTTTCCGGCCCTACCTCAAGAGGACGCCAACATGCACATCGGATTCCTTGGCCTCGGCAACATGGGCGGCCCCATGGCCCGCAACCTGCTCAAGGCCGGCCACACCCTCACCGTGTTCGATCCCTCGCCCCTGGCCACCGCCGCCCTGGTGGAACTGGGCGCCCGCGTGGCCAGCAGCCCGGCGGAAGTCGCCCGCGGCGGTGCCGCGGCGATCATCACCATGCTGCCCACCGCGGCCCACGTGAAGCAGGTCTACCTGGGCCAGGATGGCCTTCTGGCCAATATTGGCCAAGGCGTACTACTGATCGACAGCTCCACCATCGACCCGCTGAGCGCCCGCGAAGTCGCCCAGGCCGCCGCCGCCCAGGGCAATCCCATGCTCGACGCACCGGTCTCCGGTGGCACCGGCGGCGCAGCGGCAGGCACCCTGACCTTCATGGTCGGCGGCACCGCCAGCGCCTTCGACCAGGCGCAACCGCTACTCGCCGCCATGGGCAAGAACATCGTCCACTGTGGCGACACCGGCAACGGCCAGGTGGCCAAGATCGCCAACAACATGCTGCTGGGCATTTCCATGGTCGGCGTCGCCGAAGCTATGGCCCTGGGCGTCTCCCTCGGGATGGACGCCAAAGTGCTGGCCGGCATCATCAACACCTCCAGCGGCCGCTGCTGGAGCTCGGAGATCAACAACCCCTTCCCCGGCGTGCTGGAGAATGCACCGGCCTCCCGCGGCTACAGCGGCGGCTTCGGTACCGACCTGATGCTCAAGGACCTGGGCCTGGCCACCGAGGCCGCCCGCCACGCGAAACAGCCGGTGGTGCTGGGCGCAGCGGCCCAGCAGCTCTACCAGACCTTCAGCCTGCAGGGACATGGCGGCCTGGACTTCTCCGCGATCATCAACCTGCTCCGTCGGGAAGCTTGAGCATGAGCGAGCACGAGGCACCGGTCCTGGCCAGCGTGCGCAACCGCGTCGGCCACCTCACCCTCAACCGCCCGGCCGGGCTGAACGCCCTGACCCTGCCCATGGTGCGCCTGCTCCATCGGCACCTCTGGGCCTGGGAACTGGACCCGGACATAGTCGCCGTGGTGATCCGCGGCGCCGGCGAGAAGGCCTTCTGTGCCGGTGGTGACATCCGCATGCTCTACGAGAGCCATGCGGCCGGCGACAACCAGCACGAGCTGTTCCTTGAAGAGGAATATGCCCTGGACGAATACCTGCACGGTTACGCCAAGCCGGTGCTGGCACTGATGGACGGTTTCGTCCTCGGCGGCGGCATGGGCCTGGCCCAGTCCGCCTCGCTGCGGGTCATCACCGAACGCACGCGGATGGGCATGCCGGAAGTCGGCATCGGCTTCTTCCCGGATGTCGGCGGCAGCTACTTCCTGCCGCGCCTGCCCGGTGAACTGGGCGTCTACCTGGGCGTCACCGGCCACCATGTGCGCGCCGCCGACGCGCTCTATGCCGGGCTGGCCGACTACTGCCTGCCCAGTGAACGCCTTGCCGAGCTGGACCGGGCGCTGGACAGCCTGAACTGGAGCTACGCCCCTCGGGAGAACCTCCACCAGTTGCTGGCTGGCCTTGCCACCGAGCGTATTCCGGGTTCGGAGCTGAAGGCTTATCGCCAAGTTATCGACGAAATCTTTTCACTGCCCAATCTCCAGGAGATCCGCACTGCATTGCAGTCCGACAGCCGGCCCGACGTACAAGATTGGGCAGAGGAAACGATTCGCCTCCTCAACAAAAATTCCCCACTCGCCATGGCGGTAACCCTCGAGCTTCTGCGCTGCGGCCGACGTCTTAATCTGGCTGACTGTTTCGATCTTGAGCTGCATCTGGACCGCCAGTGGTTCGACAAGGGCGACCTGATGGAGGGCATCCGTGCCCTGATCATCGACAAGGACAAGAACCCACGCTGGAACCCGCCGAACCTTGAGGAGTTACAGGACGAACAGGTGAAAGCCTTTTTTGCAGGCTTCCATACCCGTCGCACCTCTGCAATAGCTGCTGAACGGCCAGTAACTCAATAGCGCCAGGCACGCCCGATCCGCTGGAGACCTTTAATGCACGATATCGAACTCACCGAAGAACAACGCATGATCCGCGACATGGCGCGCGACTTCGCCCGCGCCGAAGTCGCCCCGCGCGCCCAGGCCTGGGAAAAGGCCGGCTGGATCGACGACGATCTGGTACGGCAGATGGGCGAGCTGGGCCTGCTCGGCATGGTGGTGCCCGAGGAATGGGGCGGCACCTACATCGACTATGTGGCCTATGCCCTGGCGGTGGAGGAAATCTCCGCCGGCGACGGCGCCCTCGGCGCGCTGATGAGCATCCACAACTCGGTGGGCTGCGGGCCCCTCCTCAAGTACGGCAGCGAAGCACAGAAAGGCCGCTGGCTGGCGGAGCTGGCCAGTGGCGCCGCCATCGGCTGCTTCTGCCTTACCGAACCCCAGGCTGGCTCGGAAGCGCACAACCTGCGCACCCGTGCCGAGCTCAAGGACGGCCAGTGGGTGCTGAACGGCGCCAAGCAGTTCGTCAGCAACGGCAAGCGGGCGAAGCTGGCCATCGTCTTCGCGGTGACCGATCCGGAACTGGGCAAGAAAGGCCTGTCCGCCTTCCTGGTGCCCACCGACACCCCCGGCTTCGTGGTCGACCGCAGCGAGCACAAGATGGGGATCAAGGCCTCGGACACCTGCGCGGTGACCCTGAGCGACTGCCGCATCCCGGAAGAGAACCTGCTGGGCCAGCGCGGCAAGGGCCTGGCCATCGCCCTGTCGAACCTGGAAGGCGGGCGCATCGGCATCGCCGCCCAGGCCCTGGGTATCGCCCGCGCGGCCTTCGAGGCGGCGCTGGGCTATGCGCGGGAGCGGGTGCAGTTCGGCAAGCCGATCATCGAGCACCAGAGCATCGGCAACCTGCTGGCGGACATGCAGGTCCGTCTCAATGCCGCGCGCCTGATGATCCTCCACGCCGCGCGCCTGAAGGGCGCCGGCCTGCCCTGCCTGTCCGAAGCCTCCCAGGCCAAGCTGTTCGCTTCAGAAATCGCCGAGCAGGTGTGCTCCAGCGCCATCCAGGTCCATGGCGGTTACGGCTACCTGGAGGACTACCCGGTGGAGAAGTACTACCGCGATGCGCGGATCACGCAGATCTACGAAGGCTCCAGCGAAGTACAGCGGCTTTTGATCACTCGGGAAATGACCAATTACACGCTATGAAACCATTTGTGGGCGCCTCAGCGGCGCCCACAAGCGCCCCAACTACACACCTACGATCATGACAAACATCCAAGACTCGCTAGAAGCGGTATCGCTAGCGGTCAATAACACAGTCAGCTGCAGCCACATCGATGAAGGTCTGATGTCCATGCCCATCGCCTTGCAAAACAAGCTGCCGTCATCCACTCGCAGCCAACCTATAAGTACTACTGGCTCCCCAAAACGCTATCACCAAACACGCGAGAAAGCTCTGGAGTTGTTCGCTCAGCGTGGCTACAGCCGAGTCAGTATGCGCGACTTGGCAGAGTTCATGGGCATTCCTGTCGGCTCCCTCTACAACCACATCGAGAGCAAAGAAGCCTTGCTGTTCGAGCTAATCGAGGAACTATATGAGCAGTTGCTAAATGGCGCGCTGAAACTGTCCCACCGGGACGTCTCCCCCACAGCACGACTGCTTCTCCTCACTGAAGCCCATCTCCAGCTACACAACGGTATGGGCGCACACTTCCGTTTGGCAGAATACGACCTGCACTGCCTCGATAACGATCACCAGGAGCGAATCCTAAAGTTGCGCCAACGCTATGAGGCAGTGCTAATAGAAACCGTGGAGCAACTAACCGGAGAGCCAGCATGCGAGGTCCGCCGTGCCGGCCTAGCTAGCATCGTTTCACAGCTTAATCAGTTACCGGCTTGGCTCGGAGAGGCACCAACTGGCAACACGGCAAAGTTTGAGTTGCTACGCGAAATGATTATCGGATCCATACGAGGCGTGATCCGGGCCACCCAGAGTTTAGCTAACTCGGTAGCTCAGTCCGGCGGCAGATAGCTCATCGACGTTGACTCGCCCAACAGTAGCGGCTGGTTAAGCTCGACGCAAGCCCGCAGATATTCGGCTACCCGAGTAATACGACGGAGTTTACGTAGATCCTCGCTGTAATAGATCCAGAACTGCCGCACTACCTCTATCTCACCCGGAAGAACTTCGCACAGACGCGGGTTATGTCCTGCGAGAAAGCAGGGCAAAATTGCAAGCGCCCTCCCCTCCAGCGCTGCATGGTAATGAGCAATTACGCTGGTGCTACGCAGCTGGCGAACCGCTCCGGGTACAAGATCATTCAAGTAGAGAAGCTTTGGGCTGAAGGCTAAGTCTTCAACGTAGGAGATGAACGTGTGCCCGGCCAGGCTTTCGAGGCTGCGAATCGGCGCATTATTGGCCAAGTACTCAGGAGTGGCATACAAGCGTAGACGGTAGTCGCAGAGCTTAGAGCAGACATAAGGCCCACGTTGCGGACGCTCCAGCGTGATAGCGATATCAGCCTCACGCCTCGACAAGCTGACGAAGTGTGGCACCGGGAGGATATCCAGCGAGATGTGTGGATAGCGGTCCTGGAATCGACTCATATGCGGAGTAATGAAACTGGAGCCGAATCCCTCAGTGCAACCGATGCGCACATGCCCAGACAGTTCCAAACCAGTGCCTGAAACTTGCTCGCAGGCTGCCTGTAGGGTGCTTTCCAGAGTCTCGGCGTAGCGCAGCATGCGCTGCCCTTCAAGCGTGGGCACGAAACCCGCCGCCCTCGATTTCTCGAATAGCAATGCACCCAGGTTCTGTTCCAGAACACGGATTCGACGCGAGACCGTAGTGTAGTCAACGCCCAGCCTTCGAGACGCAGCGCTGGCGGTACCGGTGCGCGCCACTTCTAAGAAGAAGCGAAGGTCGTCCCAATTTAAACGCTCGAGGCTGGCGCAATTTGGCATATTTTTCCTCCAGTTCGCACGATCAGGGCTTAGCGAGCACGGCGCTAATCACGCGCACTACAATTATCAACGTAAATGTTGATTTCCAAAGCATCATTACCCGATATCGATCCAAAAATCAAGGCAGATCGAACGGCGGCTGCCACAGCGGACCTACGCGCGCTTTCAAACAGATTGAGATGTTCTGAGGACGTTGAACAGCGTCACTAGCTGCGCTGTATTCTTGGCAAGGCCAGGGACGGACCAAACCCTCAAACATAACCGAACTGGGGCTTGATCATCCGAAGGACGCTTCACGTCCCGTGTAAGGATCACGGGGCCACTGTCAGACCACCATCAAGGGGGATAATCGTCCCAGTGAGATAGGCACTTGCACGGGAGATCAAATAGATAACGGTGCCGCCAACATCTGCCGCACTGCCAAAGCGATGAGCAGGGATACCATCCAGCACCGCTCGCTCAACCTCTGCATCAGCGATGACTCCTGCGGTGAGATCACTTGGAAAGTAACCCGGAGCAATGGCGTTGACATTGATATTGCGCGAACGTAAATCTGATGCCAGCGTGCGGCTAAGCTGATGCATGGCAGCCTTGCTGCAACCATAGGCATAGGCGCCGCCGTAACTTTTCCCGAGAATGCCACCCACTGAACCGATATTGATTATGCGTGCCGGATCATCAGATGTGCCGGCCTTTTCCAGCAGGGGACACAGCGCCTGGATCAGCAGAAACGGCGACTGCAGGTTGAGGCTCATCACCGCAGACCAGTCTTTCTCAGTGACAGAGCCAAGTGGCGGCGCATGAAATACACCGGCGTTGTTAACCAGTGCGTGCAGTTGCGAACAGCAATCCTGCACCGTGCGAAATAGATCAGCCAACTGATCATCTCGCACAAGGTCACACTCAATGAACTCAAAACCTCCGTACTCCGCCAGTTCATGGTTCAAACTGTCTGCCGCAGCATGGTCCCGCCCAGCGACCAGCACCCGGCAGCCTGCCGCCACCAGACAGCGGGTAATCATTGCACCAATACCCTTGGCCCCACCTGTAACCAATACTGTTTTGCCGGCAACGGAAAACAGTCCAGAGATGTCATTGCAAGACATATACCTGAGCTTCTTGTCAGTCGAATAATATGATCGGTGAAAAATGGCTGCCAAGCAGCAGCCATTTGTGTCGGATCAACACAGCAAAAACAAGGCAACTTGATCCTCAGTGCCACCTGTTTTTATTAGAACTGATCAAGCCAGGTGGAGGAGACCAGAACCTAGCCTTTCGTTCTCAGGATGTTCTGACGTTGGGTACCACTTCTTGCGCCAAGCGCTGCAGCGACTCGAAATAGGGTTCCGGGTTGTCGATATTGTCATGCGAGTTAACGATGACCTGACCGAAGCCGCCGGTGCGCTCGATCATTGCCTCGATCTTGCGCGTCACGGTTTCCGGCGAGCCGCAGAGCCAGACATGGTCAGCAAGGAAGTCCATGTCGATCTGGCTGGGGTCAATATCTACACCAGCATCGGCGATGATGCCCGGGAACAGATTGAACTTCTTGTAGATCGGGAACAGGTAGTGCTCCCAGGTCTTGGCCATGCCGCTGGCTTTGGCGCGCTTGCGGGCCTCGGCATCGGAGTCGGCAATGAAGATTTCCCGGGTCACACGGAAGCGCGAGGCTTCCGGGGTAAAGCCCTTGGACTGCATAGCTGTGGCCCAGGTGTCGTAATGCGAGCGCATGACCTCATGACCACCGAAGAAGGAGATCGGGCTGTAATTGCGCTCACCCGCCCACTTCAGCGACGAGGAGTTTTTGGTCAGACCGGTAACGGCGATTTCCAATGCTTCGCGGCCACCCCAAGGGCTGTTGTCGGCGATTTCCACATCGTATTCGGGCATGGTATCCGGCCCCGGAAATCCGGCCTGGAAGAACTTGCCCTTGTCCATGAAAGGCTTGCGTGCCCAGACCTTCTCCATCAGCTCCAGCGCCTCGAACATTTGTTCCTGCAGCGGGCCAATGCCTTCGAAACCGTGCAGGATGGCATCGGTGTGATGTCCACCGGGCGCCACGCCAAGGAAATAGCGGCCTTCGAGAATCTGTGACAGCCATCCAACCTGAATCGCCAGACTGGCCGGGTTGTGATAGGGCAGCAGGTGGGCCATCGGCGCAAAACGGATATTCTTGGTGATCGGCGCTGCGGCGCCGATGATGATCTCCGGACAGGGAATGTTTTCCCAAGCCAGGGTCGAATGCTCACCGATCATGAAATCGGTAAACCCCGCCTGATCACAGACCTGTGCCAGTTTGAGAGACCAATCGAACATCTCCCGTGCCGTGCGGTGCGGAAGGTTATAGGGAGTATGGAAAAAACCGCATTGCATAGTCGTTACCTCTTGTTTTTGTTTACCTTGTCAGGCTGGCGTGCCAGGCATACCGGCCATGCAATCACTTAAACCAGCGTCCCTTCGGCATCCTTGGTCGCGAACCGAGGGGCCACCAGGCTGGCAAACTTCTCCAACTCTTCATTGTTCTGCTCCGGGTCCAGGTGGCCCTGGCCAAACATCAGGAACAGTTCGTTGAAGCCCAGGCGGTCATGCGCGCGGCCGATCTGCTCGGCGATGTCGTCAGCCGAGCCGATCAGCACGTTCGGCATTTTCTGGCCGAACGGGATGAACCACTTGTCCCAGAACCACTTGTGCTCAGCCATCAACTGCTTGGCCTTGTCCTTGTCATCGGTCAGCATCAGGAAACCACCCCAGGCGGCAACATCCTCGCGGGCAACTTCGCGCTCATGCTGGCGGGCGGTATCGGCATAGCGGTTCCACAGGGCATCGCAGAAGTCCAGGTCGGCAGCCAGCACGATCGGCTTGCCGCCTTCCCGTGCCCACATGTCGACGGTGCGCATGCTGCCGGCAAAGCCGCCGTAAATCTTCGGGTGGGGATTCTGGTAGCACTTCGGCGCAATCCCGATCTGGCGCACGATGCCATCGGCATCCATGCCCTTGCCCATGCTGGCATAGGCCGGGTGACCGGCAGAGCCGCCATTTGGCGGGAACTCCCAGTGCTTGCCCTTGTGGCTGAACACGTCGTTGGCCCAGGCCTTCTTGATGACCTGCAGCGACTCCTCGAAGACTTCGCGGTTCAGCGCATCCTGCTCATCGCGGGCCTTGGCGTTGTCCGGCGTAGTGGCGCTGACCCCCGGACGCGCGGCATAGGAGTCGACCCAGCGCGCATGGTAACCACGGGTGAAACCGACCATCAGCCGCCCTTGGAGCATATGGTCAAGGGTGGCGATTTCTTCGGCGATGCGCACCGGGTTATGGGTCGGCAGGGTGTACCCCATGATGCCGGCCTTCATCCGCTTGGAATGCAGGCCCACATAGAGGCTGAACATGCCGGGATGGTTGTTGATCTCAAAACCCTCGATCTGCAGGTGATGCTCAGGTTGGCAGTAGCCTGCGTAGCCAAGCTCATCCGCCAGACGCACGTAATCGCGCACCTCGGATAGAAAGCGCTGATACAGCTCAGGGCGCTGACCGGCCATGCCCGCTTCCAGCTCATAACGACGACCGATCACACCTGTTTGCATCAAATGAAACTTCATTGGGCCTCCTCGGCTCCTGCTTGGGCTCTTTTCGTCTGACTATCGAACAATCAGACATCGAATGTCAACATTTGCGTTGATTGCAAGTGCGAAAAAATACCACCACTTACTTCATGCGCAAAAGCCGGTGAAATGGGTCAGGGACGCCAGTTTTGACGCATCCGCCCCCTTTCGATACATGCTACGGAGAGAAGCGGGGGCCAAGCCCCCGACAACTCAGACGGCAGACATTTGAGCGACGCGCTTAGTTGCAGAATCGTTATCCGACTCGACCCCAACTGAGTCTTGAGGCAAAACCTTCTTAGGTGCCAGCAAATAAGCGGATAGCGCCGGTACCATAATCAGTGCCGCAAGCATATTCCCGAGGAACATGAAGGCCAGCAGCAGGCCCATGTCGGCCTGGAACTTGATCGGGGACCATATCCAAGTGCCCACTGCGGCTGTCAGGGTAACGCCTACCAGCAGCACCACCTGCCCAGTAGACGCCAGCGCACTAGTGTAAGCACCCTTGACCGACATACCCTGGCGCTGGAACGCTAGGAATACAGTCAGCATGTAGAGCGCATAATCCACGCCGATCCCCACACCCAGCGCCACCACTGGCAAGGTAGCCACCTTGAGCCCGATCCCCAGCAGGACCATCAAGGATTTTGACAGAATGGTCACGACAATCAGCGGCAGAATCGCCACCAACACCGCACGCCAGCTTCGGAAGGTTATCCAGCAGAGCAGAATCACCGCAGCGTAAACTAGCACTTCCATCTCGAAGCTAGCCTTTTCCACTGCTTGATTAGTGGCAGCTTCCACCCCGGCGTTGCCGCCGGCCAGCAGGAACTTCCGATCTTCGTTGTTATTTTCGGCGGCAAACGCCTCAACAACCTTCGTCAAGCGCTGCAGGGTTTCGGCATTGTGATTGCTCAGGTAGACGATGATCGGTGCCACCGTACGAGAATCGTTGATCAACCCTGGACGTGCGGTAAACACGTTGTCCACCGCGTCATTGGTGATATAGCGGCTACGACTGATGGTGTACCACTTGGGCGAGCCTTCAAAGCCTGCTGGGGTGAGCCTGCGAGCTATGCTGGCTGCGGATTCGGTGATCTGTACGCCAGGCAAGTCACTCAGCTGCTGTTCCAGCCGGTCAATCTGCAGCAGGGTTTCAAAGTTACCTAGGCCACCCTCAGGCGTCGTCACGATCACCGCGAACATATCTTTCGACAAACCGTAGTTTTCGCGGATGTAATTTACATCTTTGTTATAGATTGAATCCGCGCGTAACTCGGAGGCACCGGCCCCGGAATCACCAATGCTTATCTTCTGGCCATGGATGAAACTAGCAGTTGTGATAATTGCCACGCTGATCAGCACCAAGCGAGCAACGCGCTTTTCAGCAAGATCACCGAGCCACCTGACCATAAGGTGCTCGCCGTGCAGAACCTTCGAAGCGCGCTGGGCCGCGCGGGCACTGATACCGGTGAAGGACAGTACCACTGGAATGAGCAGCAAGTTGGTGATGATCAGCGCCGCGACGCCAACAGTGGCTTGTAGGGCCAAGTCACGGATAGCAGGAATATCGATCACCGAGATCACGGCAAAACCTAAGGCATCGGCTACCAGCGCAACAAAGCCAGCCAGGCACAGCCGCCTGTAGGTCAGTCGCGCAGCCACATAGCGATCGGCACCCTCGCCAATGTCCTGAATGATGCCACTCATCATCTGCGAGCCATGGGACACACCGATGGCGAAAACCAGGAAAGGCACGAGTACCGAAAAGGGATCCAGCACAAAGCCGAACAGTTGCATGATCCCCAACTGCCAGATCACCCCAATCAGCGAGGTGCCAACCACGATTAAGGTACTGGTCAAGCAACGCGAATACCAGTAAACGATGACCGATACGACCGCGGCAGCCACAACAAAATAGCTGAGCACTTCCATAAGGCCAGAAATCAGGTCACCGACCAGCTTGGCAAAACCGATGACATGGAGCTCGACGCCACGGCTCTGGAATTCTGTGTTGATGGCGTTGATGCTGTCTGTAAAAGCCTTGTAGTCAAGCAGCTGACCGGTTACCGGGTCCCGCTCCATCAAGGGCACGAACATCGCGCTGGAGCGCTCGTCCATGGCCACAAGGGAACCCTTCAGCCCGGCCTTCTCGACGTTGGCACGGAGCTGCTCAAGGCTTTTGGGCGAGCCGTCATAATCCGGTGGCATGACCGGGCCGCCGTCAAAGCCTTCCGCGGTTACCGCCGTCCAGCGCACCGAGGCCATCCACAGGGATTGCACGAATGCCCGGTCGACTCCATTGATCAGGAACACCCGGTCATTGAGCTCGCTCAGCGTCTTCTGATACCCGGCGTCGTAGATAGACCCATTCTTGTTCTCCACCACCACCGTAACTGCGTTGCCTAGACTGCGCAGGTTATTTGCAAAGGCGCGGTAGTTCTGGATGTACTCATGGGATGAGGGCATCATTTTTTCAAAACTTGCGTTTACACCAAGCTTCGCACTCTGAAAACCGAAACAGAGCGTTACAAAAACTCCGATCAGAAGAAACAATATCCGATTGTTAAAAAATAGGCGTTCGTGAAAGGCTCCTGATGAGCGATCAAACGTGCCGGCAGTCACATCCAAACCAGGCCCTGCTGCAGTTTTATTATTACTTAACATCTGACATTACTCCTGAGACGTGACTCTGGTCATCTTGTGATCCACCAGCGAAACTTTCGAAAGCCCCTGCAAGTCAGTAACGAGCAACTCACGATCCGATATTTCAAGAATCGAAGTAAAACTAACGGGCGTGCCGGAGTCGATCACCTCAAGGTTGGCAAAGTTCTTGTCACTGATGATTAACTTGCCTGATTGACTGGCAAAGATATAACCTTTGTCATTGGCCCGTCTGAAAGCATCGTTGATGGTGGAACCCTGCAGATCCTTGACTTCCGCCCATGTATTGCCGCGATCTGTACTGCGGTACGCCGCCCCACCAACGCCATAAGCGATGATCAGCCCATTAGCGCCGGTAATTCCGGTAAAGCTACCGGAATACCCGGTTTCGATAATTTCGAATAACTGCCGATCGGCATTCAGCCTGAACAGCACGCCACGCTCGCTGCCGATAAAGACATCATCACCAATGCCTACCACGCTAGTGAGGTGAAAACCGGACTCATTGGCAATGCGGTCCGTCCATGGTGTCCAAGTCTTCCCACCATCATCGGTGCGCGCAATGTTTCCGAATCCACCTACGGCAAAACCGGTCAACTCGTCACGGAACCAGACATCGAGAAAGGGTAAGGCCGGACCATCGCGATAATTGAGCTCGGTGAGTTCAAGGGCCTTCTCAACACTGCTGTCGCCCTGTTTGAGACGCTTACTGTAGTAATTGATGAACTGCTCGCTGGCCATTCGACCATCAAGCTGCTTGACCCATGTGGCACCTCCATCAGTAGTGGCGAGAATCACGCCATCATGCCCAACTGCCCAACCTTTTGACTCGTTGACCATATCAATGGCAACTAAGTCGCTCTGTACAGGAACCTGGGCTTGAGCCCACTTCCCTCCCCCATCATTGGAATACAGAATCAAGCCTCGCGGCCCAACCACGACTAATGTATGTCCGCTTTTCGCACTGTCAATAAAGGGCTTATTCAGAGGTTTTTCCTGTTCAATGGCGCCATAATCCAGAGGATCTTTGAAATCGGCCATTGATGACGAAGCCAACACGAACAAAATGACAAAAGGTAGGACAAAAACCCTGAGCAGTTTATTCAATAATTTTTTCATACGGGTTTTCTCTTTTTTGCTCAAGCAAAGCTATTAGTGCACGAAAGACTTTTAGATAACTTATGCAACAGCCAGAAGTAAACTCGATGACCTGCGCATTCAAGAAAGGCAGAACCTGGCGGGGTTTACACCTCCGCCAGGGTTCCTTTAGCCGTTAGCGAACGCCCTGAGCCTCAACTGCGCGCGGAGTAAGCGCAATACGCAAACCATCTATAGCGGTATAGGAACGGTTCCAGTGGCCAGGTTGTGAAGCACCGGCATTAATCAGCATGTAGTTGCCTGAAACCAGATCGTTGAAGGCCCACGTGTTGTTATTCACCCCCCCCACGTCGTAGGTCGGGAAACTCTCGATGAAACCGTTTTTCCAGAGCTTACCGGCATTGTCGTAGGTTTCCAGAGCAACGATCTGCCAGCTGTCTTCGTCGATATAGAAGCGGCGCTTGCTGTATACATGGCGGGCACCTGGCTTGCGCTCAGCCTCGACAATCCATACCCGATGCTTTTCGAAGCGCATGGCTTCCGGAGCCAGGTGTTCCTTGCCCAGTACGTCACGCGGGTTGACCTCCTGAGTCAGGGTATAGGCGTTGTAGGGCACGAACCTCTCCTCCTTACCGACCAGCTTGAAGTCAAAGCGATCCATGCGGCCGACGAAGCCGAAGATCTCGTCCCACATCAGTACGCCACCGTAAGAACTGATCGGCAGATCGTAGGCAAAGTCTGGCGCACGACGTGCACGGCGCTGACCCGGAGTGTAGAACCATACCAGCTGACCACCGTTGTCGGCGGTCGGCAGATAGAAGTTCAGGAAGGTCACGCCCGCGGATTGCGGCGGACTGGTTTGCAGTGCCGAGAACGATAGAATTGCGCCGTTTGACTCCTGACGCAGCTTGCCGCTCTGGTCATACCAGGGGCGCATGTGGTACTGGTTTGGGGTGGACAGCACGCTCACACCGCCCTTGGAGTCAACCACGAAGCCCTGATTGTGCTGGTGCATGATCGCCGGGGCAAAGGCCAGCTTGTGGTTCCACATCACCTCATAGCCATTCTTCGGGATCGGGAAGAGAACACCCGGCAGCGGCAGACCATCAGGCCCGGCGCCCTTGACGCCATCTCCCATGATCTCGCCGGTCATTTCGGCAGTTGTCGCATTCACCTGGGTGTTTTTAAGCACCCAGTCCTCATAACGAGCCGAACGGTGGGTTGGGTACACATTGAGCTTGTAGCTGGGATACTTACGCAGCGTAGCCTTGGTACCTTCGGTGAGGAACTGCGAATACTGCTCCATATTGGCGGACGTAATGGCAAACAGAGGCTTCTCATCCTTATAAGGATTGATATAAGTCTGCATCGTCTCCCGGTTGTAGCCAGGAACCGGCTGCAGTCCGCCTGTGTATTCTGGAATGCTACCATCTGCATTACCGGCCTTTTCGGCGCCATGCAGGGTCAGATCCGCACCAAGACGCTTGGCCTCTTCTGCCGATACGGCAGCCAAGGCACTACCTACGAAGCACAGTGCCAGGGCAGGCACGAGCCCGGCAATAATTGTTTTTTTCAGCACGGCTGTCTTCCTTCTTGTGATTATCGGAACAAGTGTGTCTGTAAGGCTTGTAAGTATTACTGGATGCTTGACTCGCTAGGCTGGGCCCTCTTTTAGAACGAGGTGTTGTAGGAAAGCGATACCCAGCCCTTGTCATTCAGACCAGTGGGACCGTTACCACCTGCATATATATCACCGCCGGGTGCGCCGTTAACGATGCGACCAGTGGGATTCCAGTAGTAATCCTGATATTGCAGAGCAAAATAATGCTTTTGGGCTACAGCTGCTTTCACGCCAATAGAGGCAATGACGGAGTCCTCAGCATAAAACCCCCCCGCTGCATAGGCCGGATTTCCGGTAACTCCATACTGGACGAAAATCGGCAGACTTATGTCAGTGGACGGAAGTATTTGCAGCCAGGACGGTTCAAACAGCAGCGCCACTGCAACTGCATTGTCTGTACCACAGCCATCACTCCTGTTACCTTTACAGGCATAACCCTCACCGTTATAGATGTCCTTGTCATGCACTTTAGTCAGATGCGTGTAGGTCACTTCACCGAGGACGGTTGCAGCGTCCCAGAGTGAATTGCCGGGCAGGCTGATCAAAGAGTTCGCTAACACGTTAACCAAGTCACCTTTCGCCACTTCGGAAGGGAAAACGGATTGCAACGCGGTATCCTGACGATAGTTCACTTCGAAGCCGAGGCTGTTAGCCCCAATCGCTGTCTCGTAGGACATCGCGTACATTTTGGACTTTTCGGCGTATTTCAACTCAACTTGAGGGAAGTTCAGAGTTGCAACAGGTTCCGGCTCGTCGTACTGGCGGTAATAAAAGCCAATGCGATCACCATTAGCCCAGGCCGGAGTCCAGTCCAAGCGGACACCGAAGTTGTCGTTGATATCATCGGGATCATCGCTCTTACCAACAACAGCGCCTGGTACTACGCTACCGCCGACATCCGGCCCCTCAAAGAGAATATCGGCAGGTGCCAGATAGGTAGCCCCTTCGGGGAAACGATTGGGACGCCACTCGAGAAAATACTGTGCGGCGATTGACAGTTCATCATTGATATCGAAACTGCCGTAGACCTGCGTACGCGGCAGGATCAACTCTTTGACGGAGGAGCCAGGTTGAGAAAACCCCTTGATGAAGTCAACGGGATGCTGGCCGAACGCAATACCGGAGTAACCGAAGAATACTGCGTTACCCCACTGCTGACTGAAGCGACCTAGCCGTACAGATGCGTTGTGGTCAGCGACTTCGAAGTTGCTGAAAACGAAAGCATCAAGCAACTCAGCACCACGGATGTGGTACTTCTTAGTATGGCTGCTATATTTACCATCGCTATAGGTCGGCAGGTACCCCGGACGTACTTCGACATCATCGTCGTAAGCAAAATCATTCCAAGCCGAAGCAGACACACGGAAACCATAATTATCCTGATAGACACCCTGCAACTCGAACAATCCCTGAACACGGTTCGTAACCATTTCCCCGCGATCAAATTTGTGATCGGCGGCGTGGTTATTCGGATTGTTCGCGATACGTGGGTCGCGCCCCTCAACCCTCCAGCCTGCGAGCCACTGCAGGGACGTATCGAAGTTGATCGTCCAGTCCTGGTCGGCCTTCAGAGTGACTGCCTGCGATGCACCAGATGAGAAAATCGTCGCAAGGGCGATCGCTGCTCTCAGCTTCTTTTGACCAAACTGAATCTTGCCAAACCTTGCAATTTCTTTTTGTTGTTTTTGCATTTCTGCTTCTCCTGTCCACGGACCTTTACTGGCCAACAGCACGCCAGCCTGCGCTTCAGTACGTCACCACTCTCCTCTGGATTGCGCCCACCCCCATCGCAACCGCCACCTCACTTTTTCAACTATGACGTTGATATATCACTCGAGCGGCACCTAGTCAACTGCAGCGTTGATAAAATACCCCCCTCCCAACGCGATTCAGGTGGGAGATGCCTCTCAACTGACGGTGGAGCGGCCGCGCTGCCGAGACGCGCAAAGCGCATGATGGGGGAATGAAGGCTATGGCGTTAGCTGCCCAAAGGGACACAACTCGGGGTATTACTTCATGTAAATCAATGGGTTTATGCGGCTTCCCATAGCTCTCGACCAAACGTTTCCAGCCCAGGCAATTGGCCAAGTGTTTCGTCCTTACCCCCTGGAAGCGAATCATCCAGGCCACCTTCAGACAACTGTCATAGGCGCCGACCTTCTGGATAAGGTAAGCACCGGCAATACGACGCTTCTGGCGCAAACTACGGCGGTGGCGGGTAGCCCCCCTCAGCCCTGGCAGACTGCAGTGGAGCACTGCGCTATCGATTCGCAAAACGCTGCCCGGGTCGAATAATGGCCGTAAGGCCGCACCTATGTGGTGCGCCATAGACTGCATTTCCAAATAGAAGTCTGCATGCTGGCTGCTCCGACACTGCGCACGACCAGAACCGGAATCCGCTCAGCGCCAATGCCCTTTCTCATTGCTATCCCACTGTGCTTGCGAGCAGGGCTTGGCAGCTTACGCGGCCCTGAACGACGCCAAGACGAAGACTTCATCGGCCGACGGTCCTCAACTCATGTTGCGTTCGATGCCCTGCAATCAGGCCGAGAAAATGTAAGCACCAGCGGAACGCAGCGCTCTCACGCCACAGAACGCGGCGCCTTACAGACTGACAGGCATTGGCTTAGCGCTTGGACTTAGCGGCCCTCGTAGGCACCGCTCACGCTACAAGCCCATCTGCACCAAGTAACTGGCATGACAGACCTCTAGCTCTCGGACACATCGCTACAAGCGCAGAAGCTGGCAGCGCTGCAACCAGACACTCGAATAGAACACCTCAGCCTGTCTACTCCACTCAGAACAGCATAGAAGGAATGACCTGAGGTGCCATTCCCCAGCCACTCAAAACACCTTCATCAAGCCCTCCCTACCCGCACCGCCTAACCCCGGCCACAGCATCAGTGATCGCTGCCGCCAAGGAATGCGCAGGCCGCCCCGACAGAAAGCAAGAAATGAAAGTTGACACGCGCGTTGACAAATAAATAGTATCAGTCAACTCTAACGTTGACTGAGGAGAACAACATGACCCAAGAAACCCAGCTGCAAGAACTTATCGACACCCAGGCCATTGAGCGCCTGCTGTTCACCTATGCCTTCCATCTCGACATGAATCAGGCAGCCGAACTGGCTGCCCTATTCACCGAAGACTGTGAGGTCATCTACGGCCCGGGCGGCTTTGGCGCACAGGGGCGCGCAGCCTACGCCAAGACTCTTGAAGGCGTTGGCTCCTTCTTCAAGGCCACTAGCCACCATGTATCGAATATCGTCGTCGACTTCACCGGTCCGGACGAAGCCACTGTGCGCTCTGTTCTCTATGCATGGCACCGCTACAACCGTGAAATGCCTGACAGCCATGTGTGGGGTCAGTATCACGATGTCATCGTGCGCACGGATGGCAAATGGCAGTTCAAGCGCCGCGAGCTGCGCGTGACCGGCGACAAGGACTTTCATGTGAAGAAAACCCTGCCGATAGGACGCAGCTGATATGAGCGCCGCGTCTTCCTACCCGTACGAACACATCCGCATCGAGCACAGGGAGAAAATTTCCTGGCTGATTCTCAATCGGCCTGACAGTGCAAATGCGCTGTCGAACGAGTTGCTCGATGAGTTTTCTGATGCCCTTAAGCGTCTCGCAACCGAAGGCGGCCCGGTGATTGGCATACGGGGAGAAGGACGCGGTTTTTCGGCTGGCTACGACATAGGTCAAGTTGGCAAGGCAAATGGCTACGGCAGTCTCGTACCTGATCCGCTCGCTGATCGCGAGCGTCTGCGCCGGAACGTGGACCGTTATGTGGCGATGTGGGATCACCCCAAACCGATCATCGCCGCTGTTCACGGCTACTGCATCGCGGGAGCCACGCAGATCTGCGTGTATGCGGATATCACTGTTGTGACCGATGACGCCAAGATCGGTGAACCGACCATCCCGATTGGGGGCGGCTACGTGGCCCCCCTCTGGGTACCACTGGTGGGAGCCAAGCGGGCCAAGGAATTGGCTTTCGTACCTGGAAACAGCATTGACGGGAAAACTGCAGTCGAGTGGGGCTGGGCCAATCACAGCGTGGCTCCAGACCAGCTCATAGAGTGTGTCGAAAGTCTCGCCGAGCGCATTGCCCTGACACCTCCGGAAGTTCTGCGTATCAAGAAGCTGTCCATCAACCGTGCCGCCGAAGCGATGGGCTTCCGTTCTGCCGGAGCTGCGGTAGCCGAGATGGACGCACTGCTACACGTGGCGCCCTCGGTGCTGGAAATCAAACAGAAGCTTGCCGAAATAGGTTTGAAGGAGTCGATAAAGCTCTACCGCTCAGAGCGGACGACTCCCCTGACCCCGGCGAAAAAAATACAGGAATAAGAGCCATGTCTAACGTCGACTTCTACATTGAAGGCCATATTGCTCACGTACGGCTGAACCGCCCCAAATCCCTCAACGCCATCAATGGCGATATGGATCAGGCCTTGTTTGATGCGTGGCAGGAAATTAACCGCAATCCGGAAGTCTGGGTAGCCGTGCTTTCTGCAGAGGGTGACCGCGCTTTCTGTGTTGGCGGTGATATCAGTGGCGGCACCGAACGTGCATCGCGCATGGCTGTCGGTGGTGGCCTGACCGGTATCGGTGGCCCGCTGGTGAAACTGAAGAAGCCACTGGTTGCCGCTGTTCAGGGCTATGCGCTAGGCGGTGGTTTCGAGCTGGCCTTGTGTGCCGACATTATCGTTGCGGCAGACAATGCTCAATTCGGCCTGCCGGAGACGAAGGCTGGCATCATCGGCGAATGCGGCGTCGTTCACCGCGCAATTCGTCAGCTCCCGCAGCGCGTTGCCATGGCCATGATCCTGACGGGGGATCGCATGTCCGCCCAGGACGCCTTCAGCTATGGCCTGGTGAATGAAGTGGTCGAGCCGGCCAACCTGGCAGAAGCAGCCACGCGCTGGGCGGAAAAGGTCGCAGCCGCTTCCCCGCTAGCCAACCAAGCCGCCAAGGACGCAGCAATGAGCCGCCTCGACTACCCGCTTGAAGTTGCCCTGGCAACCCGTTTCGAGTCGATCGAGGAATATGCCTCCAGCGAAGACGTACTCGAGGGCCGTAACGCCTTTATCGAGAAACGTAAAGCGGAATGGAAGGGACGCTGAGCCTAGCCTGTCGCACCGGGGCCGGGCGCTAAGCGTTCGGCCTTTTTTGTATTTAGAAGGGCAAAACATGATCAACAAGCTTCTGATCGCCAATCGCGGAGAGGTGGCCATCCGTATTGCCCGTGCTGCAGCCGACCTAGGTATCACCAGCGTCGCAGTCTACCCGCAGGATGATGCGCGATGCCTACATACCCGTATCGCCGACCAGGCCATCCCGCTCGAAGGCGTTGGCGCAGCGGCCTATCTGGATGCGCAGCAACTGATTACCCTGGCCCGCCAGCATGGCTGTGATGCCATCCACCCTGGGTACGGTTTCCTCAGTGAACAGCCGGATTTTGCCAGACGATGTGAAGCCGCCAATATCCGCTTCGTCGGTCCGTCCGCAGATGTCCTCGCCAGACTTGGCAACAAGGCCAGCGCCAGAGTGTTGGCCAAGCAGTGCGCAGTTCCGGTGATTCCCGGAACCGACGGCGCAATCGATCTAGAACAAGCTCGCGCTTTTCTTGCCAACTTGCCAGCGGGAAACCCAGCGCTGCTCAAGGCGATTGCCGGTGGCGGTGGCCGTGGCATGCGAATACTGCTCGATGCCGATCAGCTGGAGGATGCCTTCCATCAGTGCAGCGCCGAGGCTCTGTCGGCCTTTGGCGATCATGAGCTGTACATCGAGGAAATGGTGGCCCGCGCACGACATATAGAAGTGCAAGTGATCGGTGACGGCACAGAAGTGAGCCACTTGTGGGAAAGGGAATGCAGCCTGCAACGCAAGCACCAGAAGATGTTGGAAATTGCCCCGAGTCCGTCGCTCAGCAGCGACCTGCGCGAAGCACTGGTTGATGCCGCACTCAGGCTGGCCCGCACGGTTGGCCTCAGCAGCCTGAGCACCTTCGAATTTCTGCTCGATGAGCAGACCGGCCGCTTCTTCTTTATAGAAGCCAACCCGCGACTGCAGGTGGAACACACCATCACCGAGGCCGTCACCGGGATTGATCTAGTGCAGGCGCAATTGCGTCTGGCTGGCGGCGAGACATTACGCAGCCTGCATCTGCAACAGGCGGACATTCCTCCTGCGCAGGGCTTTGCCATGCAACTACGCATCAATATGGAAAGCATGCAGCCTGACGGCAGTGTACTGCCGAGTGGCGGCACACTCAGCATCTTCGAACCGCCGGGCGGCCCCGGCATTCGGGTCGACAGTTTTGGCTACGCCGGGTACAGCATCAATCCCCGCTACGATTCGCTGCTGGCTAAACTGATAGTGCACAGCCCTTCCGGAAGCTTCAGCGAGCTCGCTCAGCGCGTCTATCGCACCCTTTGTCAGACGCGCATACAAGGTGTCGAAACCAATATCGAGTTCCTCAAGAACCTGCTTTGCCACCCTGCCGTGGTCGAGGGCCAGGTGTATACCCGCTTTATTGATGAGCACCTGGGGCAGCTAATTCGCAGCCCAAGCCAGAAGCATCCACAACAGTTCTTTACCGAGTCATCCGGTCCTGCTCCCACAGCACATCCAGATGAGCATTTTCTGGATGGCCTGAGAATGATTACCGCCCCCATGAGCGGCCTGCTGATTGAACTGCATGTCGCCGAGGATCAGCCGGTGCACAAGGGCCAGGCGCTGGCGATGATCGAATCGATGAAGATGCAGCATGTGATCAGCGCGCCAGCTAGCGGGATCATCCGTCGCGTCAGTGTGGACATGCATTCGGCCGTTACCGCAAACCAAGCCCTGCTCTATCTTCAAGAGGCCGATGTCGATTCGGTCGATAGCGGATCGCTGCAGGCGGTTGACCTGGATACGGCCAGAGCGGACCTCTCCGAGGTCCTATCACGCCACGCCCTCGGCCAGGATGCGTCGCGTCCGCAGGCGGTGGCGCGCCGGCATGCAAAAGGCAAGCGCACTGCTCGCGAAAACATAGCAGACCTGTGTGATGCAGACAGTTTCATTGAGTACGGGGCCCTGACCTTTGCCGCCCAGCGCAGCCGTTTTTCCGAACAGGAACTGGCCATCTCGACACCTGCGGACGGTCTGATTGCAGGGGTTGCCAGCGTCAATGGCAATCAGTTCCAGCCCGCACAAGCCCGGTGCATGGTGCTGGCCTACGACTACACCGTGCTGGCCGGCACACAGGGCATCATGAGCCACAAGAAGCTTTCGCGCATGCTCGGTATTGCCAACGAGCTGGAAATTCCCCTGATCATCTATGCCGAGGGGGGAGGCGGCCGGCCAGGGGACAGCGACGATGCCACCCGGGCAACCGGGCTGAACATGCCCAGCTTCCTGCAGTATGCCCGCCTCAGTGGTCTGGCGCCGCGAATCAGCATCGTCAGCGGCCGCTGCTTTGCCGGCAATGCGGTGCTGGCCGGTTGCAGTGACATCATCGTTGCCACCCGGGATGCCAATATCGGCATGGCTGGGCCAGCGATGATCGAGGGCGCGGGACTCGGTGTGCATGCGCCGGAGGACATTGGCCCGGTCAATCTGCAGGCTAAGAACGGCGTGGTCGATTGTTTGGTAGATGACGAGGCGCAGGCCACAGCGCTGGCCAAAAAGCTGCTGGGCTATTTTCAGGGGTCGCTCGGGCACTGGGAATCTGCTGACCAGCGCGGGTTGCGTCACAGCGTGCCGGACAACCGCCTGCGCTCCTATGACGTGTGGTCAGTAATCGAGACCCTATCGGATAGCGGCTCGGCCATACAGCTGCGCGAGCAGTTTGCCGCCAATATGATCACCGCGCTGATACGCATTGAAGGGCGTCCGCTCGGAGTGATAGCCAACAATCCGCACATCCTCGGCGGAGCCATCGATACCGATGCTGCAGACAAAGCCTCGCGCTTCCTGCAGCTCTGTGATGCCTTTGATTTGCCGGTGCTCAGCCTGTGCGATACCCCCGGTTTCATGGTCGGTCCGGAGAGCGAGAAAACTGCGCTTGTGCGCCACTCCAGCCGGCTATTCGCGGTGGCAGCGAATATGGCCACGCCGCTGTTCAGCCTGATACTGCGCAAGGGCTATGGCCTTGGCGCCATGGCGATGACCGGCGGTTCCTTCCACGCACCGCTATTCATTGCTTCCTGGCCGACCGGCGAGTTTGGCGGCATGGGTTTTGAAGGCGCGGTCAGACTGGCCTATCGCGACGAACTGGAAGCCATTGCCGACCAGCAGGAGCGGAAGACCCTGTTCGACAAGTTGGTCAACGACTATTACCAGCGCGGGAAGGCCAGCAGTGTTGCCGCATCGCTTGAGTTTGATGCAGTGATAGATCCGGCCGCATCACGTCAGTGGCTAGTACGTTGCCTGCAGTCGTTAAAGATGGTGGGGCCCAGGCAGGGCAAGAAGCGCCCCTTCATCGACACGTGGTGACGCTAGCGCACTCTGCACTCTTGAAGCTCAGCCGTCGCCCCGACAACCCTGCGGTCGCCCACCGAGGCACTCAGCCGCAGGCGTCGCGGCGAGGTGCTGTGTGCGCAGAACTCAGCAACACAGTCAGAGCACTCTCCGACGAATACATTGTCGAAGAATCGGGCCTTGATTGACTTGTCGATTCCCCAACCCTAGCGCCTCGACGGCCCGGTCACCCCCAGTGGATCGGGTTCGGTTCATCCATCAGTGCGGCGATCACCTTCATGGTGACGGGGGCCTTTTGGGTGGTACCCACGTCGCGCTTCATAGCGTTTCTCCAAGGTTCATGTTGATAGGATGACTAACCACTGCTGTCCTACGGTGGTCAACGGATGTCCACCATCAGCCAGAATCCGGTATTCCAGCGTGACACGGTCGAACAGGGCATAACGCCAACCCTCCTTGCGCTCAATGGTGGTTATGGCAGTCGGCACCCGATAGCTGCTACGACGACGAAGGGCTCATCGAAACTGAAAGCAATCTCGTCGAACAACACTTTTTCGGCTCAATCCTGGGAAGGCTCATCAATTCACCGATCGACGCACCGGCACGTCGAAAGGCTATCAGGCACGCAATGCCCGGGTTATTGCCCAACTTGGAGGAGCATTGCACCGCATCGTGCTAAAGAGCTACATGGTGCTCGTGCAGGTTGAACATCCCCTCCCGGAACCGCGCAAATGCAAGCGGATCGGGGGCTGGCGGCGCAAATAGCATGACCTCGCCTTCTTCGGCGGAGGGAACTGACAGACTGGCGGTTCAGGCCCAGCGATCACTCCCCCGTGCGTCGATCGGCCGCCAGACAGCGGCTGGGCGGTGAAGGATTCAGCTTCTAGCCCAACACACTGGTGGGCCTATTGCCAACCCTGCCCTCCAGGCCACACCCATGCTGGAAACACCACGCCACCCGCAGCCGGGGACAGAAGTTCAGGACCTGGGCTTGATTATCGCTGCGCACCTGCTGCCCCCTCTTCCGCCCCTGCCTAGCTCAGACTCAGGCGATCCCGCGGTGCAGCGGGGCATCCGAGGCAATCGCCAGAGCTTGCAGAATAGCTTTGCGCCCGACGCCCAACTGCACTGCGTTGGCCAGGTGCAGGCGCAGACCCGGCATGAAGCGATGCGATGGTGCGGCATCCACCGCCAGGGAGATCAGCTCCTTGAGGTAGGCACGCAGTGCCGCGGTTTTCCAAGGCACTGCGCAGTACATGAAGAATGCCTCAAAGGCCTCGGGCGATTGACGAAGCAGGGCGTCCAAAAAACCGGGCACCTGCTGCTCCATGCTGTCCCAGAACGGATCATCACCGACATACTGATCCCAGAGCTGCTGGCGTAGGCTATCCAGCGGCGCGCTGATGGACAGGTCGCCCCGCTCACGCAGAACCGCGGCCACAGTACTCGAGCCCACCATGAGGGTGTGCACGCCCAGACCGGAGACCAGCACCAGTACTTCGTGCACCTGTGCGGCGCTCGCACCGGCATCCAACGCCCGCCGCACATAGTCTTGCGTGCCCTGCATATCCAGGGCCGATGGCGAGGCTCGGACCGCAAGGCCAATCAGCGCGGCATCCCGCTCGGATAAGGGCTCGCCGTCCAGCACGGACTCGAGAAAGCCCTCTGCGTAGGTTCCGATCTCTTCGAGTGTCAACATTCGCTACCCTGGCCCATATCCGTCTACCCCGTTCGGTTCTACTGTGACCGGGGTGCAACAGCGCCCCGGCGCGACACTGCGGCCTAGTCGGTCAGCATGCTGCGCAGCGCGCGCTTGTTGACCTTTGTTGCGGACATGGGCCAGGTACCCGGCTCAACGAAATGCACAGCCCGAGGGACCTTGAAGTTAGCGATTTTTCCTTTACAGAAAGCGATCAGCTCTTCAGCGTCGACAGTCTTGCCCGGCTTAAGCTCGACGAAGGCCACCGGCACTTCGTCCAGGCGCGGATCAGGCTTGCCAACCACTTCCGCAATGGCCACGCAGGGATGCTCGCAGAGGTAGGATTCGATCTCGATGGCTGCGACGTTTTCACCGCCGACCTTGAGCATGTCCTTGAGGCGACCATTGAAAACCAGGCTGCCGTCTTCGGTGCGCAGATACAGGTCGCCGGTATGCAACCAGCCATCCTTGTCCAGGGTGTCTGCAGTCTTCTCCGGGTCGCGATAGTAGCCTTCCATTACGCAGAAGCCACGCACCAGAATTTCACCTACTTCGCCGGGTGCGGCATCGCCTTTTCCGTCAAGGCTGGAAATGCGCACCTCCATACCGACGGCAGGACGGCCCTGGGTGTTGGCGCGCTGTTCTGCCGTTTCGCCTGCGTCGGTCAGGGCAAAGATACCGGCAGTCTCGGTCATACCGCAGGCCTGGAAAAGTTCAGCGTCGGGAAAGGTCTTCTGAACCTTTTTTACCAGTGCAGGTGGGCCGATCAGCATAATCTTGCGCAGCGACGCCAGCTTGCCGGCATCAAAATCAGGGTGATCAAGCACGCCTTGCACGATGGCAGGGAACCAAGGCCAGGCCATGCTCACCCCTTCCCGTTCCATCAAGGTGATGGCCCGCCCGGGCTCGAAGAAGGTATCGGTCAGGTAGGTGCCAAGGGTTCCAATCACGCCGAGGAAGGGGGCGATCGCTGCAATGTGGAACAGCGGACCTGGGTTCCAGGCAACATGGTGTTCACCTGTGGCAAACCGTGAACGGGCGCGCTGCACTGAGCCGCGCACAATGGCTTCATGGGTCAGCATGCAACCCTTGGGGTTGGCCGTTGTGCCAGAGGTGTAGACCAACAGTGCCAGATCGCGAATACGCACGCGCAGGCGAGCCTCATGCACTAGGTTCGCATCGATGCTCTGTGCCAAACGATCGAACTCCGAACGTCCGACAAACCCCTTACGGCACTCGCCCTTCAGCAACACGGTACTGCGCAGGCAGGGTACTTCTGGCAGGACCAAGGCTGCTGGGTTCACAGCCTTAGGCAATGAGGGCAATGCATCGCAGAACAGCGCGGTGAAATTGGTGTATTCGTTATCGTCCGCAGTGGTCAGCAAAGCGACGAGGTTGGCGTTTTGGATGATATAGCCAATCTCGCTGGCCTTGTGCCGGGCATTGATCGGCACCGCTACACAACCGAGCATCACCGCGCCGAGAAAACCTTCAATGAATTCAGGGCAGTTGGCGGACATCAGACCAACATGCTGACCAGGACGAACGCCGAGAGCGATAAGACCGCGGGCCACCTGTATGGCGTTGTCACACAGCTGACGGTAGGTGCGCCTTTCCTCAGGGAAAACTATCGCATCCCGCGCTGGCTGCAAATGCGCCCCTCGTACGATGAGGTCGCCTATTGGGGAAACCTCAAACCATTCTGTTGTTTTTGTCATTGAACGTCCTCCGCTACGGACAGAAGGCAGTTGTTACTCTGGTAGCCCTCTGCACGTTTTTAATTATGTGCACGGCACTGTTTGAATAACAAAAAGATCGCACTGCGCACACTAGAAGTCAACACAATCGTTGAAAACCAGCAGATCAGAATTCAGAATTCTGCATTGCAGGCGCATCACAAGTTGTCTGATTCAGCCTGCATTTACAGCCACTGGCAAAGATCAACGGGGGGGCAACTGAGCGCAGCTCCCACCCTTCAACATCATCTGGCCGTTTTGCCGGAAAGACTTACTTCTCGGCGGCCAACGCAGCCATTAGGCTGACCATTTCCATTGCCGACATGGCGGCTTCTTCCCCCTTATTACCGGCTTTGGTGCCGGAGCGCTCGATAGCCTGCTCGATAGAGTCGACCGTCAGCACGCCAAAGACAACGGGGACAGCAAATTCGAGGGCGAGCTGACCAATGCCCTTGATGCATTCGCCGGCCACATGTTCAAAGTGAGGTGTACCGCCGCGAATCACCCCCCCTAATGCGATGATGGCTTCAAACTGCCTGCGCTCGGCGACCTTCTTGACCACCAGCGGGATTTCGAAGGCGCCAGGCACGCGCACGATGGTAATGTCCTTCCCCTTGATACCGTGACGCTTCAGTGCATCTAGGGCACCGGACAACAGACTTTCCACCACAAAACTGTTAAAGCGCCCCACCACCAGCGCATAACGCCCCTGCACGGATGCCAAATCACCTTCGATGGTACGAATGGAATACATCCTTCAGCTCCATAACCCGTAAGTGGCCGCCGGAAAGCTAAATGTCGGCCGCAGCGCTGAATTCGCTTGGCTTCCAGCCTCTGCCAACTAGATATCAATCATCTACGCCTAGCATCCTTGCCCAGCCTTTCCTGCTTATCGCCAACCAGAAGGCGCTCCACATACCGCGCAATCAGATCGATTTCGAGGTTGACCTGCTGGCCGACTCGGTAGTCGGACATATTGGTCATTTTCATAGTGTGCGGCACGATATTCAGATCAAAGCAGTCATCGGCCACCGCATTGACCGTCAAACTGACACCATCCACGGTAATCGAACCTTTCTCCGCGATGTAGCGGGAGAGCGCCGCAGGCGTCTGGATGCGCATCAGCCATGAGCGCGCGTCACATGACAACAAAACCACCTTGCCGAGCCCGTCGACATGGCCACTGACCATATGACCACCCAACCGCGAGTTCGCCCTGAGCGCTTTTTCCAGATTGACGCGAGCGCCCTGCTTCAACCCGGCCAGACTGCTGCGGCTAAGCGTTTCCTGACTGACATCGGCCCAGAAGCCATCCTGCAGCAGACGGACGACTGTCAGGCAGACACCGTTGACGGCGACACTGTCCCCTAGCCCCAGATCAATCAAATCCAACGTACCGGTCTGAACGAAGATCCTGAGATCCCCATTGCAGGGCTCGATCGAGCCAATCAAACCAACCGCTTCAATAATTCCGGTAAACATCTATGCACCTAGATGGCCCGACTCAAGCGACCTACCCGCAACCTTGCCTAGGTTCGGCCGAGCCTTGCGCATAACCGACTTGCAGCAGCTTGCCAATTCCGAGTTACAGAGATGCAAAGCCACCATATCCGCCACGGTAGAAGAGCAGTGCAGAACCTTCGGACTCGATCTGCAACTCACGCACAGCACCAATGACGATATAGTGATCACCTGCGTCCTGAACGGAATGTAGGTCACAATCGATCCACGCCACCACGCCCTCAAGGATCGGGGAGCCATTGTCTGACAGCTGGTATGCCAGTCCAGCAAACTTGTCTTCCGCCTTGGAGGCAAAGCGTTTACAGACACCCAGTTGCTGATCGCTTAGCACATTGACGCAGAACTTGCCGGCACTCTCAATCTTCGGCCAACTGGTGGAACTGCGGTCGGGCAGAAAGGCCACCAACGGCGGATTAAGTGAAACCGAGGTGAAAGACCCAACTGCCATACCCGACACCCTGCCGTCCCGATCCATCGCGGTAATGGCACATACGCCGGTGGGATATTGGCCCAGAACGGTTCTGAACCATTGCGGGTCGATCACGTCTCGTACTATCTCTGTCGCGACTTCAGTCATGATGCATCTCCAGATAAATTCGCGTGGCGTTCACTCCTGATACCTTCACTGCATCTCAGGTTGATCAGGTGATGACGTTTGAAGCAGGGAGGACTGGTGCCGACCTGCTCCAATGGTGCTCTAGCTGGCGTTAAACCAGCGTCCCTTCGGCATCCTTGGTCGCGAACCGAGGGGCCACCAGGCTGGCAAACTTCTCCAACTCTTCATTGTTCTGCTCCGGGTCCAGGTGGCCCTGGCCAAACATCAGGAACAGTTCGTTGAAGCCCAGGCGGTCATGCGCGCGGCCGATCTGCTCGGCGATGTCGTCAGCCGAGCCGATCAGCACGTTCGGCATTTTCTGGCCGAACGGGATGAACCACTTGTCCCAGAACCACTTGTGCTCAGCCATCAACTGCTTGGCCTTGTCCTTGTCATCGGTCAGCATCAGGAAACCACCCCAGGCGGCAACATCCTCGCGGGCAACTTCGCGCTCATGCTGGCGGGCGGTATCGGCATAGCGGTTCCACAGGGCATCGCAGAAGTCCAGGTCGGCAGCCAGCACGATCGGCTTGCCGCCTTCCCGTGCCCACATGTCGACGGTGCGCATGCTGCCGGCAAAGCCGCCGTAAATCTTCGGGTGGGGATTCTGGTAGCACTTCGGCGCAATCCCGATCTGGCGCACGATGCCATCGGCATCCATGCCCTTGCCCATGCTGGCATAGGCCGGGTGACCGGCAGAGCCGCCATTTGGCGGGAACTCCCAGTGCTTGCCCTTGTGGCTGAACACGTCGTTGGCCCAGGCCTTCTTGATGACCTGCAGCGACTCCTCGAAGACTTCGCGGTTCAGCGCATCCTGCTCATCGCGGGCCTTGGCGTTGTCCGGCGTAGTGGCGCTGACCCCCGGACGCGCGGCATAGGAGTCGACCCAGCGCGCATGGTAACCACGGGTGAAACCGACCATCAGCCGCCCTTGGAGCATATGGTCAAGGGTGGCGATTTCTTCGGCGATGCGCACCGGGTTATGGGTCGGCAGGGTGTACCCCATGATGCCGGCCTTCATCCGCTTGGAATGCAGGCCCACATAGAGGCTGAACATGCCGGGATGGTTGTTGATCTCAAAACCCTCGATCTGCAGGTGATGCTCAGGTTGGCAGTAGCCTGCGTAGCCAAGCTCATCCGCCAGACGCACGTAATCGCGCACCTCGGATAGAAAGCGCTGATACAGCTCAGGGCGCTGACCGGCCATGCCCGCTTCCAGCTCATAACGACGACCGATCACACCTGTTTGCATCAAATGAAACTTCATTGGGCCACCTCCTGTTCGTTGGTTTAGCAAAACTAATCAGCTCCGAACCATCTGTCAACACAAATGTTGATAAACTGGACGAAGCAATAAGCGGCAACCTGAGTCGCCAACCATGAAATCAATAACTTATTGATTTAAATCAAATAACCCTGGGGGGTCGGCGCAGAAGGCCCGAAGTGGCATATCGCAGATTCCGGGCGCGAAGGAACATCGCACACAGCGATGCGGCGTAAGCTGTAGGCGCGCACGGATCAACCGATGACAATAGGGTCCGGGATCACTTCAATTTGAGATGGGAGAGCATATGCCCCAACTTGATTGCCTTGGTTTGCAGGTAATGTGCATTGCAGGGAGTCAGGTCTGACTGCAACTTGACCCTCTCTACAACGGTGATGCCGTCATGCCTCAGGGCATCCACCTTCCGTGGGTTGTTCGTCATCAGGCGCACAGACTCAATGCCAAAATGACCGAGCATCTGTGCACCAATCAGGTAGTTGCGCATGTCCGCTTCGAATCCCAGTTGCTCATTGGCCTCGACAGTGTCGGCCCCCTGATCCTGGAGTTCGTAGGCCCGGAGCTTGTTGATCAAACCAATGCCCCGCCCTTCCTGGCGCAGGTAGAGCAAAATGCCTCGCCCTTTCTCAGCAATCAGTTTCAGCGCGATATTCAACTGCGATCCACAATCGCAGCGCTGACTGAACAACGCATCTCCAGTCAGACACTCGGAGTGCACCCGGCACAGGATAGGCTCGCCGGAACGGACATCGCCTAGGGTAAGGGCAACATGCTCCTTGCCGGTCTCGGGGTCTTCAAACCCGTGAATATCAAAAGTCGCAAAGGGCGTTGGCAGACGCGTGGATACCGCATACTTCAAGCTCATTTCGTGCTCCCGATATGTCCAGTCATCATCAACGCCCCCTTTCTTGCGCAGCACCACGCCCTGGACAACGGCTCAGTTGCTACCTTGCAGCAATGGCTGATAATTGGCCCAGGCTTGGCAACCTGGGCGCCAGAGAAGAATCAGCTGCAGACGACGTATTCCGAAACCTGCAAGTTGAATCCGGAGATACCGTGATATTTGGCCGGCCCCGCCATCAGTCGCATATCACCCAGGCCAAGGTCGCGAAGAATTTGCGAACCCACACCAATCATCAGAGGATCACCATCTGCCGACGCTCGAGGCAGCTTGGATTTGCCGTTCAGGGCATCTATTTTGTGTTTCATGTCGGCGGAGGTCTCGGTACCAGCTAGAAGCACCAGCACCCCTTTCTTCTCCGCAGCAATGCGCGCAAGGCAGCGCTGTATATTCCAGCCGCTGCTGCCGGGAATCTGGATGCCGAGTAGATCGCGGAGGCAAACCGACTGCTGCACCCGAACCAGCGTGGGCGAGCCATCCAGTTCTCCCAGGGTCAGGGCTAGATGGATATCCCCATTAATACGGTCTCGATAGGAAAGCATCATGAACTGACCATGATCGGTCATCACCGACTGCTGCCCCAGCCGCTCAACGGTCGTTTCATGGACGGCCCGGTAATGGATCAGATCGGCAATGGTACCGATCCGGAGCCCGTGTTCCTTGGCAAACTCGATCAGCTCGGGCAGGCGTGCCATGGAGCCGTCTTCGTTCATCACCTCACAGATCACACCGGTTTCGTTCAGACCAGCCAGCCTGGCGAGATCGCAGGAGGCTTCTGTATGCCCGGCTCGTACCAGCACACCACCCGGCTCCGCGACAAGCGGAAAAATATGCCCAGGCTGGACAACGTCCTCTGCCCGCGCGTTGGGCGCCGCTGCGGCCTGAACGGTTAGAGCTCGATCCGCGGCGGAGATCCCCGTGGTGACCCCCGCCGCCGCCTCGATCGAGGTGGTGAACTTGGTGCCGAACCCTGACCCGTTGCGTTCGACCATCAGCCGCAACCCCAAGCGCTCGGCCTGGGACTTGCTCATTGGCATGCAAATCAGACCGCGGGCAAAACGGGCCATGAAGTTGATGTGCTCAGCCTTCACATGCTGAGCAGCCATGACGAGGTCGCCCTCGTTTTCGCGATCCTCATCGTCAATCAATACGACCATTTTACCGAGGCGGATGTCTTCGATGATGTCTTCAATCTTGTCTAACTGCATAGCTGCACCCTTAATGGCCGTTTGATGGGATTCCCCCTAGCTACAGGCTTTCCCGGCGTGCCGGCAAATCGGCCGGCTGCGGATCGCTACCCGGCCACCGGACCCGCAGATCGGCGGTGAGTGAGGTCGCAACCTGCTCCCAAGGCCCCACATGTACTGCCAGCATTTCCCTTTTAGAAAAATGCCATTTGCCGTGCAGACGTTGGTATTTGTCGTTATAACGCACAGCCCCAAACAGGCTCTGCCCAGCCATGGCAATTTCGAGATGCGCGCCAACCACCCCCGTTGCCGTGTCTTCTCCGGTGAAGGTGATTAGGCAGTAATGGGGGGTATGGATAGTGACGCCCATGTTCGCTCTGGCACTTCGCAGGAAAGCCATGATGGCGGCCCGATCAGTACCGCCAGTGAACCCGCCGGCACGGAATACGGCCTCAGGCGTAAAAAGCGCTTCTAAAGTGGCGTAGTCATCATCGTCCGTGGCAACGAAGTAGCGGACCGCCAAATCCTGCAATTCGGCGCGGTCTTCCAGGGCTTTCAGCCTGCGTTCGATATCCGACATGGTGCATACCTTCTTGTTGTTTCAGGCAATCGTGCAGCCTTTGTCGACACCAGTCAACTAAAGAGTTGATAAATCCTGTTGACGACAGAACCTCCAGATCCGATCCCCGGGCAACCTCCCATGCGCGGCAGCCAACATGGCGACATCGGAATGAATAAATTCCAGCCTCAGCCTGCAGATCCGCGGCCGCATATTCAACACCAAAGTTGACTAAATGACCTTGCCAGCCGACATTCGGAGCAGATGAACAACACCAGGAGATGCGCACATGCGAGCAATCATTTGCAGAGAATACGGCCCGGCAGACATGCTGACCCAGGGCGAGATGGACAGTCCGGCCATAGGGCCCGACGACATTCGGATCAGGGTCTATGGGGCGGCGATCAACTTTCCGGACAATCTGATCATCCAGGGGAAATACCAAGCCAAGCCTCCGATGCCCTTTGCACCCGGCTTCGAGATCGCGGGGGAGGTGATTGAAACCGGCACCAATGTCAGCACATTACACCCGGGTGACCACGTCATGGCCCTGACCCGAGACGGCTATGGCGGCTTCGCCGAAGAGGCTGCGGCCCGGGCCGAACTGGCGGTTCCGGTACCGGAGGGCATGGACTGTATCACCGCATCAGGTTTTTATTCCTCGTACGGCACCAGCTACTACGCCCTGGTTCGCCGCGGCCGGATTCAGGCAAAGGAGACCCTGGTTGTGCTTGGCGCTGCGGGCGGCGTGGGCCTGGCAAGTATTGAAATTGCCAAGGCGCTGGGTGCAACGGTCATCGCCGTCGCCAGCTCTCCCCACAAGCTGGAGACTGCCAGGGCGCACGGCGCCGACCATCTGATTGATTACGGCCGCGAGGATCTGAAGCAGCGGGTGCTGGAGCTGACCGACGGCCAGGGGGCGGATCTGTGCATGGACACGGTGGGCGGCGAAGCCTTCAACAGTATGTCGCGCTGCATGAGACATGACGGCAGGCTGTTGATTGTCGGCTTCGCCAGCGGACAAATTCCGCAGATACCGGCCAACCTGCTGTTGCTGAAAAACTTCCAGGTGGCCGGCATCTTCTGGTGGCCTGCCGTGCAACGCAATCCAGCGCAGCACCAGGCCAGCTTCAGGCACCTATCGGAACTTTACAGGGCGGGCAAACTGAGGCCGCTGATTGCGCAGACCTACCCCTTGGAGAAGACTCCGGATGCCCTCAAGATGGTATTGTCGCGCAACCTGACCGGCAAACTGGTTATTACGCCGACCGCCGAGCCACGCAACTAGAACCAGTCGTCCCGGTCGCCAACCCCGCTTAACTGGGTTGTTCTGTCGCCATCTGCCGGTGCCGATAGACGGGATCGGCCGGGAAGCGGGAACCGCGCATGAACCCGTCGAGAGGGATCGGCGCCTGCGCGTCGGCCCAGGCTTCAACCTTGTGCCAGTCCAGCACCACGGTGCGCTCATCAATCTTCCATTCGCCATTGCGCCGGGACAGTCGATCCAGATAACGGGCGCCCATTACATCGGCCAACTGCGGACTGCCCTTGCGCACAAGGGTCGCCATGACCTGCGACTCCGATTGGGCGGTATCCCCGTGAACCTCAATTAGCACGTTGGTGATTGAATGCGTGGTCGCTAGGTTGGCAGCTGTCAGGCGTGCAGATACAAAACGGGCAAAGTCGCTACCGGATCCCCGCCAGTAACCATGATCATCATAGGCATCGTCATGGTAGACGGAGCGGATCAGCTCCTCATCGCAGCGATCCACACCACGGCAGTAACGGATCAGCACTTCATAAATCGCCTGCTTGTCCAGCAGCACCTGCATGTCGTTGTTCATCTATCAACCCTTACTGTCACTGTGATCCCGGCCATAAGCCAACGCTCGGACAGCCCGAACGGCTTACAGCGACACTTGTAGCTAACGACTTAGCATCGTTCATCCGAAAGCATCAATCAACACAATTGTTGACACAAGTAAAACAGGAATGCTACTGATAGCCACACCACACAAGAGGTGGGCTAGGCCGAGCGACATTAGGCAAGCTGGCGATCGGATCAGCCAATCCAAGTCACAGGAGTAGCACAGTGAACACAGCCAACAACCTGCTCGAACGCAATAAGGAGTTGGTGCGCCACTTCCTGAGGGTCTTCTCGTCCGGCGATGTGACCGACATTCTCGACTGCCTGGACGATGAATGTACCTGGTGGATATCCGGCAACATACCCGGCATTTCAGGCAGCTACAGCAAACAACAGATGGGCGAGCTACTGGCTGGCATCGTCACCGTCTACAAGCAAGGCGCCCTGCCCATCACCCCCGGTGGCATGACCGCCGAAGGCAATCGTGTCGCGGTGGAAGCCGAGTCTTGCTCGGAACTGAACAATGGACGGGTGTTCAAGAACACCTATCACTTCCTGTTCGAAACGGACGGCAAGCGCATCACCGGCATACGGGAATACAGCGACACGCTGCACATGTACGAAACCTTCATCGTCGAGTAGATCAGAGCCCTCACCAGCATCGCAGGGCTGCCCCTGCACAACACAACAAGAGGAAGAACCGTGGGTAGACTAACAGGCAAAGTGGCGTTGATTACCGGAGCTGCCAGGGGCATGGGCGAGTCCCATGCCAGATGTTTCATTGCGGAAGGCGCCAAGGTGGTGCTGACCGATCTGTCGGAAGAAGCCGGCCAGGCCCTGGCCGATGAACTGGGCGGCAATGCGCTGTTCCTCAGACACGACGTCACCAGCGCCAACTCCTGGGCAGAGGTGGTGGCGAAGGCCGAATCCGCGTTCGGCCCACTCACGGTGCTAGTCAACAATGCAGGCATACTCGGCCCGGTTGCTAACACCCTGGCCCTCAACGAGGCCGACTACCTGAAGGTCTGCGACGTCAACCAGCACTCGGTGTTCCTGGGAATGCGGGCCGTTCTGCCGTCCATGCTCAAGGCCGGCATCGGCTCAATTGTGAACATTTCCTCGATTGCGGGCATGGCCGCCAACTATGGCTTCCCGAATCTGGCCTATGTGGCCAGCAAGTTCGCAGTACGTGGCATGACCAAGGCCACAGCGATTGAATACGGCCCGAAAAAGATCCGCGTCAACTCAGTACACCCCGGCTTCATTCAGACGCCGATGATGGTCGAGGCGACCGATGAGAGCGGCGGGGATGCGCTGGGCCTGATTCCGCTGGGCCGTATAGCCGATCCCAAAGAGGTCTCCAACCTGGTGCTGTTTCTTGCCTCGGACGAGTCCTCCTACATCACCGGCAGTGAACACCTAGTTGACGCCGGGATGCTGGCTCAGTAACCAGCCCATCCTTGCAGATCAAAGCAGTCGTGCTTAGGATTTCTTTGCCAAGCTCGAAGCGTCAACAGCCCCTCGCGGCGCCCCAACTCGAGCGCTGCGAAGGGCTCAAAGCCGCGTGACTGGATCCGTGGCTGGCCAGCTGATTGCCCACGGCTCCCTGCTTCATTGAGCCGCCCGGCTTTCGGCTAATTCCTACAGCAAAGAAGCTGTGAGGCGAGAAAATGCGCAAGATGCGATTCAAGGGCGCCGCGGGCGTCAGCCTGGCGGCCGATGTCGGCGGCGATCCCGATCGTCAGCCCGTCGTGTTGCTGCATGGCGGGGGACAAACTCGTCACTCGTGGAAGAATACGGCGCAGCGTCTGGTTGACCGCGGTTATCACACAGTGTCGCTGGACTTGCGAGGCCATGGCGACAGCGACTGGTCGCACGACCAAGACTACAGCCTGGATCTCTTCGTTGCAGACTTACGCGAGGTACTGGGGACCCTTCGCCGACCACCTGTACTGGTCGGAGCCTCGCTCGGCGGGCTGACTTCGCTACTCGCCATCGGCGAGGCCCGTCAGCCGGCCCGCGGCCTGGTGCTGGTGGACGTAGTGCCGCGGATCGAGGCCGAGGGTGCAGCGGAGATCCTCCGGTTCATGCAGGCCGCCCCGAATGGCTTTGAAAACCTACAAGAAGCGGCCGATGCAGTCTCCGCCTACCTTCCCCATCGGCAGCGACCGACCGACTTCGCAGGGCTCGAGCGCAACCTGCGTCTGTGCGCGGACGGCCGCTACCGCTGGCATTACGATCCGGCGTTCACCTCCCCGGACAACCAACGCACTCGGCACGCCGAGCGTCTCGAAGCTGCTGCCTCCGGGGTGGGTATACCTACGCTGCTGATCCGTGGCGGCGCCAGCCGGCTGGTCAGTGAGAAGGGGGTAAAGCAGCTACTTGCGCAGATTCCGCACGCACGACTGGCCAACGTGGCCGGCGCCGACCACATGGTCGCCGGCGACAGCAACGACGCGTTCAACGATGCCTTGTTCGACTTCCTGAGCAACTCGGTAGAGGCTTAGAAACCATCCGCAAATAATGTTGATGGTCGGTGCAACCATTCGAAATGACGATGATTGCTGCGGCCAATCGGGAAGGGCAAGGAAGCTTCGCTCACGCTTTTCGCACGGGCTGTGGACGCTTCACATAGGTAGCCATAGCAACCCGCAGGCCTTGGCTACCATGCTTTCGTAATTTCGTTTCAGCTTGTCATATCGGAACGCCACAGCACGGTAATCATTTTGCCCAGTAGTGCGGACCTCGAACTAATTTCACCTCAACCCATACGCCTGACATTTTCAATTTATGCCAGTCCTGGCGCTAGGGCTGCCTCATGCCGCCCCCAAGCAGGAGAGCCTGCTTCGCCTGAGCCATTTCTCGCAGAAAATTCCAGGCTGCCTTCATTCGTGCAATGTCCTTCAGTTCAATTGGCATCAGCATCCAGAACGTCCGGGTGAACTCAATCTGCTCGCTCAACACTCGTCTCAAGCGCAGATCCGAATCGGCAGAGAATGACGGGAGGATCGCGATACCGGCCCCTGAGGCGGTGGCCTGCTGCTGCGCGAGAATACTGGTGCTTCGCAATGCAACATGCCGAGGCTTGCCGATTTCATCGAGATAGAGGAGCTCCTTGCTGTAAAGCAAATCATCGATATAGCTGACAAAAGCATGATCGCGCAGATCCTCCCGATGCCGAATGGGCGGATGCTGCTCCAGATAACTGACGGAGGCCTAGAGCTTGAGCACGTAGTCGGTCAGCTTGGTAATGATGAATGGCCCACGCACGGGACGTTCCAAGGTAATCACGATGTCGGCTTCGCGGCGCGACAGTTGCACGGTCCTAGGCACTGCCAGCAAATCGATCCCCAGGCTCGGATGACGTTGGGTGAATTCGGCCCGGTCGGCGAGCAGCCCTGAAGCCAAGGCGAAATCAGCAGGCCGCGAATAGGCCTGCCTACTCCTTTTCAACATTGAAGAGTGCAGCCAGAGTGATCTCGAGCATGGCCCTTTGCAGGGCCAGGTCTTGGGTGTCCTCGGCCTCTTCCCGGCTGACCGTGTACGTCAGCGAACCCAATGCCCCCATCCACAGCAACTGCGCCGTCTCCCTCGGCGGATACTTCAATAGCCCGCGCGCATGGAACTGGGCCAGGTCGTCAGCCAAGCCTCGCAGGGTATCGGCGACCAGGCTCGGTGGCTCTCCCGCCATGATCTGCTGGATCACTATGCGACACATATTCGGCTCTGAGTAAGCAAACTTCAGGAAGGTTGCCCACCCATCGCGAATCCCCTTGAGCGGCCCCTTCTCGTCGGTGCCGTCGTGATAGGCCTCGGCAACCTGCAGGTAGGTTTCGTCAATCGCAGCCTTGTGCAGCCCCTGCAGATCACCATAGTGGTGATACAACGTTGGCGGCGTTACACCTACCTCCGCACAGATCGCCCGCATGGTTGCACCGTCGCGTCCCTTGGTGCTCAGCAGGTGCATTGCTGCACGCAGCAAGTCCTGCTTGATATCGCCATTGCTGGGGTCGATCCGACCTTTTTTTTCCAGAGGGCACGCTGTTGTCAAAGTAAGTCCTCACTGCCGTGTTCGATCCAGGGCGACCCAAGCCACTCGGCTGCTAAACGCCCCTCCGGAAAACCGGTCCGCACAATACCAGCATGCTTCACAAGTCAAAACCACCCATCAACCAGGCCGTTGAATATTTTTCACCGCGCATGTTGACCATCAACGCCATCGTCCATATATTTACTATATCACCGATATACAGCTCAACCTGACCCGTTGAGCAACGCGGCTCGGCCTCGCTGGCCCAGGCCCAAAGCACAATAAAAACGAGGTGTAACAATGCAATATGCAAGAGCAGCTGTGATGGTCGAGCAAAATCGGGTCGAGACATGGAAAGTCCCGATTTTTGATCCTGCACCAGGCGGAGCCCTGGTACGCGTGGTCCTCGGTGGCGTGTGCGGCAGTGATGTTCACATTGTTTCCGGCGAAGCAGGCACCATGCCCTTCCCGATCATTCTCGGCCACGAGGGTGTGGGCCGCATCGAAAAACTCGGGGCCGGCGTCACCACGGATTACGCAGGAGTTCCGGTCAAGCAGGGTGACATGGTGTATTGGGCACCCATCGCCCTGTGCCATCGCTGCCACAGTTGCACCGTTCTGGATGAAACCCCCTGCGACAATTCAACCTTTTTTGAGCATGCGGAAAAGCCCAACTGGGGCAGTTACGCCGACTTTGCCTGTCTGCCCAATGGCATGGCCTTCTACCGCCTGCCCGATCATGCCCAGCCGGAAGCACTGGCCGCACTCGGCTGCGCCCTGCCAACTGTGCTGCGCGGCTATGACCGCTGCGGCCCCGTCGGCCTGGATGATACTGTCGTCGTCCAAGGTGCTGGCCCGGTCGGACTCGCAGCCGTGCTGGTTGCTGCAGCATCGGGTGCCAAGGAAATCATTGCCATCGACCACTCGCCGGTTCGCCTCGAAATGGCCCGTAGCCTCGGCGCGACCGAGACCATTTCGCTCAAGGACACAACGCGGGAAGAACGACAACGTATTGTCAGCGATCGCTTCGGCAAGCGTGGCGCCAGCGTGGTGGTGGAAGCGGCCGGCGCCCTGCCGGCATTTCCCGAGGGCGTGGATCTGACCGGCAACCATGGTCGCTACATCATTCTCGGCCTGTGGGGCGCGATCGGTACTCAACCCATCGCCCCCCGCGACCTGACCATCAAGAACATGCATGTTTCCGGGGCTACCTTCGCCAAGCCCAAGCACTTCTATCAGGCGATGCACTTTGCCGCCCGGATGCAGGGCCGCTATCCATTGGCCGACCTGATCACGCAGCGCTTTTCCATCAATGATGCCAACAAGGCGCTTGAACTGGTCAAGACAGGTGCACTGATCAAGCCCGTGATCGATCCGACGCTCTAGCCGCCCCCTTTTTCCGGAGAACAAAAATGAGTACTGAAGCCATACAGAGCAATGCCAATCTTGCGCCCCTGCCGCCCCATGTACCTGAGCACCTGGTTTTTGACTTCGACATGTACAACCCACCGAACATATCGGAAGGCGTGCAGAAAGCCTGGGCGACTCTGCAGGGACCGAATGTACCGAATATTGTATGGACTCGATGCAATGGCGGGCACTGGATTGCCACCCGGGGACGATTGATCCGTGAGGCCTTCGAAGATCCCGCACACTTTTCGAGCGAGTGTCCGTTCATTCCCCGCGAAGCGGGCGAGGCCTACGACTTCATTCCCACTTCGATGGATCCGCCGGAGCAGCGCCAGTTCCGCGCCCTAGCCAGCAGCGTGGTGGGTATGCCGGTAGTGGATAAAATGGAAGGTCATATCAGGGAGCTGGCGTGCTCACTGATCGACAACATCCGCCTTCAGGGTCACTGCAACTTTACCGAAGATTTTGCCGAGCCCTTCCCGATTCGGATCTTCATGCTGCTCGCGGGGCTGCCGGATAAAGACATTCCGCATCTGAAATACCTCTCGGATCAGATGACTCGCCCGGATGGCAGCATGACCTTTGCTGAAGCCAGAGACGCGCTCTATGAGTATCTGATGCCAATCATCGCAGAGCGCAAACTGAAGCCTTGTACTGACGCCATAAGCGTAATCGCCAATGGCCAGGTCAACGGGCGCCCAATCACCAGCGACGAAGCCAAGAAAATGTGTGGTCTGCTGCTGGTTGGTGGCTTGGATACCGTAGTCAATTTCCTCAGCTTCTGCATGGAGTTTCTGGCCAAAAGCCCAGAGCACCGCAAAGAGTTGATCGAGCATCCAGAGCGCATTCCGGCTGCCACCGAGGAACTGCTCCGACGCTTTTCGCTAGTAGCTGATGGCCGAATTCTCAAGTCCGACCTTGAATTCCATGGCGTGCTACTAAAGAAGGGCGATCAGATCCTCCTGCCGCAACTGCTGTCGGGCCTGGATGAGCGTGAGAACGCCTGCCCGATGCACGTCGACTTCGGCCGCCAGAAGGTATCGCATACGACATTTGGTCACGGCAGTCATCTGTGCCTTGGCCAGCATCTAGCCCGCCGCGAAATCGTCACCACCCTACGGGAATGGCTAGCCAGGATTCCTGACTTTGCCATTGCCCCGGGCGCGCAGGTGCGCCACCAGAGTGGCATTGTCAGCGGCGTGCATGCACTCCCGCTGGTCTGGGATCCGGCCACTACCAAAGCGGTATAAACACGTGGGGGTGGGTGCAGTGAACGCAAACAAAAATCTGGTCATCGTCGGTGCTGGCCACGCAGGGGTTGAGGTTGCTTTTAGCCTGCGCGCCAACGGCTGGGAAGGTAATATCTGGCTGGTGGGGGATGCAGCAGTTATTCCCCATCACCTGCCGCCCTTGTCCAAAGCCTATCTGGCTGGCAAGTCCACACCGGAAAGCCTGTACCTGAGAACCCCGGATGCCTACGCGGCGCAGAACATCCAATTGCTCAGCGGCACGCAGGTAACGGCGATCAACCGCAACCGACGGCAGGTCAGCCTGTCGGATGGCCAGGTACTGGACTACGAGCGGCTGGTGTTGGCTACTGGCGGACGTCCGAGGCTGCTACCGGTAGCCAGTGGCGCAGCCGGCAAGGCGGCCAACTTTCGATACCTACGCACACTCGAGGATGCCGAGTGTATCCGCCAACAGCTGATTCCCGGCAATCGCCTGGTAGTGATTGGCGGCGGCTATGTCGGCCTTGAAGTGGCTGCAACCGCCATTAAGGCGAACGTGCAGGTCACCCTGCTCGACACGACAGACCGCGTTCTCGCGCGAGTTACCGCTCCGCCGGTTTCGGCCTTTTACGAACGCCTGCACCGTGACGCCGGCGTTGACATACGAACCGGCATGCAAGTGTGCGGATTTGAGATGTCAGCCGACCAGCAGAAAGTGACCGCCGTACTGTGTGAGGACGGCACGCGACTGGCAGCAGATCTGATAGTTGCCGGGATTGGTCTAATCCCGAACTGTGAGCTGGCCAGTGCGGCCGGGCTGCTGGTAGATAACGGTATCGTGGTCAACGAGCAGATGCAGACCTCTGATCCCGTGATCATGGCGATCGGCGACTGCGCCCGGTTTCACAGCCAGATCTATGGCCGCTGGGTACGTATCGAGTCGGTGCCCAATGCATTGGAGCAGGCGCGGAAAGTTGCCGCTATCGTCTGCGGCAAGCCAACGCGCAACGAGACTGCCCCTTGGTTCTGGTCCGACCAGTATGAAGTCGGATTGAAAATGGTTGGGCTGTCCGAGGGATACGATCGGATCATTATACGGGGCTCTTTGGAACAGCCCGACTTCAGCGTTTTCTACCTGCAGGGGGACCGAGTGCTGGCGGTTGATACGGTGAACCGTCCGGTGGAATTCAACCTCTCAAAGCAGATCATCACGGATCGACTTCCGGTTGAACCAAACCTACTGGATGACGAAAGCGTGCCGCTGAAAGAAATAATTGCGACAGCCAACACTGAATTGAATAGGGCCTGAAATTTTCCCGCGATCGGTACCCGCTATAGATCGCCGTTTTTGCCCCAAGAGTGCGAGGATAAAAATGTCTAAAGTAGTGTATGTGTCACATGATGGAACGCGCCGCGAGTTGGATGTTGCTGACGGAGTAAGTCTTATGCAGGCTGCGGTCTCCAACGGTATCTACGATATTGTCGGCGATTGCGGCGGCAGTGCCAGCTGCGCAACATGCCATGTGTATGTTGATAATACCTTCATGGACAAGGTGCCGACTCCCACCGAGCGAGAAACAGGAATGCTGAGTTGTGCTGCGGCCGAAGTGAAGCCGAACAGCAGACTTTGCTGCCAGATATTCATGACCTCTGACCTGGACGGTATTGTAGTGAACATACCAGACAAGCAATGGTGATTTGCGGTATTGACGAACAGCGACCAAGGCCTGCCGGACAGACGTCTGTCCGGCAGCAATTCGAGATACGCCCTGATCGCCGCAATTGCACAGGGTCGCAAGACCTTGACGTGAACCTTGCGACTGCGGCTCTCCGCTCCCACCTGAACACCAGCGCCTGCAAGGCAAAGGCATTACTCGCTTCGTCCTATCCATTCATTGCACGGCAGAGGCCGTCAAGGCGTGCGTTTCATGCTTGAAGGTCTTTGCAAGGATGGACCATCAGAAACGTGCAACATAGATGAAAAGTTGAAAACGGGTGGCGCGAGAGTATAGTGCCGACACTGTGCATATAGAAACATCATAACTTTGCGATGAAATTCCCTCCCCTTACCGCCAAATCCACAGAACAGTAGATCGGGATACCGACAAAGACATTTCATGAATTTAAGATTGTCCCGATATCATGACCGAGCCCAGCTCTTGAACCAGGTCTCTTGGGAAATCCTGAAGAAGACTTCCTGAATCTGGTGAAATACGCCGATCCCGTTGCATGAGTTGCCCGATGAAGCAGATGACCTTCGCCGACGCCGAGTACGCCGGCAAGCGCAAGCAGACCCGCAAGGAGTTGTTCCTGATCGAGATGGATCAGGTGGTGCCGTGGCAGGGTTTGATGGCCCTGATCGAGCCACATTACCCGAAGGGCGAAGGTGGCCGCCCGGCCTATCCGTTGAGGGCGATGCTGCGGGTGCACCTGCTGCAGAACTGGTTCGGCTACAGCGATCCGGCGATGGAGGAAGCACTGTACGAGACGACGATCTTGCGCCAGTTTGCCGGGCTGAGCTTGGCGCGTATCCCCGACGAAACCACCATCCTCAACTTCCGTCGTTTGCTGGAAAAGCACGAACTGGCGGCCGGGATTCTGGCCGTGATCAATGGCTATCTGGGGGATCGCGGCCTGTCGCTGCGCCAGGGCACCATCGTCGACGCCACGCTGATTCATGCGCCGAGTTCGACCAAGAACCAGGACGGCCAGCGCGACCCGGAGATGCACCAGACCAAGAAGGGCAACCAGTGGTACTTCGGCGCGAAAGCGCACATTGGCGCCGACGATGAATCGGGACTGGTGCACAGCGTGGTGGGCACGGCGGCCAATGTCGCGAACGTCACCCAGGTCGACAAACTGCTGCATGGCGCGGAAAACGTGGTGTGTGCCGATGCTGGCTATACCGGGGTCGAGAAGCGTGAAGAGCATGCGGGGCGCCAGGTCATCTGGCAAATTGCGGCCCGGCGCAGCACCTACCAGAAACACGGCAAGCGCAGCGCCTTGTACAAAGCGATCCGCAAGATCGAGAAAACCAAGGCCCAGGTGCGAGCGAAGGTCGAGCATCCGTTCCGGGTGATCAAGCGCCAATTCGGCTACACCAAGGTGCGCTTCCGCGGCCTGGCCAAGAATGCAGCGCAAATGGTCACGTTGTTCGCCCTGTCGAATCTGTGGATGGCGCGCCGACATTTGTTGGCCACAGCAGGAGAGGTGCGCCTGTAATGCGGGGAGTAGCCGCCGCGAGGTGCTCGCAGCGGCTCAAAACATAGAAAAAAGCGGATGATCTGGGTGTTTTGGGTCGATTGACCGCTTTCCAAAATCGGCGGGGTCTGAAGTCAGCCGGAAAGACATGGCTACTTCAGACCATCCCTTGATCCTGACGTCAGGTCAGTCTTTCTGCATTCCAGTAAAGAATATATTGCAAAAAGCATCTGCCACCTCCTTGGCCGAAAACTTGCTTTTTGGGGTGTACCAGCGGTACGTCCAGTTCAACATGCCGAAGATAGTGTTGGCTGCCAGGCTAGCGGGGATATCATCCCGGAAGCTACCCTCGGCCACGCCCTGCTTAATCAGAGCTAGCACCGCATGCTCGAAACCCTTGGTTTTTTCAAGCATTTCCTGCGCCCAAGGAGTTTTGGCATCGGCGATCTTGTGCATCTCCTCCTGAATATAGACATACATGTAAGGATAGCTATCGCTGTATGACTGCATCAGCAGTTGTACCAGTTGCCTGAGCTTTTCCCGGGTACCTATATCCTCGCGGGCGAGCATCTGTTCGATATTCTTGGCATTCTGCTCAACACCACCCTTGACCGCATCGCGGAAAAATTCCTCTTTGTTGCCGACGTAATAATAGACGCTGGCCCGATCCATACCAGCATAATTGGCAATGTCGTTGAGGGTCGTTGTCTGATATCCCTTTTCCTTGAAAAGATCAGCTGCAAGGCGGATCAACTCATCTCTCTTGGCCTTGTACTTGACTCCCCCGTCATTCAAGGCAGTCTTGCGACGCCGGGATATATTGCTACTCGGAGGTGACGAATTGGGCATGCTGCAGGTTCTTCCTTAAGTCAAATGTAGTGACCCATTTGCTGATCACTTTTCAATCAATGCTACCGATTATCAACGCATGCGTAAAGAAGAAGATATTGCCACCTGACTGCTCCAACCACATGCTGCGGCACCTGAGCAATCTACAGCCAGCCGCACCGGCTTCCAGCCTGGCGCGTGCCGGCCTATCTTCAATCCAATGTCGTTAGGCAGCCTCAATAGCTGTAAAAGCCTTGGCCGCTCTTGCGTCCCAGATAGCCGGCTTCGACCATCTCACGCAATAGCGGTGCTGGACGGTACTTGGAGTCATTGAAGCTGCTGTAAAACACTTCCATCACCGACAACAGGGTATCCAGGCCAATCAGGTCTGCCAGCGCCAGTGGCCCGATGACATGGTTGCAGCCCAGGCGCATGCCCTCATCGATCGCCCTAGCACTGGCGATCCCTTCCTGCAAAACGAATACCGCCTCATTGATCATCGGTACCAGAATCCGATTCACGGCAAAGCCCGCGCTGTTCTTTACCGAGATAGCAGTCTTTTTGATATTTTCTACAAACTGCTCTGCTGCCTGATGGGTGGCATCATCGGTCTGCAGCCCACGAATCAATTCGACCAGCAGCATAACCGGCACTGGATTGAAAAAGTGCATGCCTATGAAGCGGTTCGGCGCGCTACTTGCCGCCGCCAGTTTGGTGATGGACATGGATGACGTATTGCTGGCAATAATCGCGTCTTTACGTACCGTTTTGTCCAGGGTCTGGATGATAGCCAGCTTGACTTTCTCCACCTCGGAGGCAGCTTCAATCACCAAATCTACATCAGCGAGATCGGCGTAATCGGTGGTGCTCTTGATGCGCTGCAGGGCAGATTCGCGGTCAGTCGGCGATAGCTTTTCCTTGCGCACCAAGCGCTCAAGGCTACCAGACACAGTATGGAAACCTCGCTCCAGTGACCGCTGATCAATGTCCAGCATGACCACGCTGAGCCCCGCAGTGGCACACACCTGAGCAATACCGTTACCCATGGTACCGGCTCCGACGACACCAACCTTGTTGATCTGCATAGCTGTTGTCCAACCTCTATAAAAAATGCTGTCTATTACACACGCTCAAATATGGCGGCAATACCCTGCCCGCCGCCGATGCACATGGTGACCAGGGCATAACGCCCACCTGTACGTTGCAGCTCATAAATGGCCTTGATGGAAATGATTCCACCGGTAGCACCGACCGGGTGCCCGAGAGAAATACCCGAACCATTGGGGTTCACAATCTCTGGATTCAACCTCAACTCCTTGATCACCGCACAGGCCTGGGCGGCAAAGGCTTCGTTAGCCTCAATCACATTAATCTGGTCGAGATTGATGCCGGTTTTCTCCAGCACCTGACGAACCGCCGGCACCGGACCTATACCCATGTAATCTGGATCGACTCCGGCATGGGCGTAGCCAACTAGGCGGGCTAGGGGAGTCAGGCCTAACGTCTCTACTGCCTTGCCCTCCATGAGTACTAATGCTGCGGCACCGTCGTTCAGACTGGAGGCATTTCCTGCGGTAACCGTGCCATTTTCTTTGACAAAAATCGGCTTCATGGCTGACAGTTGCTCGATTGTCACGTCGGCGCGGACATTTTCGTCGCGGCTGAAGTAGTTGGTGCCTTTGCGAGTCTTGAGTTCGACCGGCACAATCTGCTCGTCGAAGTAGCCCTTGGAAATTGCACGGGCAGCGCGGCGCTGACTTTCAACCGCGAGTTCATCTTGCGAAGTACGGTCAATGCCATAACGGACAGCCACATTCTCGGCGGTGACCCCCATGTGCATGCGCTTCCAGGGGTCATGCAGAATGCCGTTCATATAATCGATGGCTTCAGCATTGCCGAGCCGCGCGCCCCAGCGCAGATTGCCCATGATGAACGGACCGCGGCTCATGCTTTCCGCTCCGGCACCGATGGCAATATCCGTGTCGCCTAGCAGAATCGACTGCGCGGCGGATACGATGGCCTGTAGAGCGGAGCCGCACAGACGATTGACATTGAACGCTGGAGTTTCCTGCGGCACACCGGCATCGATGGCAGCGACTCGGCTCAGGTAGGCGTCCTTGGGCTCGGTGGGAATCACATTTCCCATGACCACGTGCCCGACCTGTCCCGGCTCGATGCCGGCACGCTCAATTGCCGCCCGTACCGCTACGGTAGCCAGAGTGGAAAGCGGAAGGTCCTTCAGGGAACCGCCAAAACTGCCAATTGCGGTGCGTGCAGCCCCCACCACAAATACCTGACGCTGTGTCATGTGTAGCCATCCTAATCAGTAATTTGGTAGCGGCCTTGGCGACAGTGCCGTCCCTATACCTTAAAAAAGAAGGGCCTGACTGACATTATCTGCCAGCGGCCCAAAATGGAGCGTTGCCACAAACTAAACCGGAAGTGCGAACTTCAGGGTAATTACCGAAAGTTCTCGTTACCCCGATACTTCAGCCATTCCTGTTCGGTAGCCAGCCGACCTTTCCGCTCTCGGTATTACCGATCCGTGCGTTGAAACTCTCAACCGCCTGCGCCACCACTCCGCCGATATCAAAGCCGGTCATGGAGGTTAAACCTCCGTCAACGGCAATGGACTGGCCGGTGACATGCGCAGAAGCATCGGAGGCAAAGAACAGTACCGCTTCAGCAATATCCTTCGGCTTGCCGGCCCGGCCCAGAGGAATCAGCTTGCCGTAGGGCTCCTCAAGACTTTCAGTGAAGGCCGCGTAATGCTCAGGTGCCACATCGCAAGCGGTACCAATGATTGGCGTGAGAATTAGACCGGGCGCGACCACGTTGGATCTGATTTGCTTGGGCGCCAGTTCATAAGAGGCTGAACGTGCCAGGTGCAGTACTGCGGCCTTAGCTGCATCGTAGGAAACCGATGACCAGCCGGCTTCGATACCGGCAATACTGGAAATTGAAACGATGCTACCGCCCTGCCCCTGGGCAATCATCTGACGCGCAGCATACTTGTGACCAAGTGCCGCAGAGCGAAGCAGCAGGGTTACCGTTTTGGTAAAACCGTCCGCATCAAGGTCGATCAGCGCGGTCTGATCGCCAAGGGCACCGGCGTTGTTAACCATGATGTCCAGGCGTCCGAAGCGTTCAACCGCATAGGTAACCAACGCCTCAATCTCGACATCGCTGGTCACATCCGTACGCTTGAAGGCAACCACCTCCGCGCCAAGCTGCGATTCGAGTTCGGCAGCCTGATCATTGATGTCACCGACCACCACCTTCGCACCTTCGGCAACGAAGGTCTCGACAATGCACTTGCCAATACCCCGCGCGCCGCCGGTGACGATAGCTACCTTGCCCTGCAATCTCGACATGCTAACCCCTTCTTGTCTTCGTTCATTTTAGGGGCACTCTTGCACATCACCGCCCCAGAAATCAACACATAAGTTGATTTGCGCTTCGCATTTGCTCCCCACCCCGAAGAGCAAGCGCATCAACCCTACCTCAGCGACGCCGCAAGCCTTCCAGCAGCGCTCTAAACTCGCAGGTAGCCATGCAGGCGATGATGGATTGCGCCTCGGCCTCAAGCTGCTGCTCAAATGGAACTGAGGCCGATTGCCAGACCAGACGTTTTGTGCCGGACACCGCTGCCGGGCTCAGCTCAGCCAGACGCTCAGCGTATTCACAGGTTTTGGCTTCCAGTTCGGCCGGCTCGACCACCCTGGACAACAAACCGAGTTGCCTGGCCCCATCAGCGTTCAACTCCGGCTCGTCCAGAAATATCTGCAGGGCGCGCCGAGCCCCTAGGGCCTGCACCAGACCGATCGTACCGCCACCGTCAGGTGAAACACCGATCTGCGCATAGGCCGGACGAAAACGGGCATTGGCCGCGGCAATACAGAAGTCCCCCATGAAGGCCATGGAAAAGCCGGCACCGGCGACCGCACCATGCACACTGGTCAGCACCAGCTTGTCCATGCGCCGCAGCACCAACAGAAAGCGGTTGAAATGCGCCAGTAACTTGCTGATCGGCGGTGCCAGATCGTCGATATGGGAGAGGAACAGATTGACATCACCGCCGGCACAGAACGCCTTACCCGCACCACGAATGACCAGCACCCGGACGCTATGGTTCCGCTCAACAGTCAAGGCCAGCTGCTCCAGACATACCGCCATATCTATATCTATTGCATTGAATGAGCTGGGACGGTTGAGCGTGATGATGGCAATCGCACCATCCATCTCCAAAAAGGCCGGCGCATCAGCTGACCGCGTATTCGTAAGCGTCATATGGCAGCGGAACCTGGGTTGATCGAAGGAGGCTAGACCCGAGCGCCCGCCCGACCTGCGGTTAAGTTCAAATCATGGTTGCATCACCAACGCCACCAAGTCAACGATTATGTTGATTATTCCAACAGAAAATCAACAAAACTGTTGACTTGCACATCCCTATAGCACCATCCTTGAAGGCGCCAGCGCTGCGCAGCAACTTGGCACGGCCATTTCCGGAACGGTCGGGAGGTTCGGCACGACGCCTTACGAGCCTCAGGTTTAGGCATACAGCCCTTCGATCAATAAGACAGAGAACAGGAAGGCAACATGAAACTGCTAGAAGGTAAAAGAATCATCGTAACCGGCGGCGCACAAGGTATTGGTGCGTCCGTGGTGCGGGCCTACATTGCCGCGGGTGCAACTGTTGCCTCAATGGATATGAACGACACGCTCGGACAGCAGGTGGTTTCCGAAGCTGGCAAGGCCAATCCCGGCTGCAAATCCCGCTACTACCATTGCAACATTGCCGACCGTCCCGAAGTGGAAAAGGCCTTTGCTACAGCGGCTGAGGATATGGGCGGCTTGGATGTCATGGTCAACGTGGCGGGAGTCCATCGCCACTCCCCGCCGGACGCCATAGCGGAAGAACTGTACGACATGCTTTTCCGCGTCAATGTACTAGGAACCATCAACACCAATGCCGTTGCCTATCGGCTTATGAAGGGGCAAGGTATCGGCAATATCATCAACTTCGGATCAGAATCGGGACTGACGGGCGAAATTAACAATGCCCTCTATTCTGCTACCAAGGCGGCGGTTCACACCTGGACACGCAATGTCGCCCGCCAATGGGGTCCTGACGGCATCCGCATCAACGCCGTTCTGCCTTATATGGTCACCCCCATGTATGTCGATTTCCGCAATGCACTGTCATCGGAAGATCTAGCTGCCCATGATGCCGCCACCAAGACCGACATACCGCTGGGCGGAAAATTCGGCGATGCCGACAAGGATCTGGCACCGGTAATGGTGTTCCTCGCCAGCGACGCGTCCCACTTCATGACCGGTCAGATGTTCCCGGTGGATGGTGGCCTGATCGCTGTACGCTAGGCGTCCCAAAGGCTCCAGCCATTCGGCTGGAGCCCCCACCTCAGGTTTCAACCACAAACGCGCCCCAGACAGGCTGAAATTGGACAAATCAGAGAGCGGCAGAAAAAATCAACGCACGAGTTGACTTTTGTCGATTTACGGCTAATCATTACGACAACGCCATTCCCCTACACCACCGCTTGTGCTGACTAATGGAGCACACCATGGGAAGTCAACGCGAATCAGCTATACAACGATTTTCCGGAAGCGTCTGCGAGATTGTTGCGGCCGTTCTTTCCCATAAGGGGGAGCTAGCTCTGCTACGTCGCAGCAATCTGGTAACAGGTGATGTCGGGCGCTGGAATTGCATTACCGGGTTTCTCGACCACGATCGCGATCCGCTTTCTCAGGCCCTGACCGAAGTGGAAGAAGAAGCCGGTATCTCAAAGCATCACCTGAAACTGCTCAGTAGCAGCGTGTTGCACCTGCTGGGGCAAGATGGTCGGACGTGGCGCGTTTACGCCTTTCACTTCCACAGCCTGACTCGAACGCTCACGCTTAACTGGGAAAACGACGCCTCAGTCTGGCTGGCGCCGCATGAACTGGGTCAGGTGCCCACCGTCTCCTGGTTCGCACACATCTTGAATGCCTGCGAGCTCAGATCCTCGTCAATGACGGCTAACCTAAGCTAAAACTCTCATTCACGTCCCGCCTACTGTCTACCAATCCCCAACAAGGACACTCTGAACATGTTTACTGGGGGACTATTCCTTCGTACATACCGGCTTCCTTGGACTCCCGCTAACTGCTGCTGAAGACAGCGACTCGGCCACCAGCTATGCCGAGGATACCGGCGAAGCCAGCGAACTTCTGATCAGTACCGCATGGACAGCCTTGCCAACAGCCATATCATCGATACTCGACTATCAATGGCGGCGTCCGTTGAGCAGAAAGATCAAAGTCAAGCAGGCATCTACTTAAAAGGTGAACGACTATCTGGCGGTAGTCGGCTACTACTACCCCAAACTGAATACATTGCCCCCACCGCCGACAAATCAGCTCTAGCCTGCAACTGCGTGGCAGGCCATGATCTGCGACAAAAATATTGCAGGAGATAGGATGGCCCCCTCAGAAAGCTGGCGAAAGAAACCGCAACAGGCGCGCTCAAGGCTGACAGTCGAAGCCATTTTGCACGCTGCAGAAGCACTGTTCGTCACCCATGGTTACGAAGCCACGACGCTGGAGAGAATTGCCGAAAAGGCTGGGGTGGGAATAGGGTCAGTATACGATTACTTTACCAATAAGCATGCCATTGCTCTGACCCTATATGAGCTGACCTCGCAACAAGCTGCACTGGACTCGCGGAAGCTGCTGATTGATCCGGGTATCGAGGATATCGAAACCAATCTGCCCAAGATCATCCGCGGCGTTTATCAATGCTACCGGGATCACCAGTCCATACTGATTGACTTAGTGGATGAGGTCGTTGAGCTGCGGGCGGCAGAAGCCTACTCCTTCGAACGGCTGATTTACCGAGCCAGCTTCATGTACCTGCAGATATACGAGGATCGATTTGCGCAGCATGATCTGCAGTCTGCACATGCTTATCTCATATTGATGGTCACCAGTACCATAAAGCAGTACATCAAGTCCGCACCGACGCAACTCAGCGAGGAAGACTTTCTCGCACACCTATCCCGAACCATACTAAGCCACCTGCTTGCCGAACCACCTTCTCCTCTCCTATTACGGCACTGAGAATTCGGAGCGCCGATCTCAAGGTACGATATAAACACCTACCAGTATGACTGACGCGGCAGCATAGACCCAGCCTCCATACAGCCGCCTCCAGGGTTCGGGAAAATGCCGAGCCTCCATGTAAAACATGATCACCAACTGAGCCTTTACTGCGGCAATCAGTATCACAAGCAATGCCACACCCTTCTGCACGGAACCAATTTCTCCAGAATAGACCGAGACCAAGGTTAGCAGCATTAGACATCCGCACAGAAAAACCGGTGTACGCACCAAACTCGCCACTATGGATTGTCCTTTCATACAAGATACAATAATGGAAAAATAAAAATCCACAACACATCGATAAAATGCCAGAACAACCCAGCATTCTCGACCCCTGACAAATGAACTGCAGGTTGATTATTTTCCTGAAACGCCCGCCGATAGCCATTCAAAAACAACAGGCCTGCCAGAACATGTAGCAGATGCACCATCGTAATGAAAAAATAGAAAGCGATGAACGAATTATTTATATCAATTGCAACACTCAACTCCTGGTAATACTCAAGCAGTTTGCTCAGGCAGAAAACGCCCCCCAGTGTTATCGCAAATCCAAGCTGCCGTGCAGCTCGTACCGAAAGCGCCTGGCGCGCGCTGCAGACAGCCTCGAACACTAGCCATGAACTCAGCAGCAAGATTAGAGTGTTCACCAATCCGAATAGCGGATTCAGTTGTTGCTGCCCCGCGATGTACTGCTCCAGATTGGCCCGCCGCTCCGTCATGAAGGCCAGAAATACCAGCAGAAAAATACCCATGTCCATCAACACGAAGATCCAGATACCTTCAGTGCCCGGTGCGGACTTACCTACTTTCATCCGCTCCGGGCTTGCAGCAGTTATTTCTTGCCACTTTGTCATATATAGGCCCCACATCGGGTCAGCGAGAGTCCCTCCCCACGCTGCTTTTCCGCAGAGACGGGGAGGGACAAGACAGTCACACCTCAGTGGGCATAGCTCGACGCGACTACCGGCATTAGAGTCGAGCCCTTCTTCACTGCCTGGATCATGTAGTAACTAAACGGGGCAAAGAATAGGAACAACCAGGTACCAAAGACGATGTAGAAATTCCACGTGCCGTTGACGGCAAAGGGGCCAGAGGAGACAAAGGGGATCAGCACCAATGGCATGAAGATGATACCCACCGCGATCGCGCCCCAGCCCGTCCAGCGCGGGAACAGATTCTGGCTCTTGGCTAGTACGACATACAGACCCAGCCCGGTCAGTTGTACCGTCGTGATCATGAAGGTCGTGTCGTAGATGAACCAGGTGAAGACGTGGACGAGCTTAAGCATCTCGGGATTCATTTCGTGTGCGAATATTGCACAAGCAGCCCAGATTGCAGGGCAAAAAGCGAGTACCCAAGCGGTCAGGATGCCACCGCCCAACTCCATATAGCCGAAAAGGCTGAAACTTCCATCTTCATCTCGGAGCATCCAAGCTAGCAAAATGGACCAGGGCAGATAGAGCATACCAAAGACAGCAGACCCGATCATGCCAACTGCGATCATGTTTTGGTACTTTCCGTAATGATTCGCCACCAACTCCTCTCCGGACATACCCATCATATTCGGCGGCGGCAAGTTATTTCCCATGATGGCCCAGAAGACAATGTAGGCAAAAATAAAGAGTGGCCCTATCCATGCAATTGCTAGCTCGACTTTTTTTCTTGTTTCGTTATCCACGGCAAAGCACCTCGATTGCGTTTAGTTAAGGTTCTCAAGCCCTAAGCTTGAACTGAAGAGCGACCCTCAGGATTGACACTAGGGATTGAGTTTTTAACGATCAATACGAATAGGCCTCGGTTTCATCTCGGAATTTGCTCGCATTTGGCGCAATACTGGTCACCACGACCGGTATGGTGAAGGAGTCCGGGTGAAGACCGCTTGTGCTGAACCGCTTAGAACAGAGCCCGTTAACCAACTCGGTGGTCAAGCGCTCTCCACAGTTTCACAAGTGATTACATCCTTCAGGCCAGCTAGCTTCAGCCATTCCAGTCACCCCTAATCGGTGGCTATGCATGTGATGCCCCATCCAGACCTCGTTGGGACGGGTCGGCTCGAAAACCTGCCCCAGCCTGCTCCAGTTAGTTCTCTGCCACCTGTAGCGCGTGTGTCGAATGGATGATTGCCTAGAAGTTGCTCCTTTGCCGGCATCGAAAGCCCAGTTTGCGACGCAGGCGGGTAATACGGTCGTACCCAGCAATAAAGCCGTCTTTCGCCAGCTCCGGCTGTAGGCGACGTGCTTTTTAAGTCTCGCGGGTCTAGGTGTGAGCTACTCGAATCGCCATGCTCAACCGTTCGTTCTCCGGTAACGGCGTTAGCCTGCGTACAAACCGGGTGCAGCCTTCGGGATCGAAGGCTGGCCATTTCACGATCAGCGTTTCTTGCCCGTACGGCAGGTCGTTGGTCACCGTCGCCTGGGGATGGCACTTTGCCCCGACCTTCAATGAAACAAATGCGGGCATGTTGGTGAATGGTTGGTCGCGGTAGAACGATAGCCACTTGCGCACGACATTGGCGTTGACACCATGGCTCAGGGCAACACTGGCCACCGCGGCACCAGGTTGCAGGCATTCCTTGACGACCTGGGATTTGAACGAAATTGGTTAGGAGTTTCGTTGGCAAATGGCGATCCGCTTGCAGGAGCCTGAATGGTGTCCACTTGAGATAGGTGGGCACCATTACCCTTGACGCAAGGATCAGGAAGGTGTGTTTGCTGCCAGCTTACGTAACTCGCAGCGCCACCATCCCTCATCTATCGAAATCGGTCGAGCGTGACGGTCGCGTCAGGCCACGCTTGACGACGGGAGGGCTTTCGCTCAGCCGTGACCGCCTGCTTCGAAGCAGACTGAAAATCGGTCCCGTTGCTGGCAGAGCGGGAGTGGTTAACCAAAGCGACTCTGAAGGTTGTGACAGGTCATGAAGCGCGTATTTCGGGAAATTTAATCGCGACAACCAGCAAAAATAGGTATCTACTAAAATTAGTGCGACGCTCTTACTGTTCGCCTAGCAATGTCACCTGCACAACCCAGTGGAGGAATCCGAGAACAACTCTGAACCTGAATCGCCAACTTCATTGAGCAGGAGGCGAGTCATGAATATAAAACGCTGGTCTAAACTTATAACAATCGCAGCTTTCCTAGTTGGCTGTACGACGTCCCAGAACCGCCAGGTGGCCAATATCCCGTTAACTCCCAGCATCCACAATGCTGGACAGATTGGGCAGGCAACCTTGGCATCGGCAGGAAAAGAAACAGCCCTATCAATCTTTATCAGCGGCGTTCCAAGCGACACAACAAGGCCGGTTCACATCTACACTTTTATCTACTCCGGCACTTGTAAGCAACCAGAAAGGACACCAGCATTTGAAATGAACCAGTACGCGCTGGCAGGCAAGGCATACGCCAAACGCGGATGGACCATTTACAGAAGCGCTCCTGTAAAACTAAGCACGCTTCGAACCGGTGGCTATTCGATCGTGCTCCGCGTCGGCCCGGCCGATGGGAATCGGACGATATTCTGTGGAGAAATCACGTAGAGGTCAGTGAGAAGCGGAGGAGATCTCTCCCGGCCGAGTGGTCGCTACATTAAGGTGGACCTCCGCCTCAAAAGCAGCCTGATGTGGCGCCTCCATCTTGGCATATTCCTTGCCGCGCTTCTCCAACTCACTTTGCCTACGTTGCGCGTTCCTTTCTGCTCGGCGGGACGCTGCCTGCATGGAGCGCAATGTTCCCTTCCATCCCATATTCGTGACTCCCCTTTGCTTCCCTATCGGTCTCTGGGTACCAGAAATACCGAAGCAACGTCATATAGCCATCACAGAGTACCTGAACGTAGGGGAACCTCAGGAGACCAAGTTTTAAAGCGAATTCGCTCGCAGCACAGCTGACGCTCTTGAAGCAACCTGCAAGTTGGCGAATACTGGCTTGCTTACTGACACCAGGCACCGCAGTTTGACTTTATTGGACGCTACAATTGCCCTCTTGCTCGCCGCTCAGATTCACTGTTCGGATAAGGCCATCAAAGCCACAGCGAAACGCTGCGCCCAACGTCTTCCCCGCAGCAAACGAGATTTGATGTTCTCCATCATCGACAGCGCCGAACCACTCAAGCTTGTCAGGTACATAGCAGAGAATTTGGACTGATGGATTGGAGGGTCGAGCTACCCTCGTAACTCGATCAAGGGCAATGGCATCCGCCAAAGTTATAGCAGACGATATCGGTCAACTGTGGTGTTTATTTGCATCACGCTAAGGAGAACGCAATGAGCAAACTGGCTGAATTTAAACGCCTGGAAGCCCAGCTGGCAGAACAACTAGCAGCCTTGGACAGCCTCAAGAACGACACGGGGCTCAAGCGCGAAATTGAGTTTGAAACCAAACTCAGAGCGCTGCTGGATGACTACGGCTTTGGGCTAAAGGCAGTAATCAACATCCTTGATCCAGGTCGCACGCGCACGCCACTACCAGCTCAAAAAGGCCAACGACGCGAGCGCACCGTCAAGGTCTACAAGAATCCGCACACCAATGAAGTGGTCGAGACGAAGGGCGGCAACAACAAGGTGCTGAACGCTTGGAAAGCTGAGTATGGGGCAGCAGCAGTAAAATCTTGGGGCCAGTGAGTCCGCGCAGCTTAAGGTCGGTAACGCCCGGCCTTAAGCACTCCCACAGCTGGTGATGTGAGCGAGCTGCTCGCCGTAGCAAATTTTAGGCAATCGGACCAGCCAAACGCCCAGCTGGCTCAAGCTCTCTACCTTTCTCCAGGCCGACTCTGAGAAAACGACGCTGATTGCCGGAGATCGCCCCGGCCGAACAGCGAGTTTTGGCTTTGGAGTCGACGACTTCCCGCAGCTTAGACAGGCGCGCTTTCGCTTTCATGGCCTTCACCAAGGTGTGGAATCCCGACAAGACTGCCCAGGCACATTAGCCGAGGGGACTCTCGGCCCCCGGGTCGCACCAGTTCCGCAGCGATCAGGTGGCCAGCTTCCAGCACCAAGGCGATCACCGCATCAAGCAGGGCGCGATCGACGTTCTGGCGAGCTAACGCTTTAGGTGACAACGGCTCAGGTCGTTCACGCATGCTGGTACCCTTACAGTGGGCTGGTGCAGGGACTGGCCTGCCGCCTCACCGGCAGGCAGGTCACGCCTGGGCGTTAGCGGTGGCCCTAAAAACTCAGGGTCAGTGATAGACCCCATACTCGATGCGCCCAAGAAAGGTCTCGAGCACTTCCAGGTCCTCTGCGTTAGAGAGCATGTCGATCGGACGACGCCGCTCGAGCCCCAAGGCCGGCGCCGCCATCCAGCGCTCGGCGGCCTCTCGACTGCCCAAAACTTGCGTGGCGCGCTTCAGCACTTTGGAATACTGCACAGCAAAATTCTCAGTCATGATGGTCGCTCCTCTCCGGGCCATGCAGGCGCCCGGTCCCAGTTAGCCAAGCCTAGTCACCACCAAGCGTCATGACGCGGGACTCAGCGCTGCTGACTGGGTTCTGTTGCCGAGCATGCGGTTAGTGGTCAATGGACCGCGTTCGCTTAAACTCTGTCGCCGAGCTAAACACAGGGCCCAAGGCACCTAAAGGCAAGGTTTCCGCCTGCTCCTCGATTTTGCCGGCCAGCAGTACATCGTGCTTGGTTGGAAAGTGACGCAAGAGAAAGCGGGCGGCGCGGCGCACGCGCTCTGGCAGGGTCGCATCACGGGAGAGCTCAACCAGAAAATCGTAGGTCTGTACCACCGCGCGGGTACGCTCGTGGGGCATCGTCATAATATCCACCTCGACAGGGCCACAGGCCACTGTGCTCCTGATCATTGTCCACTTGCACCGCCGTTGCTCGCCAGTACCTCAGGACCAGGAAGCTTGGTCTTCGCCGAGGGAGGTTAGCCCGATAATTTCGGCGTGGTCCCACATTACCGGAGAGCGGGGCCTTGTGAATCCCCTAGAACTCAAGTCCCTACCACTATGTGCTAGGGAAGGCGCCGGGATGAGTCATTGCGGACGTTGAACTGCTCCAGAATTCACGTAGCCCGTAATAGCCCGGACCAGGACCGCCGCCAGATAACCCGCGAGCTCCATTAACGGCGAAGCTCACCAAACGGCATGTCGGGTTCCACATAGCGCAAGGCGGCCTTGGCATCGCGCCAACCGACGTAGCCCATCAGCGCCTTGGCGCTCCACTGGTTGCGGCTCGCCCAGGTCGCAAACCCGCGGCGCAGGGAATGACTGCTGTAGCGTTCCCCCTCCAAGCCACTGCGGACCATCGCCCGGCGAAGGATCCGCGACACGCTGTAGGGATGCAGCCCGGTGTCGGCCAGATGCCCCCAGCGATCCAAGGCCCGAAACACCGGCCCTTGCTGTAACCCAGAGACCGCAAGCCAATCGAGATAGGCCTCCACCGGACACAACCGTTTCAATGCCGGCACCGTGAACGACCGCCCGGTGTTGTCGCGGTCGCCCTTGCTGCTGGGCAAGAACAAGTCCATTCCCTCCCCTGGCCGCGCGTCAATGAATTCCACCCGCAGGCGGCACAGGTCATCGCTGCGAAACGCCCGCCAGAACCCCAACAGGATCAGGGCGCGGTCGCGGCGGCAGCTCAACAGGGCGTGGCGGTCGATCTGTTCCTGCGCCACCAGCCAGTCGATGCAGCGGGTCAACTCGGTCAATTGCAGCGGCTCCGCCTGCCGCTCGAGCCGCGGGTGCAGGGCCTGGATGCCGCGGAGCACCTCCCGCACGTGCGGTGCTTTGGTCGGATCGGGAAAGCCCAGACGCAGGTGCCACTTGGCCAAGGCGGCAAGGTTCGCCCGCAAGGTCGAGCTGGCCAGGGTCTCGGCGTAATCCGCCAGGTAGCGGGCAATCGCCTCACTGGTCGCCGGCAGAAAGCCGCCCCAGGTGTCCTCGAAATGCGCGAGCGCCTGCCGATAACGGCGCTCGGTGCTCTCGCGCCGCGCGGCCTGCCGGTAGCGCTCCACCTTCTCCGTCACCGTTTTGCCCTCCTGCATACTGGAAAAACCGCCCTTTCCCCCTCCTCCGTCGCTGAGGTTTGAGAATGCCCGCTTCTCAAGCGCCAGCTCGTCCGGATATCGGACCAAAGCAGAAAGTAACCAGGCTTGATCTTCGAATAGATCATCAAACCTGGCACACCGAGCCACATCCCGGTTGCCCATGTCGCTCGGTCTAATTCAAGGCCCGAGCTGGCTGGACAGCCATGGAATCATCACCTACCTTCGAACGAATGATGGCCACAAGCCATACCAGCTGATTGTCCGGCAAATACCGATATTTGAGCCGGACGATCTCTTGGAAATAGAGGCGTACAAAGCATCGGAAGGGTGGTTGGGTAACGCACTATTCAATCGGAGAGTCCAAACGGGAATAAACCAACTTTCCAGGGAGCAATCTGAGCGGACCACTTTAGGACGCGAATTTACAATGGCAAATTAGGGAGCGAAAAGGAATGCGAAGATTTGTCTCGATAAGTTTTCTGCTTGGATTTTCGGCTTTGAACGCCAGTTCGGTTGCCGCCCTCGACGAGCCAATCGATGCAGCAATCGCAAGTGCTGGGGAGGCGCCGGGGAGCGTTGGATATGTCTCCCACTCTGGCGTAGATGTCATTAATGCGCAAATCGGTCGCTGGGATACGCCCTATCCATACCCAGATACCGGCGAATACGCACCTGGTCTTCAACCTATAGGCTATAGCACTTTTGCAATCGACGTCGACGTTAATGATGGAGGTCTGGTTAGTTTTAGGTACCGTATGCAGACTTACGACGCAGGAATCTATGACTGGTTCGATATTTTCATGGAAACGCCGACAGGTACCGTTCCAATCATTCAAAAGCTTGGTAAGCCAGGGTCTCAATATGGCACCTATTGGAGGAGCCCTACAACGACCACTTCGCAGTCGCTGGACGCATGGAGAAATCAGCGCGTACGTTTCGTTTTTCGCGTGATGCAGGACGGATGGGGTGACCAGACCGTCGGTGAGCTATTCGGCCTTTCCTTAAGTACCTGTGATGTTCCACCACTGACACCACTCACAGATCCCGCCGCAACTGCGTTCGAAAACGGTAATCGCATCGACACACAAAACCTAACAGCCGCTGCTCAAACTGGCTTGGCCTGCATGCAGAATCGGGTTGCTGCACTCGGCGGCGCGATGACGCTCTCCTCGGCCTATCGACCAGTGGCTTATCAAGATCACTTGCGGGAAGTGTGGGATACTTGGGATGCGGTTCGCAACAGGCAAGAAGCAGAATGCCGGACAGTGCGAAACGAGGCCCAGGCCGAGTTCCAGAATCATGGGTTGCTCCTCACCCAACGGCCAGCTGCGGGGAATCCAATGTCACCTCATGCGCGAGGGATTGCCATTGATGCTACGTTGACCGGCTTGCCCCCCGGGGAAACGCAAGACACGGTAGCCACCTTCTGTGGGATGTATCGGCCATGGCCAGGGAACGATCCAGTGCATTACCAACCTCGTTAACAGGCCGTTGAGATAATTTGGAAGGGATGACGAAGATGATCAGCAACTTCAAGAATCTATTGCCTGGTGTTGCGCTGCTTTTTATGAGCGCATCTCTCTCCGCAGGCCCCCGGGATGACCAAGTGGCGAATGTTGGAGTGTACGTACAGTCACACGCTGACCTAACCGCTTATACTTACACTATTCGAAACACCGGCAATCAACCTATCCTCGGCTTTTCGATTGGCTTTGATCATTACACTGGAGCCAGCGAAATAAGTGGAGACGCTCCACTAGAAGTTATTTCTCCGACCGATTGGAAATCACGCATCATTGCATTGGAGGAAAGCCCATACTATGAGGTGCGGTGGGAGCCGGCAGCAGAAACCGGTCGGCTTGAGCCCGGCACAGCGCAGAGTGGCTTCACCGTTGTGATGCGGAACCCCAACCCTCAACTTCAAAACAGTCATTGGACGGCGATTATTGATGGACCACCGACTTATGCGAGCTCGCAGCTTACAGTACTTGATGGGCCACCAAACGACTTGGATACGATTCCACCAAGCATTTCGGTTGAATTTGAGCCTAGCGTAGTCTGGCCGCCAAATAATAAAATTCGCAATATCACGGCCAGTGTCACGGCATCTGATGACAAGGACCCAGCGCCAGCTATCACCCTGGTTTCTGTAACTTGCAATGAGTGTGATCTACAGAAGGATGTGCAAGGAGCGGAAGTCGGAACAGCTGATCTTAACTTCTCTATACGTGCCAAGCGTGGAGGGCAGCCCAAGTCTGGTATTGTCTACACCGTTGTTTATTCAGCCACTGACGCGGCGGGAAATAAATCCGAGACCTCCGCAACAATCGCTGTGCCTCACGACCAGCGGAAGGAATAAGGCTTCACCGGGTTAAACCCCGGAATGACAAAGACCATCCCGGATGAGGTTTCCGTATCCGGGATGGTCCGCTCGGAATCCGCAAAAGCAGCCGTTCACTCCCCGCAGGCATGCATCTCTTGCATGATTAGATTGGCTCAGGCCTCTTGGGAATCCTGGCCTTTAGGCCTCAGATGTGAGCGAATGGTGAACTTCATGTTCAGTGATGAGGACCAAGACCTCTGCGATTTCAGGCGCGTTGCTCGCAATGAAATATACAATAACGGCGGCAACTCGGCCTCCTGATTTCCCTGCTGGGGCGGCATCCCAGAACTTTTATTTCAGTCCTTGCATCGCCCAGGATTGCGTGCTCCTTTTGTCCCGAGTCCCGGGACTAGGGACAGTTGGATCGGGTATTACGTGAAAGGTCAAGACATCCGTACTACTCAAGTTGGTTTGCCTGCAACGGCCTGTATCGCGCGGTAAGGCTGTGGCGGCTTCCCGGCTTGGACTTACGCTTCTAGTGCGCTGGAGAATCACCGGCTGCATGCGGTAGCGGTCGCAGTACACAAGCAGGCGATCGGCATCGTAGTCGTTGTCCGCCAGTAACCGTACCGGACGCGTGGCGCGTCGCGCGCTTAAGTGAATGCCGAGCCCCTATCCTTTACCGACCTAAACACGCCACTCTGCTCGCGCAGAAATCAAGAGGAGCGGCCATCCAAAAAGGGCTAAGTAAGTGCCATTCGGGGCAAATTTATTTTTATGGTCTGACTGCCTCCAGAGGGGCGACTCCGGTCGCTCTTGGCTGGTTTCTGCCGGCAGTGACAGGCCAGAATTGCCTCTAAGCTGCAGGTGGGAACCGGCAGAAACCGGCCAGAAGCTGCCGGTTGGGTCAGTTCTGGCCTGCCAGAAGTAGGCATTCGATAATAACCACGACGATTCTTCATTGAGTTAAGTACCGTCTTGCGATGTCTTAAAACATGCAGAAGAGGCCAAACTCTACGATAGCTCGGCCCCGGCAGTGTCAGGCAGCAGTTGCGAGGCGGAGTGAGCGTCGATCCGTGCGGGTAGAATGACCCGGCCTATCTAGTTGCCGGCCGCGACAGGTAAGATCTGGCGTTTGAAGCCGAATGTCTACAGCGGTCTGCGCCCGACTTTTTTCTCGATTCCCCACACATTTCCCGATAAAGGCCAAGGCTTTATATTTACTCGCGAGGGCTAAATGTCTTGCTTTTCAAAGGCTTTATTGATTGCTTTAAATAGCGCAAAAAATTTCTGACTTGAGTCGTAGGTTGTATCTTCATCATAACGATCCAAGATGTACTCCATAAAAGCTTTCTTTGAGCCGTCGCGAATTTTAAATGATATCAGTTTGTCATCGGCATCAATGACTGGCAAGCCGCCATTAAACCAAGCTGCCTCATACTCATACGCATCTTTAATCCATGAGTCAGGAAACAAACCTTCTATTGGGTGTCCACCGGGGATGAGCACATACTCTTTATTTCCGTCAAAGCTATACTCCTTGTTTGAACAGAAGCTAGACATCGCTCTAGCAGCATCAACCCCAGCCTTGTCTCCATCAAAAAGAGCTACAGAACAAATTTCGGTGCGGAATAGCCCAAAATTTGACTTAATAAATCCGAGCAAGTCCTGCACACCAGTAAAGTCCTTTATCAGTAACTGGCTTGAGTTAAGGTAAGGATAAAGTTCTTTCTGGTGAGGTTGCATCTGGGCCCAGACGTGCTCGATATAAGCTTTATCAGTTTCGCCCTCTACGAACAGACTAAATTTAGCAAGAGCAAAATAGTCAGAAAATTTCACGCCAAGTGATTTTCTGATCGACTCCGTCGCTTCTCTGTGAGTTGTAAATGTCTTTACAACAGTATTTTGAGCCTTACCAGAACGCCCTACACCCTGAACTAGGTTAATATCCGATGGGACAAAATTTATAGCATGGGTTGTTTTGACTACGGTGGATATTGCTGAGAGATCATCTAATATTTTCGCCGCCTGCAAGGCAAGCGAAGGGTGCATGTATGTTTCAGGTTCCTCTACAAGCCATATAACGTTTAAATTCTTTTGTTGCTCGGTTATCCACTTAAACGAAGAGAGAAGCACAGCAGCTTGCACGCCCATTCCCTTGGAGTAAATTGAGCTAATGCTTGGGTCAGAAACGCGCAGGTCGAAACTGGTTATTAGATCCTCGACAGTCCCATTGGGGATATCAAATCCGACGGAGATATCATCTAGACCGTTTTTATGTAGCACGCCATTCATGCTTTTCGCAATGGCTGCGACACTTTGTCGGATTTTTGGTAGGTGCTCCTCTAGGGCGCCCGCCACCTTCAAACGAATAAATGGCAGCACAAATTCGTTATAGAGTTCGTCGATAGATTTTTTGGACGGTATGTAGTAGCACTTGAAAGCATCCAGTACAGATTGCACAAATGCTTTCTGGGCCATGGAATATTGGGGTGATTTCCCCTCAGGCCTTTTCACTCCCGGGTAAACTTGATAGACGGGATTGTTGCCACTAAAGTAAACATTTATTGAGAATTCGTCGCTATCATCATCTTGCCCTAAAAGAGCTTTCAATTTACCCAGTTTTTCGAAAAGCTCCTCGTCCCCTGGCTCTCCTTTAAAGTAACAAGTCAAACTGGTTTTTACAGATTTATCGCCATGGGAAAGATCTGAAATATGATTATAAGAGTTAATATTTTCATAGCCAGTGAAGAACATGTGAAGAGCTAACAGGGCGTTTGTCTTTCCGGCATTATTTGGGCCAACTAGCGTCAGGCCATCTGAAAGCTTCAAAACCTGTTCTGTGGAAATAGTGCGGAAATTCTTGATCCTTAGGCTATCGATTTTCATATGGCATCCGTGTCGCGATTGAAATTTTCCGCCGATAATCTCAAAACGCCACCAAATCCACAACTGAGTGGTATATGAAATGGAAGAAAAATGACAGCTTATCCGCTGGAAGCAGCAATCTCCCTTGTCCGCCAACGCGGGAAAAGGGATAGCAAGAAGAAAGGGCAGACTTATTTGCCCAAGGTTAAATGTCTTTCCTTGGCCGCAAGCGGCTAATTGCTTACGGCTGCTAAGGGGGGCGAACGCACTCGGTCATGAGGGGCTGCTAATGGCCGGTTTCTGTCTGATACAACAGGCAGGTTTGGGTCGACTCCGGCCTGTCACGACCGACAGAAACCGGCCCAAGCCATGTAAAAACTCCCGTTCAAACTTGAGGGACGCGTCGCTACAGGAAATCTGGCGGATTTTTTGCGTCCGAACCTGCCTGGATTTCCCTGGAGAGCGCCAAGCTTAATCGTCTCTTGATCAGTGCTTGGTCTTCAAAGCGTTTTACACAGCCTCGGTCAAAAGCAGACCCTAATCGTTACTCAATTCGGAACTGCTGCACCGTAGCGTGCTGAATCGCCCCTGGTTTCGTAGTCCCCCCAAGCCTCAAGCCTCGGGACTCAGCGCTACTGACTGGGCTCTGTTGCCGAGCATGCGGTTAGTGGTCAATGGACCGCGTTCGCTTAAACTCTGTCGCAGAGCTAAACACAGGGCCCAAGGCACCTAAAGGCAAGGTTTCCGCCTGCTCCTCGATTTTGCCGGCCAGCAGTACATCGTGCTTGGTGGGAAAGTGACGCAAGAGAAAGCGGGCGTCGCGGCGCACGCGCTCTGGTAGGGACGCATCACGGGAGAGCTCAACCAGAAAATCGTAGGTCTGTACCACCGCGCGGGTACGCTCGTGGGGCATCGTCATAATATCCACCTCGACATGGCCGCAGGCCTCTGTGCTCCTGATCATTGTCCACTTGCACCGCCGTTGCTCGCCAGTACCTCAGGACGAGGAAGCTTGGTCTTCGCCGAGGGCGGCTCGCCCGATCATTTCGGCGGGGTCCCACCACGCCGGAGAGCGGGGTCTTGTGAATCGGCGAGCCAACCGGAGCCTGACGGCGCGGTGGGCAGCCTGGCGGGGCGGTCGATCCCGGCGGGGACGCCGGGACTCGGCGATGGCTGTTGGCGCGCGGCAAGTTGGCGGGGCGGTGCCGGGAGTCGCCATTGCCACGGCTAAGGACCGCCGGCAGGCCTGTCTCGGCGGGCCACAGTGCCCGCCTCAGCAGCGTCCGGTCAACTGAGTGGAAACACCGGCGCCGCTTCGATGTAGCGCAAGGCAGATTTCGCATCGCGCCAGCCCACATACGCCATGAGGGATTTCTGGTCCCAGCCATTGCGGGTGGCCCAGGTCGCGAAACCGCGGCGCAGAGAATGGCTGCTGAACGCCTGGGCCTCCACACCGGCGCCTTGCAGCGCTTGCCGCAAGATCGGAATGACGCTGTTCGGGTGCAACGCCGACGCCTGCACCTGTCCCCAGCGGTTAATCGCGCGAAACACCGGCCCTTCCTGCAGCTGCGCCGCCGCCACCCAGTCGAGATAGGCCTGCACCGGACAGAGGCGTTGCAGCGCCGGTGCCTTGTAGGTCACGCCGAGGTTCTCCCGATCCCCCTTGCTCTGCGGCACAAACAGCTGCAGGCCCTCGCCGGCCTGGGCCTGAATCAGCTCGACCCGTAAGCGACACAGCTCGTCACTGCGAAACGCGCGCCAGAAGCCGAGCAGGATCAGGGCGCGGTCACGCAGGCTGCGGCGATAGCGGCCCCGCTGCCCCGCCGCCAGCGCGACTTGGGCTTGGGTCTCCAGTCGGTCGACCGCCGCCTCCAGTTGCTGCAGTTGCAGCGGGGCCGCCTGCCGCTCCGGGTTCGGGTGCAAGGCGCGGATGCCCTTGAACACCTGGCGCACCAGCTCGGTCTTGGTCGGATCACTGAAGCCCTGCTGCCGATGCCAGCGCGCCAAGGCGGCCAGCCGATGGCGCAGGGTGCTGGTCGACAAGGACCTGGCGTAACAGGCCAGGTAGCGCGCCACGCTTTCGCCGCTGGCGGGCAACAGCCCACCCCACACCAGCTCGTAATGCGCCAACGCGGTCCGGTACGAGCGCCGCGTGTTGTCCCGTTCGGCAGCTTCGAGGTAACGATCGAGCTCGGTCATGCTGAGTGCCCCTGCGTTGTACTGCCCGCCCCGGCCGATTGGCCAGAAAAGTCCCCTAACCGTGGATAAATCTAGATTATCCACGGTTAGCCCGTCGCCCCATTCGGCCCACCGCCTCCCGTCCATACAGCTGTAATCCCATACTCTGGAACACACTACGAAATCGTCGGAGACCCCATGGCACGCGGCGGAATTAACAAAGCCCTGGTCCTGAAGGCCAAGCAGGCGCTCCAGGCCCGCGGCGCCCGGCCGACTATTGATGCAGTCCGGACGGAGCTAGGCAATACGGGTTCCAAGTCCACCATTCATCGATACCTGCAAGAACTCGCAAGGTCGTCGGAAGCGCCACCGCCCTCACTGAGCGAAGAACTTGGGTCACTGATTGCCCATGTGGCCGACCGCCTGGTTCTCGAGGCTGAGGCCAAAGTAAGCACGGCACGGGAAGCCGTTGCCCGGCAGCACAACGAAAACCTCGCCCAACGGCGTTATAGCGAGGAGCGCATTCAAGAACTGCAGGCGGGAAATGCTCGCTTGACCGAGCAACTGAACGATTGCCAACAGAACCTGGAGCAGCTGCGTGATCGTTACCAGGCCAGTGAGTTTGAACGTGCTCGGCTCGAGCAAAGCCTCCACGGTCTTCAGGAGCTGCTGGAAGAGCGCGCCAACCAGTTGCAATCACTGGAGGATAAGCACCAGCTCGCCCGCCAGGCCCTCGACCACTATCGAGAGGCTCGCAAAGAGCAGCGCGAGCAAGAACTCCAACGTCATGACGCGCAAGTGCAACAGCTGCAGGCCGAGCTGCGCCAGCTTCGCCAGAGTTTGCTGAGTAAACAGGACGAGCTTTCCACGCTAAATAGAGATAACGAGCGCCTCTTGGTCGAAGCCCGAAACACGGTGAAACACCAGTCGGCGATCGAGAGTGAACTGGCCATGCAGCGCAGCGCGTTACAAACTCTTCGCCAAGAATTGACGGCACGCAGCACGGAAAAAGCCGCATTGGAGGAGCGATTGAAACAGCACAATGCGGAGCGCTTACGACTTAAGCATCAGGTACAGCAGCAAGCCCGGCAGCTCGAAGTTTTGCAAGCTCGACTGGTCACCCTGGCAGGTCTAACCCCACCATCCGAGGCCGCTCCCCCTCCCTCCCCAGCGGGATAACCAGCGGCCCCTCCATGTCGACAGAACAGAGGTCTACCTATCGTCCCAGTTGTGCTCATTGGCACTCCTGATCAGGATTGCCAAGAAGCACCTAAGGATTCGACGAGTACGCGTTCCTCACGTCTTCCACTGGGAAACGGCGAACTGAGAAAGGATCGGTATTCTGCTCGCTATGCCCTAGTCCGGGTGGAGGCGACGAGTCGGTCTAATTGGCTCGCCTCACCATGCCTGCTGGATTCGAGCGAGCCAGACGACGCCCTCGTGGAGCAGTTATTTAACAAACCTCGATTTCAAATAGGCTTTGCGCACGACCTGCAGCCTGTATCGAACGAGACTGGGACACCCAATCTGAAACTCCCAGCGCCTACGCCTTAACCGGTCAACAAGTCGCAAACGGTACTCAACATCAAACCCAAATAAAATCCAAAGTAGCAAATAGGCACCAGGTTTTACTTCAGGCACCCACCCCTTTTGCACCGCCCTGCCTGCTAACAGCTTTAAGAACCGCAAATTTCGACGAAACTCTCGCTCATTGGCAGGCCAAAAAGGAATAGCCGGAATACCGAAACAACCTTTACTCGTCAACTCTCCAAGTCGACGATAGAGCTCGGAACTGATGTGAGAAAGCGGCGGTGCAAGACAGGTCATTTGCACATACACAGATATATTTTTGCTGACCCAGAGACGGTGCAATGCGTACCAGGCAGAAGTTGTACGCAGCAGCATCAACAAAAGTCCCAATCGATACCACTCCGGACAGGCAGCAAACGCCGCCAGCTTTGGTTGGCTGAAAACCCTTAAACGCTTCCCCTCGCGTTCTGCCAGGATCGCAGCCTCCCAATCAATCCTCCGTCCATGTTCCTCGGTCAAACTCAACCAGAGTGGACTATCAAGGATGGGCTGCAGCACTGGGAATAGATCAACCAACTCTTCCAGCAGGTCGCCTCTGGCCAAGCGCCCGTTGAAAAACGCGTACCACTTGTTGTCCCGCTGGGATCCCTTCGCCTCTCCCCGATGTCGCTCATACCAACGAGCTAATGCATATCCACTGTGCATACAACGTGCCGACGACGCCAGTGTATGCGCAAAAAGCATACCCCGGAGCCTTCTGGCGGCGGTGTCGAGTTGCCGCCCCCAAGGCAATTTGCGGCGTGGCTTTGCCACCCATGGCCTCGCGACAAATGCTGAATTTTTTCAACCACAGAATACGCGCAATAGAGCGGTTGCAGAGCAATTCAGCCACACGTCAGTGGCAGTCTTACGAGCTTGTACAAACGAGAGCAGCGTAGAACCCACGCCAGGACAGGCCCGCCGAACGTCCTACCAATGGGACAACGGACTCACGCAGCGGTAGGAGTCTACAGAGGTGAATGGCATGAACGGGCAATCCGTGGGATATCCCCGATCGCTAATGACGTCTCCCCCGAAAAAGTTAAGAACGGGAGAATATGGCAAACACATCACCTACTTTCCCTCCCAAAAAAATCGCGAATACATCTCGTGCGAGTCGCTATTGGAGTCTGACTTCTGCCTGTATCTAGAATACCTACCAGCCGTACAGAGATACATCAGCCATCCTATTCGTTTCATCTTAAATTTCGGACCAACAAAAACATTAAAATACACTCCTGACTTCTTTGTAAAACTGGCAGATGGTTCCTGGGTCTTCTACGAAATCAAACCCGACTCTCAACTCGAAGGAAGCCGAACCCAAGAAAAGCTCCTTTGTTTTCAGCGCGCACTCGCCGAACATGGCTATCTACTTGAAACAATAGCCGAATCCCATTTCCGAAAGCCCACACTATTCCACAATCTCAATTACTTATATGCCCATAGTTTTGGCGCCACTCAATTAGGAATCGCACGCGTTGTCCATATTGTAGAGGACGCCCCCTCGAGGACCATCAGAGTTCACCAACTTCTCGAAGTTTTAAACCCACCCACAGTCTCGGATATTGCCAGCGCTGTTTTTAATCGTAAAGTCCATGCAAATCTGAACAGATTCTTCAGCACTCAAACTCAGATTTCCGTAGGAGAGCGAAGATGAAAGATACTCTAGAGATTAAGATCGGAGAACGTTATCGGTACCACGGAAAGTCATACGAAATTGTTGACACCAGAGACGATCAAGTGCAAATGCGAAGCACGGATCGAGACAAGTCCGTTATATTCCAGAGCAAAATTAAACTCCAAACAAAATACAACAAAGGTGAGCTGGTTAGAACCCAAGAGGCGCCAATATCCCGAGATAATGCCCAAGTCTTGCTTTCACTACCAGAAAAGCATCAAATAAATCTAAAGAGAAAGCTAACCTATGTTGATAGAATCCTCGCAGAATTCTCCGGGCGCCTTCCTTGTCACGCAACCAAAAACCTCATAGCTAGCATCGCGAAAGAGATAGACGACCTTAAACCGCCAGCCTATTCCACCATTTATATATGGCTATCCGCATATAAACACTCAGACCGAAATCCCTTCTCATTGCTCGATCCTCTCTGCAGAAAGAAAAATAGCCGGTTTGATCGCCAGCACCCTGAGATCCGTGAAGCACTTCGTTATTATCTAGATGCACTGTATTTAATTAAGCGTCCATCGACCATTACAGATGTAATTGATGCCGTGCAAACAAGCGCGAAAAGCTCAAACCACCAGAGACCGGCTTGGGACCAGATTCGAATTCCATCCATCACCACTCTATACAGGCTAATTAAAGAACTGGACCCGCTGGCGGTCAGCGTGAAACAGAATGGGTTAACGACGGCAATTCGACGCCACAGTTGGAGCAAACGCTTTAGCGAACCATTAAGGCTCTTTGACTTGGCCGAATGTGACACACATACCGTTGACATAGTAGCGGTTGACGAACTTGGACGCCCAATTGGAAAGCCCTTCCTAACCATAATAATTCTTATTAAACCCCGTTACGTCATTGGATTTGATCTCTCGCTAAACCCGCCTTCTGTGTCGAAGACAGTGCGCGCCATCAAGCATTCTCTCGCTAGCGAGCGGGAATACACAGGGCAAGCTGCGCACTACATTATGGATAATGGACCGGATTTTAGATCCGTACACCTTCGTGAAAGGTTGGAGCTGATCGGGGCAAAGCTCACCTATTGCGAACCGAGGAATCCCAATCAGAAGCCTCATGTAGAAAGCTGGTTTAAGACGCTAGTCGTTCAATTCACCCATCACTTGCAAGGCACCACATTCTCCAATCTGGAAGAGCGGGGAGACTATGACTCCGAAAAGGAGGCCGTTTTCACACTAGAAGAACTCCGCCTCAAGTTTGAAGAATGGCTGGAAATCTATCACTCGAGCTTTCATCGTACCCTGAACATGTCCCCTAGACGTGCGTGGGAAACCATGCGAGACGATCAATTCCCCGCCAGACGCTACTCACAGGACCAGTTGGATGGCCTTTTTCTGAGCCAAACGTCCTCAAAGGTCATAAAAGGACGGGTAAGACACAACAATTTGTTTTGGACTGGCCCAGGCATAGCCCGAATCGGATCGTTACTGAAAAAGAATGAAGAAGCCATTGTTCTCTACGACGAAAGCGACCTTGGCAAAGCCATTGTCTATCATCCGCGCCTACCGGAAAACCGGTATATCGCCGATGCAGTTGACCCAACCTACCAGTGCGGACTGACAATGTATGCACATAATTTGGTGCGTGCAAAAATACTAAAGGAGGCCAAAAGATTCTCTTACCGTGAAGCCAAAGAGGCTCGCTTAAGACTGAACATGGAACTAGCACAGGGTAAATCCAAGTCCACAAGACGAAAGAGGGCCATCCTGGAAGACTTGCAAGGAATTGTAGATAACTTTCTGGACGACACAAAAGATTCGCCTGACTACTGCGACATCGCTGAAGAGGTCGACGAAAACTCCTTCCTGAACGAAAGCACTACGCCAACCACATACGCCACCGTAGAGGTGAGCCATGAACGCAGAAATCGAAAGTAGAGTAGATGAGTTTGAGAGGCAGATCGTGTTCTTTCCTCCTTATCGAAGGGCCTTCGAGTTATTGAACCTGGCGATAGAGAGCACAAAACTCAGAGGAATACCAACCTCAACGGTAATCTCCGCGCCTTCTGGTGCAGGCAAAACTACCTTGCTCAATTACTTCCATGACCAATTCGAGGCTGAAAGCGAAGAGTTGACTGCGGAAGGTGTCCGCCGAATCATACCGGTCATTTATCTTTCAGTCCCCCCCAAAGTCACGATCAAAGACCTTGCAAAGGCCATACTTGAAAAACTTCACGTGTTCGGCGTGAAAGGTGACACGGTAGACTTGACGAGGATGGTGATTAAAAACCTGAAAACTTGTCAGACGCGCGCCATCCTTCTCGACGAAATTCAACTATTTGCCAAACACAATCCCGCCAAGAGTGTCGAGGACGCAGCCGACTGGCTACGCAATCTTCTCGACCAAATCAATATAGCAGTGATTGTTGCCGGCACTCCGGAATGCAAGGAATTTATTTATGGAAGCAGCCTCCTTGCGCGACGGTATCCATACCTGGCGACCCTGGGCTATTTCAATTTCGACGACTCACCGGAATGCGACTACACCATTACTTTAAAAGAGCTAGACAAAAAAATGTATTCGATTGGGAATCTGCATAAGGGCGCTCACCTTACCGATTCCGGAATACGCATTCCTCTCTATGTCGCAACAAGCGGAAACCTTGAATACATTCGCCAGATCCTTCACTTAGTATTCTTGCACTGCCTACGGAATGAGGCATCTGGTCCTTGCATAAACGACTTCGCCATGAGCTGCTCTCTACTTGAGCTAAAACTAAATCTGGCCAAAACCAGAAATCCGTTCGAGATGAATCTCGCAGATAATCTTAATCTAATTGAGAGACATCAAAATGAAAGCCCTAAACTTCGTCGCCACCTCGCTGCCTAATGAGAGCCCAACCAGCCTATTAAATAGAACCGCTTACGCGAATGGCCATAAAAACTTTCGCAGGTTCAGGACCCATTACCTGGGCTACAGCGCCTTGGTCAGAGAATGCTTTATTCCGGATTTTCAAACAGTCAACTTCCTCAAAGAGGAAAGTGCCTCATACGCTGACAAAACCGTGGTAGCATTTTACCCAAGAACTTACGAGGCCACAAAGCACGCGCCCTTGATCGTCCATGGAATAAGAGTGCCACAAAAACTCCTGCGACTTGAGTACGCAGCGATTTGCCCGATATGCCTTCAGGAGGGTTGGGAGCGATACATCAAGGACATTCGCCTTGCTGATTACTGCCCTTATCATTGGGTCGAGTATATGACCGCCTGCCCAAACTGCCGAAAGCCTTTTGTCTGGTACAGACAAGAGGAATCAAAATGCGCGTGCGGCTTCGACATGCGCAGACTTCAACCAACGCCACTAAATCAGCCTCCTCTGGAGACCCAACTCTTAGACATATTCAAAGCTGGCGACCAACAAAGATTCAACAGACTTCTAGAGTCACTAATTGCCGTGGGCCATGATCGCACCAAAGGGCAGTTACCACACAACCGGAAGTTATTGGAAGCCGGCTTCGCCATATTGAATGGCAACGTCGAGGGGATCGTAAGCTATCTAAACTACTTATCGAGACGGCATCCTCAGATCAACCCGCACTTGATTGCCGCCAGCCTCCCCATCCAGGAGCAGGAGGGACTCACAAAAGCTGTCTCAATTTTCCTAAATGCGCCCCCATCATGTGCCGAATGCACGATTAATGAAGACTTTACACTTCTTACCAATCAGGTTAAAAAATACCTTGGAATAAGCACTCGGCAATGGCTAAGAATAGTCCACCACCTCCCTATCAATCGCCACCAAACCACCAACAATCGTTACAACTTATCAGAAATCGATTGTATAGCGTCATTCTTGCAGCAGACAACAACTTGCTCGTTGAACTATACACCAGCCAGTTACACCACCCTGAAAAAAGCGGCCATAAGACTTGGCGCTCACTATGAGGCCTGCCGACGCACCGTGAGAGCGGGACTCCTAGAAGGCAAGAAAACAAGAGCGGGGATTCTTATCCCATTATCAAGCATCGAAGCCTTCGAGAGAAAATATATATTCTCTACAAAGATTTATAAGATACTCAATAAATCAGCCCAACCGGTATTAAAAAAGATCAGGGAAAGCCTTATTGCCCCAGTTTCCAGCGCTGAAATTGACGGTAACTTTATACCAATTTTTCCACTCGCCGAAATACAAGAACTAATTAGCACCCCAGGCTTCCTGGAATCACTAAACCCGTCTAGAAAGCCAACCAAAAAAACGTTTGTCTCGCATTTACCTCGCGCCAGAAAAATATCAACAACCAACTATAGCAACACCAAGGAAACAAGTAATCTTCTCCACATCCACCCAGACCTAGCCCGTCAACTAATTCGGACAGGCCTTTTAGGACAAGCATTTGGCGGCCGGGGCAATAGTGTTCTTGTAGAGAACAAAAAGATTGAATCGTTCCACCGCGACTATGTTTTCACAGAAGAGCTCTCTAAGGAGCTCCATTATCCGCGCCGCTACCTAGGCCCAGCATTGCAAGCGCTTGGAATATCGGCCGCATCAGGCCCACTTGTGGATGGAGAACATGTTGTTATTTACCGGCGATCAGACCTTCCCTCTGACCTTGACACACGCTTGGAGAATCAGCCTTACAGGTTTTATCGTTACCCCACCCGATCAAGGCCTACGCATCTAACAATTAAGCAAGTCACACAAAGACTAGGATTATCAAGACGCGAGGTATCCAGATTAACGCTCAACAAGACCCTGACGCTGGCGAAGTCCGCTCCCGGACTTCGTCCACCGCAACCTGGAATCTCTATTGTCTCCGTAGAGAGATTTGAAAGGCTGGTGAAAACCCTTGTTCCACTGAATGACGCCATTCAATCACTCCAAATAAGCGCACATCATTTTGCCAGACGCTTTGTGGCAAGTAAATTTCTCGAGATCATCACCTATAAACACGCCAAGTACATTTCACAGCACGACCTAAACCGAGCAATTGAACATATGCACAATTTTTGCAACTATGGCGACTCAGATCGGCTTGTTGGCGCAGCGAAAGGCTTTACTCGTTACTGTGTAATTTCTGGCAAACTGAGAAACCCACCAGCAGAAAGAGCCAACGGGGTCAAGACAGTTAAACTTATAGCCAAAATGGACATTCTTGCTCTCCGACCGACGTTACCCTGGCTGGTTAACGATAAGAAGAGCGAGAACGGCTCGGAAGTTAACTCGATCAAGACGAGCATCAAAGCTGTCTAACCAGTTTTGTTTTAATGCTCGTCACTGGTTGCGGAGTCCGCCGTACCCGGAACGCATCAAATACGGGCTCAGCACCTGGCATCAGATAGCGTCTCGGGCGACTGGCACGTTATCGCGTTGGCCGCCAGATCGACCCAAGCAAAACCACCAACGAAAACTTATGCCCGGGTATTCAGTCTTGCATAATGGCCTTGAGACACCGTACCCCATGCGGTAAGAGCCGAGCGTCGAACCGACCGACCGAACAATAGGAATTTCTTTTGAGGCTAATGCTGGAATTTCCGGCACTGCCCAAGTAAGGAAGAAGAACCCCCGGATATGTGCCGGGCTTCCGTTCGCTCAGTAAGGGTATTGCTTCAAGTTCATGTATGGCTGGGTGTGGACACCAGATTCATTATGCATAAGGACCATCCCACTATCTAGCGGAGCTTCAGGCCATAGTTGATGCACAAGCGGAACAGTCATCAGTCTAAGAGAGACTATGTCGTCAGGCATTTCAAAGCAATTTGAAATCTCCAAGACGGACTTAAAGGGGAAGGTATAAGTTGGATTGTCGAAAACAAATGCAATCGCCAGCGGATAAGTTTTGTATGCACTGATGGTTATAGGGGTTACACCTTTCAGTATGCTTGCAATTCCAACGCTGTTAAGGAGGACTTGATCTTTGTATGGAAACAACCAAATCCCGATCCGCAGACGGGGAGATCGCTTTCCTTTAAACACAAGTCTACGAAGGTCTCGCGCAATTGGAGCTTTGTAGTGGGCTTGCTTGGAGTATGCAAGAAGGTGAGCGGAAGCTGCCCTTATTGCCTTCTTTAGATCAACGTCTCTAACAATGATTGATCCGCCGCCTAGAAATTTTAGATAGCCAAGCTCTCTGTCCACGTCCTTGTACAGTTTAGTTAAATGGGGATCTAGATAGGTGCCAAGTAGTGAATTGTTGCAGTGCTCACATATATTTGACTCTGTGTATCCGTTTTGCGCGATTTTTGTGGGCTTTGACGTTAAAGCGGCTCCGAGTCTTCTTCCTATGTCACTTACTCGACGCTGTACCTTTTTCGTAATTGATCTGGGAAAAATATGGTCCCTGCTCATCTTCGATCGGCGCAAACAGATATTGCATCGTCTCATACTCATGTAACGCTCCGTTCCGTAAGCTTGTGGATATCGCCCGCTTGAGCAGGTGGGCGTAATAGTGATTTCCAGTCAAGGTATGGTGGTTTGTAATGGCTACAGGGAAATTTTTGTGATAGGACGCCGGCGTACAGTCGGCGAAATTATGGCGAAAGGAGAAAGGAGCCCCGGTAAGGTGCCGGGGCGTCTTTGTCACCCCTTGGCGGGGACTCGCTTCACTGATGGTGTTCCCACTTTATAAAGAGCCGCTGCATCGCCGGTTTCATTCCAGACAGTTGCTTTCAGATTCCAGTAAAAACGGTGGACTACTTGTCCATTGTCTTTGGTGTACTTCCGCGGAGTGCCGCTGCCCGTTCGGAGGGCCACAAACTCCCCTTTTTTGACAATGCGGGAGGGAAACCAGAAGGTATGACGGTGCTTATCGCTTAGGTTTCCCTTGGCGTCATATGTGTGATCGGCCACCAAGTAATCACTTAATTCCAGTTCTTCTGTGGCCTTAAAGAACACATGCTCTTTTTCCAGGACTCCTGCCTCATAGACACCTTGAATAACCAGGTTCACGCGATCGACTCCTTTCTTTGGAAGAAGCGTAACGGTAGCGAAAGGCCACCCAAGCGTCCATAGCTAGGCATAGGCGCTGCGGAGACGCCCCCCTCTCTCAAACTGCACGCTCGGCGGACTACTTGGTGGTGTAGAGGTGCGTCAGGCGCCGTGGCCGGGCCTGGTCGCCCGCGGTGACCTTTTTTCTGCCCAGTCTTCTCGTCGCGGTACCAAGCGACTATACCGGTCTAGCCCCATAGCAACTCAAGGTAGAGTGCGGCGCAGGTTCACTCCTTCTCCACGTGGATTCGCCAGACCGCTGCCGCTGGCGGGCAGCGGTCTGGCGAATCCACGATCAATGCCGATTCAGCTGCAGGTGAACTGCTAAGTCGCGGCACTACTTTCCATGAAAAATAAATCCAAGGCTTGATGAAAAGCTACTCCCTAAGCCATTGTTTTACTTGATCTTCCCCTTTGATGCCTATTGAAAAGCAACGGCTGGGATTGATTCCGGACCGCGTAACTTTTCAACAAACACTGAAACTTTTTCACAGAACTTTGCAACGATGCACCGATACGGTGCAGGGAGGCAGCGGCGCTGGCCATCGAAAGGTGGCCTGAGTAGTAAGGTCGAGAGCATCGCCCCCGAGGAATGGGGGTGAACGGAGAAGGGGCTGGACAATCGCTCAGGGTCGAGTGCAGGCCTGGACTAGCGACCAGGAGATGCCATTCAAGAAATGGTAGCTTTCGACCCCATAGCTGCCGGCGGGAGCCGGCAGAAACCGGCCCAGGCTGTGTGAAAAGAGCAAAACTCGGGGTTCTGCATCGCTCCTGGTCCATGGCAAGGGCTGAGATGGGATTTGGGCCGACATAGCGTTCTGCTTGCGGTAGTAGGTCTCTGAGGTCTCCGATGGCATCGGGAGACGGCAAGGAACGTGGAAAAAGTCCTCCTCAGGACTGCAAGGCCGCCACCGCTTCGCGGATGCCCAAGATGCTCATCAACCGCTTGAGGTTGTAAGCGAGCACATGCAGGCTCATCTCCGTGCTCACTCGGGGTAACGTTTTGGTCAGGAAGTGCGTCGAGCCCATCCAGTGCTTGAGCGTGCCAAACGGGTGCTCGACGGTCTGGCGGCGGATGCCCATCATCTCTGGCTGATGATCGAGGCGACGCTGCATGGCATCGATGACGTCCTCGTGCTCCCAGCGTCGAACTCTCCTGAATGGCTCACTGGTGCATTGCGATCGGATTGCACATTGCTTGCAGTTCGAGCTCCAGTACGCATGTGTCGTCAGGCCGGCCTCGAGATTCGTGTAGCGATAGATCAGGCTCTGCCCCGCGGGACAGCGGTACTCATTCTTCTCCGGCACATACACAAAATCCTGCTTGCCGAAGCGCCCATCCGCCTTGCTATTGGATGTCAGCGGCTTAGGGACATAGGCGGTGATGCCCGATTGGTCGCAGGCAAGTATTTCTTCGCCCTTGAAGTAACCACGGTCGGCGACGACGGTCAGGCCCTCAACCCCGGTGGCGCTACGCGCCTGCTCGGCCATTGTCGCCAGTGCGGCGCGATCATGGCCGACATTGGTGACCTCATGGGCGACGATGAGGTGATGCTGGGTATCGACGGCCGTCTGCACGTTGTAGCCGACCACGCCGGTTCCTTTGCCGCTGGTGGCCATGGAGCGGGCATCAGGATCGGTGAGAGAGACCTGTCCATCCGGCGCTTCTCGTAGCTGCTGCTCCATCTCCTTGAGCGCCTGCATCTGCTGCTGGAGCTTCTCGATTTTGTCCTGGAGGCGGCTGGCCTTGGCCTCGGCAACATCGGATTGAGTCCGATCGGCGGTGTCCATGGCCGCCAGATAACGGTCGATGCTTTTCTCGATCTGTTCCATGCGGGCACGGAGCTTGCCCTGGGTGAAGTTGCGATCACGATTGTTGACGGCTTTGAACTTGCTGCCGTCGATGGCCACCAGAGACTGCGAGAACAGATCGAGCTGGCGGCAGAGCACGACGAACTGCCGGCAGGCATTGCGGATGGCCTTGCCGTTGTCACGACGGAAATCGGCGATGGTTTTGAAGTCCGGTGCCAGTCGTCCGGTCAGCCACATCAGCTCGAGATTGCGCTGACATTCACGCTCCAGACGCCGACTGGACTGGATGCGATTAAGGTAACCGTAGAGGTAGATCTTCAGCAGCACGGCGGGGTGATAGGACGGTCGTCCGGTTGCAGCGGGGGCCACCCCGTCAAACCCCAGGGTCGCCAGGTCGAGTTGCTCGACGAAGGCTTCGACCACGCGGATCGGATTGTCTTCAGCGACGAAGTCTTCCAAGCATTCGGGAAGCAAGCTGACCTGAGTCCGGCTCACCTCTTCGATGAATCGCTTCATACGCCGCCCCCGCTGACGTTGCTTCAGCAACTCTAGGCGAGGCCGACGTTTTCACACAGCCTGGGCCATTAGCAGCCCCTCATGACCGAGTGCGTTCGCCCCCCTTAGCAGCCGTAAGCAATTAGCCGCTTGCGGCCAAGGAAAGACATTTAACCTTGGGCAAATAAGTCTGCCCTTTCTTCTTGCTATCCCTTTTCCTGCGTTGGCGGACAAGGGAGATTGCTGCTTCCAGCGGATAAGCTGTCATTTTTCTTCCATTTCATATACCACTCAGTTGTGGATTTGGTGGCGTTTTGAGATTATCGGTGGAAAATTTCAATCGCGACACGGATGCCATATGAAAATCGATAGCCTAAGGATCAAGAATTTCCGCACTATTTCCACAGAACAGGTTTTGAAGCTTTCAGATGGCCTGACGCTAGTTGGCCCAAATAATGCCGGAAAGACAAACGCCCTGTTAGCTCTTCACATGTTCTTCACTGGCTATGAAAATATTAACTCTTATAATCATATTTCAGATCTTTCCCATGGCGATAAATCTGTAAAAACCAGTTTGACTTGTTACTTTAAAGGAGAGCCAGGGGACGAGGAGCTTTTCGAAAAACTGGGTAAATTGAAAGCTCTTTTAGGGCAAGATGATGATAGCGACGAATTCTCAATAAATGTTTACTTTAGTGGCAACAATCCCGTCTATCAAGTTTACCCGGGAGTGAAAAGGCCTGAGGGGAAATCACCCCAATATTCCATGGCCCAGAAAGCATTTGTGCAATCTGTACTGGATGCTTTCAAGTGCTACTACATACCGTCCAAAAAATCTATCGACGAACTCTATAACGAATTTGTGCTGCCATTTATTCGTTTGAAGGTGGCGGGCGCCCTAGAGGAGCACCTACCAAAAATCCGACAAAGTGTCGCAGCCATTGCGAAAAGCATGAATGGCGTGCTACATAAAAACGGTCTAGATGATATCTCCGTCGGATTTGATATCCCCAATGGGACTGTCGAGGATCTAATAACCAGTTTCGACCTGCGCGTTTCTGACCCAAGCATTAGCTCAATTTACTCCAAGGGAATGGGCGTGCAAGCTGCTGTGCTTCTCTCTTCGTTTAAGTGGATAACCGAGCAACAAAAGAATTTAAACGTTATATGGCTTGTAGAGGAACCTGAAACATACATGCACCCTTCGCTTGCCTTGCAGGCGGCGAAAATATTAGATGATCTCTCAGCAATATCCACCGTAATCAAAACAACCCATGCTATAAATTTTGTCCCATCGGATATTAACCTAGTTCAGGGTGTAGGGCGTTCTGGTAAGGCTCAAAATACTGTTGTAAAGACATTTACAACTCACAGAGAAGCGACGGAGTCGATCAGAAAATCACTTGGCGTGAAATTTTCTGACTATTTTGCTCTTGCTAAATTTAGTCTGTTCGTAGAGGGCGAAACTGATAAAGCTTATATCGAGCACGTCTGGGCCCAGATGCAACCTCACCAGAAAGAACTTTATCCTTACCTTAACTCAAGCCAGTTACTGATAAAGGACTTTACTGGTGTGCAGGACTTGCTCGGATTTATTAAGTCAAATTTTGGGCTATTCCGCACCGAAATTTGTTCTGTAGCTCTTTTTGATGGAGACAAGGCTGGGGTTGATGCTGCTAGAGCGATGTCTAGCTTCTGTTCAAACAAGGAGTATAGCTTTGACGGAAATAAAGAGTATGTGCTCATCCCCGGTGGACACCCAATAGAAGGTTTGTTTCCTGACTCATGGATTAAAGATGCGTATGAGTATGAGCCAGCTTGGTTTAATGGCGGCTCGCCAGTCATTGATGCCGATGACAAACTGATATCATTTAAAATTCGCGACGGCTCAAAGAAAGCTTTTATGGAGTACATCTTGGATCGTTATGATGAAGATACAACCTACGACTCAAGTCAGAAATTTTTTGCGCTATTTAAAGCAATCAATAAAGCCTTTGAAAAGCAAGACATTTAGCCCTCGCGAGTAAATATAAAGCCTTGGCCTTTATCGGGAAATGTGTGGGGAATCGAGAAAAAAGTCGGGCGCAGACCGCTGTAGACATTCGGCTTCAAACGCCAGATCTTACCTGTCGCGGCCGGCAACTAGATAGGCCGGGTCATTCTACCCGCACGGATCGACGCTCACTCCGCCTCGCAACTGCTGCCTGACACTGCCGGGGCCGAGCTATCGTAGAGTTTGGCCTCTTCTGCATGTTTTAAGACATCGCAAGACGGTACTTAACTCAATGAAGAATCGTCGTGGTTATTATCGAATGCCTACTTCTGGCAGGCCAGAACTGACCCAACCGGCAGCTTCTGGCCGGTTTCTGCCAGTTCTCACCGGCAGCTTTGGGTCTGAGGCGGCCTCACACGAGAGGCCGCAATTGGTCTCAATGTCATCCTTCGGCTTCAAGCCTGCGAGAAAAATGCGGATAGGGCGTGAAATCAGAATCCTGATCGAGAGCCAACTGGCATTTTTTTATATCCATGTGGTCAGTACGGGCAGGACCGACTGGTCATTTCGACTGCCGACGGCCCTTGGTGCGGCCGCAGTAGGCCTCGTGCAGCGCATGCATGACGCCCAAGGCGGGACTGTCCGTAAGCGAGTAGTAGATGGTCTGCGCTTCACGGCGGGTCGAAACTAGTCCGGCCTCGCGGAGCACGCTCAGGTGCTGCGAAAGGGCCGACATGGATAGCGTGCCGCCAACCTGCAGTTCCGATACCGATGCCTCGGCATCGACCAAGCGGCATAGCACCAGCAGTCTCGCAGGATGTGCCAATGACTTAAGGAGAGCGGCGGCCTCTTCTGCGTGGGCAGCCATTTCCTCTAAATCCGGTGACTCGGTTTGCTGGCTGGATTTCATCGGAGCGCTTGACCGTTATTTTAGAATTATCTAATTTACAAAAATCTAAAGTTAATGACAATGACGATCCCATGCCTCGTTCAGCGTCTACCGTCCTGGTCCAGCCATTCTTCGACAAGGACACCAGCACTTTTACCTATGTGGTCTATGAGGGTGACGGCGGCGCAGCAGCCATCGTCGATCCCGTGCTCGACTACGATTCGGCTGTCGCTCGGACGTCATCCCAACCAGCGGACGTCATACTGGACTTTGTGCGCACGCACGACCTCAAAGTTGAATGGATCCTTGAGACCCACGCCCATGCGGATCATCTGAGCGCTGCCGGCTACCTCAAGGACAGGCTCGGCGCCCCAATGGCCATTGGACGCGGGATTATCGAGGTCCAACAGCGTTTCAAAGTGCTATTCGGCCTGGGTGACGAATTCGTCGCTGACGGGCGCCAGTTCGACCGATTGTTCGAAGACGGCGAGCGGTTTCAGGTGGGCTCGCTGGAGGGTTATGTGATAGCAACACCTGGGCACACTGACGATAGCCTGACGTACGTGATCGGGGACGCGGCTTTCGTGGGCGACACGGTGTTCGCGCCAGAGACAGGCACCGCGCGCACAAACTTCCCAGGAGGCGACGCCGCACAGCTGTACGCATCGATCCAGAAGATCCTGGCCATGCCGGCCGATACTCGTATTTTCCTGTGCCATGACTACCCGACCCACGATCACGCCCCTGCGGCGGAAAGCTCGATCGCGGCGCAGCTTGGAAGCAATGTGCACTTGGCCGGCGGGATCACTGAGGAGGACTTCGTGACCATGCGCCGCGCAAGGGATGCGTCGCTTCCAACTCCGCGGCTAATCCTGCCGGCTCTTCAGGTCAACATTCGTGGAGGTCGTTTCCCCGAACCAGATACGAATGGGCTGAGTTACCTACGTATGCCCCTCAACCAACTCGGGAGCGCTGCATGAGCAACTGGGCGCTATCTCTCGCTGGCGGTGTACTGATCGGAGTTGCCTCGACGCTGCTGCTCTGGCGCAACGGCCGGGTCGCCGGCGTCAGTGGGATGGTCAGCGGCGTTCTTTTTCAGGTGAGAGGAGATACGGCGTGGCGCGCGGCCTTCCTTGCCGGCCTTGTAGCAGCTGGAGGACTCTACCTTGGCCTGGTGCCGGATGCCTTCGTACCACGCGAGGAATTTCCGAGAACCGCACTTGTCGCCGCAGGCCTATTGGTGGGATTTGGCACCCGCATGGGTAGCGGATGCACCAGCGGTCACGGCGTCTGCGGATTGGGGCGACGCTCGCCACGCTCGCTTGTCGCGGTGTTCACATTCATGGTCACCGCTGTGATGACTACGTACCTGGTTCGCCATGTTTGGAGTGGGATATGAAGCGCTACGTACTTGCCGCACTTGCCTCAGAAGCCCTGTTCGGACTTGGTCTGAGTCTGTCCGGCATGACCGACCCCGAGCGCGTACTCGGCTTTCTGGACGTGGCAGGCGATTTCGACCCGTCCCTGCTGCTCGTCCTCGGCGGCGCAGTGGCGACCACTGTGCTGCTCTTCGGTTTCGTACTTCGCCGCAAGGCCCCCGTTCTCGCGGATAAATTCAATCTGCCCACACGGAACGACATCGACGTCCGACTAATCGGCGGTGCAGCGCTCTTTGGTGTCGGCTGGGGTATTGCGGGCTACTGTCCCGGCCCGGCCCTCGCAGGGCTCGGCGTCGGCTCGACCGAAGCGCTCTGGTTCGTTCCTGCGATGCTTGTCGGCATGCTGGCCCACCGACTCGTGCATGGGTCCTGAGAGCTCATCCATGAACCATCAGCGGTAATCAGGAGGTCGCGAATGAAGCCCAAGCCTAACCTCCTCCCTCCGGACAGTTCACACGGCTGAACGTATGGAACTGGACACTATTGAGTTCCTTCGCAGCAAAGTCTCCAAGCTGCAGGTGGAGGCGCTGCTCGTCTCGCTTACGACGTGAGCACCTGGTTAGGCAAAACCAGGGGCCCTCCCCTGCCAGAGCCGGCCCCCTGACTCGAGCTCGACTTATCCGAAATAAGGCCGAGCCCAACTTTCAATCATTCCCTCACTGCAACCCAGTTCATCACAGCAGGCAGGCGGAATTCGAAGGACTTTCCTTCAGTAAGCCAAAATCACTATGGGGCCTCGGTACCTATCGAAGCGACCTGTCGGTTCAGCTTGCTGTCCTTCACCACGACAGGCTTTTGGATGGCCGTTTCTCCGGATTCACGAACATTAAAATGCTTGTCATTAAGAAGGAAATGGGACAGCGCAGGAATCAGTACGAGCGCCGCCAGCATGTTCCAGATGAACATGAAGGCCAGCAGAATGCCCATGTCTGCCTGAAACTTGATTGGGGACCACATCCAGGTCACGACACCGACAGCCAGTGTCACACCAACCAGCGCCACCATCTTGCCGGTGAACTGAATTGCACGACGGTACGCCTGTTGCAACGTAAGCCCCATGCGCTGACCTTCCAGCTGCACGCTCAGCAGATAAAGCGCGTAGTCCACCCCGACGCCCACCCCCAACGCAACGACCGGCAGCGTTGCTACTTTGAGCCCAATGCTCAATTGCACCATCAGTGCTTCGGCGAGCAATGATGTGAGAACCAGAGGGAGTATCGCTACCACCACCGCGCGCCAGCTGCGGAATGTCACCAGACAGAGCAAAGCGACGGCAGCATATACAGCGAGCAGCATTTCAAGTTGCACACTCTTGACGATGATGTTGGTGGCCGCCTCAATTCCTGCGCTGCCGGCAGCTAGCAGGAGCTGGCGCTCCGGCACGCTGTGTTTCTCAGCAAAAGTGCTCGCCACTTCGACTATTCGTGCCAGCGTCGCGGCCTTGTGATCGGAAAGATAGGCAAGGACCGGAATCAACGAACACTCGCTGTTGAGGAACGGGGAATTCCATACCAGCGCGTTGTTAACCTGCGGCCAAACGACTCCCTTGTTGTCACTAATGGTGTACCACTTAGGGCTACCTTCGAAGCTGCCCGCAGTATAGGTACGCACGGTGTCCGCAAGCGACGCAGTGCCCTGCACACCAGGGACATGAGACAGCTCCCATGCCAAACGATCGGCTTCAACGAGTGTCTCAAAGGCACCGCATTGGTCAGGAGCCGTCTTGATCATGACGGCAAACACGTCGCTGGACACGCCAAACTTGGACGTAATGAACGCGTTGTCTTTGTTGTAGCGCGAATCTGGACGCAACTCGGGGCTGCCCGCGTGCAGATCGCCTACCTGCAACTTGGTACGCTCCACCAGCGCCAGCGCAGTGAGCGCAACGGCTACCAGGATTGCTGCAACTGCCCAGCGCTTCTCGGTGAAGCGGTCGAGGCTATTCCACACCCGGTCTATGCCTAGCTTATGGATGGTCGCGTCGTGCTCGATGATGTGCCGACGCGCCGCTTCCTGACTGATCCCGGTGAACGACAGCAGTACCGGCAACAGGATCAGGTTGGTTACCACCAGCATCGCGAAGCCGAGGCTCGCAGATAGCGCCAGCTCTCGGATGATCGGAATGTCGACCAGCACTAGCACGGCGAAGCCAACGCCGTCAGCGATCAGCGCGATCAAGCCCGGCAGGAAAAGACGGCGGAAGGTGTAGCGCGCAGCCACCCAAGGGTGCGTCCCACGGGCGATGTCTTGAGCTATGCCATTCATTTTCTGGCAGCCATGGGACACGCCAATGGCAAAGATCAGGAAGGGAATCAGGATGGTGAAGGCATCCAGCACACCTCCGAAAGTAATAACCAAGCCTTGCTGCCAGAACACGGCAATTACTGAGCAGACCAGCACAAGGCAGGTGCTGCGCACGCAACGCGTATGGAAGTAGATGATCAGCGCGGCGACCAAGGCGGCAACGATGAAGAACAGCATCACCTTGTGGATACCGTCGATCATATCGCCGGAAATCTTGGCGAAGCCGGTGATGTAAATACCGACGTCATCACTTTCGTACTTGGCGCGGATACTCTCGAGGGCCGAAGACAGTTCCTGATAGCTCAGCGGCTTTCCATCCACGGTAGGCAGCAATGGGATCTCGATCATGCTCGAGCGATAGTCGTTGGAGATGAGACTACCGACTACGCCGGCGCGAGCGATATTCATACGCAATTGCTTGATCGACTCGGGCGAGCCATCAAAGCTACCAGGCATTACCGGACCGCCAGCGAAGCCTTCTTCAGTGACCTCAGTCCAGCGCACCACCGGGGCCCAGATAGACTTGATCCATGTCTTGTCGACACCTGGAATCAGGAAGATCTCATCATTGATCTGCGACATCTTTTGCAAGTATTCAGCATCGTAGATGTCGCCCTTGCGATTCTCGATCACAAAGCGAACAGAATCGCCCAAGCCGCGCAGTTGGTCTCGGTTTTCGAGGAAATTCTTAATGTACGGGTGACTGTGCGGCAGCATCTTGTCGAAGCTGGTGGTCACCGTAAGGTTGCGCAACTGGTAGATCGAGAACAAGGTTGCGATCACGCAGAGCGCGATGATGAGCAGGCGATTGTTGAAGATCAAGCGCTCAAAAATATTGCCGGAGAGCCGGTTGAATAGTGCGGGGTCACGAATGACGCTCATCAACCCTGCTTTTTCATGCTTGCTATCAACATTCATCATTCTGCTCTCAATTTTTATTCTGCGTCTGCACCGGGTACATCAGAGACCTTCAACACGCACACCCAAAGGTCCCACCAACGCCATACGCTTTTCGTCGACCATGGTCGCTCCGAATAGCGGTATCTGGCTCGATTGCGGCAGTGCTTTGAAGGATCGCGCGCCATCGCTGCTAACCAAGACTTCTCCACTTTGGGCAATAACCAAAAGTCGGTCCTGACCATAAGGCAGTACCCGTACCACATTGCTATTGACCGGCAAGGGCACGCGCTCCCAGCTCATCCCTTGATCTGAGCTACGGAAGAAGCTCCCACGCATGCCATAGGCAAACAGTTGGTCGTGCGCTGCCGGCACAATGCCGAACAGAGTGCCGTTGTAGGGGGTGTCGATGGAAACGAACCGGTTGCTCTGCAGATCGTGGCGCCAAACTCGGCCCTGTTCTCCGGAAATGAAGAGCTGATCGCCGGCGCCGGCGATGGAGTAGAAATGCCACTCTTGTGGGTTGTCCGTCAGATGCATCAACGGCTTCCAATGCTGGCCGCCATCCTCCGTCGCAAAAATGCGGTTGAACGTGCCCACCACATAACCATGGAGATCATCGGTAAAGAACACGTCGAGGAACGGTTGGGTCTCCTTGTCCACGGCAAGGTTCTGTTCCTTAGCCAGAAGATCCGCTGCCTCAGCTAAATGCTCGGGGTTACTGGTATAGAAATCGATGGCCAGTTTCGAGGCCATTAGACCATCGAGCTGCTTCTCCCAGGTCAGGCCACCGTCTTGGCTGTGCAGAACGACACCTCCATGGCCGACGGCCCAGCCCTGGTTCGCGCTAGGGAAGGTCACTGCGACGAGATCGACACTGACCGGGACCTGTGCCTGCGTCCAGGTCTTGCCCTGATCGTCGGAGACCAGGATTACGCCTCGCAGCCCCACAGCGACCAGCCGGGAACCGACACTGGTGACCGCCAGCATGGGACTGCCGGCCAGGCGGTCACTTCTCATCGCCGGCACTTCCAGAGGCGGTTCGAAAGCTAGTGCGGGAGCTCCGGCAACTAACAGACCACTTAGGACAATACCGCTCATCACTGCGCCACGGATCCGATTTAGATCGAAACAACCGGCCAGAAAACCTTCACGCATGGCAAACCTCACATCGAAAAATTCGCATCATCACCCTGAACGTTTTCTCGAGCGGTCATCGTTGACGACCGCCCAGAAACGACCATTCGGCAATCAGAACGAGGTCTTGAAGGTCAGCGATATCCAGTCGCGGTCCCAGTACTTACCCAGCGCGGCGTTGTTGCGGCTACCAACTCCGAGTTCGTCCTTCGAGTGCTTGGAGATGAACCCGTTGTACTTAAGCTCGACGTTGTATTGGGCATAGATATCCGCAGCCAGGCCCACACTCCAACTGCCCTGCCCTTCGTTGCTGCCGAACTGCACGGGGGAGTTGCCGTGCAAGCCCATGTCGACGAACATCGGCATGGATAGATCGATGCCTGGAGAAACTTGATACCAAGTCGGTCTGAACAGCACCGAAGCACCGACTGCATCGCGAGTCTGGCAGGCAATCTCAGTGGCAATATGGTCGTTGGCGCAGTTGAAGCCTTTGCCGTTGTAGTTCTGCTCGTTATCCGTAACCTTATCCAGGTAGGAGTAGTTGAGCTCTGCAGTCAGGGTCGCAGCGTCGTAAACGGGTGACTTGCTGAAGTAAGCAATACCGTTGAATACGCCGGACCATACATTGCCGCGTGGCACCCAGGTGTCAGGATCGGTACCTTCCGGCACAAAGTTCGCGAACGGAGTAGTGGCCAGGGTGGCATCCTTGCGATAGGTGAGATCGGCGCCCCAGGCGATACCCCAGACCTGCTTCGAAAGGCTCAGACCAAACAGCTTCTCGCGCTTGTCGGACGAAAAGTCGATGCCGGTGCCGGTGGGAACCACCCCGACACCCGGGATTACCGCGACACTGGTAGTTACCAACTGAGGGAACTTGTTGGTGTACTCGCGATAGTAGAAACCAGCGGTCCCGTCCAGCCATTCAGGCGACCAACGCGCCGAGATGCCCCAGTCGCCATAAGTCTTGTCGGGCTCGTCGCTGGTGATCTCAAATGGCGTGCCGAAAACTGTACCACCACCACCCAGGCTTACACCGTCAGCCGCACCGAAGTAAGTGCCGCCATCTGGAATGACCATGGGCTTCCAATCCAGGTAGTACTGGGCGGCAACGGTCAGGTCTGGCTTGACCTGCGCACTCACGGAAATCTGGTTTAGCGGCTTGAACAACTCCTTGGCTTCGGTACCAGGAGTCGCAATGGCTTTACGAATATCAACTGGACCCTGCTGGTAGGACACCCCATTGACGAAGGAGAACAGGGATTCGCCCCAGTAGATGTTGTGCTGGCCAGCCTTCATGTCGACCGGGATGCTACCCAGATCGAAACCGGTGAATAGGAAGGCATCCAGGATCTCGCCGGACGGGCCATTGTTCCAGCGATCGGTGTAGTTGGTGTAGCTAGCACCATCGGGGCCGGCGCCTGCGCCGACGCCTGAGGCATCAAGTACCCGGTCGCCCTCGACATCACCTCGGTATGCATGGTCGTACCAACCGGCAGCACTCAGGCGAGCACCATGGCGATCCTTGTAGATGAAGTCCATCTCGCTGAGGACGTCGATGCGGTTGGTTACGACATCGCCTGCATCGGCAAACTTGCGATCGGATTGGTAGGCGGTGACATCGCCGGCACCTGCATTGTTGCCGCAGATATCCTCGTCGCAGTCCTGCACACGGAAGCCGATGTTGTAGCGCACGGTATTGTCCCAGCGCAGTGACATATCGGGATTGCCAAGATTAAAGTCGAACGCATTCACCTGTCCGACCACACAGAACATCATCACTGGCGCGGCGAGAAGACTACCGCCTGCCGCCCAATTTCGACTTGCCATCTTCATGTGTTGGTTTCCTTCTTATTATTGGATTACTCGCACATATCGACTTCACAGCTGGGTGCCCTCGACCGGATGGTCGCCAGGCTGCATCTGCGATCGCACCACTTGCGAAGTAACGTTACGCCGCAAGGCTTTCGTCCCCGTCGTCGGAACCGACGAATCCGCAAAGCCCGCGATAAAAAGCACAGGCCATACCACGCCCGGTCCAGCGACAACCAAAGGTAACTCTAGTCACAAAAGTGAATACGCAGGCTCAACCGTGCCAGCAGGGCGTATACGGATAGATCAGCGCTGCGCACTGGAAGCCTTTAATGAACCACAGGCAACCAGCGGTCATCGGAGTACATCAGGTAGGAAGGCAGCTCCACCCGGATATCGGCGAACTGGGAGAAGAGATAAAAACCACCGAAATAGATGGCCGTACATAGCGCAGCAAAGCCAGTTGCAGCGCCAAGCCTGGCCACCAGTCGGAGCCCGGCTGGCAGTTCGAATAGGCCGCGTTCGATGAAGGAAAGCCCATCGCCTCGCTTGGAGTGAGCCAGCCAGCTGTACAACGAGGCATAGATGGCTACGAGCAACGATTCGTAAAGCGGAAACTGGAATCGAGAACCGGGCCAGACGGTGAGCGAGCCGACTACGTAAGGCCATGCATAGGCTTCGGTGAAATGGATGATGGCCGATTCCGCCAGGAAATCGAACAGGAACGCCGCAGCAAAAGACAGCACCAGAGCCGCCGACAGCCCCAGCCAGGGACGGGCCAGCCGCAAGGTCACGAGCTGGATGGTAGCCAGTGCAACCCCGAAGTACATGTACATCGGCGGCCCCCAGAGCCAGGCTTCCGCATAGCGGGTCGGCCCTTCATGGCCGGGAAAGAAACCACCCCAAGTACCCATGTTGAAGGAGTGCTTGTTCCAGGCCATGTGGTAGTCGCTGAAATTGATGGTGGTATCGAGCACATAGGTGATCAGCGCACCGATCAACAGTAGTCCCTCTATCGGCGCGTGACCGGTCTTCACCCAGGGACGGACCAGATAGACGTAAAGCGCCACTACGGCGACCAGCAGACTTATCGCCTCAAGCCCGCGCAACATCAACAGGGCTTGGGCGTCCATCTCATCGGCAGCCGTCAGCGGCACCGGCGCGAACTCGCCAGAAAGCAACCATCGACCGAACACGACAAAGGAAAAACAGGTGAACAACGCGCCCAGCATGGCCCAGAGCACGATGGGGCTGAGCAGAAATTGCGCGCTCGCCCGCCGGATTGGCACCGGTGGACGGATATATGACAGCAAAGGTTCCGGCTTCATGGCAAAGCCCCCGCATCAGCAGTAGAACCAAAGCAACCCGCCGAACACCACCACCAGCCAGGCGCTGCATAGTTGGCGGATTGCGGCGGGCGCGTGGCGCACTTCCATGAAATGCAGGATCACCAGGCGCGCCTTGATCAGCGCCAGCGCCAGGATGGACGCCGGCGCCAGAATCCTACCCAGGCTCTCGCCCAGCAGATGGGTTCCCAGCGCCCAGCTGCCCACGGTGATCACCAGCAGCAGTACCCACACTGCGGTGACATTTTCTCGCACGTTCGCACTCATCAGGCTCACCCCAGGAGGTAGATCAGAGGGAAGATCACGATCCATAGCAGGTCGACCATGTGCCAGAAGGTCGCCCCGCTCTCCAGGAACGCAAGGCGCTGCCCTTCACCATGAGGCCGACTGGCCGCGCGCATCATGAAGAACAGCACCACCATGCCTACCAATACGTGAACCAGATGGAATCCGGTGATCAGGTAGTAGTACATGAAGAAATCGTTGCTTGTCAGTTGCTGCCCTTGCCACATCTTCAGGCCGTACTCGACGACCTTGAGTAGCGCGAAAGCTCCGCCACACAGCAACGCCAGCAGGAACCAGCGGCCTGCGGGTGCCAGCGGGTCGCGCCGGACGGCCTGGATGCCCTTCACCACGAACCAGGAACTGGTCACCAGGATCAGCGTGTTGACCACCCCGAAGCCTTGGCTGAGCAGTTGCTGGGAACGGCCGAACAACTCAGGCTGACCATGATAAGCATGGGCGAATACCAGGAAGAACAGACCGTAGATCAGCATGTCGCCGAGGATTAGCAGCCACAGGCCTGACTCACCCGGCGTATGGGTATGCGTGCGCGACACGAGGGAGGCTTGCATGTTCATGGTTGCACGCCCTCCTCGGCGTTCGCTTGCTGGTGGATCGCTCTAGCGATCACCCACCAGGTCACCAGGATCCAGCCGAAGAACGCCACCGCCGCCATCCAGAAGGCAAACAGGCCGTTCCAGGCGAAAGGGCCAGACTTGAAGAACACGACCATCTCACCACCAGTGAAGCCGGTCGCGACCCACAGGTTGAAGAAACCGAACCAGCGCGGCAGTACCGGTTTGGCCTCGCGCCGCATCAGCACGCAAAGGGCGATTACTAGCACCTGCAACAGGGCCGGTGGTACTGCGCCGATGAAGGTCATCCAGCTCAGGTCATGGATCACCTGTACCACTTCGGGTGCGCGTTCGGGGCGGAACGACACCACCATCCACAGTAGGCCAGGCATCAGGATCGCCACCACGGTACCGGTGGCCAACGCCAGCTGCACGTCGGCCAGCGGATGGTAAACCGCTCCCTCGATGCGCTTGAGCTGGTTAGAAATCGCCACCGCAAAGGGCCAAAACATCGCCCCGCCCATCATGATCATCAGTGCGGCAAAACGGATACGGTTGCAGCCCTCCTGATACATGAGCGCCGTATCGGCGGCACTCATCGCCGGGTCCGGTGGCGGCACCCAGCCAGCGAGCAGCAGTGCGATCCCCATCAGCACCACCATCGCCAGGGCGCCATGCACACAGATCAACTGCGCGTTTGTATTCCCTTGCATCACGACATCCCACCTGGACGTAGAAAGGCCGCAACCCACTCCGGGTTGCGGCCAGTGCCATCAGTTACTTACCGGATTCCGCCCTGGCTCATGTTTTCGGGAGTCCACATGGTGACGGGCTTCTTCTCTGTTGTCTGGAATCCACCGCCCTGGAACGCAGCGTAGGCGGGAAGCGTATAAGCGCCACGCTCTAGATCCAGGGTGAGAGTATTTTCCGGGATCATGCCGTAGCCGAACACGTAGTTCGGGATAGTAGGCATGGAGTCGACACGGATCAGCTTGCCGGTGGCATCGTAGTTGTCAGCGGTACCGGCGCCACTCACGTCCTCGTCGAAATAGAAGCGGCGCTTGGGTAGCAGATGACGAAAGCCTGGCTTCAGTGTGGCCTCGACGACCCGAACCCGGTGCAGTTCCCAGCGCATGCATTCCGGATTCGGGAAATTCTTGGTGAACAGCTTGTCCTCCGAACAGGCCTTGTAATCGTAGATGGCGAAGTTGTTGTAATTGATCAACTTCTCCTGCACCCCTACGTACTTGAAGTCATAGCGGTCCTGGCGCCCCAGGAACAACCGCTGCTGGTCCATGGTGGTGATGCCGCCAGCCACCGGCGAGGGGGTGTCATATGCTAGGTCAGGAGCAAGCTTTACCCGACGCTGGCCGGGCAGGTACTGCCAAGCCCTCTGCTCGCCCGCGATGTTCGTCCGCACCAGTGTCTGTTCGCCATTACGTCGAGCGGGATCGTACAGGGCGACACGCACCCGGAAGTATTCAACTTCGCTGCCCCGGGGACCACTGACACTGGGATCCAAGAAGGGATTGGTCGTCCAGTGCTTCTCAGCGTTGACCAAGATGCGGCGACCGCTACCATCGACCAGATAGGACTTGAGGTTGCTTTGCAGGTCGGGGATGTACTGCAGCTGATGGTTCCACATCACCTCGTTGCCGCTCTTCGGCATCGGGAATGGCAGGCCGCCGAAGCACCCCTCGATTCCCACACCGCCGTTTGTGGTCTTGCAGGAATCCGCGTTCTTCTTGGTGTTCTCCAGGTAAGAGTCCGGGAAACGGACAGTACGCCGGGTCGGATAGACGTTCATCTTGAAGTCGGGGTAGCGCGCAAACAGCGCCTTCTGCCCCTCAGTCAGGACGTTGGAGTACTGAGCGAGATTCTGGGCCGTGATCGTATACAGCGGCTTGTCGTTCCACGGATCGCAGAAGTTGGTCGGCTCGCTCGGGTTGTAGCACTTCGGAGTCCCGATCGGCTCGCCGGTGTAGGCCGGGATGCTGCCATCGGCATTTCCGTTGCGCTGTGCTCCGAACGGCGTCAGCTCCGACCCGCCCAGTTGCGCGGCTTCGCTGGCAGATACGGACTGAGCGGCGCTGACCAGGGCGGTCACTGCCAACACGCGAGCTAGTTTGCTTCGCATCATGTAACCCTCTCTTGTTGTAATCATGGGGTGGCGCCGTATTCGCGACGCCGGACTACGAACCATCAGGAATTAGGGTCCTGTGACCCCCTCCCTGCAAGCACTTCCGATATCGGTGAAATCCGTTGAACCCGTGCCACGGGCACCGAGGCTGCCTGGGATCGTTGAGATTACGTTACGCCCCTGGTTAAGCCCCGGTGTCGTCGGAACCGACGAATATCGGGCACTTACCTCCTAGCGCAGTGCCTGTCCGGCCCTGGCCTTCTCCAGCAGTAGCGTCGGCGGTGCGAACCGATCACCGTAAGCCTGCTGCAGCTCCTGCGCCCTCTCGATAAAGCGCTCGATGCCATAGCCATTCACGAACTGCAGGAAACCACCCGTCCACATCGGCGCGCCGATACCGAGGATGGAGCCCACATTGCCATCGGCCACTGAACGCAGGACGCCCTCCTGCAGGCATTTCACCGCCTCGATGACCTGGCGGAACAGCATACGGTCCTTGATATCCTCGACCGGCAGCGATATCTCCGGTTTGACGAATATCTCGTAGAGCCCCGGCCAGATGGTTTTCTCGCCGCCCTCCGGGTAGTCGTAAAAACCACCGCCGTAGTGGCGGCCGGGACGGTTGTGCTCCTTGATGAGAATGTTGCCGACTTTGTCGCTGTGACTGTTGTCGAAGACGGTGGCGAACACGCCCATTTCCTTCTGCGTTTCGTTGACCTTGCGCATCAGCTCCAGGCTGACCTCGTCAAGCACGGTCAGCGGCCCGACCGGCATGCCGATCTGCTTGCCAAGGTTGTCGATCAGCAGCGGGTCGACGCCCTCCAGCAGGAGCTTGCAGCCTTCGTCGAAGAAGCTGCCGAAGGTCCGCGAAGTGAAGAAGCCCAGCGAGTCGTTCACCACGATGGCGGTCTTGCCGATCTGCCGAGCGAAATCGAACGCCTTGGCCAGGGTTTCCTCGCTGGTCTGCTCGCCGCAGATGATTTCCACCAGAGGCATCTTCTCGACGGGGGAGAAGAAATGGATGCCGATGAAGTTGCCCGGACGTTTGGAGGCCTTGGCCAGCAGCGAGATCGGCAGCGTCGAAGTGTTGGTACCAAAGACTGCCAGTTCCCCCAACTGTTCTTCAGCCAGTTGAGTGACCTTGCCCTTGAGCTCGACACTCTCGAATACCGCCTCGACGATGAAATCTGCACCTTGCAGATCGGCGTATTCCGCTGTCGGCTTGATAAGGCCGAGGATCTGCGCCTTCTTGTCCTCGCTCAGGCGGCCCTGGGCAACCGACTTGCCAAGCAGCTTGTCGATACCCGCCTTGCCTTTCTCTGCCGCCTCCAGATTGACGTCGAGCAGCACCACTTCAATACCGGACTTGGCCGCCACATGTGCGATGCCATTTCCCATCATACCGGCGCCGAGAATGCCAAGTTTGACAACCTTGCTCTTCTCGAAGCCCTTGGGACGGCTGGAACCACCATTGACCTCGTTCAGCTGGAAAAACATGGTGTTAATGATGTTCTTCGCCTGGACACTGGCGGCGAGGTAGGTCAGACCACGCGTCTCCACCACCAGCGCTGCATCGAAGTCCAGCAACGTGGTCTCCACGGCCACCCCCAGAATACGCTCAGGAGCCGGCAGCAAACCGCGGGTGTTCCTGGCCGTCATGGCCATGGCGCCGGCGACCATCGGCGCGATGTGTGGCTGTTGGGCAGTTCCGCCCGGGATCTTGTGGCCCTTGCGGTCCCAGGGCTGAAAGCCGCGCAGTTCGTTCTCGCCCTGAGCCAGGATCCACGCCTTGGCGGCCGGCACCAGCGCTTCGGGCGCCGCGACCAGATCATCCACCAGACCGAGACCCAGCGCCTCACCCGGCTTCAGACGCTTGCCCTCAAGCAACAGCGGCAGCGCCTTTTCCAATCCCAGCTTGTGAACCAAACGCACGATCCCGCCAGCTCCCGGCAGAAGTCCGAGGGAAACTTCGGGCAGTCCGACCACTGCGGCGGGGTTGTCGAGCAGTATCCGATGGTTGCACGCCAGGGCGATTTCGAAGCCCCCCCCCAATGCCGCACCGTTGATGGCCGCCACTACCGGTACAGGCAGACGCTCCAGGCGACGAAGGTCATTCTTGGTCTGCTCGATCTTCGCCTGAAAATCAGCCTCGTCACCGGGCTCGAAGTCCAGCAGTTCGTTCAGGTCGCCGCCGGCGAAGAAGGTGCTTTTCGCGGAGGCGATCACGACGCCGGTCAGACCGGTTTCCTGCTCCAGACGCTGCACGGACTCGGCCATCGTGTCCCGATACAGCTGGTTCATGGCATTGACTGGACCCGGCATGTCCATGGTCAGCGTAACGATGCCATCGGCATCCTTTTCGTAGTTGAATACATTCATAAAGGGGGCCTCGCTTGTGAAGAATTTCTGCCGCGGCAGGTGGCGGCTCAGACGCGTTCGATGATCGTGGCAATGCCCATGCCGCCGCCTACGCACAGGGCGACCAGGCCACGCTTGAGATTGCGCCGTTCCAGTTCGTCGAGGACGGTGCCAACCAACATCGCACCCGTCGCCCCGATGGGATGGCCCAGGGCAATCGCTCCGCCGTTGACGTTGGTGATATCCGGCGAGATATCGAGGTCGCGCATGAAGCGCAGGGCCACGGAGGCGAATGCCTCATTGATTTCGAACAGATCGATGTCCTGGACTCGCAGTCCGGCTTTGGCCAGCGCCTTCTTCGCAGCCGGACCAGGTCCGGCCAGCATCAGCGTGGGCTCGGTGGACAGGACCGCCGTGGCAACGATGCGGGCACGTGGTTCCAACCCCAACTGCTGCCCTGCGAGCTGGCTGCCCAGCAGCGTAGCGCTGGCACCATCGACGATACCCGAGGAGTTACCAGCCGTGTGGATGTGCTCGATTCGCGCTACCTGCGGATACTTGCGCAGGGCGATATCGTTGTAACCGACCTTGCCCATCGACGCGAAGGACGGCTTCAGCTGGGCCAGCGCCTCCATCGTCGTCCCGGGCTTGATGAACTCATCGCGCTCCAGCACCACCAGGCCGTTGACGTCTCGCACCGGCACGACGGAGCGATCAAAGTAGCCACTGTCTCGGGCATGGGACGCACGCTGCTGCGACAGCAGGGCAAAGCGATCGACGTCCTCGCGCGAATAGCCATCGAGCATGGCTAGCAGGTCCGCACCGATGCCCTGGGGAACCGACCCAAGCTTGAAGGCGATTTCCGGGTCCTGAATCCAGGCACCACCGGCGCTGCCCATAGGCAGGCGCGACATGGACTCGACACCGCCAGCGACTATCAGATCCTCCCAGCCACTGGCGATACGGCTGGCAGCCTGATTAACGGCTTCAAGGCCGGAAGCGCAGAAGCGGTCGATCTGCACACCCGGAACACTCTGGTCCCAGCCAGCATACTGAACCGAGCACTTGGCGATGTCGCCGCCCTGCTCGCCCACAGGCTGCCCACATCCGAGCACCACATCATCGACACGCGAGGTATCGAGATCATGGCGCTGCTGCAATTCGGTGAGTAGACCGGCGGCAAGATGAACCGGTTTCACGGTAAACAGTGAACCGTCCTTTTTGCCTTTCCCACGTGGCGTGCGAATGGCGTCGTAGATGAAGACTGCCTGTGACATCGGAGATTCCTCTTGGCGATTTCAGAGATATGTCTGAAGCCTATGGAACCCCCTCCCCCCCTACATCGTCGGAAGCGACGATCACTGCAAGGGCATTCGACCGGACCATATCCGTAATTCACGCAACACGATCAAAACCTCATTCACAGCATCCTTGAACAGGCCATTTAGAGGCTTTGTGCACGACGGCAGGCACTTCGCACCTCGCGCCTCTCCCACGCCTAGACGTCTGATCCAGACGCTGCCGTCCCCGGAAAGAACTTGCAGCCGGCCCAGCTTGCCCATAGCTTAATGATCCAATAAGAAATGACGGGGAACATGGCAGCCCCGCTAAAGGAATCGTGATGTCTTCGACTCAACGCCCTGCGCCATACATCTCGCGCACCAAGGTGACCCCACCAGCCACCTCGCGCTTCGAAGTCCCTCGCCAGGCTATTCTCGACCGAGCGGGTACTGCCGTTGGCAGTCGCGCCGTCCTGGTCCATGCACCAGCCGGTTTCGGCAAGACCACGTTCATGACCCAATTGTTGGCACGTTATCAGCGGCAAGGCGTGGCGACCGTCTGGCTCACATTGGACAGTGGCGACAATGATGTTTCGCGCTTTTTAAGCGGCTTCTCGACGGCCATCGCCGGTCTGCAGAAAGAAATCGCTCATGACCTGTCGCAAATGCGAAACGCCGACCTTGTGTCCTGGATACTCGACTGCATCTCCGAGTGCCCGACACCTGTCGCGATTTTCTTCGACGATTTCGAATCCATCCGCAACCCGGTCGTGCTCGGCCTCGTGGCGCGCGGCATCGAAGCGCTTCCCAGCAAGGCCAGCCTGGTGATTGGCAGCCGGACGCTTCCCGAGATCGGCCTGGCTCGCCTGCGGGCACGCGGCAGCCTTGTCGAAATAGACTCGGCAGGTCTGCGCTTCAGCAGCGAGGAAACCCAGGACTTTCTCACCCAGCGCCGGGGCACTGGCCTGAACGATTCACAACTGGAAAAGCTACAGTCCAGCACGGAGGGATGGGTCACCGCGCTCTGGTTGGCGTCGCTGGCGCTAGAAAACCATGGCGATACGGATAAATTCCTCGACTCCTTCTCCGGTTCAAACGCAGCGATAGCGGCCTACCTCGCCGAGGACGTTTTGGCTGCCCTGCCCGATCGCCTTCGCCACTTCCTGCTGCGTAGCAGCATACTGGACGAGCTTAGTCCCACTCTTTGCGATGCGGTATGTGGCGTGACCGACAGTCTCGGGATGCTGCAAGAGTTGGAGCGACACCAGCTGTTCCTCGTTCCGGTCGACGAGCAACGCAATCTCTACCGTTATCACAGTCTGTTTCTTGATTTCCTCCGCCACCAGGTACAACGCCGACATACCGAAGAGCTCCACGCACTGCACCAGGCCGCCTGCAAGGCCTACCTGCAGGAAGGCAGGGCAATCCCCGCCATCCGCCATGCCCTGCTGTCTGGGGAAACGCATACTGCACTCGACCTGCTGTATCAGCACGTCGACGATCTTCTCAGCCAAGGCCGCCTGCGCCTGTTGGCCGAATGCATTGGACAGCTACCGAAGATGGAGCTGGAACGTCATCCCCGGCTGCAACTGATCCGCGCCTGGTGCACAGCCTTCACTTGGGGGCCGCGTGAAGCGATGGCGATCTTGGGCGATATCGACAGCACGACGCTGCCCAACGAGTCCGCCGTATACCTGAAGGCGTTGCGCCCGATGCTGCTGGTCATGATGGACCGCAACCAGGAAGCCCATGACCTCGGCGTGCAGGCGCTCGCGGAGGTATCCACCGAGCACCCCTTTGCCTGGGCCATGCTCAATCAGGCACTTACGCAGACCAGCATCATCCTTGGTCTGCACGATAAAGCGCATCACTTCGTCGATGAGGCGCGTAGGGCTCAAAGCGACTCTGCTGGCGCATTTGGTTTCGTGCTCGCGGAGTCAGCTGAGGCCCTGCTCGACATGATGGCCGGCCGTCTCAAGCAATCCACGGCGCGACTGCGCATGGCGACTACCATGCTCGAGGCCTCACGGCAGCGCGACCGCAACGGCAACGCCCTGGCAGCGGTGCAGCTGGCCGAGGCGCTATACGAGAGCGATGAATGCGAAGAAGCCCAGCGCCTGCTGCTGATCTTCACACCTCTCGTTCAGGACCTTGGCCTCTCGGATGCGTTGATCACCGCCCATACGCTGCTGGCGCGTATTGCCGACGACAAGGGCGATCGCGACCGTGCGCTGCAACTGCTCACCGAACTGGAAAACGTCGGACATCGATCCGGCCTGCCACGCGTCGCTGCCAGCGCGCGCCTGGAGCGTGCGATGCTGGCTCTGTCCCACGGCGATCATGCCGGTGCATTGGAACAGCTGACGCTCGCTGAGCAGACTTTCCCATGGAGCGAGGCCGTCACGCACTGGTTCATCGGCAACGATACGTTGACGCCACCCATCGCCCGACTTCGCTGGATGATTCGTTCTGGCTCTGCTGGCAAGGCCATCGCACCACTTCGCACCGAGCTGGCAGAAGCTGAACGCCTCATGCGCGGCCGCAGGGCCTTGAAACTGCGAATTCTCCTGGCCGAAGCCCTGTATATCGACCACCAGCCCAAGGTTGCATTGCGCACCCTGGAGCGGGCGCTGAAGTTCGCACAGACCGAAGGCTTTGTCCGCACATTCTTCGAGGAAGGTGCCACCGTTCAGGCCATGCTTCGGGAGTTGCACAGTGAACAGGATGAAGACGAGCTACCCGCAGAAGGCAGTCTGGATCGCTGGCTGCGGCAAAGCGCTCCAGCCCAATCTGAGGCCGTCTCGGCCAGTGGGCTGGTCGACCCACTGACGAAGAAGGAGCTGAAGGTACTTCAGCTGCTCGCCCTGGGTATGTCCAACGCAGACATGGCTGAGAAACTGTTCGTTTCTGACTCTACCGTCCGCACTCACCTGCGAAACATCAACCTCAAGCTACATGCAGGTAGCCGCGCCCAGGCCGTGGCTATTGCCCGACGCCTGGGCCTATGCCCCTGAACTCCAAAGCGCCGTGACCAAGAGGCGCAATATTCAACGAATCGGCCGCCCGGCTCTTGCAGAGGCGGGCGGCCGACGGATCTGCTCTATGCCAGGCGAGCGCGATACTCGTCCCGCAGGATCCGCTTGAGGAGCTTGCCGTTGGGCTCGCGTGGCAGGCTGTCGGTGAAGTCAATCACCCGCGGACACTTGATCGGGGACAACTGCTGCCGGCAGAACGCAATCAGTTCCTCGACCAGGGCCTCCGATGGCTCCACGCCGGGCTCCAGTTGCACTACGGCGCGAACTTCCTCACCAAAATCGCTGTGCGGTGTGCCGATCACAGCCACATCCAAGACCTTGGGATGGGTGATGAGTACGTTCTCAGTTTCCTGCGGGTACACGTTGACGCCGCCGGAGATGATCATGTTGTTTTTGCGATCAGTGAGGAACAGGAATCCGTCCGCATCAACGTGTCCGATGTCTCCCACGGTAGCCCAGCCCGCCTCGTTATAAGCCTCGCGGGTCTTCTTTTCATCTTTGTGGTAGCTGAAACGGGGGCCATTGGCGAAGTACACGAGGCCATCCTCGCCAGGCGGCAATTCTTTGCCGTCCTCGCTGACGATATGCAGCTCCCCCAAGACCGCTCGCCCGACGGTGCCCGGCCGTTCCAGCCAGGACTTGCTGTCGACCATGGTTGAACCTATGGTCTCGGTGCAAGAGTAGAACTCGGCAAGGATGGGACCCCACCAGCGAATCATCTCGTGCTTGGTTGGCACTGCACAGGGCGCGCCCGCATGCACTGCAACCTTCTGGCTCGATAGGTCATAGCGCTCGCGCACCTCGCTGGGCAGTGCCAGCATACGATGGAACATGGTGGGCACCCACTGCGAATGGGTCACCTTGTGTCGCTCGATGGCTTTCAGTGAATTTTCCGCATCGAAGCGCTCGGCCATCACCAGGGTTCCCCCTAGAATGGTCACGCCCTGCCCCCATTTCATCGGCGCAGCATGGTAGTACGGCGAGGGAGAGAAATAGACGGAGTCTGGACCCACACCGAAGCCGCGTTGCATGAGCCCGGCAATGACCGCGGTACTGCCTAGCGGTAATCCGCTCAACGCCGGTTTGACCCCTTTCGGACGCCCCGTGGTGCCAGACGAGTAGAGCATTTCGCTGCCCTCCACCGCCCCCCGGATCGGGCTACCGTCAAATGCTGACAGGGCGTCGTCAAACAGTTTCACTCCTGCGACAGGATCCAGACTGTAGATCTGCGGCGGCCTCGGCAGCGCGCGAACCGCCTCCAGGATAGCCGGCGCTGTCTTTGCAGTGACCAACAGTACCTGGGCTTCGCAGTCCGCCACGATATAGGCGGCCTCCGCTCCGGTCAGACGGGTGCTAATGAAGGTGTAGTAGAGGCCAGCATAATGGGCTCCCCACTGCACGACCGGGCATTCCAGGCGATTTTCCAGGCAGTAGGCGACATGGTCGCCCGGCTTCAGGCCGAGCCACTGATAGAGGCGGCCGAGTCGATTGGCATAGGTATCCAGAGCCCCATAGGTCAGCGTATCTCCCGTTTCGGCCATGATCACGGCGGCTTTGTCGGGAGCGTGCGCAGCGTGCGCACCGGGGTACAGCGATGGCTTGTCACTCATTTCAGTGGCCTCATGACAGTTGGCTCCGGCCCGTGTGGCGGAACACGATTGTGCTTGTTATGGGTGCGATCAGAGGTGTTTTAGTATCCAACCCAAGACTTTTCTTACGTGTGGCTTGTAGGGCGGGAAAAACATCCTGGCCAGCAGTACCTGGGTCTGCAGGACGGCGCGCTCATGGGAAAAGGCGCGAATCCCCCATTCACCGTGGTAGCTGCCGATCCCGGAATTGTTGACCCCTCCGAACGGCAGGTTGTGATGCAGGAAGTGCGCGGCCACGTGATTGACGCAGGTACCGCCTGCGCTGGTGCGCTCGATCAGCGCGTCTGCACTTGCCTGGTCACGTGTCCAGACGTAGAGCGCCAGCGGCTTGGGCGCAGCGTTGATCCGCTCGATCACATCCTCCAGCTGGGCGAAGGGGAGAATTGGCAGCAGCGGGCCGAAGATTTCCTCCTGCATGATGCGCGCGTCGTCTGGCAGGTCGCCCAGCAAGGTCGGCGAAACGAAATGGGCGTCGACGTCAACTTCGCCGCCATACAACACGCGGGCACCTCGTCGCTTGGCGTCGTCAATGAGACCCGCAACACGCTGGGTATGGCGAACGTTGATGACCCGCGACAACGGTGCATCCTTGGCCGCCAGACCTTCGCCGTACCAGGCATCCAGATGCGCGCACACGCATTCTACGAACCGCTCGCGCACCGACTCGTGAACGTAGATGTGATCGGGCGCGATACAGGTCTGCCCGCTGTTGATGAACTTGCCCCAGGCAATGGTTTTGGCCGCCAGCGCGACGTCGGCGCTGCGATCCACAACAACGGGGGATTTCCCCCCCAACTCTAGGGTCACGCTGGTGAGATTCTTCGCCGCAGCCCCCATGACCAGCTTGCCAATGGCGGGGGCGCCGGTGAAGAAGCAGTGATCGAAGGGCAGTTCAAGCAGCGCTTCGGCAACTGTCGCGTCGCCCTCGAAAATGGCTACTTCTGTCTCGTCAAAAACTTCCCGGACGATTTTCACCAGCACCGCAGAGAGGTGCGGCGCGATTTCCGAGGTCTTGATCATTACCGTATTGCCACAAGCAATCGCCGGGACCAGCGGCCCGAGAGTCAGGGTCACCGGATAGTTCCAAGGGGCGATGATGAGGCAGCGTCCGCGCGGCTCATAGCGTACCCATGCCCGCGTGCCGAGCATCATCAGGGATGGACTCACGCGCTTCGGCCTCAGCCACTTGCCGAGTCTTCGGCAGCAATCGGAAATTTCCATGATCACCGGCATCAGCTCGGTGAAGTCGACTTCTACGGGCGGGCGCTTGAAGTCCCGGGCCGCCGCTTCAACGATCGCCTCGCGATAGCTCAGCAATACCGCACGCAGCCGTTTCAGCTTGGCGATTCGCTCGCTGACGGTCGAACTGCGCAGGCGCAATGCGACCGATCGCTGCGCCTCGAAAATCCGCTGAATATCCGCCGCAAGTTGGGGCGTCAGAGACTCTGGGGGAAGAATCGGTGCCTGGACGACTGACATAGGGGCTTCTCTACCATTGGACTGAGGCCATCATCATCAATCTGTCGTCAATGGAAATCGTCGTAAACGACGACACTGAACCCCCGCTTACCTACCTAGGATTTGTCCATCAGCCCAACGCACCGCATGGACATTACTATGATCGACGGCTACCAACCCCGCTGGATGAATGAAGAGCTTCTGGCACTGCAAGACCTGGCCCGACGCTTCACCGCCGAGGAAGTGACCCCACATCAGGAACACTGGTACGCCCAGGGGGCAACCGATCGAGAAGTCTGGCTCAAGGCAGGGGCGGCCGGCATCCTGCTCCCTGATATCTCCAGTGAGTATGGCGGCTCCGACGGCACCTTCGCCCATCAAGCCGTGCTGGCCCACGAACTCTGCCTGGCTGGAGACTCCAGCTTCCGCTGCGGGCAGCAAATCCATGTGATCGCCGCACACTACATCCAGCGCTACGGCACCGAAGCGCAGAAGCAGCGCTACCTACCGAAGCTTGCCAGCGGCGAGTACATCGCCGGCATGGGCATGACCGAGCCCAATGGTGGCACCGACCTGCAGAACATGCGTACCCGCGCCATCAAGCAAGGTGACCGCTACCTCATCAACGGAGCCAAAACCTTCATCACCAACGGTTCGACCGCCGACATCCTGGTGCTGGCAGCCAAGACCAATCCCAAGGAAAAGGCCAAGGGTGTCTCGCTGTTCATCTTCGAAACCCGCACGCCCGGTTTTCGCGTCGGCCAGCGCCTGAAGAAGATCGGCCTGCATGGTTCCGACACTTGCGAGCTGTTCTTCGAGGACTGTGAGGTACCGGAAGACGCCCTGCTCGGTGGCGTCGAAGGCCAGGGCTTCTACCAGATGATGCGCGACCTCACCTACGAGCGCACCCTGACCGGAGTGAACTGCGCCGCCGTGATGGAACATGCCTTCCGTGTAACGCGTGACTACGCCAGCGACCGCACCATGTTCGACAAGCGCCTGATCGACCTGCAGCATGCCCGCTTCGAGCTGGCAGAGGTGAAGACGGCAGCCACCGTTGCGCGGATCTTCGCCGACTTCGCCATTGAGCGTTACCTGGACGGCACCATCACCACCGACATCGCCTCCATGAGCAAGTGGTGGATCAGCGAACAGCAGTGCGAGGTGGTCAACCGCTGCCTGCAGCTGTTCGGCGGTCACGGCTACATGCTCGAGTACCCCATCGCCCGCATGTACGTCGACGCGCGCATCGAGCCAATCTACGCCGGCTCCAATGAGATTCTCAAAGAACTCATTGGCCGCGCCCTCTGATCCTACCGACGCATTTTCCCGTTTCTCTAGCCAGGCCGATGTTTGGGCCTGGCTTTTTTTTGGCCACAGCCACGGCTTTTGGGCTAGCCGTATTACATGCTCACACCGCTGCTGCGACTCCTGCGCCGAATGCCACCGTGCCAATACGGAACCACAGGGCATACAACGCAGGCACCAGCAGCAGAGTGATCAAGGTGCCAACCGCGACTCCCCCGATCAGCACATAGGCCAGAGGCCCCCAGTAGGCGTCATGGGTGAGCGGAATGAAGGCCAGTACCGCCGCCAATGCAGTCAGCACCACAGGCCTGGCTCTTTGCACAGCAGCCTCCACCACCCCCTCAAAAGCCTCCATGCCTGCTGCGAAGTTATCGTTCACCTGCTGGGTCAGTATAAGCGTGTTGCGCATCATTATTCCCGCCAGCCCGGTCAACCCCAACAGGGCGACGAAGCCAAAAGGCTGGTGGAAAAGCAATAGGGCGAGCGCCGCGCCGATCAAGCCCAACGGCGCGGTAGCCGCAACCATGAAGGCCCCGGAGAACGACCTCATCTGCAGCATAATGAGTATCAGCATGATGGCGATCATCAGCGGCTGCAGCTTTTCAATCGAACCATTCGCTCGCTCCGAGGCTTCCACCGTGCCGGCGAGCAGTAACCGATAGCCCGCAGGAAGCTCCGCGCGTAGCGGCGCCAGTTGCGCCCACAATGCATTACTCACGTCACTGGCCTGCGCCCCAGCCACCTCGCCCTGGACGGTCAGCGAGCGCTGACGCATGAAGCGCTTGACCATCGACTCCTCAAAGCGAATCTCGAACTTGCCAAGCTGCCTGAGGGGCAGTTTTCGATTATCGGGCGTGGTGATCTCCAGTGCGGCGAGGCGATCGGCGTCGAAACGGCCGGCAGGCTGCTGCAGTCGCGCCACCACGTCGACGGTACGGATGTCTTGCCGCAGGCTGGTGACGGTCAGACCATCCAGCTGGAACTGTAGTGCCTGCGATACAGCTTGCGGGGTCAGCCCCATCAGGCGAAGGCGCTCGGTATCCATGGCTAGGTGCAGCACTGGCACCCGGTCGTCCCACTCCAGGTGTGGCTCGACCATGTTCGGGTGAGCCGCCATGACATCCCTCACGCGATGACCGATCTCGCGCAAGACCAACGGATCGGGCCCGACCAGCCGCAACTCGACGGGCCAGTTCACTGGCGTTCCGTACAGCAGACCAACCACTCGAATACGTGCTTCGGGAAACGCTCCCTCAGCCACCGCCTGCCGGACACGCGCCATAACTCGGTCGCGCGCATTAGCATCGTCAGCGATAGCAATGATCCGGGCGAATGCTGAGTTGGGCATCTCGGGATTCGCGGTGATGAAGAAACGTGGCGCGCCGGCTCCGGTATAGGAGGAATAGCTGCGCACCTCATCGAGCGGCACGAGCAATGCCTCCAGCTTGTGTACCACCGCATCGGTTGCGGCCACGCTGCTGCCCTGAGGCATGTAGACGCTGATCATCACCTCAGGGCGGTCGGAAATTGGGAAGAACTGCTTTTGCACCACGAAAACCATGGCGCACATCGACAGCGCCAGTAGCCCAAGCGTCCCGGCGACCACCGTCTTGCGCCGCCGCACGCACCAGGACACCAACCGTCGAAGTCGTCGGTATCCCGGGGTCTGATAAGACTGCCCATGCTCGACGCCCTTTAGCCGGACCTCTGGCAGCAGCTTGACGCCGAGATAAGGCACGAAGATCACCGCTACCAGCCACGACGCCGTCAGTGCAATCAACAGGACCCAGAACAGATTGCCGGCATACTCGCCCACCGATGAGTGGGCAAAGCCGATCGGCAGGAATCCCGCCACCGTAATTAGAGTGCCGAACAGCATGGGCGCCGCGGTAACCGTCCAGGCATGGGCGGCTGCTTGGGCCCGGTGGTAGCCGGCCTCCATCTTCACCAGCATCATCTCCACAGCGATGATGGCATCGTCCACCAGCAGACCAAGTGCGATGATCAACGCACCCAGGGTGATGCGGTCGAGGTTGATATCCATGGTCAGCATGACCACGAAGGAGATGCATAGCGTGAGCGGCACTGCAATGCCGACCACCAACCCCGCCCGCCAGCCGATGGCCAAGACGCTAACGGCGACCACCACCAGCACGGCGATCAGGAACTTGATCTGAAACAGGTTGACCGCACTGGCGACGACTTCGGCCTGATTGGTCAGGATGTTCAGGGACATGCCTAGCGGCAGGGCTTGACGCTCCGTCTCGATAAAGCTGGCGAGCTGCTCGCCGAGCGCCAGGCCGTTGGCGCCGTCGGCCATGACCACGCCCAGCAGCAGGGCTTCCTGCCCCTGTGAACGCACCAGATAGCTGGGCGGGTCCTCGTAGCCGCGACGGATCATGGCGATGTCAGATAATTTGAGCAGGCGCCCGCCGACCTCAAATGGAACCGCAGCCAGGCTGTCCAAATCGGAAAGGTCGGTGTCCAGCCGCAGATACAGACGCGGGCCGCGACTTTCCATGCGTCCGGCGGGCAGCAGGCGGTTGTTGGCGTCGATAGCCGCGAACACTGCCTCGGGTGAAATGCCAAGGTTGCTCAGGCGTGCGTTGTCGAATTCGATGAATACCCGCTCCTGCCGCTCGCCAAGGACTTGTGCCTTATGCACGCCGGGTAACAGCTGAAGGCGGTCGCGCAGCTGTTCTGCCTCGCGACTCAGTTCGCGCAGCGGCATGCCCGGGGCGGTCAGCGCAATGAGGCTGAAATAGACATCGCCAAAATCATCGTTCACCGTCGGCCCTATCACTCCGACCGGCAAGCTGGAGGCCTCTTCCTCCATACGCTTGCGAACCTGGTACTGCAGGTCGAGCACCTGCGCTTTGGTGGTGTAGTCCTCGAATTCCACCTGGATGTGAGCCTGTCCCTGGAGAATCGTGGTGTCGATTTTGTAGAGGTGCTCGACCTCCTGGATGCGTTTCTCCAGACGGTCGACCACCTGGGTCTGCAGTTCGTCGGGGGTCGCCCCCGGCCAGCGTACGGTAACGATCATGGCCCGCACTGTGAAAGCCGGATCCTCGGCCCGACCCAGCTCGAGGAACGCATACACCCCTGCGCAGATAGCCAACATGAGCAGGAACAGAGTGACCGCGCGCTCGCGCACGGCCAGCGCGGACAGATTTGGGAAACTCATCGGGCCAGCTCCCGCGCGCGCATGTTCTCCGTCAGCAAGTGCGTACCCAGCGCCACAACGTGATCGCCCGCGCGCAACGGACCACTCACTTGTGCCTGATCGGTATCCAGCGCCAGGATCGATACCGGTACGGATCGGACCTGGCCATCACTGAACCGCCAGATACGTGGGCCCGTGCCTCGCTCGCTGATAGCCGCCAATGGCACGCTGAAAACTTCCGATGTTGCGGCTTCATTGCGAAAGCGCGCACGCACAACACTACCCAGCATCAGCTTGTCGGATGGCCCGTCGAGGGTGTAGCGAGCACGCAGGGTTCGGCTGAGTGGATCCACAGCACCGGCCTTCTCCCGCAATGTCAGCGCCAAGCCCACTTCGTCCAGCAGCACTTCACCGGTCGCCGGCGGTACTACGCGCTCCGGGAAATACACCTCCACCTCGCGCTTGCCGGACTGCGCTAGGACAGCAACACCCTGACCGGCTGCCACCACCTGGCCGACCTCCCCGGAGACATCCATCAGCACGCCGTCCGCTGGTGCTCGCAACCGACCATAGCCAAGTGCATTGCGCGCCTGGTTCAGGTGAGCATGAGCGGCATCGCGGCGCCCACTGGCCTGCCGCACGGCATCCTCTGTCAGTTGCAACGCCTGGGCGCTGACGAAGTGCTTGACCACCAGTTGGCGGTGTCGGATCAGATCGGCATTTGCCGCATCGAAGGCTGACTGGGCCGCCGACAGGGTCGCCTCTGCAGCACGTACCGCTTGTTCGAGATCACGCCTGTCCAGCTCAAAAAGCACATCGCCGGCAGCAACTGCCTTGCCCGCGTCGACCTTGCGTGCGGTTATCCGGCCGCCCACCTGAAACGCCAAGGGCGACTCGGTTCGCGCTCGCACGATGCCTGACAGGCCAAGGCTAGAAGCGGCGCTGACCTTCACAGGCTCGGTCTTGACGAAGGGCGGCGGCGTAGCGATCACAACTGAGCTGCGAGCGTCGCCACACCCGACCAGCGCTGCGGCAATGAACGACAGAAGCAATGGCAGCAAGACACGCATGGAGAAAATCTCCCGGAGGCATAATTAGTGAACGTATCGTACATTAATTATTTTTCCGCGCCATCCTGCACAATGCGCAACTATTCAACGGCCTGGAAATCCCCATCTGGATGCCACATGACAGACAAACCCGTGAAGAAGGCTGGCCGACCGGTCAGCCAAAAAAAAGGCGAGGACATCCTCCAGGCCGCCCGGAAAATTGTGTTCTCCGAAGGCCCACAGGCTCTGACGATGGAACGGGTCGCCTACGAGGCAGAGGTCTCCAAGGTCACCCTGTATGCGCGCTATGCCAATCGACACGAACTCCTTCAAGCCGTCGTTGTGGCAGACACCACCAGTGTCTACCAGTCGCTGGACGAAGAGCCCGGGGGGCCGGAGGAGTTACAAGACGGCTTGTGTGCGCTCGCCAATGCCATGGCTCACTACATCCGCAGTGAGCACTATCGCCAGCTGACCCTGGTAATGGGTGCGATCCCGCAACGCAGCCAGGACCTCGAGGCGGTCTATCGCAATGGCCCGGAACGTGCGCACCAGGTGCTCGCTGACTATCTGCGGGCGGCTGCCGACAAGGGAATCATCCATTGCCCAGACCCGCTGGAACAGGCAGAACTGCTGATGGGCATGATCCTCGGGCTGGACTTGCTGCGCTCAACTTATCGGGTCGAATTGGAACCGCTCTCAACCGCAGCAATCGAAACGCGATCGCGCCGCATTGTCACCACGTTCCTTAAGACGCTGTCGGTCTAAATGAACGGCCCTTCCAGGTACTCCCATTCAGCGATCTCGGACCGCGCCAAATTGCCGGTTCTGAATGGCCGAGCTAGCCAAAACATGGCGAGGGGGGATGTCGGTAACGACCATCAACAGCCAGACCATCAATACCGATAGGGCCACGGTGGACAGCGTTCCTAGATAGAGCGCAACAGCGGGCAGCGCGGCGGTGTCAGTTCCCAGCAGGTTGTACATCGGCCAGCCGGCGGCGGCATGGCCCATGAAGGCGCCTGACGGCATAAGTGGAACAAGCAGCCATTGGCGACGACCCGACAGCATAGGAAACAGCTTGTAGACCAGAATGAAGGGCACCAGGACCGCCGCCGCGTTGGCGAAAATCCACCAGATGGGCATGTAACCGATCTTGGGTAGCTGTTCGCCGTAATAGACCCAGACCCCAAAGTGCAGTGGAATCTGCTCGACCACCGAGGCCCCGGCCACCACCGATGCGAACGTCCACCAGACGAAACGCTGGCTCAAGGCGCGCTGCTTCAGCATCGAATAGCACAGTAGAGGACAGGCAGCGAAGTACCAGAGATAACCGATCAGTACAGCCCAAGGCACGGGATGCCCATTTGTGGTCAAAAGATTAAGCTGGCCCATCTGGGGATGCACTGCGTTGCCTAGTACATCGACGATGGGCTCCAAGTAGACAGTCAGTGCCGCGCCCAAAATCATCAGCAGCGGCAGCACTGAGCGCTCGCGCAGTGCGAGGCGAATGGCCAAGAAAATGAACAGCAACGCACCGACGCCGTATATCAGTGTCGTCCATAGCTGGGCGGTGGCAGGCATGATTAGACCGGCAGGCGGCTGCGTGTAAAGCTCCAGCATGGCGAAACCTTCTTATTCTTGTATGAATGGCGATAGCTCGTCGGGTCTATCGTTTCGCAAGCGATACGCAGCGATCAGCCCTGAGTCGCGGGAATCCTCAGCACCAGCCCGTCCCACTCCTCGCGCATCTTCAGCTGGCAACTCAGGCGGCTGCTTTCGCCGACCGCTGACGCCCCTTCGAGCATGAAGTTTTCATCGCCGCTACGCGGCGGCAGGCGCTCCTGCCAGGCAGGATCAACGTACACATGGCAGGTGGCGCAGCTGCAAGCGCCACCACACTCGCCATCGATACCGGGCACCATGTTGTCCACCGCGATCTGCATCAGTGAGCACCCCGCTGGGGCCTCCACGCTGTGCTGAACATCCGAGCTCTCGATGAAAATAACCTTCGGCATGATTCGACCTCCTGACCTCAACCGAGCAACGACTTGAGTGCGATGCTTTCATCAGCCAGCGCCTGCGGATTGACCGACACACGCTCCGCCACAAGACGCTTGGCCACCATGAAGTCCTGCGGGCGATTGACCGCGTCCGCTGACAACACTACGTTCCCGCGCAAATAGAAGGCACTGAAGGACTCGGACGCCAAATCGCCACGCAGCACAAGTTTGTCGTAACCCTCCGAGAGACCGACCATTTGCAGCTTGAGGTCAAACTGATCTGACCAGAACCAGGGCACTGCGACATGTGCCACGGGCTTTCCGCAAATAGTCGCCGCAGCCGTGCGAGCCTGCTCCTGGGCGCTGGGCACAGACTCAATGCGGACAAATTTGCCGAGAAACCCGTTTACATGACGCGCGCAATCTCCGACAGCCAGGATCCTGGGATCAATCGAAGTTTTTGCATAGGAGTCCACGAAGATGCCATTGTCGACCTCGAGGCCTGCTTCGCGAGCCAAATCATCGTTCGGCAGGATGCCAATGCCGACGATGACCAGGTCAACCTGCAACTCGCTGCCGTCACTGAGGCGTACAGACTCCACGCGCTCGTCGCCGCCGAAAGACTCCACACTGACAGCGGTACGGACATCAACGCCGCGTGAACTGTGGGCACGCTCGTAGAAGGCAGAAATTTCCGGCGCCGCGACCCTTGCCAGCAGGCGCGGGGCCGCCTCCAGTACAGTCACAGCCAGGCCACTCTTGATCCCCACCGCAGCGGCCTCGAGGCCGATGTACCCGCCGCCGATCACCAGCAGCCGACGACCGTCGACGAAGTCAGCCTTGAGCCGATCGATATCCGCCAGGGTGCGGATGTAATGCACGTTTGCCTTCTGCGCTGCCGGATCGGTCAAGCGGCGCGGCCGCCCCCCTGTGGCGAGGACCAGATGGTCGTACCCTTGGGTACGGCCATCGCCGAGCATCACACTGCGTTGCTGACGATCAATGGCACAGACCTCAGTACCGGTCCAGCACTCGACCTGCAGCTTGTCATAGGCGGTCGCGCTGCGGATCTGCAGCGAGTCCCGGTCTACCTCTCCAGAAAGATAGGCCTTAGAAAGCGGCGGCCGCCGGTAAGGCAGTTCAGGTTCGTCGCCGATAAGGATGATGCGTCCGGCATAGCCCTGCTGACGCAGCGCCGCCACCAGTTCGGCGCCGGCATGACCGGCACCGACGACAACAGTGGTTTCGTTCTGTGAAGACATGATTGCTACCTGTGCGTTGGCTGTATTTCACGCTCCCAGCCATGCTCGCCGGTAGCCGGTGGCCTGCGCATCGTCGGTTGCGACGAACCCAGAGCGACCTCAGGCGCAGCGCACTACGCCCTGATCGTGCAACCGTCCCACCTCGGCACAGCTCAGTCCGAGAAGTTCGGTCAGTACTGCCTCTGTATCGGCGCCCAGACGCGGCGCGGGCTGCGCAGGAAGGCGTTGTTCATCGAAACGCAACGGAATGGCCGGACTGAGTACAGGGCCGATCCCAGGCTGATCGAGCTGCCTGAACATTGGGTTGGCCTCGGAGCAGGCCGGGTCCTCGTGCAACAGCTGGCTCACGCTCTGGTAGCGGCTCCAACACACGCTGCAGCTGTCGAATGCCTCGCGCAGTTGTGCCAAGGTGCGTGCCGCCACCCAGGGGGCGATCAGCGCCGCGAGTTCTTCACGGGCACGGAAGCGCTCCCCCTCCAGACTCAGGTCGACGCCAAGACGTGTTTCCAGCAAACGCACCTGCTCGACAATGCCGGTGGCCTCGCACAGGTTGCGCCACTGCTTAAGCGTCAGGCCGACCACCATGATGCGCTCACCGTCACCAGTCAAAAAATCGCGGCCGAAGGCTCCGAACAGATCGTTGCCATAACGCTGGCGTTGTTGCCCATTCTGCGCTTCTGCCAGAAAGCCCAGATGTGCCATCACCGCCAGTGCGACATCCTCCAGTGCCAGCTTGACATGCTGACCAGTGCCTTGCCGGCGCCGCTGCCGTTCGGCGGCCAGCAGGCCGAGCGCAGCCATCTGCCCAGTGATCAGGTCCCAGGCGGGTAGGACATGGTTGACCGCTCCTTCCGTTGCCTGCGGGCCGGTCAGATAGGGCAGACCAAGACGCGGATTGACGGTGTAGTCCACCGCCGAACCTCCACTCCGGTCGCCCTGCACGGTCAGCTGGATCAGATCCTGACGTTCCGTCCGCAACGCTTCATAGTCCAGCCAGCCACGCGGTGGCAGGTTGGTAAGCAGGATGCCAGCATCCTCGCCGGGAGCGACAATCAGCGCCCGCGCCAGCTCCCGACCTTGTGGCGAGCCCAAGTCCAGGCAAACAGAACGCTTGGACTTGTTCAACCCCGCCCAGAACAGGCTGGTACCGTCATCGCTCACCGGCCAGCGGCGGTAATCCAGGCCACCCTGGAGGCCATCGATGCGTATCACCTCGGCGCCAAGCTGTGCCAAGGTCATTCCGCCCAGCGGTGCCGCCACAAAGGCAGAAGCCTCGATCACCCGCAGTCCTTTGAGTATTGCCCCGTCCATCAGGCAGCATCGGCGCCGAGCGCCGCCTCCAGCAAGCTGCGGCCGATCACTTTCAGCGCCAGAGTTTCTTCGGCGCCCTCGAAGATCGACAGCACCCGTGCATCAACAAAGTAGCGGCTGACCGCTACCTCCTCCGCGTACCCCATACCACCGTGAATTTGCAGGGCCTCGCGGGTAACCAGTTCGGCGCTGCGGCAGGCGAACAGCTTGACCAAGCTGGCCTCCATGCTCGCCCCGCCCTGCGCCAGCCGGCGTCCTACCGAATAGGCGAGGTAGCGGCTAGCCGCGTAGCGCGCGGCCATCTTCACCAGCTTGGCAGCGCTAAGGGGATAATTCGCCAGGGGCGCACCAAAGACCTTGCGCTCGCCGGCGTAGCGGATGGCTGCAAGCAGCGCCGCGCGCATAACGCCGCTGGCACGCCCGGCGGTCTGCATGCGTCCGCCAGTCATACCGGACATGGTGTAGTAGAAGCCCTTGCCGAGCCCCTGCTGTTCGCCGATGACGTTGGCGTCCGGCACGAAGAAGTTCTCGAACGACAGGTCGAAGGAGTGCATGCCGCGGTATCCGATGGTCGGGATGGCTCGGCCGCTCAAACGGCCACCGCCGGGCTGGTGATAGTCAAATTCATGGCCATCATAGGACGGCTTCTCCGCCAGCAGCAGACTCAGGCCACGATGCCCGAGGCTGCGGTCCGGATCGGTACGAGTCACGACCATCAGTACCCCGGCCTTGCCCGCGAAGGTGCACCAGGTCTTCGCTCCATTGAGCAGCCAGCCTCCTTCGCAACGTGTGCCACGCAGGGTCAGGCCAGCAACGTCCGATCCGTAATCCGGCTCGGTGATGGCGATGGCGCACAGCGGATCGCCCTCCGCGAGGCGCGGCAGCCAATGCTGCTTCTGTTGCTCGGTGCCGCCGGCGAGCAGCGCGCGCGAAAGGATTTCCGGGCGAGTGATCAGGCTGCCGGCAGCCGCCAGCGAGGCTTCGGACAATGCCTCGGTGACCACGATCATGGTAAGGGTTTCATCCTGGCCCTCCACCGCGCTGCCGCCGTATTGCTCGGGAATCGACAGGCCGAATACACCCATGTCGCGCATTGCACTTAGCAGTTGGTCAGGCACGATCAGGTCATGGCGATGGATCTGCTCGGCCAGGGGCGCCACGACATCAGCGGCGAAGCGGCGGAACTGGTCCTGGATGAGCGACAGATCGCCGCTCATATCGACCCGTCCGATTTCCTCGGGGCGCTCAGCCAGCATGCCAGCGGTGTACTGCAGCGCTTCTCCTGACAGCAGCGTGCGACGCCAGGCGCGCAGTCGCGGATCTGCGGCAAGCGCCTGTAACGCCGTATCGTCCATGTCCAGCTCGGCCAGTACACCCTCCAAGCGGTTGCGCACTTGGGAAACCGCTTCCAAGGCAAATACCCTGACCAGATGCTGGTCGACCTCGCTAGCCCCTCCTTCCAGTGCCTCCAATGAACGCTGAGCTGCCAGCAGTTCAGCGCTGGCCCAGGCCAGCTCGAAAGTGGCTACCTGCTGCGCGTCGAGCAGATCGGCGTCCAGACCTGCGCCCTTTGCGCAGCCTCGTGCTAGCGCGGTAGTGGCCTGATCCAACACGCAGCGCAACTGCACCAGCAGATTCAGCATGTCCGACACATTGGGCAACGCGGAAATCTTCAACATAGGTCGAACTCCAAACATCAGTGGTCAACCGCCGGCATGCGGCGCTTGTAAATGGCACGGTGGCGGGCAAGTACCTCCTGCGCCCTCGCGATAACCGGGGCATCGATCATCCGGCCACGGTAGGCGAAAGCTCCGCGGCCTTCGGCGAGAGCAAGATCGAGTTCGGCCAGCACCCCCTCGGCAAACTCAACTTCCGCGCTGCTGGGAGTCAGCACCTCATTGAGCACTGCGACCTGGGCAGGGTGGATACAGAAGGCACCTACCATGCCCAGCTGGCGCGCCTTTACGACGGTCTCGCGGAAGCCCTGCAGGTCGCTGAAATCGCTGATGGAGCCTGGGAAACCGAACGGCAAAATGCCGGCGCGGCGGCAGGCGAAGGCCACCTGCTGATTAGGCCCATAGAGTGTTTCCGGCACCGGCTCGATACCTGCGGACACGCAGAAGTCCTCGGGCCCCAGACTCATCCCCAACAGGCGAGGCGATGACGTAGCGATCTCGTCGAGCATTGGCAGTGCCGCCACGTCTTCGATCTGCGCGATGAGGCCGATCTGCCCATCCGGAACGCCAAACTCTGGCTCCATACGTTCGAGCAGCGCGGCTATCACACGCACCGCCTCAGCGGAGGCCACCTTGGGCACGACCACAGCCCGCAACGCAGGGCTGACAATCGCCTGCAGATCGTCCAGGCCACCGGTCTCCAGCGTATTTATGCGCACCAGCACGTCCATTCCACGGTCATCGATGGCACGTGAGGCTACCTGGGCAACGGCGCGAGCCTCGGACTTGTGCGCGAGTGGCACGCTGTCCTCCAAATCGAGGATGCAGGCATCCGCGCCACGCTCGTGTACTTTGGAGACGAACTTTCCGACATGAGCGGGCACGAATATCAACGAGCGCCAGACTGGCGCAGTTCGGCTCATGGCGTTACTCCTAGCGTGGCAGTTGCGGTCATGGTCACGAAGCCGTCCTGGTTCACAGTCCAAAGCTCCACCGCGTCACCATTGCGACGTCCGCACAACTGCAACCGATCGAAGTCAAACACCGGCCGGACTGCCCGAAAACGGAAATTGATCATGCGCTCCTGAGGGAACTGCCTGGCCACCTGCTCGGCCAACAGTGTTGCCAGCAGAGGGCCGTGTACCACCAGCCCTGGATAATGCTCCTGCTGCATGGCGTAGTTTCGGTCGTAGTGAATGCGGTGACCGTTGTATGTCAGCGCGCTGTAGCGGAATAGCAGCACGGGGTCAGCTTCGAACGGAACCCGAAACTCCGCTTCGGCACGTGGTGTTTCCCCGGTGGGCAGCGGCGATGGGCCTGCCGGCATCTCTCGGTAGACCAAATGCTGCTTTTCGAATAGACAGAGCTCGCCTCTTTGCTCAGTGCGATGCTCAACGGTGACGAATACCAGCGCGCCAGTGGAACCCTGCTTAAGCTCGACATCACTCACCACCGAACGTTGTTCAGCGGGCTCGCCAAGGCATATCGAATGCTCATAGGAGAACTCACCAGATGCCCACATGCGTCGCGGCAGAGGCACCGGAGGCAAAAAACTGCCCGTCCGGGGATGCCCATCAGAACCAGTGTCACGCTGGTGAACCGGCTCGTTGAAGTACAGCCACTGCCAAGTGGGCGGAAGGGCACCAGCTAGACCCGGCGGATACTCGCGATTGAAGGCTGCCGCCAATGCGTCGGCCGGAAACGGCGCAAGTACGTCGCGGCGGACGCGTTCGCGGCCAACCCATTTGCGTAAGTATTCAATATCGATACTGGTCATGTGCGGTCCGCCTCTGCCGTCACTAGCGGTAAGCCCAACGAAGCGCGGCGTGCGAGCCAGGGGCTGGGGCGATAACGAGGGTCGCCGGTCAGCTCATGCATGCGCGTGAGGATCTCCATCACCTTCCTGGAACCGATGGCGTCGCCCAGGCTCAACGGCCCCAGCGGATAGCCGAGACCAAGGCGTACCGCATCCTCGATATCGGTAACGCTGGCGATACCACGCTGGGCGATATCCGCAGCGATATTGACGATTGTGGCCAACACCCGCTGCACGACAAAACCACAGCTATCGCCGATCACGGTGACGGATGCACCCCCCTTCGCCAGCAATGCGTGAGCAGCATCGCGCACCTCTGGGCGAGTCATACTGGACAGCATCAGGGTCCGGTGATTGTCCAGTCTGGGCAATGGGTCTACGGCCACGGCCTTGGTCGCATCCAAACGGTGTTCGGCACAATAGCGACTGACATCCATTCCCCAGAACTGCAGGATCAGCAGATCGGCGTTCTGCGAGAACTCGACGAGTTCCAAACCAGCTTCGAATACCAGTCCGCAGAGCCTCGCATGTTCGTCAGCATCCGGATCCACCCAGACCCGTAGCCTGTCAGGCAGCTCGGGTACCGTCGGGCAAGCTGGCACCTGTTTCTCATTGTTGACATAGACATACCAGCCACGGCCGCTCTTACGGCCGAAGAGACCTGCGGCGATGCGAGGCGCGACCAGGGTGGAGGGCCGGAAGCGCGGCTCTTGATGGAACTGCTGATAGATCGACTCCATAACCTTGCCCGAGACGTCCAACCCGGTGAGGTCGAGCAGCTCGAACGGCCCCATGCGGAAACCGGCCGCCTCGCGCATCAGGCGATCGACATCTGCCACGCCAGCAACACGCTCTTCCAGAATCCGGAGACCTTCGGTATACAGGCCCCTCCCAGCGTGATTGACCAGGAAGCCGGGCTGGTCTTCAGCCACCACCGCGCGATGGCCGGCGGCGCTCACCAATACCTCGAGAGCAGAGACAGTCGCGGCGGAAGTGCGCACAGCGGCAATGACTTCGGCGACCTTCATCAACGGCACCGGATTGAAGAAGTGCAGCCCGGCGACCCGCTCGGGCCGACGGCAGGCAGCGGCAATGTCCGCGACCATCAGCGACGAAGTATTGCTGGCTAGAATCGCCGACTCACCCAGGACTTCCTCCAGAGCTTGAAACAACTGGCGCTTGACCGTCAGGTCTTCGACCACCGCCTCGATGGCCAGGTCGCATCCCGCCAGCTCCTCAATGCGCTCGCAGGCCGACACCCGCCCGATGATGGATGCACCCTCCTCCGCGCTGTATCGACCCTTGGCTACCGCTCGCTCGATCATCTCCGCGACGAACGCCACGGCCTTGCCCGCTGAGCCTTCGACGGCGTCGAAACATCGCACAGCATGGCCCGTCTGAGCGAACAGCTGGACGATGCCCCGCCCCATGGTGCCGGCACCAATCACAGCGATGCTCTGAATGCCGCTCATGCTCATTTCCCCTTGTAGTTCGGTGCGCGCTTGTCGAGAAAGGCACGCATGCCTTCGGTTTTGTCCTGGGTGTCGAACAGCAGCAGGAATTCACGGTTCTCCAGCGCCAGCGCCACCTCCAGCGGCTGGTCAGCACCAAGCGCGAGGGTTCGCTTGATGGCACGCAAGGCCTTTGGCGGCATGCCAGCTATCACCTGAGCCAGGGCATAGGCACGTTCCAAGGCTGGACCCTCTTCGACCAGTTCGCTGACAAGGCCAAGCTGCGCGGCACGCTCGGCGCCAAGCGTCTCGCCAGTCATCAGCAGCAGGCTAGCCACCGGTTTGCCCACAGCCCGGAGCAAGCGCTGGGTGCCACCGGCACCAGGCATGATGCCGACACGGATTTCGGGTTGACCAAAGCGAGCCGTGCGGTCCGCGACGATCAGGTCGCACATCATCGCCAGCTCGCAACCGGCCCCCAGGGCAACGCCGCTAACCGCGGCAACAACCGGTTTCTGGCAACGAACCAAGGGGGCCCAATACTGGCCCAGGTCCAGTTCGGCGACGTCCTGGGCTCCCTTGTCCACCAGCAGGTTGAGGTCAGCCCCGGCAGCGAACACCTTGTCTCCACCGCTGATGATGATCACGGCCACCGTTTCATCGCGCTGCAACTCATCCAGCGCACTGGCAATCGCGGCGCGCATCGTCAGATCCAACGCATTGCGTTTCTCTTCACGTCCAAGGCGCAGGATCGCCACAGCGCCCTCGCGCTGCACACTCACCGGGTCACTCATCGCGACTCTCCCCCCGAAGGTGGAAGCGCGGCTCACGCTTCTCGTTGAACGCAGCGAAGCCTTCCTGGAAGTCTGAGCCGAGCAGCAGCACGGCCTGATCGTCCTCCTCGCGCTGCAACTCCTCCGCGAAACTCTGCGCAGGGTTGGCCAGGCGCCACTTCATGCGGCCGAACGCCTCCCTAGGCAGCTCGGCCAATCGCTGGGCCATCCGCAGCGAAGCCTCCATCACGTCGTCGTCGACCAACTCATCGGCAAGGCCAAGACGCACCGCCTCTTCTCCACCGATCGCGTCACCGCGCATCAGCAGGCGCCGGGCACGGGCCTGTCCGACCCGAGCCGGCAGCGTGCGCAGCAGGCCCCAGTCCGGTGCCAGGCCAAGCCGCAGAAATGGAAAGAGAAACTTGCTGTTCGGACCGGCGACGATGAGGTCGGCGAGCAGCGCCATCCCGGCGCCGGCCCCCGCGCAATAGCCCTGCGCTGCCGCCACAACGGGCACGGGCAAGTTCTGGAGACGACTGCACAACTCATGGATGTGGCGCATCCGCGCCCGGGCCCCGAGTTCGTCGAGCCCGGACATGCTGGCAATGTCGCCACCGGCGGAGAACATGCCGTCGACGCCGCCGAGCACCAATGCCCGACAGTCCAAGTCGGCCACAGCGCTGTCCAGCGCCTCGATCAACGCCTGGCGAACATCGTGGTCGATTGCATTGCGCTTGTCCGGGCGATCGATCAGCAAACGCCACACGCCTGGTGCGGGATGGTCGATACGCAGGCTCATCAGCGTCCTTCCCTGCCAACGATGGAAATCGAGCAGACGTTCTGCGACGGCTGCCCGCCCAGGTTGTGGATCAGTCCGGTATGCGGGTCCGCCAGTTGGCGCGCGCCGGCCCGTCCCTGCAACTGCAGGTAGATCTCGTAGAGCATACGGATACCACTGGCACCGACGGGATGACCGAAGCACTTGAGGCCGCCATCGATCTGGCAGGGCACCTTTCCTTCGGCGTCGAACACACCGTCGAGCACGTCGCGCACGGCCATGCCCTCGTCAGAGAGGAACAGGTCCTCCATGGTCACCAGCTCGGTGATGGAGAAGCAGTCGTGTACTTCAGTCAGGCTGATCTGCTCGCGCGGACGGCTGATACCGGCCTCGGCGTAGGCCTTTTTGGCGGCGATGCGCGCGGTATGCACGTAGCTGCCATCCCAGCCGTTGCCCTGTATCTCCCAGCCATTGGAAACCGCTACCTGCAACGCCTTGAAGGTCACCAGGTCGGTCTTGCCCAAGGCGCGTGCAATGTCCGGACGGGTCACGATCACTGCCGCTGCGCCGTCGGACACGCCGCAGCAGTCGAACAGCCCGAGCGGTTCGGCGATGATCGGCGCCCTCAGGCACTGCTCTTCGGTGATCGGTTTACGCAGGTGCGCCTTGGGATTCTTCGCGCCGTTGGCATGGCTCTTCACCGATACATGGGCGATCGCGCGCTTGAGCAAGTCGGCTTCGACGCCATGGCGCGCGCGGTAGGCAGTCGCCAACTGGGCGAAGTTGGCCGGCGCCACCGCTGCTGGGTACCACTGCGGGATGTAGGTCCCCACGGTGGCGACCGGCAGGCCGCCGTAGCCAGTGTCCTTGAGCTTCTCCACACCCAGCGCCAGAGCGATGTCACAGGCGCCGGCAGCCACGGCGTAGACGGCCGCGCGGATCGCCTCGGAACCGCCTGCGCAGAAGTTTTCGACCCGGGTGACGCCAATATTGGGCAGGCGCAGGGCGATGCCCAATGGCGTGCCGCCGCGGCCAGTACCGACATCCTCCATGTGGGTCGAGAACCAGGCCGCGTCGAGCTGTTCCGGGGCAATGCCGGCGTCGGCCATGGCCTCGTTGTAGGCCTCCACCATCAGGTCCTCGGGGCTGGCGTCCCAGCGTTCGCCGAACCGGCAGCAGCCCATGCCGAGAATCGCTACCTTGTCTTTGATACCTACGGGCATGACTTACTCCTCCACTGCGTCAGAAGGGTTGAGGACGGGGGTCGCCTTCCAGAAATAGCGCTTGAAACCGCGCAGTTCGTCGATGTCCTTGATGCGGAACACCATCTCTACCGACATGCCGGTTTCCACATCTCCACGGGCCACGTCGGTGAACTCCATGAGAACTCGCCCGCCCCCCTCGAAGTCGATCTGACCGTAGTGATGAGGCGGCGCCATGTAGGAGGACAGGGACTCGGCAGACCAGCTCAGCACACGCCCCGGCCGGTCAGCGAGCGGATAGGGTTCCTGGCTGTCGAGCTGAGGCGCGTCGGGGGTGTAGGAGAACCGCGACGGCGGAAAATGCACGTCGCCGCTGACCCGGCAGCGACCGGCCACCAGGCCGAGGATGGCGCGACGATGGCGATAGGCAGTGCTCAGTGCGGTCTTCTTGTCCTGCTCACCGCGCACGCCACGTTCCAACTGCAGTTGCCCCTTGTAGGCGAGGTAGCGGGTGTAGCTGGTTTCCTCGCGGCCACGCTCAAGCCAGCCGGCGACACCACAGCGCGGCTTAAAGCGGCGGATTTCCTCAGTAACGCGCAGGACGAACGCCCGCGCGCCGCTACCGAACTGAGCCAGAAGGATCAACTGGCCCGGCTCAGCGTGCTCCAATACCTGCGCCAGCATCAGGAGCCCGTGACCAACGCCGGTGTGCCCCACCTGTTCGGCGAGTTCATCCACCACACTGTCGGCACGCAGACCACAGGCGATCGCCACCTGCGCCTTCCCAAGCGAAGTCGGGAAGATGAAATGGTCTACGGTCTCGGCCGCCACGCCGCTTTCCTTCAGAGCGCGCTCAATTACTTTGGGTACGATCCGGCTAACGCCCTCATCGCGAATCCAGCGCTCCTCTCCGTAGTAATCGATATCCCGCCCGTACTGGCGGAAATGGTCGATGAAGTCAACATTCAACGCAGCCTGGCCGAGCACCTCGGCGATCACCCCTTCACGACCGATCAGCAGTGCGGCCGCACCGTCGCCGTAGTCGAGTTCCTGTGCACTGGCCGCTCGGGTCTTACGATTGTCGGCCGCGGTCAGCAGAACGTTCCCCGACGCGCTGGCTGCACTGGCCAGTGCCTGAGACAGGCCTGCCAGCGCCGCGCATTGCGAGCCGGTGACGTCGGAGGCGGCTGCAAACTCGTCCAGGTTCAGCGCCTCCGCCACTACAGCGGCATTCAGGCGCTCGGCAAAAGGCAGGCTGCAGGAGGCGAGTAGCAACTCGCGTACCCGTCCCTGACCGTCCTGACCACCCAATGCGTCACGTGCTGCGGCGACCGCCATGGTGATGCTGTCTTCATCCCAGTTGGCCATGGTCCGATGTCCCTTGCCCTTGGCTTTCAGTTCGGGCGCATACCAGGCATTGGCTGCCACGACCGCTTGACGACTCAGGCGCAGGCGCGGGATATAGGCGCCATATCCGGTGATACCGATATTCACAGTGAATTCCTCATGTCAGATCCAGTGCCTTTTCAGGAAGGCGCCTATGTGTTCGATGGCCGCACGTGCCTCTGGCAGTTCCTCGGCGAACTGCTGGAACACGTGGATCATGTCCGGCCAGACCTCCAGCTCAGCTTGGCCGCCGGCCATTTGGGCCTTGGCGACGAATAACGCACTGTCATCGAAGCCAACCTCTCGCTCACCGACCTGCAATAGCAGCGGCGGCAGCCCAGCCAGGTCGCCACACAGCGGCGAGGCCAGCGGATCGCTGCAGCTCCCTTTCTCGCCCAGGTATTGGCGTGCCAGGGCTATTAGCATCGGTTGCTGATGGATGGGATCGAGTTCGGCGCGGGTGCGGTAGCTCTCGGCGTTGACGTGGAGGTCCGTCCACGCCGAGAGCAACGCGGCAGCGGCCGGCAGTGGGCGACCCTTGTCTCGCAGCGCGTGCAGCGTCGCGGCAGCCAGACCGCCACCAGCGGAGTCACCGGCCAGCGCCATCTGCCGTGGTTCATAACCCTGGGCGAGCAGCCAGTCGTAAACCGCCAGAACGTCCACCAATGGCTCGGGGAATCGGTGCTCCGGCAGCAGCCGGTAGTCCACGCCCAGCACTCGGCAGTCGCCGGCTCGGGACAGACGCACCATCAGATCATGATGCGAAGTCAACGAGCCCATCTTGAAGCCACCGCCATGCAGGTAGATCAGGGTGCGCTCCTCGCGGGCCTCCAGTGCGCGTACCCAGCGCACTGGCACACCGTTGGCAACGTGGTCCTGAGTCTCGCAGCTGAGCCGGTCGGACCAGAACAGTTCGTCCCAGTCGCGACGCATGTCCTCGATGGACGTGTCTCTCCGCCAACGGCCGTACACTGCCCGGACCTTTGCGATGACTGTCTCGACCGCCTGGTTGAACTGGATATCGTCCATCAGCAGCCCATCCCGCCGGACACGCCAAGCGTCTCGCCAGTGATGAACGCGGCATCCGGTGAAGCGAGGAAGGCCACTGCCGCAGCAACTTCATCCGGCTCGCCGAGCCGTGCCAGCAGCGTCGACCCCTTCATCGCCGCGAGCAGGCGTTCTCCCCCTGCCTCCACCGCCTTGCGCAGCAACGGCGTGTCTACCGGACCGGGAGCGACCACATTTGCGGTGATGCCGTAGCGGCCGTTCTCCCGAGCGATCGACTTGGTGAAGGCGATTACCCCACCCTTGGCAGCGGCGTACACAGAGCCGCCCCGTGAGCCCTGGCGGCCGGCCTCGGAGCCGACGTTGATGATCCGCCCGTAGCCCGCTTCTTGCATCGCCGGCAGCGCTGCATGAGTGGTGGCGAACACAGCCTCCAGGTTGACCGCCAGCAGGTAGCGCCACTCATCAGGGGTGCTTTGAGTGAAGAAACCGTGCTGGTCGATGCCTGCGTTGTTGATCAGGATCTCGAAGGGCCCGGTCTCGGACACCACTTGCTGCACCCTACGCAGATCGGTGACGTCAAGGCGGACGGCCTGCCCACCAACCTCATCGGCCAGTTGTTCGGCGCTGATCATGTCTTGTGCAGCGATCACCACCTTGGCGCCCTCGGCCGCCAGGCGGCGCACGATGGCTGCCCCGATGCCCTTGGAGCCGCCGGTGACGAAAGCGCGCTGCCCTACCAGAGAACGCATGTCAGCACCCCTCGAAACGCGCCCGGCGCTTCTCGACCACGGCCGTCAGGCCTTCGCGCACATCGGCAGTGCGGCACAATGCGGCGACGGTGCGGCTTTCCTCCGGCATGGCTGCATCCACCCCCAGACCTACGCCAGACCATAGCAAGCGCTTGGTCGCGGCCAGCGCACACGGCGCTCCCTCCGCCAAGCGCTGCGCATAAGCCAGTGCCACGCCCTGCAACTCAGCGTCAGATACGACCTGATTGATCAATCCCAACGCCAAGGCTTCGGAAGCCGAAACCACGGGATTCATCAGCAGCATGTGCGCGGCGTTACGCGGGCCGACCAGACGCGGCAAGGTCACGGAAAGGCCTGCATCCGGAGCCATGGCGACGCGAGTGGCGCCAGCCAGGAAGCTTGCGGACTCAGCCGCGAAGACTATGTCAGCCGCGCACACCAGCCCCATACCACCGCCGCCAGCGGCGAAGCCCTGCACCGCCGCGACGACGGGCGCATCCAGATGGATCATCGCGCTGATCGCGGCCTGCAGCAGCAGGGTGGCCTGGCGCACGTATTCGGGCAGGTCTTCTCCCTTGGTGAGGAAGGTTCGTACGTCGCCGCCAGCACAGAAATTGACGCCACCGCCAGTCAACAGCACGACACGCACTCGCCGGTCGCCGTGACAACGCAACAGGGCCGTCTGCAGGTCCTGGAGCGTGGGGATATCCAGACCGTTCGATGCCTCAGGCCGGTTCAAATGCAGGCGCGCAACGCCGTCCTGCAGTTCCAGCAGCACCGCGCCGTCGCCTATCAACACTTCCGATTGGCTCATCATTCGATACTCAGATCAGGAAGGAGAGGGTAAAAAGCGCCTTGTCGTTGTTGACCAGCACCACCTTCTTGCGGGCCATGCGCAGACCACCTTCTTCGCGGCGCAACAGGTATTCGTTGCGGGTACACCAGACCGTGTCGGCGCGCAGACTGGACTCGAAGACCATCGCATTAGCGACGACACGGATCTCGTCGCCATTGGCCTCGAGGACCTCGATATTGGAAAGCACCCTTCCCAGGCGCGAACGCGGCGTCTGGGTATGGCGCTTGCCTGTGTGGAATTGCTTGATACGCAGCGAAATCCGGGAGCGGTTGTCATAGATGATCGACATCTGGGTTTCCGGATCGATGTCGTCGCCATTGGCCGGCACCCAGTAGACGCCATCGGCAGTCCAGAGCGACTCCCACTCATCAAACTCGTGGGTGTCCTGCAATCGGGCTTCGCGGGCGAGGAACTGACTAACTTCCATGAACAGTGCGACTTCAGTCGCAGCGGCGCCGGACATGCTCATACGACCTCCATCAGTTTGCGGTAGTGATTCCAGATGCCACGAGTGGTCACCTCGTCGGTCGCATCGCCGATCAGGTACCCGTCGGCGTCGCGGCGCTCGCGCGCCAGGCCGCGCCCCAGGTAGTTCCATTCCGGATTACGGATGCGCACACCACGCTGGGTCCGCTCGTACATCTCGGAGTCGTCGGCGAGCAGGAAGCCAGCTGGTCCGACCGAGCCCATGGTCTGCTGACGCATGCGCCGATTGAGATCCGGCGCGCCCTTGAACTGCAGGGCAGTGACGTGCTGAACGGTCTCATCGACCGACAGCGGCTGGATGACGAAGATCTGGATCTCGGCGATGAACAGGTTGGGGAAGATCATGATGTGCGGAGTGCCATCGATCATGATCTCGTTGGCGCGCTCTTCGCCGTAGGCCTCACGCATCTTCGCCACATAATCGGGCAAGCGATCTTCTGTTGTACCGAACCAGCCAAGCGGCTGGCCGATGCGACGGAATTCCGGTCGCAGGTCGATTTCCGTATGACCGTCGCCAAGGTCGCGGGCCACGGCAGTGGAGTCGGCACTGTAGAGGTCACCGATGCCGCTGGAGGCAACGTCGAAAATCGACGCATGCACGAACTGCGGGTGATAGCCGTCAGTCTCGTTCTCGACCAGGAATTTCCAGTTGGACTTGGCCTTGTGCTGGAGGAAGCCGGCGGTGATCTCGATTTCGCCTTCCGGGGAGGTCTCCACCAACGCATCGAGCGCGGCGCGAGCCCCGCCGAGGTGTTCCTCGAGGCTAGGTCCCTCCTCGGCGAAACTGCCGAAGACGAAACCCTGATAAATGCCAATGCGCGCGACCTTGCCAAGGCCCAACGTACTACGATCAGTGCCTTCATAGCCTGAGGCGAACGGATAGCCGCGTAGGGTGCCATTGTTGGAGAACGTCCAGCCATGGTACGGGCAGGTGAACGACTTGCGATTGCCATGGTGCTCCAGGCACACCTGATTGCCACGGTGCGGGCAACGATTGAGCAGCAGATGAATCTGCCCCTCAGGATCACGGGTCATGATCACTGCCTGCGGACCAATCGACTTCAGGACGAAGTCGTTCGGATTGGGCACCTCGCTGACATGTCCGACGTAAACCCAGGTGCGATACCAGATCTTCTCCAGTTCCTCCTGGAAGATTTGCTCATTGGTGTAGAGAGAACCATGTACCCGGTCATGCTGAATCAGGGCATCCCAGTTACGTGCGGGGCTTGCAGTCGTCATTGCGAACCTCTGGAGAGTGATGACTCGACAGTTCGCAATCTAGCGACGCACCGAAACGCCCAGATCGTCGCTTTGGACGAATTGCATCGGCACCTTGGCAATGCCGACCTCCATCGCCTGAGCGAAGGTATGCAAGATCGCGCGCTCAGGATAGTGATCGCCAGAAGGTCCGACGTATCCCAAGGACGTCACCCGAGGGAATGGGGGCTAGATTCGACTATCGGAACTAGGCCTGATAGGAAATTGGACCTGCGCCCACCAGGCGTAACGCGGCCACCACACAGACATCCACCACCCTCGATGCGTCGCCGATAGTGGACTCGCACTGAGCCGAACATATCCCTTGAAGCAGAGACAGGATGCCCAGCCGCACTGCGCCGGCATCCGCCAGCCGAAAAGCCCCCACCGAAACTCCCTTCCGCAGGATGGCCTCCAATTCGGACTCGTACTGCATCTTCAGCTTGCCGACGACGGCCCTCCCCTGCGGGTCAAGGCTACGAAAATCCAGTTGGACGATACGACTCTCCGGCGCGCGCGCCAGATGGAAGCGGACATAGACGGCGACAAAGTCCAGCAAGGCCTTCTGCGGATCGAGGTACCGGCCCTGCTCCATCCAGGCGGACAGCAGATCCTCCTGGTAGTCGCAGAACAGCTCGAGCAGCAGTTGGTGCTTGTTCTGGTAATGCGTGTAAATCGATCCCGGCTGGATACCCACAGCATTAGCCAGCTGGCGCAGCGACACCCCATCGAAGCTTTTCTCGGCCATCAGCAGGATGGCCTGGTGCTTTATTTCTTCAACCTTGGTCATGACTCATTACAAGCGCTTTCGGATTTCTGACCACTCAAGGGTCGCCCAGCCCCCTGCCCCTCCGCTCGTCGGATGCGACGATTTTCGTCTTCCAGGACCGCATGAAAGATCAGTCTTAATTGCCTTACTTATCAAACTGTTAGCACGAAACTGAAAGAAAAATTCGTCCGCACGGTTCGGAAAATAGTTAATTTTCCACTGTTAACAAAACAGTAAAAGGTTGCTAATTTGAATCCACAAACCCGCAGATACGGTGACTTATGGCACGCCCTGTCTATTCCGCCGACGAGACCGAGAGCATCCGCCAGACCCTAATTCAGGGGGCGCTGGCCCTGTACCTGGAAGAGGGCATGGACAGCGTCACCCTTCGCCAGATCGCCAAGCGAGTGGGTCTGAGCCATACCGTCGGCTACCGCTACTTTGCGAAAAAGGAAGCGCTGGTCGCTGAAATGCGACGGCTCTGCATTCTTGAGCTCAAGGCCGCCATCGTCCCGCCGGATGAGCCCGATCCGCTCCATCGTCTGCGCGCGGCACTTCTCGGCCTGCTCGAGTTCGGCCGCGACCATCCGGCCAAGTACCGGTTGATTTTCTCGGATAGCCAGCCTGACCTCGCCGAATACCCGTCACTGCTGGAGGAGCGCTGGGAATTGTTCAGCGCCTGCGTCGAGCTGGTACAGGACGCCATTGACAAGAAGCAGCTGCACGGCGACGCCCTGCTGTTCGCCCACGGCCTGTGGAGTCTGCTGCACGGGATGCTTTCACTGCACGCCGCCAACCAGCTGGTACACGGCCTGTCACTGAGCGAAATGGCCGCCCCCCTGATCAACACCTTCCTGCAGGCCGGAACCGTCCCGCAGAAGGCTCACTCACCGAGTCCCGTCAGCTAGGTACAGAGCGAAAGCGCAAGGCCCACGTAATGAGGAATGAACCATGACCAACAATAACAATCCCTTGGCTCGATTCACCGTCCCCCCGGCAAAGCAGGCCGCCATAGCGGCCCTAAATCGGGTACCGGCGATCTCTCCCCCTGTCCTGCTGCTACTGATCGCTTCCACCGGCGGCGTAATTGTCAGCAACGTTCTGGCCGTACTCGGCCATCTCAGCCTGGGATGGGCCTGCGCGCTCAACGCTTTCCTGATGTACTGGCAGTTCACCGTGGTCCATGACTCGGTGCACCGTTCGGCTGCGAGGAACCAAAAGCTCAACGATCTCGTAGGCCACATCGGCGTGGCGACCTTCGCACCGCACATCAACCTCGGCATCTTCCGTTGGGCGCACATCCAGCACCACCGATTCACCAACGGTCCGAAAGATCCGGATGCATGGATGCACGGCCCCTGGTGGAGCCTGCCACTGCGCTGGGCCCTGCTCGATTATGGCTACCTGCGCTTCATCCTGCGTACCAAGGATCAAACCGCGATGCGCCACCTGCTCGCCGCCCTGCGCAATACAGTCGCTACGCTGGCGATCGTCGCCGCACTGATCTACTTCGGCTACGGCACGGAAGTATTGCTGCTCTGGTTCATCCCGGCGCGCATCACCTTCATGTCGGTCGGTTTCATGTTCTTCTGGCTTCCACATGTGAAAGACGATGTGGCCTCGGAGGAGGATCTGACACTGGCCACCTCTGTACGCCTCGGCCATGAGTGGCTGCTCACCCCGGTCTGCCAGTTCCACAACTACCACCTCATCCACCATCTGTTTCCGACCATGCCCTCCTACCAACACCTCAAGGCCTGGCGGGTCCTGGAGCCGGAACTTATGAAGCGCAACCTGCAGATCCAGCACGGTTTCGCCATCCAACCCGTCGTCCATCCGGGCGCCTGATCGAGGACACCGACATGAAGCGCTGGCAATGCAGTTTTTGCTCCCACATCTATGACGAAAGCCTGGGCGATCCGGACAACGACATCCCACCTGGTACCCGTCTGGAAGATCTGCCTGACGACTGGATGTGCCCCGATTGCGGGGCCGGCAAGGCCGACTACTTCGAGATCGTCTGACCTCCGCACCGGGCCCCATATGGGGCCCGGTTCGTATTGCGACCGGCACAACACTGGAAAATTCGTCGCTTGAGACGAAGCCCCACACCCCGCTCCGCCCTAGCCTTTCCCTCCGAAATGCCGATCCCCTCCTCGGCCAAATGCTCTTTCCTAAAGCAAAAGGAACGTCCTGTGCGCAATTTCTCCGTGCGTATAAAGCTGTACTTCCTGATGTTTTGCTTCATCGCAACCCTGGCAATCGTCGGTTCCGCTGGCTGGCTTGGTATCCGCAATGCTGGGAGCAGCATGGAGGAAGTCAGCGACGCCCTAGTTTCGGTAGACGCACTGGGTTCCCTTCGTAACGCGCGACTCAGCTCCATCGCCGCAATGCAGGAAGGTGCCAGTTGGCGTCCAGAGGTCTTCGATTCGTTGAGCGACAAGAGCGAGGCACTGGCCGAAGCCCACGGCCAGTTCGGCGACATTCTGGACCGTCATCACGCCGCGCTGGCACAAGCCGAACAGGCATTTAACGCCTATGACGCCCAGCCAAAGAGCAAGGAAGAACAGGAGCTCTGGAAAGAATTCAGCGAACTGTGGAAAGAGTTCCATGCCGCGAATGAGGTGCAGACGCAGATCGGCCAAAGCCTGGCCGATTCCAAGGACTGGAACGAAGTCCATGTCCACTCGCTGGAGCTCGTGACCAATACGACGCCTTGGGCCGCGTCTATCCACGCCACCGGCGAGCCGCTGGAGAAGCTGATCAAGCTCAGAGTCGCTGCCGCCGCTGAGGCGCAAAGCGCCGGAGAAATGGCCATCAACACCGCGACCATCCAGATCGTCTCCGTGCTTGGCACTGCAGTGGTTGTACTCGGCGTTCTCGCCACTCTTATCGTTCGCAGCGTGGTTGTGCCCTTACACCAGATGCGCTCGACCATTGAGGAGGTGGGTGCCACCAACAACTTCTCGCTGCGCGCCCGCAACCAAGGTCGAGACGAGGTTGCTCAGGCCGCCAGTGCCTTCAACTCGCTGCTCGAACGAGTCCAGCGAGCGCTGGTCGAGGTGATGGGCGGTGCCGGCAGAATCGACCAGGCGGCCTCGCAAACCAGCACCATGGCCCAGCAGGTAGCCAACAGCGCCGCTCAGCAAAACGAGGCCGCAGCCGACATCGCCAGCGCCATCGAGGAAATGAGCGCCGCCTTGGGCCAGATCAATGCCAGCGCCCAGGACGTGCGTTCCCGTGCCGAAGACGCCGCCTCCGCCGCCGACTCCGGCGCCCAGGCGATCAACAGGACCACCGAGGAAACTGATCAGGTCGTGCACCAGGTCAGCAGAGCCAGCGGCACCATCAGCGCTCTGGGGAAAGAGTCAGACCGCATCTCGACCATCGTGGCAGTGATCAAGGAGGTCGCCGAACAAACCAATTTGCTTGCCCTCAACGCAGCTATCGAGGCCGCCCGAGCCGGCGAACGGGGTCGCGGTTTCGCTGTGGTTGCTGACGAGGTCCGCCTACTGGCCGAGCGTACCCGAACCTCAGCCGAAGAGATTCGCGAAATGGTGGGCGCAATCCAATCGTCCGCGCGTCAAGCCGTGGCTGACATGGCTGCAGTGGTCAGCCGCACCCGCGAAAGCCGGGCTCGCTCGGAGAACGCTGCCGCCAGCATTCACGAGATTCTCAGGAGCGCGAGCCTGGTTTCCAGCGCGATAGGCGAGGTATCCCTGGCGCTGATCGAGCAGGACCGCACTACCCAGATGATCGCCCGCCGCGTGGAAGCGGTGGCGCAGATGAGCCAGGAAAACTGCAGCACCGGCACCCACGCGGCCGCGGTATCCCGCGAACTGGATGGCGCCTCCGGCGCTCTGCGCCTTGCGATCAACCAGTTCAAAGTCTGAGAGGCAAAAAAGCGCCGAATGGCGACGGGTGGCTGATTGACAGCCAGAAATTTGTGGTCGTAGACTTTGCCACTATAACGAACGTTATATAAGTAGTTTGTGAGTGGCCGAGTTGGCGTCCTGGAGCACCACGGAAACCACGGCCGGAGCGGGTCTCGCTCCAAGCCATGAGCAGCACCCAGAACAACTTCAATATCGAGGACAGTTCATGCGAGACATCGATGTAATCGTGGCGGGCGCAGGCCATAACGGCCTGGTATCAGCTTGCTACCTTGCGAAGGCCGGCCTTAAGGTACTGGCCCTGGAAGCCCACCAAACACCTGGGGGCATGACCTGCACCAACCCCATGGCGCCCGAGGCGCCCGAGCACATCATCAACGAAGCGTCGATCCATGCGTCGATGTTCCGTATGTCACCCATCAACGACGAGCTGGAGCTGGAGAAGAAGTTCGGCCTGCGCCAGCGCCTGATCGACCCCTGCCACTACCAACTGTGCTCCAACGGCGAGGCCTCCTTCGGCATGTGGCGCGACGCCCGCCGCACCGCTGCGGAAATCGCCCACTTCTCCAAGAAGGACGCCCAAGCCTGGCTGCAAATGTCCGAGACCGCCGACGCGGCCTTGCGCATCGGCCTGCCGCTGGCAATGGAAAACCCGACCAAGCCCGGCTTCAACGCCATGTTCAAGGTACTGAGCAAGGCGGTCGGCAACTTCAAGCACCTGGGCCCCATCGTCAAACTGATGACGGGGTCCCATGCCGGCACCCTGGAGGAGTTGTTCGAGACCGACATTGTTCGCGCCGGCCTGCTCACCGGTCTGCCGTTCATGGACTTCCGCGCCGACCTGAGCTCCTTCGCCATGGTCTATCTGAGCGTGCTGCAGAAGTATGGCGTGACCATGTTCGAGGGCGGCACCGGTGGTTTCCCCGCAGCTCTGATCCGCTGCCTGGAGGCCCACGGCGGCAGCGTGCGCTGCAGTGCCAAGGTTCAGCGGATGCTGGTGGAGAACGAGCGTGTGGTCGGCGTGGTACTGGAGAACGGCGAGGAGATCCGTGCCAAGCGTGGCGTGGTCACCGCCTTCAGCCCCAAGGCCGTGCTCAACTACATGCTGCCGGACGGCCTGCTCGACCATGCCACCCAGGTCAAGGCCAAGTTCATCCCCACGGCCAACCGCGGCATCGCTGACTACAAGCTCAACATCGCCCTCAAGGGCAAGATCATGCCGACCCGCAGCGCCGCCTGGCGCAAGGCCAAGGGCTGGGACGGCAACATGCGCCTGGGCACCCTGCAATGGTCAACCTATGAGCAGGGCCGCAAGGCCTACACCGACTGCATCCGTGGCTTGGTGCCGGACATCATCGGCGGCCTGTCGCAGATCACAACCGAATTCGATCCTGCCATGGCGCCGCCCGGCCACGACACATTCTGGTTCTGGTCCGGACTCATCCCGAATGACCCGCACATTGGCTGGGACAAGGCACGCGAGCAGATCACCGAGTCAGTAATCAAGGATTCGGCACGCATCTACGACGGCATCGAAGAACTGGAAATCGCCCGCCGGCCGCTGTGCCCACCGGATATCGAGAAGCGCTTCCACGCCATCGACGGCAGCGTCTACCACTGCGACCCCTACATCACCCGCTTCGGCGCGGGTCGCCCGGCCAAGGGGCTGGCTGGCTACAAGATCCCGGTCAAAGGTCTCTACCTCAGCGGTTCCGGAACCCATCCGAGCGCCGGCATCTGTGGCCTGCCGGGCCGCAATGCTGCCCTCACGCTGCTGAAGGACTGCGGTTAGTCATGCACTTCACCATCCACAACCAACAACAAGACGGGTAAGCCAAAATGTCTTTCGAAAACTGGATGCAAATCGTACCGGGGGAGATCCTCCCGGTTCCTGCCGACTACCTAGCTAACGACTTGATCGGCATGATCTTCACCATCTGGGCCGGCGGCTTCGGCCTGGCGGTACTGCCCTGGGCCCTGTACCGCTACCTCAAGCACAAGGACGATATTCCCGGTCTGATGTGCATCGGCGGCTTCATCAGCTCGCTGCTGGAGCCGATGCTCGACCACTTAGGCCACCTATGGTGGCCGACCAACCTGCCCGGCCCGGCGTTCATGGGCTTCGACCTGAGCATCCCTTACCTGATCCCGCCGTGCTACGTGTTCTTCATCGCTATGACCGGCTACTGGGCCTACCTGCGCATGAAGTCCGGCCTGGATATGAAGGGCGTGTTCGTGGTTTGGCTGATCATTTCCATGTCCGATGTGATCATGGAAATGCCGGGCACTATGACCGGCGCCTACACTTACTACGGCGATGCCTCCTTCAAGATTCTCGGCTTCCCGCTCGCCTGGGGCTGGATGAATGGCACTTCCATGTTGCTGGTCGGCTTCCTGCTGTGGCTGGTCAACCCCTACCTAGTGGGCCTGAAGCGCCTCTACATCATCCTGGTGCCCATCACCGCCATGGGCGCCGCCTACGGCATGGTTTCCTGGCCGTATTTCATGTCGCTGAACTGGGATATGCCGTGGATCGCCACCCGTGTGCTGACCGTGGTGTCCCTGCTGATCGCCCTGGTCGTGGTCGGCTTCGTCGGCGTCCTGGTTGGCCGCACAAAAAACAGCACCAATCCGCTGCCGAACCTGGGCTCCATCGCCAAAGCGTAATGGTTCCCCCCGCCTTCTGACCACAGAAGGCGGGTCGCTACGAAAACGCCTCTAGCCAACAACGTGGATGAGCGTGGCTGTCCGGTGACGCCACCTCATCCCGACCAACAAAATTGGAAGTGGACGTGAACGCAATAGATATGAGCTGCCAGCGACTGGCCGCCAAGAATGAAAAGCACATCCCCGGCGACGAGATGATCTGGCTGTTCCTGCTCGGCGACATGGTCTGCTTCGCGCTGTTCTTCGGTCTGTACTCTTACACCAAACTCAGTCAGCACGCGTTTTTCGTTGAGTCGCAGCAGGCCCTCAACCTGCACACCGGCTCGCTCAACACAGTGCTGCTGCTGGCCAGCTCCTGGTTCGTGGTGCTCTCCGTCAAGGCCGCGCGCCGACAAATGGCCGCTGCCAGCCGTTGGTTCTTGTTGCCGGCCTTCCTGTGCGGTGCCGGCTTCGCAGTCGTCAAGGTCTGGGAATACAAGGAAAAGGCTGCCGCAGGTATCAATTTCCTGAGCAACGATTTCTACCTGTTCTACTACCTGATCACCGGTATGCACTTCGCCCACGTGCTGATAGGCCTACCGCTGCTCTTGTACTTCGCTATCGCCCTGCGCCGGGACCGGCTTGATGCCAAGACCCTGAACAATCTGGAGAGCAGTGCCATCTACTGGCACATGGTCGACCTGCTCTGGATCGTAATTTTCCCACTGATCTATCTGGTGCAATGACCATGAAGGATCTCCTCCTCTCCCGCGAGACCCTGGTGTGGGTGGTGTTGATGGCGATGACCATCACCTCCTGGGTACTGGCTTACACCCATGGAATGCTGCTGCCCAGCGCTCGCTACGAAGCCGTGTTGATCCTCTCCCTGGCCTTCATAAAAGCCCGCCTGGTGCTGATGCATTTCATGGAGGCCGCGGACTCACCTGCGCAGTTGCGCCTGCCTTGCGAGGCCTGGGTACTCCTCTGCGCGGCCACACTAATAGCTCTTGAAAGCGGGATTTTTACCCGTTGATTTTCCACGCTACATAAGAATAAGGACTGCACGATGAAAATCACCACGAATGACCGGTACCTCGCCCTGGCGCTGAAGTCTCTAACCGACACCATCGAGCCCGAACTGCAATCGGGCAACGCCAAAGCATCGCTGGGCATGATCAAAGGGGTACTCGGCGAGTTGCTCAAGCGCGAGCACCTGACCGGCTCACTTCTTCGCGAGGTAATCGCTGAAGGTCTGGACCTGCAGGACGCCCTCGCTGACGCGCTGCACATCCTGCCGCCGACGGACGCCGCGGCGCGGACTGATATCGAAGCGGTGATGAAGCGCGAAGACGTCGCCCTGTCTGCCCTGCTGACGCAATACGAGTTGCTGTGCAACAGCCTCGACCAGTTGAGCAGTCAATTGCCCAATAGCGAGGTGCCAGAAGATCGAGCCGCAGCGCTGCTCAAGCGAATCGCTGAGTGGGAGCTGTCCTACTACGATCGCGAGGCGCAACTGCCTGTGCCGGTACTCCCGACCATCGACAACCCCAAGCAGCCGCTGGATAAACAATTACTGCAGGACTTCCTCAACAGCCTGCCGGATAGCGACGACGCAGTCGAGGTCACGCGTCTCGAACCGCTGGCAGGGGGCTTCGGTAAGCAGACCTACTTCGCCTCATACCACACAGCTGCGAATGCCGAGCCCGGCGAACTGGTGGTCCGCAAGACCGACCCGGCGCCAATCATGACCCACGGTGCCTGCGACCTGGAAAGCGAATACGCCCTGCTCAAGACTCTGGCCCAAGTCGACTACCCGGCGCCGAAGCCGCGCGATTTCGCCAAGGACTTCAAGACCGTCGATGCAAGCTTCTACACCATGGGCAAGATCGCCGGCGCAACACCCGGCACTTACCTTGGCGGGCTGAGTGGACAGGTCGACGAAGGGCTGTTCATGCAACTGGCTGAACGCCTCGGGCAACTGCATGCACTTCCGCTCGACATGTTCACCGACTACGTCAAGAGCTACGAGGACCCGCGCATTCTCAGCGCCACCGTGGAAGAGTGCTACCGCTACAACCTTGAGGGCTGGGACCGCTACATGAAGCGCGAAGACCACCTGCCCTCGCCTTACATGCGTTGGCTTCTGCACTGGCTGCGCCACAACATCCCGCGCGATGCACGACGCCCGATCCTGGTCCATGGCGACTTCAATATCCACAACATCCTGTTCGACGAGGGACAACTCACGGCCGTTCTCGACTGGGAATGCTCGGGCTTTGGAGCTCCGGAACAGGACCTGGCCTATATCAAGCCGCACATCTCCCAGCATGTGGACTGGGACCGCTTCATCAACCACTACCAGGCCCATGGCGGTCTGGCAGTCAATCCGGAGGCGATGGCCTTCGGCTTCGTCTACTCGGCACTGCGCACCAACCTGGCCGGCAACCGTGGCACCAGCAACATGCAAATCGGCCGTAACCAGGACCTGCGCTACACCATGGTCGAACTCGGCTTCACCCGATCGTTCATGGCGATGGCACTGACCAGCGCCTACGCGAACGCCTGAGCCCAACCCTTCTAGGAGAGCAACGATGAAAGTCACTGGTGGCGGAAACGTACTGGAATACGGTCCGGAGCAGGAGGGCCCGCAGACGCCGGGCAAAGACCCCTACTGGCAGGACAGCGTGGTGCTGGTTTGGTGGGATCTGGAAAATCAGGTCGGCGGTATGCATCGCATCGGTCATGAGGTAAATGTGGCCAGCGGCCCGCAGGTGACGCTGTGGAACTACGTGTTTTCACCCGACCACATTTTCAAGCGAGAAGACCGTGTACCACTGCGCGAAGGCGATCGTGCCGGCCGCACCTTCAACAGTGGTGATGACACCTGCATTTTCGAGTACACCGATCACCCGATCTGGCGAATTAACGATCAGGATGTCCGCGCGGAACTGCATGTCAAAGACCATCATACGCCAGTGGACATCTACCCGAAGAAAGGCGCCATGGCCGACGACGTCGCCCCCAACCACATGGAGGTTGCAGGGCGGGTCAGCGGCGAATTGACGATCATGGGCAAGCACTACCAGATAAATGGTTTTGCCTTCCGCGACCACGGTTGGGGCACTCGTAAGTGGGATGTCTTCGTCAGCCATCGCTGGATGGCCGGCGTACTGGCCGATGGCACCATGCTATTCGCCCAGACCTTCCACAGCTCCGACGATCATCTGGTTCGCTTTGGATGCATGATCAAGGACGACACCATCACCTATGCCAAGCATGTGGACATCCTCGCGTATCTCGAACCGGACGGGCTGACGCATCGCGGTGGACGGGTCGAGATGACGCTGACCACTGACGAGGTGATCACTGTGGAATGCACGCCCCTGCAGAAAGGGATCGTTTCGTGGATTCACGGGATTGCCTGCGTGGACACCATCTGCCGCATCGAACACAACGGTGTCGTGGGCATCTGCGACTTCGAGACGACCAACAATGCTCTGCGCGGCTCGCACCGACCCCTGCTGGCGATTAATGGGATCGTCGAAAATGGAATGACCCGGCTGGGGTAGACTGCCACCCCGCGTCCGGCCACCACTGGTGGCCGGACAGCAGCCGCACCATTGAACGCTCTTCGACAGCAGCCTTTCGGGAAAACAGTCGTGAAAAACAGCGCCGCTCAACCTGCCAATTCTCGCCAACGAATTCTCGAGGTTTCTACCAGACTGTTCGCCAAGCACGGCTTCGATGGCGTCAGCATGCGCAATATCGCGACCGAGTCAGATATCACTCTGCCAGCGATCTATCACCACTTTGGTAACAAGGAAGAACTGTTCAAGGCCGTGGAAACGGAGATGTACAGCTCGCATGCCAAGTCGCTGATGGATCAGCTTCAAGCCGATCTCAGTCCCGAAGAGCGGCTGCACAATTTCGTCTACGTGATGTTTGAACACTTGGAATCCAATCCGGATTACCTGAAGTTGTTGCAACGCAATCTCGTCGACGGCTGGGAGGAGAATCAGGCTTTTCTGGTCGACTTGTCGCTGCAGCCGGTCATGGACGAGCTGAAGGTCCTGCTCAACGAATATGCCGAAGGCACTGGAAACGGCATAACACCCATCACCATCTTCTCGCTGATCCTCGGCTACATCACGCTGATGCCTGTCATTCGGCATCTCAAGGAGCGTCCGGCATCGGCCAACACTGACCAGGCGATGAGAGAGCTGCTGGTCCAGTCCGTCATGAATTTTGTATCAGCCAATCGGCCAACACAGGAGCCTCGCTAACGCTGCACTGTGCCGGCCGCTGCATCGAGAAAGATCCATGAGCACAATTCATAACAAGAAAACGCTCTACCTTCGCTGGCTACTGCTCCTAAGCATGGGCAGCATCGCAACGGCACAGGCCGCCAGCCAGCAAGATATCCAGCAGCTGCGCACCCTGAGCTACTCGGTGATCGACAACGTGCTGGTCTACCACAATCCACAGGGAAGACCTTTCGACAACGATAACGCGGAGACTTACCGGCGAGACCTGCAAAAACTCAAGCAACTGTCGGCACAACTAGGCCTGAGTAAAGTGACAGCGCAGGCCGAGCAACTTGAGCGTGAGATCACTGGCCTGCAGAACCTGCCGCAATCCGCCTCCGATACACGCGAGAACATTCCGCCCTACTCCCTGTGGCTGCCCCAAGTGATCCAACAGCACGATCTGATTAGCACCGCCCTGGCCGAGCTCTATGCCGAGCAGCCCGTCGCAAGTCAGGCGCAGCGGTCCCTGCACAATCTCAGCTGGGACATCGAGCGACTCTCGCTCTCCTATCAGCTCTCGTCCTTTACCCAGCTCGTGGCACAAACCTGGATGCTCGACGACCAGGCCGTAGCGGCACTGGATGACTCGATCCGGCAGCGCTTCTCCGACCTGCCGCAGCAACATGCCGAGCTGACTGACACGCTGTCCAAACTACAAGGTCGTTATCACTTCGTCAGAGGCTACGTCGTCAAACCGGGACAAACCTGGGCCCCCAATGCGGTCGATCGCTACCTCCTTGGCACTGCCCGAGAACTGGATGCAGCGGCAGGCGAGCTCGTGCCATAGGCTGTGAGCGATTAGCCCAGTGTGCAACTCGTCGAAAGCGACGAAAGAGAAGACTCACACACCACAGACAATATCCACTACCTACCCGGCACCCGTTGCCCGGGAACATCTCGTAAATGGAGCCATTGTATGACTCAGAACGTTCTGTTCATTACCGGCGCAGGCAGTGGGCTGGGCCAACTCACCGCCAAGCGCGCATTGGCAGAGGGATGGTCCGTCGCCGCAATGGACATCAATGCTGACGGCCTGGATACGCTGGGTGTCGACTCCTCTCGGCTGCTCAAGCTGGTCGTGGACATCACCGACCCGGCCGCCGTCGCAGACGCAGTGGAACGTTGTGAGCGAGAACTGGGTCCGATCACCCGCCTGACTAATGCCGCGGCGATCATGCCCCTGGGTCTGTTGATGAAACAGCCTCTGGAAACCATCCAGAAGATCATGGCCATCAACTTCGGTGGCATGGTCAACCTTTCGAAGGCCGCACTGCCGAAGATGATCGCGCGCGGCCGTGGCGAGTTCGTCAGCTATGCCTCGATGGCAGGCCACTGGCCGATCATCTACATGGGCGCATACAACGCCGCTAAGCATGCCGTCGCCGCCTATACCGAAGTGCTGTACCACGAAACACGCAATAGCGGGGTTCGCATCGTCTGCGTCTGCCCGCCCATTGTGGCGACGCCATTGCTGAAGCAGGCCAAGTCGACAGTATGGCCGAAGATCTTCGATATCTTTCCTCCGATTACCCCTGAATGCGTGCTCGACAAGATCGAGCGCAGCCTTAAGGGCAAGAAACTGTGGGTCTTCCCCGGCCCAATGACCGCTATGTCCTGGCGGCTGCGACGCTGGCTGCCCGGCATGCTCTGGTGGACAGTGCATCAGGTGGAAAAGATCTAACCTCCCTCTTCCCGAGCGTCCATACGGCGCTCGGGCCCTCGCCAGAATCGTCGGATACGACGATACCCTCCCCGATTGGCATTTCCACAATAACTAGGCGTTTCCGTGGTCAGTCCCACGCCCTCCTGAGGCCTGGCACCCGGCACACCGACAGCGCGCGTCAGCATCGTTGGACCAATAGCCAAACAGGGCCTTACAACAGAGCCGAGGAGTACAGGAAATGTCCGAGACTGCAGGGGTGGAATACCCCGTTCATCCGTTCAAGACACATCGCCGAACTATCAGCGAAACCGATATCGTCAACTTCGTGAACCTCACCGCCTTTCACGAGCCTTACTTTATCGACATGGAATTCCTTAAGGAGAACATGTCCGGGGCTCACCGCAATCGCTTCGCTCCCGGTCCGATGATCATCTCCTACTCCATGGGCTTGGTATCGCCAATCCTGATGAAAGTCGTCGACGAAGTTCTAGAGGGCCACGCTGTAGGCCCGTTCGCCGGCATGACTGGTCTGCAGGCCAGAATTCATGCTGCGGTATTCCCTGGAGATACGCTGCACGTCGAGGGTGAAGCCAAGATCAAGGCCAAGAGCAGCAGTGGCTTCACCATCCTCGACTTGCGCCACGTGACAAAAAACCAACGGGGCGAAACCGTGGTGGAGTTCACCGAAACGGTGCTGTTCCACAAACCCACGTCGGACCAGTGATAAGGAGGGCCAGTCCATGGCCCAGGCCCGGATGGATACTCGTCGAAAACGAGGCAAACCCGTCCGGGCACTAATCACCTACCCAGGAGGGGCGGGATGAGCAGCTTCAAACCACTGTTAGCCAGTGCCCCTAACTTTCGTGATCTGGGCGGATACAAGGCCTCCTGTGGCCGTACCGTGCGGCGCGGATTGCTCTACCGATCCGAAGACTTTTCCAATCTCACGCCAGAAGACGCAGAGCAGCTCCAGAGGCTCGGTATTAGTGTGCTGTGTGACCTGCGCAGCGATCGGGAGCGACGCCTCAACCCGAACAAGTGGCAGGCAGCAGGTGCTCTGAACCTGAATATCTCGGTCGACCTCCGAGCTGGCCATGCAGTCATCACTCAACTCTTGTCTGACACACCGAGCCGCGAACATGCCGAACAGGCCATGCTGGAAACCTATCGCCTTTTCCCGGCCGCGTTCGCTGACCATGTGCCTGATCTGTTCGAGCGCATACTCGGCCAAAAGCAATTGCCCATGGTTTTCCATTGCGCCGCCGGCAAGGATCGCACCGGCTTCATCGCCGCGGTGTTATTGAGCGCCCTAGGAGTTCCAAGGGATACGATCATCACTGACTACCTATTGACTGCCGAGCGCTGGACTGGCGCCCGAAGCGAAGCTGCAATCAGAGCCTACCTGGCTCCGCTGTGCGAGGGAGAACCCAGTATCGAGGTGATACGCACGCTATGCGGGGTAAGCCCACGCTATCTGAACGCTGCGTTCGACGTCATCGATCAGCATTACGACGGCATAGACGGCTATCTCGGATCGGCACGTTTGAACTGTCAAACCAGGCAACGACTTGGCGAACTGCTGCTGGGCTGATAGATCGAGACTGCTTGGTTCTGCTACAGAATCTGTTTGGCACACGGTTCAGATGCTTTATCAAGCATTGCTCTCGCTTTGCACAGAAATGCCAAAGACACCAGGTACTCGCGCACTTGGCGGTATGCCGGTTGGTAGCTTGATTTTGTCTAGGCGGCCCTGAACTGGATTGTCCTTCCTATTCGCCAATCTCGATGGCCCGCCCAAACCGCTAGGCAGTCCGGCCATTCGGTATGGTCTCCACTTCTATACTCAGAACAGCGCTAAATGCTGTGAGGTCTAGCTATGCATGCGCAATGTGCACCTCCCGAGTATCTGGAGCACCTCTATCGGGCAATCCGGACACTTAGTGGATGCAATCGGGCGCTGTTACACGCGACAGATGAACATGCGCTACTCCAGGAGGTTTGCCGGGTGGTGGTCAATGACGCGGGTTACGACCTCGCGTGGATCTACCGCATGGAGCACGACTCGGCCAAGACGATCTCCCCCATTGCACATTCGGAGATTGACGAAACTCGTTTCAACTCGCTCAACATGGCGTGGGCCTCCATCGGGGGCGCCGGAAGCCCGACGGACATCGCAATCCGCACTGGCAAGCCGAGCGTCGCACGCCAAGAGCCGCGCGCCCAGGGCTCGGCGGAATGGCATGAGGACTGGTCCAGTCTCGGAATTACGTCGACCCTGTCGCTCCCACTGCGGGTCGACGGCGGCATTTTTGGCGCTATTGGCATCGGTTCGTCGGAGCCCGATGCCTTTGGTGAAAAGGAAATAGAACTGCTTGGCGAGGCCCTGGACGACATGGCATTCGGCATCCAAGCCCTAAGAACCAAGGCCAAGCACAGACAGGCAGAGCTGGAGATCCAGGGACTCAACCGCGTTCTATCGACACGGGTGGCCGTCAACCATGCGCTAATCCATGCCACGGATGAAATGGTCCTGCTTCAAGAAGTCTGCCGGGTACTGGTAGTAGATTGCGGCTACCGCCTTGCTTGGGTTGGCTATCGACAGGATCAGGAGCCCCTTACCTATACCCCTGTGGCCTATGAGGGGTTTGAAGAGGGTTTCCTCGCGCTCGGCGTTTCTTGGGAGTCCAGTGCCGAAGGTGTGGCCTTCATTCAGAAGATCGACGCATCGCTCCAGACTGGGCAACCGGTGGTTATGCGCGACATCTTGAATGACCCCGAAGCGCCCCTTCGCGAGGAGGCTGGTAAGCGTGGCTATGCCGCCGCAAATTTGGTGCCGCTGTTCGTTGAAGGTGATCTCGTCGGCGTGCTGGCTCTCATGGCCGCCCAAGCTGAGGCATTTGATGCCAAGGAAGTCGCTCTGCTTCTCGCCACTGCCAACGACCTGGGGTTTGGAATCGCCACCCTACGCACCCGCAACCGGGCCGCAATAGCGGAAGCGACGATCAAGCGCATGGCCTACTCCGACGCCCTGACGGGGCTGCCAAACCGAATCCGACTGTGCGAATTGCTGGATGAAGCGATAGCTTCAGCAAGAACAGAGCTACGCGCACTTGGCCTGCTGCAGTTGGAAGTCGGCCGCAGCCGCGATCTCAATGAATCTCTTGGATACCACGAGGCAGACAGGGCGCAACAGGCCATTGCCCGCCGGCTGGAGCAGACAGTGGGGTCAGCGAACACGGTCGCCCGCGTCGGGGAGTGTGAATTTTCCGTGCTGATGCCCAGCGGCGGCGCCGAACAGGCATCCCAGTTGGCGCAGAAGATATTGCTGGCCTTCCATGAGCCGATCGAGCTGGCTGGGCTTTTTCTGGATGCGCGGGCAAATATCGGGATTGCTCTATATCCCGGACATGGGACCGATGCCGAGGCGCTGATCCGCCGAGCCAGCGTAGCTCTCGAGCAAGCCAAACGCACCCACTCCGAGTTTGCCGTGTTCAAAGGAGGACTGGATCAGGAATGTGCTCAGCGGGTCGCACTGATGGGCGACTTGCGCCGGGCAATCCCGGGCAATGAAATGCGGCTGTACTACCAACCCAAGCTGCAGATCGCCACCCACACAGTATGTGGATCCGAAGCATTGGTACGTTGGGAGCATCCGCTGCATGGGTTGCTTCCCCCTGATCAGTTCATCAAGTTGGCGGAAAGTAGCAGGCTGATCACCCCGCTCACTTACTGGGTGCTGGATACGGCCCTAAGTCAGTGCTATGCCTGGCACGAAGAGGGAATAGAGTGGCCCGTGTCGGTCAACCTCTCCGCGCAAGACCTGCACGATCCCAAGCTGCTTGAACGGATCAGTGGCTCCTTCACGACGTGGGGTGTACAACCCAACTGGATCGAATTCGAACTGACCGAAAGCGCCCTGATGGAAGACCCGAAGACCGCTATGGAGCTGCTGGCACAGCTCAAGGGCCTCGACGCGCAACTCGCCATTGACGACTTTGGCACCGGCTATTCATCGCTTTCCTACCTGCAGCGGCTTCCCGTGGACACCCTCAAGATCGACCAATCCTTTGTTTCCCGCATGACCCAGGACGAGGGCTCAGCCAAGATCGTGCACTCCATCATCGAGCTCGCACACAACTTGGACCTCTCAGTGGTAGCCGAAGGTGTCGAGGATTTAGAAACCCTGGACAGGCTGGGTACCTTTGGCTGTGACATAGCCCAAGGCTACAGCATTAGCCGGCCGCTCTCCGCGAAGCAGTTCCGAGAGTGGGAGGTCCGCTCTGCCGGGCACTAAAGACGCGGGAGTGTCTCGAGGAACAGTTGGTCGACGCAATGCTCGTATTCCCGGCCGCCAGAGTTTGAGTCAGCTGACAAGTTAACCGATACTGGTGGGCCAAATGAGACAAGGCATTTAAATTTGACTTTATTGGACGCCACAATTGCCCTCTTGCTCGCCGCTCAGATCTACTGCTCGGATAAAGCCATCAAGGCCACCGCCAAACGCTGTGCTAAACGTCTTCCCCGCAGCAAACGAGATTTGATGTTCTCCATCATCGACAGCGCCGAACCACTCAAGCTTGTCAGGTACATAGCAGAGAATTTGGACTGATGGATTGGAGGGTCGAGGTACCCTCGTAACTCGATCAAGGGCAATGGCATCCGCCAAAGTAATTGCAGACGATATCGGTCAACTGTGGTGTTTATTTGCATCACGCTAAGGAGAACGCAATGAGCAAACTGGCTGAATTTAAACGCCTGGAAGCCCAGCTGGCAGAACAACTAGCAGCCCTAGACAGCCTCAAGAACGATACGGAACTCAAGCGCGAAATTGAGTTTGAATCCAAACTCAAAGCCCTTCTGAATGAATATGGCCTTGGGCTAAAGGCAGTAATCAATATCCTTGATCCAGGTCGCACGCGCACTCCACTGCCTGCTCAAAAAGGCCAACGGCGCGAGCGCACTGTTAAGGTTTACAAGAATCCACACACCAATGAAGTGGTCGAGACTAAGGGTGGCAACAACAAGATTCTGAACGCTTGGAAAGCCGAGTATGGGGCCGCAGCAGTAAAATCTTGGGTCGAGTGAGGCGGCTTAGGTTCGGTACGAATAGTCGATGTAGGTAGAATCGCCGCCGTGATTAACTGGAGGCCCACATGGCAAGGCGCTATGCCCCCCGATGCGGCCTCGGAATAGATCCAGGATCGGGTTTCCCCGAAAGAGAAGATGGGGCGACCAGGCAGTGATGATCGGCTGATGCTCAACGGCATCCTCTGGCCCCCATGTTCGGGGACAGCTCGGCGCGATCTGCCGGAACGCTTTGGCCCCTGATCGACGATGTAGCGGTGGCTCAATGGCTGATGTGACAACAGCTCGTTTGACCAAATACCTGAGCGTTTACCGGCTCGGCTGAATCAGGAAGGCCTGATCGGCCTGGACTGCTGCCAGATAGACATGGAGATCCCCTGAATGCACGCTCAGGCCGCGCTCCAGCGCCATCTATCGACCCCTAACGAGGGTTCAACATACGGGACTCCCAGAACCCCAGTTGGCTCGGAGCGCCCTCCAGATTGGAAAGGGGAGTCCCAGGCAGTACAGCGCCACGTCGTGATGGCCTCGGCCGCTTTCGTCCTGCAGGGTGAGGTGCTGCACCTTGATCAGGTGTCAGGTCTCGCGCAGATCGTTGACCCGGGCAGCGGGCATCATGATGTCCAGCTGGACTAGGCGGTGATGGTGCTCACCGGACCGATGTGCAGGCGCAACAGCAGGCGACTGCGTCCCCCAACCCGAACCGCACCGGTGGCTGTTGCGCGGAAAATGAAGCAACAATCTTCACGTAGCGACCTTCTGACCAAAAATTGGGATTCTGAGTTCTATGCTTTCGTACTCACCATTTCTTAACTACTTTAACGAGTATCTTCTTGCAATTTAAATTTTCACTCAAATCCGTAGAACGCGTAGCGGTAATGACGATTTCTTCCTCAAAACATAGTAGCCAGATTCAAATTACAAGACATTGATTTTATTGTAAAAATCCAAAACCACCAAAACACCAACCCAAGCGGGCTACCCAGCCAACAAGCCCCTATGTCAAGCATGATGACTTAGCGACTTAATTTCTGAGGGTCGTTCGATGAGGTATTTTTCACCAGGCACCTTGCCTTTTTTCCAGACACCCTCCTCTAATAATATAAATATTTATTAAATAAAAAATATATAATAAAGAATAAGGAAAGGTAGAAGGACAATACTCCGCCCTGCGGGAGCCCCTGCCCCTTCCTGCCGGCTCCTTACGGCCGCCCCCTCCACAAGACTTCACGCGTCGAGTTCGGCCAAGCACCAGGACGTTAAGCGCCCCAGGGAAGTCCACCCGCCCCAGAAGGGCGATATGTACGAGCTTGGCGCCGATGCCGAGTCCTAGTAGGGGCATGGCGTCGTCTGCACAATGGCCAACGGAGCTGATGTCAGGCAGTTCGACTGGCTGCTGCACGGCGAGGGAACGTGGTCAATACCAACGCGTGTTACAGGGGGTGATAACCGCATCCAGCGAGCGGGACATGAGTGATCAGGCAGATTGCGTCGCACCGTTACGCTGAGCAAACGCCAGTTCAGCTACTTGAAGGTTCGCTTCCTAAGCCGTGCTAAGCACGCTGCGCGTTGGGGATTCCGTCACCCTGCCGAACCGCAGGATGGCTCGCCAACCGTTGCCGGCTGACACAGGAAGGGCAATTCCATGAATCCCCAAGCAGAATCCCCTAACAGGGCGGAGCGTGAGGCTATAGCCCCGCCGCCTGGTTCTCGGGCTGTGCTTTTGAAGGAGCTTGGCTACCGGGCGGGGAAAATCGGGACGAGTCAGGCCTAGTTTTCGGCGCGGGTTTTGTCGCGTTCATAGTTCACGCTCAAGGATAAGAAGTGCCTGTACCCTCTGCACCGTGGACTTGGCGCAGGAGCAAACAGTGGCTCCATTCCGGATCGTTGTACCCACGCCATGCACAGCTTAATCCGAGCATGCAGGCTGGCATCAATGGCGCAGTTTTTGTACTTACCGGCTGCCTTTGCCCTCTTGATCCCTTGAAACCTGCGCAGTTGCTCCTCCGCCGTCATACATTGCCCCCTGGGTAAGCGCTGATGCCGACCTCCCGACTGGCTGCATTCCGGATCGATGTACCCACGTCCTTGCGCAGCTTGATACGAGCATGCAGGCAGGCATCAATGGTGCGGCTTTTGTACTTACCTGCTGCTTTTGCCCTCTTGATCCCTTGAAGCCTGCGCAGTTGCTCCTCCGCCGTCATGCATTGCCCCCTGGGTAAGCGCTTGTGCCGACCTCCCGATTGGCTGCCAGCGCACGGTAAACGGTGGCTTGGCCAACACCTACCTGCTCGGCGATCCTGGCTTTGGACACACCTTCGCACGCCAGGCGCAGTATGGCGGCCCGCTTGTCCTCGTGGATGGGCTTGCGCCCCTTGTACTTGCCGGCCTTCTTCGCTTTGGCAATCCCCTCGCGCTGCCGCTCGAGCATCATGGTTCGCTCCCACTCGGCCACACCGCCCAATACGGTCAAAATCAGCTTGCCGGTGGGTGTGCTGGTATCCAGGCCCAGATTGAGGATCCGCACCTCAACCAACTTCAGTTCCAGTCGGCGCAGTATCTGGAGCAAGTCCCCGATCGAACGGGCCAACCGGTCAAGCTTGGTGACAACGAAGGTGTCCCCCTCGCGGGAAAACTCAATCGCCGCATCTAACTGAGCACGATGAGCAACGGATGACACCTGCTCCTTGAATATCTTTTCACAACCGCACAGCTCCAGTTCACGCAGTTGGGCCTCAAAGCCAGCCTCTTGCTCAATGGTTGAGGTGCGGGCATAACCAATATCCATCGTTCTTCTCCCATATACGCTTTAGATGCTGTGATAGCCCACCTCTCAAAAAGCAAAACCTACTTATATGGGAAGTTTAGGCCGGGACTTTCCTGCATTCACATGAGCCAGGCCCATTGAGAAACCGCCCAGGAGAATAGATTAGAAAACCATCACCAAATAATTACCTAAATTGCACTGCAGACACGTTACTTATATACACACCCTCAGCAACACGCCATACAACCCATAACAATTACCTAGACAGTTTTGCGATATCAATCGCCACAGAAACATCCCTTACCACCCCAAACAAATTCGACCAATCAGGCACCCCACCCACACTTTTTATAAATAAAAACTCCCAGACGGACTACAACAGTCCTCCTCACCACTTACCCCCATCAAAAAAAACCATAGGTACTCAGTACAAATCCCTTCAAAACCCAGGAACCTTGGAAATCTCTATAACTAGCCCCCAGCAACCACCAAACTAATAATCACTACACTTAATAAAATCCAAAAATAGTTCCCCATCACAGATTCGAGTCTTTCTTACGCGATGCAGACTTATCTCCCAGCCCCGACCGCATCAACTGGCAAACAAGGAAGCGCGATAGTTAGACCTTCCTATTAGAACCATATCAATCCTTTTTTCACCCGATTCAGGGTCATTGGGGCGTTCTCCTAACTTCTTAGTGAGAATGGAAAAGTGCGGCAAGACAAGTTGACGGGCGGACATCGTCCCCGCCTTGGTTTTACCTACGGCAGAGAGGAGCCGCAGAAGGCTCCAAGTACCGTGCTGATCTGTCGATGCGCGACAACCCTATCCGCTGATGATTCTCGCAACAATGTCGCGAAAACAAATGTTAATAAGAAGACTTTTCATATCCATCGTCCAGGCTGGTGAGCATGGCCAAAAGCAGCCGCGCGCAACGCTGTACCCAGTACCGAGCACGCCCACATGGCACAACGCCATCCACTCTGCAGCCCAGTAACCACGGGGCCTCGCAATTTTTTTCAAGCAGGATTTCAAGGTCTCTGCATACTTAAAGGTAGGGATAGGACGTAGACACGAGAACGCATAACCAATGGAGAAACCTAAATGGGCGTCAAGGAAGAAGCCGCTGCAAAAATGACCTGGTCCCCCAACGAAATCACCTGCAAGGTCATCGAAACCGGAACTCCTAGCTATGACCGCATGACGAACGAGGCGAGGGGCCGTGGCCGTGGCCAGCAGTTCCGCAAGTCCACCCTCCTCTACGACGCCTTGGCCTTAATCTACAACGACACGGCGCTGGGCAATCTGCTGGTGGTAGACCTGCCAAATCGCCCCTCGCCCAGCAATCTGCGCAAAACTATCGAGAATCGCGGGGTCAAGGAGTGCGACTACCGTTTGTTCCGCCCAACGTTCGACGAACATGGCCAGCGTTATCCCTTGAACAAACGTCCGTTGGTCTTGCAACGCATCAGCGACCAAAAAATGCGGACTGTTCAAGAGTTCACTACTCAGGCTGAAGCTATCGCGAAGGAAGCCGCGGAACGGGGCACCTCGAACAACAATTCTCAGCCTGAAAACCAGTGAGTCTCGAAGCGACCCACAGTTATGGAAAAACGATTACTAACAGTCAGCCCTAAGGCCTAATTGTAAGAAATCGTCCACAGAGAGAAGTTAAAGACTCGCATCAACCCACCGGGGACCATTACCCCACCTCACCCCACTACGAACTTAACCCACAGGAGCTTCTGCGCGTCTTATAAATAACAATAATTCTTTACCAACCCCAAAATACCGCCAAAGAACCTCAGGCATACATGCTCCGCATGCCATATCTTTGCGCCCAAAAAATTATCTCACCCATTCCGCTGGCTAGTTGCATAGCTCGCATTCGGCCGACTCATAAATTGCTCCGCTATATGCAAGCGGCGGAAACCAACCTGGTCAAGCCACTGCATCTAACTGAAATTATCCACACACGCCGACATAGTTAACAAATCGAGAAGGATATAATATGTACCACTATTACCAGCGCTCCGAGCATGATGCGTGGACGCCTCTGCACAGCAACAGCGACCAGGACCCGGTGGCACTGGCCAAGGCCGCAGGGGCAAAGAAACTGACCATCCTGGCGCTGAACCAAATGGTCGCCGACGGCGACGACCCTGAGGTGCCGCGTAACCGTGACAAGCTGGGCTACCGGGGGCCGCTGTACTTCGACATCGACTGCAAGGAAGACCTGTCGCAGGCCATCCGCAGCGGCCGGGAACTGGTCGGCAAGCTGACCAAGATGGGTGTGCCGAAGTCCATGATCCAGGTCTACCTGTCGGGCTCCAAGGGCCTGCATGTGCTGGTCCCGGAAAGCCTGTTCACCGGCAGCCGGTTCATGCTGCGCCTGCCGGAAATCTACAAGGAGATGGCCCGCGAATTGTTCGTCATCGGCCTCGACTACGCGGTGTACAGCGGCGGCCGGGGCAACTGCTTCCGCATCGCCAACCTGCAGCGCGCCGATGGCAACTACCGCGTGCCGGTGACCGCCGACGAGCTGGAGACCCTGGACGAGGCGACCTACCGCGAGTGGGTGAAAGGCCCGCGCAACGTGGAGTTCGACGACCCGCAGGGGCTGGTGGCGCATGAGCTACAGGCCATGTTTGAAGAGGCCAAGAAGCGCGTCAACACCAAACGCAAGATCGTGATCATCGCCAGCTCGTCGGACATGGAGAAGATCCGCGAGCCGGTGCCGGCCTGCATCCAGATGCTCTGCGACAACAAGGACATTAAGGGCGACGCCAGCTTCAACCAACAGGCCACCCAGCTCGCCACCTACCTGGTGCGCGCCGAGGTGCCGCAGACCGTGGCCGACAGCCTGGCCTCGCGCTTGGCGAGCAACGGTAAGTCGAGCACGTACAGCACGGCCAAGGCGCGCCGCGACCACATCGAAGCCCAGGTGCGCTACATCGAGCACACCCCCAGCTTCAGCTTTGGCTGCAACCCCATCCGCGCCCTGCTCAGCAAGCGCCCGTGCGACGGCTGCCCGATCTCCGAGGGGGCCAGCGCCGAGGACGGCGACACCGCCCAGTGCGCAGAGGCGCTGGCCGACGGGTACTACGTGAAGGCCGGTGAAGGCCGGCGTCAGCTCTGCAACTACACCCTGGAAGCCGTCGACATGTTCATGGAGACACCCGAGGACGGCACCGCCGAGCGCCGCGTGGCCACCCGCGTGAAGGTGATCAAGGGCGGCGTGGAGCTGGGCCAGGCGGTGATTAAGGAATCCTCGTTCATCAGCCGCTCGGCCTTCGTCCGCGAATTCGAGGGTATGAAAAACCTGATGTTTTGGGGCAACGACGTAGACGTGCAGCGTATCAAAGGCGCGCTTTTCCAAGAGGATCAGGTCATGGGCGAGATTTACCAGGTCTACACCGCCGGGGTTCACCTCGATTTCGTTGGCGACATCCCCGTGTTCACCTATGTCGAGCCGGACATGAGCGTGAACAGCGTCAAGGTGCGCGGCACCCACCAATACCTCGGCACCCTGCAGGCGCGGCCGTACTTCGCGCACTGCACCATGGCCGAGAAGGGTGACCAGGAGGTGGACAATGCACTCTGCCACCTGCTCCAGATCAATCAGCAGCACGAGATCGGGCTGATGGTCGGCTGGTGTGTGGCAGTGCACTTCAAGGCGCATCTGATGCGCCTGTTCAGCCAGTTCCCGATCCTCTCGCTGTGGGGCAGTGCCGGCTCGGGCAAGTCGATGACCGCAGGCCTGATCACCTGGCTGAACGGAACGGACTACATGCAGCTGCACACTGGCGTCAACGCCCCGTCGACCTCGCAATACGGCATGCTCGACTACCTCGCCAGCACCACGACCGTGCCGAGGATCGTCGAGGAATACAACAAGTCGAAGATGACCCGGTCCAGCTTCAAGGACATCGGCGAGCTGATCAAGGCGGCCTGGAACGCCGAAGCCACCCTCAAGGGTCGCCCCAACGCGCGCTCCATGAGCCGGTTCGGCGCCGAGGCCATCGCCATTCCAGCCACCGCCCCGGTGATCGTGATCTCGGAGCAGGAGATCGAGATGCCGGCGATTCAGGAGCGCAGCATTTGCGTCCATCTGACCAAGGCCAAACGTGGCCAACGCCGTCCATATTTCGAGCAGGCCAAGAAGAACCGCGAACACCTGCGGCGCCTGGGTAAGACGCTCATGGCCAGCGCGCTGACTACCTCCCTTGCCGAGGTAGAGAACTTGATGAACGAGGCGTCCAAGTTGCTCCCGGAGGGCATGGATGACCGTCCGCGCTACTCGCTGCAGGTCGTCTTGGTGGGGCTGTGGAAACTGCGCGAAGTCTGCGTGCAGCAGCAATTGCTGGAGACCCTCGCCGTCCTCGAACCGATCATCAAGGTCATTGAGCGCTCTAGCGGTGCCGGCACCGCCTACGTGCAGAGCGAGATCGACCTCGTGATGGAGAAGATCGCGGTGCTTGTGGCGATCTCCCGCGCCGCCGACGAGGCGAAGAACGGCCAGGTTTATCTGCACGAAGGCCTGCAGTACACGATCACTGAGCAGCACCTGATCCTCGACCCGGTCCTGGCCCACGCTGCCTACACCCGCTACTGCGCGCAGGAAGAGCGCAGCGCGCCGGTGATCGACAGCGGCAAGCAATTCCTGAAACTGATCCAGGAGGAACCCTACTTTGAGAAGTGCGAGCCGTATGCCGGTATGGCCGACGGGCGGGAAATGCTCTTCCTGTCGCTGAAGATGCTGAAGGAAAATGGGGTGAACATCAGCCTGCTGGGCTGCGGGAGTGCTGTATGAATCGCCAACTAGCCCCGTAATAGCCCACTCCAACCAAGACCAGTCCCTAGTAAACAATTACCAGTTCATCGTAGGTGTGTAAGGAGAAAAATAATGAATAATGCCAACCCCATCACCCCTATCGCCGTGAGTGTCGAAGAAAGCACTCGTTACTCCGGCCACACCCGCTCCGCGACCTATGAAGCCATTGCCAAGGGGGAACTGATTTCGTTCAAATCTGGAAAGCGCCGTCTCATCCTCGTCAAGGAATTGGAGGCTTGGCTGAACCGCCTCGCAAAAGAAAACGCCCGGTAAATGCCCGGCTGGCCCCAGACATACTGATGGGATGCCCCCTTACTCCGCCCTTCACCAATACCCCTTTGGTGAAGGGTAGCCCTCTTTGTCCCCGCCTTTACGCCCTTCCTGAAACGCAGAGTCCTGCAAAGGCATCAGCCAAACACCGCCTTCTGCCAGTGTTCCTCGCTCACGATCGCAAGTGGCACTCCGGCTTCACGAAGCTCAACGGCTTTCTTGATCTTGGTGCCGTAGGTGCTGTGCAGCCATTGCTCATTGCCGATGGCGCCGACCACCAGGTAGTGGATCTTCTTGCTAACGCCCGCGCCAATCTGGCCGCCGCGATCAATGACCAGCGATTCGCAGTTCTTACGTGGACCGTAGGCCATGACGCCGGTAAACACGAACAGACGACCGTTCCACTGAAGTTCCGGAGCCGGCCTGCAGAGTGGTAGATCAGTGGGCGGGGCGTAGGCATTGTCGCTGGCGCGAGGCACGGAAGTGCTCAAGCCGGCGAAATTGCGCAGGGTGGTCAGCAGTTCGGCTGCTTCCTCTGCATCAAGCACGCCGTCAGCGAGCATGTCGGAAAGGCGGCGGTAGAGAAGGTTGATTACTGGGTCATCAAGCTGTGCAAGATTGCTGGCGATCCAGTTCTCCAGAAACTCGGCCTCTTGCTGGTTAATCCGTCCGTCCGCGGTGATGCCAGCGGCAAGACCGACCAAGGCATCGGCGGAGCGTCTGTCGATGCGGGCTTGATGGAAGAAGCGGCTGTTCTGGAACTCCCCATGCAGATCAACCATTGTTCTCTCCTTCGTCTGCGCTGTTCTGTTGCTCGGCCAGCTTTGCAACGTCGGGCGTGAACGTCACGACCATGCCGGTAGCAGAGCATGTAAGGGTGACTTCAGCTTCTAGGTCGATTTCCAGATCTTGGCCACACAAGCCCTGCCATTGGGCCAGATAGGAGAGCGCGCCGAACTTTTCCTTCTTCTTCAGTTGACGCGCAACACCACCCTTCCAATGTAGGGGCGGCAGTTCTCCAGCTTTGCAGCGCGCGGCCAAGTCAGGATTCTGGGTGGCTAGAGCGCGGCCTGTTTCCCAGCACTTGATCAGGCCACGGTCGGGCCCTTGCCAGGTATCTGCCCAGCCTTGCTTTGGACGGTCAGGTTCCGAGAAGAGATGACGAATGAGGGAGGTGCCTACCATGGTGAACTCCGCTGTCCATGCATTTAGGGCATTCTGCCATCACGCGAAGCCAGTGAACTACAACTGCACCAGACTAAACGCGTCGGTCAAAATCTTGAGCTCCGCTACAGAAGTGATTCCCAGAACATCAGAAGGCGATGGGTGAACGGAAATGCAAGGTGGGCATCCGTTCGACTCAGATCGGCATAAGTGGTGCTAAAGGTAGACATGGGCATTCGGGCCACCCAGTGACACGCAAATTGTTCAACGACTACGGTTTCGAATAGTAGACGCTGGGCAAACACCTGTCGTTAAGCGGGCTTGCCGAAGCAGTCATCTGGGTCGTAACCGTTCGCGCGAAGCAGTATTTAGTGCCGAGAATCCCAAGCAGGGCAGCCTGGCTAGTGCAGTGATGCAGCAGTTCCTTTTGCACCCACCATGCACCCATGGGAAAAGGCTTAACTGACTGCGAGTAGCTGGAGGCCCCTGAATATATGGCGTCCCAGAGTGGGTTCGAACCACCAACCTTCCCCTTAGGAGGGGGATGCTCTATCCAATTGAGCTACTGGGACGTAGCGGGCCCGCCGGAGCCGGCGAGGTCCTGAGGACGGGCGGCATGTTAGCGACGTCCGCGCATTTTGTCATGCCTCGCGGGACAGGTGTCCCGCGAGGCATTTGCCTCAGCGACCGAAGCGCTCTTCGGCGAGGCGGTCGGCCACGGCGGTGGTGGTACGGCCTTCGCTGTCGGCGCGGACGAAAATCTCCCGCAGGGTCTCGCCGATACCTTCGACGTGCTGACGCAGCGCCGCTTCGGTGCCGTTGCTGCGCTCGTACCAGACGTCGATGATGCCACCGGCATTGATGGCGTAGTCCGGCGCGTAGAGGGTGCCTCGACGGCGCAGCTCCTCGGCCAGGCCGGTGTCGGCCAGCTGGTTGTTGGCGGCCCCGGCGATGATGGGGGCGCGCAGGGCTTCCAGGGTCTGCAGGTTGACGATGCCGCCCATGGCACAAGGCGCGAAGACATCCACGTCGAGGCCGTAGATTTCGTTCTGCCCCACCACCTGGGCGCCCAGTTGCTCGGCGGCGCGGCGGGCATTGGCTTCGTGGATGTCGCAGACCCAGAGTTGCGCGCCGGCCTCTTTCAGGTACTGGGCCAGGCTGAGGCCCACCTGGCCAACACCCTGGATGGCCACGCGCAGGCCGGACAGGTCGTCGCGGCCGAGGCGATGCTTAACCGCCACGCGGATGCCGACGAAGGTGCCGTAGGCCGTCGACGGCGAAGGGTTGCCGTCGCGCACGCCACCACCCAGGGCTTCGCGGGTGCCGGCCCCGGCCACGTGCCGGCTGCGCTCGGCCATGATGCGCATTTCGGTGACGCCGGTACCGGAATCAGCGGCGGTGATGTAGCGGCCGCCCAGGCTGTCGACGAAGTCGCCCATGGCCTGGAACAGCGCCTCGCTCTTGTCGCGGTGCGGGTCGCCGATGATCACCGCCTTGCCGCCACCAAGTGGCAGGTTGGCCAGGGCGGATTTGTAGGTCATGCCGCGGGACAGGCGCAGCACGTCGCGCAGGGCCTGTTCGTCGTTCTGGTAGGGCCACATGCGGCAGCCACCCAGGGCCGGACCGAGATTGCTGTTGTGAATGGCGATGATGGCCTTGAGGCCGGTGGCCTTGTCGTGGCCGAAGACCACCTGCTCGTGATGATCGAACTCGACATGGTTGAAGACGGACATGGATGTACCTCGAATCGGTGTTGGCATGTTTCAAGTCGAAGGGGGCCCTCTCCCCCGGCCCCTCTCCCGCAAGCGGGAGAGGGGGGAGGTCTGAGGTCGTAACTGTGTTCAGGCAGCAGGGTCGAACAGGTGCAGCACCTGGATTTCGCTGGCGGTGAGGCGGGCGCGGAGCTGTTTCTCCTGCTCGCGGACCTTGGCCAGGGCGCGTTCCTTCACCGGGCCGTAGCCACGGATCTGCTCCGGCAGTTCGGCGAGGGCGACGGCGGCGGCGTAGTTGCCCGGTTTCAGCTCCTTGATGAGCAGGTCGACCGTGGCCTCGTACTCGGCGATCAGTTGGCGCTCGAGCCTGCGCTCCTCGCTGTAGCCGAAGAGATCGAACGCGGAGCCGCGTAGGAACTTGAAGTTGGCCAGCACGCCAAAGGCCTTGAGCATCCAGGGCCCGAAGCGACGCTTGCGCGGCTCGCCGGTGACCGGATCAGCCTTGGCCAGCCAGGACGGCGCCAGGTGGAACTCCAGGTGGTAGTCGCCCTGGAACTGGGCTTCCAGTTGCTTGCGGAAGGTGGCATCGCTGTAGAGGCGCGCCACTTCGTATTCGTCCTTGTAGGCCAGCAACTTGGCGTAGTAGCGCGCGACGGAACGGGTCAGGGCCTTGTCCTCACCGCTGTCGGCCTTGCGCACACGCTCCACCAGGGCGCGGTAGCGCTCGGCGTAGGCGGCGTTCTGGTAGGCGCGCAAGTGGTCAGCGCGGTACTGGACGATCTCTTCCAGGGTTTCGCAGCGCGGGGCTTCCGCTTCCGCCGGTTTGGCCAGTTTTTCCACGGCGGCCAGGTCGTGGGCAGCACGACGGCCCCAGAGGAAGGCCTGCTGGTTGAGGACGACCGATACACCGTTGAGCTCGATGGCCTTGTCTATGGCTTCAGCGGAGATGGGCACCAGGCCGCGCTGATAGGCGTAGCCGAGCATGAACAGGTTGGTGGCGATGCTGTCGCCCAGCAGGCGGGTGGCCAGGCGGGTGGCGTCGACGAAATGGGTCTTGGCCTCGCCCACCGCTTCCACCAGCGCTTCGCGCATGGCCTGGCCCGGCACCTGGGCGTCGGGATTGCGGGTGAACTCAGCGGTGGCGGCTTCATGGCTGTTGACGACCGCATGGGCGATGCGGTCGTTGAGCTTGGCCAGGGCCTCCTCGCTAGCGGCGACCACCAGGTCACAGCCCAGCAGCAGGTCAGTCTCACCGGCGGCGATGCGCACGGCGTAGATGTCGCCCTGCTTGGCAGCAATTCGGATGTGGGTGACCACCGGGCCGAACTTCTGCGCCAGGCCGGCCTGGTCAAGCACAGTACAGCCCTTGCCTTCGATGTGGGCGGCCATGCCCAGCAGCGCGCCGACGGTGGTCACGCCGCTGCCGCCAACGCCCGGCAGGAGGATGTTCCAGGGGCGGCTCAGGTTCGGCTGACGCGGCTCCGGCAAGGCCACGAAGAGCGCCTTGGCACCCGCGGCTTCCGGCTGGCGCAGGCTGCCACCATGCACGGTGACGAAGCTCGGGCAGAAGCCTTCGACGCAGGAGAAATCTTTGTTGCAGGCGTTCTGGTCGATCTGGCGCTTGCGCCCCAGCTCGGTTTCCAGCGGCAGTACGGAAAGGCAGTTGGACTTGACGCTGCAGTCGCCGCAGCCTTCGCACACGGCCGGGTTGATGAAAGCGCGCTTGGCCGGGTCCACCAGTTTGCCGCGCTTGCGGCGGCGGCGCTTTTCGGTGGCGCAGGTCTGGTCGTAGATCAGCACCGACACGCCCTTGAACTCGCGCAGTTCGCGCTGCACGGCATCCAGTTCGCGGCGATGGTGGAAAGTGACGATGGGCGCGAAGGTGGCGCGGGTCGGGTATTTCTCCGGCTCGTCGGTCACCAGAGCGATGCGCTTCACGCCTTCGGCGAAGACCTGCTGGCTGAGCTGGTCGACGCGCAACTCGCCATCGATGGGCTGGCCGCCGGTCATGGCCACGGCATCGTTGTAGAGAATCTTGTAGGTGATGTTGACCCCGGCGGCGACGGCCGCGCGCAGGGCCAACTGGCCGGAGTGGAAGTAGGTGCCGTCACCCAGGTTCTGGAAGATGTGCGGGGTGTCGGTGAACGGGGCCTGGCCGATCCAGGTGGCGCCCTCCCCGCCCATCTGGGTGAAGGTGTCGGTGTTGCGATCCATCCACTGGGTCATGTAGTGGCAGCCGATGCCGCCCTGGGCGCGGCTGCCTTCGGGCAGCTTGGTGGAGCTGTTGTGCGGGCAGCCGGAGCAGAAGTGCGGGGTGCGCGTGGTGGTGTGCTTGGGTGCGGCCAGGGCCTTTTCCTTGGCGGCGAGGAAGGCCAGGCGGGATTCGATCTGCTCGCTGGAATAGATGGGCGCCAGGCGCTTGGCGATGACGCGGGCGATCATGGCCGGGGTCAACTCGCTGAGGTTGGGCAGCAGGGAGTTGCCTTCCTCGTCGAACTCGCCCACCACGCGCGGGCGCTTATCCACAGGCCAGTTGTAGAGCTGGCCGGTGAGCTGGTCTTCGATGATGCTGCGCTTCTCTTCCACCACCAGGATTTCGTCCAGTCCTTGGGCGAACTCATGCACGGAGATCGGTTCCAGCGGCCAGCTCATGCCCACCTTGAGCACCCGCAGGCCGACCTTGGCGCAGAGTTCGTCATCCAGGCCCAGGTCGTTCAGGGCCTGGCGCACGTCGAGGTAGGACTTGCCGGTGGTGATAATGCCCAGGCGCGGGTTCGGCGAATCCAGGGTGACCTGGTTGAGCTTGTTGGCATGGGCGAACGCGCGGGCGGCGTAGATCTTGTACATGTTCAGGCGCTTTTCCTGCGCCAGGGGCGGGTCCGGCCAGCGGATATGCACGCCGTCTTCCGGCAGAACGAAGTCGTGCGGAATCTTCACCTCGACCCGCAGCGGGTCCACGTCCACCACGGCGGAGGAGTCGACGTTCTCTGCGATGGTTTTCAGCGCCACCCAGCAGCCGCTGTAGCGCGACAGCTCCCAGCCGATGATGCCGTAGTCGAGGATTTCCTGGACGTTGGCCGGGTTCAGCACCGGGATGGAGGCGGCAATAAAGGCATGCTCGCTCTGGTTGGCGATGCTGGAGGATTTGCAACCGTGGTCGTCACCAGCCAGCAGCAGCACACCGCCATGGGCCGAGACACCGGCAGAGTTGCCGTGTTTGAAGACGTCGCCGCAGCGGTCCACGCCCGGGCCCTTGCCGTACCACATGGCGAACACGCCGTCGTAACGGGCGCCGGGGAACAGGCTGGTCTGCTGGCTGCCCCAGCACGCGGTGGCGGCCAGTTCTTCATTGACGCCAGGCTGGAAGTGGACGTCGTTGTCCTTGAGGAAAGACTTGGCCTCCCACAGGCTCTTGTCGAGGTTGCCGAGCGGCGACCCCCGGTAGCCGGAGATGAAGCAGGCGGTGTTCAGGCCGTGGGCCTTGTCCCGTTGCTTCTGCAGCATCGGCAGGCGGGTGAGTGCCTGGGTGCCGGTGAGGTAGAGGTGACCGGTTGCGAGGCGGTATTTGTCATCCAGGCGGATCTCGGCCAGAGACATGCGGGCGCTCCTTTTATTTTTATGGCGACCTCGATGGCAACGGTAGGTGCCATCGTTCGTTCAGTCCGGAGCAGGATCACTGCTTCGGACGCATGCCAAGAATATGACCGGACGGTGCTGATTTTTTCTTTCTATTTTTGGTCTCTGAAGCCAGACTTCCGCATGATCCTTCCAACAAAAACAAAATTTCGGACTGATTCATGCAAAGCCTTCTAAGCCCCATCGACCGCAAGATCCTGCGCCTGCTGCAACATGACGCTGACCTGTCCGCCGCCGAGGTGGCGGAAAAGGTGGAACTCTCGCAATCCCCCTGCTGGCGGCGCATCCACCGAATGCAGGAGGAAGGGCTGATCGAGCGCAAGGTGGCGCTGCTCAATCCGAAGCTGCTGGGGTTTTCGATCACTGTGTTCGTGAACATCAAGCTGTCGGCCCATGGGCGCAACAACCTCACCGAGTTCGAGGAGGCCATCGTCGGCTACCCGGAGGTGTTGGAGTGCTACACCATGGCCGGCGGCTCGGACTACCTGTTGAAAGTGGTGGCCAAGGACATCGCCAGCTACGAGCGCTTCCTGCGCGACCAACTGTTGCAGCGGCCACATGTGCTGGAAGCACACTCGAATATCGCAATGAGCGAGGTCAAACGCACCACGGAGCTGCCGCTGGAGTGAGCCTCAGGCCGAGTCCGGCCAGGCAAGGGAGCGGTGGTCCTCGATGAGTTGCAACAAGCGCTGGCAGGTCTCGGCAATGGAGCCGGAGTTGTCCAGCCGGCAGAGGTCAGGGTTCTCGCCGGCCAACAGGGTGTCGGCGAATCCGGCATTGCGCGCCAGACGGGCTTCGATCTCTTCCGCCGACTCCCGCCCGCGGGCGTGCAGGCGCTGGCGCAGCACTTGGTCATCCACGGTCAGCAACACAGCCAGCAGATGCGGGTAGCGGCGCCGGGCCTCTGGAAGGTAGCCGCGGGAGCCATTCACCAGCACATCGTCGCCCGCAGCCAGCCAGTCGTCGATGACTCGGGGAATGCCATAGGAAAGGCCGTTGGCGAACCAGCTCATGGCGAACTCCCCCTGGGCCTCGCGTTCGGCGAACGCCTCCGCACTGACCGCCTCGGCCAGCTCGCCCCGGGCTTCGGCCGAGCGAGTGATGATTCGGCGCGCGACGCGGCAGCCCTGCCCGCCCCCGGCTCCGCGCACAGCATCGAGCAGGCTGTCCTTGCCCGAGCCGGATGGGCCTATGAGGTAGATCAGCCTGCCGTTCATGTGAGCACCTGGAGGGGTTGGGTCGTGGGCATGGGTCGCAACGAGGAGTCTCAGAGTCTGAGGCGAAAAGTCTGAACCGGTTTTGTGGCAGCGCAAAGGATTCTTTCGTGCAGGGCGTGGTCAGACAACAGCGACTATCATTTGCCGTAATGGCCAGACAGCATCATCGTGCCTTCATTGGACAGGTGAGGCAGTAACGGCTCCGCGACGGTCGGATCGCGGTCAAGGCGGAGGACAGTGCAGCTCCGGCGGGGCACGGCAGAATGCCTGGATAATGTTCAGCCACTCGCAATTCGGACAATTGGTGCTGGCCAAAAGCCGCCATAGCGATCACAATCTGACACCAAATTGACGTCAAGGAAACGTTTTGCTGACCTTAGGGTCATACCGATTCGAATCGCGAAACTGGTGAACAATTGCTGCTAAGAACAGTCAAACCGGTGACAATCTTGCAGCTCATTGCCAGCATCGCTTTCCTGAACTAACCGGTTGAATGTATGCGCCCTATGAAACAGGCTATCTATTCCAGTCGCACGGCTGACAAATTCGTCGTTCGTCTCCCCGAGGGCATGCGCGAACGCATTGCTGTCGTGGCCCGCAACCACCACCGCAGCATGAACTCCGAAATCATCGCCCGCCTCGAGCAGAGCATGCTTCAGGAGGGTGCGCTGGACGAAGGTGTTTCCATGCGCCTGGACAGCCCAGAATTGACCCTGCACGAACGCGAACTGCTGCAGCGCTTCCGCCAACTGTCGCGTCGCCAGCAGAATGCCTTGGTGGCCCTGATCGCCCACGATGCGGAACTGGCGGCCGAGGAATCGTGAGGCCACCCCGCATTGAATGAAGAAGCCGGCAAACGCCGGTTTTTTCTTGCCCGCAGTTTGTGTGTCGAAGCGAGGGAATTGAAAAAGCCGCCCTTGCGAGGCGGCCGCTTCATACGCGCGAGGGTCAGAGCAGGAACAGGGTGGCAAGCCCGAGGAAGATGAAGAAGCCGCCGCTGTCGGTCATGGCAGTGATCATTACGCTGGAGCCCATTGCAGGGTCCCGCCCGATGCGCACCAGGGTCATGGGGATCAACACCCCCATCAACGCTGCCAGCAACAGGTTCAGGGTCATGGCACCCGTCATCACGACACCCAGCGACCAGCTCCCGTACAGGTAGTAGGCGACCAGGCCGATCACCCCACCCCAGACCAGGCCATTGATCAGGGCTACGCCCAATTCCTTGCGCATCAGGCGCGAGGTATTGCCGGTGCCCACCTGATCCAGCGCCATGGCGCGCACGATCATGGTGATGGTCTGGTTACCCGAATTGCCGCCGATGCCAGCAACGATGGGCATCAGCGCGGCCAGGGCCACCAGCTTCTCGATGGAGCCTTCGAACAGGCCGATCACCCGCGAGGCAATGAAGGCAGTGACCAGATTGACTGCCAGCCACGCCCAGCGGTTGCCCACCGATTTCCAGACCGAGGCGAAGATGTCTTCCTCCTCACGCAGACCGGCCATATTGAGGACTTCGGTCTCGCTCTCCTCACGGATCAGGTCGACCATCTCGTCGATGGTCAGACGGCCGATCAGCTTGCCGTTCTTGTCCACCACAGGCGCCGAAACCAGGTCGTAACGCTCGAACGCCTGGGCAGCGTCGTAGGCATCCTCATCCGGATGGAAGCTCACCGGATCGGTCGCCATGACCTCAGCCACCTGCTTGTCCGGATCGTTCACCAACAAACGCTTGATGGGCAGCACACCCTTGAGCACACCGTCGTAGTCGACCACGAAGAGTTTGTCGGTGTGGCCAGGCAGTTCCTTGAGCCGACGCAGGTAGCGCAACACCACTTCCAGGGCCACATCGTCGCGAATGGTGACCATCTCGAAGTCCATCAGCGCGCCGACCTGGTCTTCCTCGTAGGACAGCACGGAGCGAACACGCTCGCGCTGTTGCGCATCGAGGGATTCCATCAGCTCATGGATAACGTCTCTCGGCAGCTCGGGCGCGAGGTCGGCCAACTCGTCGGCGTCCATTTCCTTGGCGGCTGCGAGCAGCTCGTGATCATCCATGTCGGCGATCAGCGATTCCCGAACGGCGTCGGAGACTTCAAGGAGGATGTCGCCGTCGCGCTCGGCCTTGACCAGCTGCCAGACGGTCAGGCGATCGCCCAACGGAAGGGCTTCGAGGATGTGGGCGATGTCAGCCGGGTGCAACTCGTCCAGCTTGCGTTGCAGCTCGACGAGGTTCTGCCGGTGAACGAGGTTTTCAACGAGGTCGCGGTGCTGGCCTTCCTGACGGTGGGTCAGGTCTTCCACCAGCTTGTGGCGATGCAGCAACTCGATTACCTGGGCCAGACGGTCCTGCAGGCTCTCTTGCGGCTTTTTGGCTTCTACTTCAGTCATATAGCGCGCTCCACCCCCAGTGGCAGAGCACGCCAAGAGGGGTCAGACAGTCATTTCGCGATTGTTCAATCGGGATTCTGAGTAACTACTGGGTAATTCCATGATGGTTGTCCGAAGGCCCCGGCGGGGCTGACCGCGCAATGATAACACCGCTGTTCGACTCGGGCGTTACAAAATCATGGAAAGAACAATCGCTTGCATCGCAAAGCTGAGATCGCTTTCACCGTGCTGCGACGACGGCAGCCCGTTGTAGGACACGCCCACGGGCACGAAATCACCCGATACCCTCGAAAGCCCACGCCAAGGAGATGGCACCATGCGACGGCTCTCGATTTTCATCATCAGCACCCTCCCCTATTGCCTCTGGACTCCAGCGCACGCGGCCTCCGTGTATCGCTGCAGCGATGCCGAAGGGGCCATCAGCTTCACCCAGCATGGCTGCCCACCAGGCAGCCAGGTGGAACAACAGCGCACTCGAACACCGAATCTACTGAGCAGCACGCCGATTCCGGATGAAACGTCCGGCCAGTACGTTCCGATTCAGAAATGGGAAGAACCTGAACGAGCACGAGAAATAGTAGTGGTCGGCGAGCAGGACGCCGTATGCGGTAACCAGATTTCAGCGCAGGAACGACGCCTGGCCATCATCCGGAAGCAGATTCGCAGCGGCATGACCCGTGCCGACGTGGAAAGCGCCCTGGGAAAACCGGACCGTATCAGCGGCCGCAATGGCCAGGTTCGGTATCACTATCAACCGAGCAAAAGGACGCGCTATCAGGTGCAGTTCGATGAGGAAGGCTGCGTAAAAGGCGGACGCTGACACAGCACGCCGGAAGGAAGAAGACCTACTGCTCAGCGGCGGGCGCCTTCGCCCAGACAAAGAACAGATGTCCTACTTCTGAGTTTTCTCTGGACAAAAGAAAAGGGCCTGCATTTCTGCAGGCCCTTTCGATATGGCGCACTCAGGAGGATTCGAACCTCCGACCGCCCGGTTCGTAGCCGGGTACTCTATCCAGCTGAGCTATGAGTGCGTGTGGTGTTTTTTAGACCAGATCACCACTGGTTTTCCAAGCGTCCGGACCAAGCCGTACATCTTGAATATGGCGCACTCAGGAGGATTCGAACCTCCGACCGCCCGGTTCGTAGCCGGGTACTCTATCCAGCTGAGCTATGAGTGCGTTGTGGGCGCGCATTATAGGGAACTTTCCGCTTCGGTCAACTGCTTTTTCGAGAAGTTTCAATAACTTATCGATCTAGCGATTGAACCACCCTACAACACGAAATATGGCGGAGAAGGGGGGATTCGAACCCCCGACACCCTTTTGAGGTGTACTCCCTTAGCAGGGGAGCGCCTTCGGCCACTCGGCCACCTCTCCGCAACACGGGGCGCATGATATCCATGTTTTCCCCGTTTGCAAAGCAAAAAATGCAGAAAAATTAGTGGCTTGGTTCTTGGTCTTTCTCTTTCTGTATGCGCTGGTAGATTTCTTCACGGTGCACGGCTACCTCCTTGGGAGCATTCACTCCAATGCGCACCTGATTACCTTTCACGCCTAACACGGTCACAGTGACATCGTCACCCACCATCAGGGTCTCTCCGACCCGGCGAGTCAGAATCAGCATTCCTTTCTCCTTAGGGATTCGTTTCGGGACAACAGTCTGCAAAAAAGAAATGGTTACGGCCCCGACGCGAATTGCCGCCAGAGCTTACACCCAAGTATTGACCAGCCCCGGCAAAAGGAAAGTTCCACCGTAGCGGCCAAAAACGACAAAAGGCGCGGGGTGAGCCGCGCCTTTTGAAATTTGCCTTACTCGCCCTGTCGGGTCGGGGCGTCCAGCTCGAAGGCGGTGTGCAGGGCACGGACCGCCAACTCCAGGTATTTCTCTTCGATGACCACGGAAACCTTGATTTCCGAGGTGGAGATCATCTGGATGTTGATGGTCTCCTTGGCCAGGGCCTCGAACATGCGACTGGCAACGCCAGCGTGGGAGCGCATGCCGACGCCGACGATGGACACCTTGGCGATCTTGGTGTCGCCGATCACTTCGCGAGCGCCGATTTCGCTGGCGGTCTGCTCCAGCACGCGCTGGGCGTTCTGGTAGTCGTTGCGGTGAACGGTAAAGGTGAAGTCGGTGGTGTTATCGTGCGCGACGTTCTGCACGATCATGTCCACTTCGATGTTGGCGGCACTGATCGGGCCCAGAATCTTGAAGGCCACGCCGGGGATGTCCGGCACGCCACGGATGGTCAGCTTGGCTTCGTCGCGGTTGAAGGCGATGCCGGAGATGATCGGCTGTTCCATGGATTCCTCTTCATCAAGGGTAATGAGGGTGCCCGGACCCTCCTGGAAGCTGTGCAGCACGCGCAGCGGGACATTGTATTTGCCGGCGAACTCCACCGAGCGAATCTGCAGCACCTTGGAGCCGAGGCTGGCCATTTCCAGCATCTCTTCAAAGGTGATCTTGTCCAGGCGCTGGGCCTGAGGCACCACGCGCGGATCGGTGGTGTAGACGCCATCTACATCGGTATAGATCTGGCACTCGTCGGCCTTCAGGGCCGCCGCCAGGGCTACGCCGGTAGTGTCGGAACCGCCACGACCGAGGGTGGTGATGTTGCCGTGCTCATCGACGCCCTGGAAACCAGCCACCACGACGACACGCCCGGCCTTGAGGTCGCTACGAATCTTCTGGTCGTCGATCTGCAGGATGCGCGCCTTGTTGTGGGCGCTGTCGGTGAGAATGCGTACCTGGTTGCCGGTGTAGGACACCGCCGGTACGCCGCGCTTGATCAGCGCCATGGCCAGCAGGGCAATGGTCACCTGCTCGCCAGTGGAAACCATGACGTCCAGTTCGCGCGGTACCGGCTGCTCGCTGATCTGTTTGGCCAGATCGATCAGGCGGTTGGTTTCGCCGCTCATCGCGGAAACCACGACGACGATGTCATCGCCGCCTTCGCGGAACTTCTTCACTTTCTCGGCCACCTGCTCGATGCGCTCGACAGTGCCGACCGAGGTCCCCCCAAACTTCTGTACGATCAAAGCCATTTCAAAAGCCGCCTAATCCCGTGAAGGGCGCCCATTAAACAATCAACGCAGAACACTGCCAAGGCCCGCCGGGCGTGGGGCGGGCCATTGGCGGCGGGCCTTAGAGGCCCTGCTCGACGAACGGTACGGCCAGGGCCAGTGCCTGCTCCAGCGCCGCGGCATCGGTACCACCGCCACGGGCCATGTCAGGGCGACCACCGCCCTTGCCGCCTACCGCCGCTGCGGCCTGCTTCATCAGATCGCCGGCTTTGAGTTGGCCGGTCAGGTCCTGGGTGACGCCGGCGACCAGTGTCACCTTGCCCTCCAGCGCACTGCCGAGCAGGATCACCGCGCGGCCGAGCTTGTTCTTCAGTTGGTCGACCAGCGCCAGCAGCGCATCGCCGTCCAGTCCGTCCAGGCGCGCAGCCAGCACCTTCACGCCTTTCACGTCGAGGGCGGAAGAAGCCAGGTCGTCGCCAGCAGCACTGGCCGCCTTGGCCTTGAGTTGCTCCAGCTCTTTCTCGAGCTGGCGGTTGCGCTCCAGCAGGACGGACAGCTTGTCCAGCAGGTTGTCGCGGCTGCCTTTGACCAGGCCCGCGGCTTCCTTGAGTTGTTCTTCGGCGCCGTTCAGGTAGGTCAGCGCAGCCGCGCCGCTCACCGCCTCGATACGACGCACGCCAGCAGCTACACCGCCTTCGCTGGTGATCTTGAACAGGCCGATGTCGCCGGTACGAGCCACGTGGGTACCACCACAGAGTTCGACGGAGAAATCGCCGCCCATGCTCAGTACACGTACCTGCTCGCCGTACTTCTCGCCGAACAGGGCCATGGCGCCCTTGGCCTTGGCGGTGTCGATGTCGGTTTCTTCGGTCTCGACTTCGCTGTTCTTGCGGATCTCGGCGTTGACGATGTCTTCCAGGGCCTTCAGCTGATCGGGCTTGATAGCCTCGAAGTGGCTGAAGTCGAAGCGCAGGCGCTGGCTGTCCACCAGAGAGCCCTTCTGCTGGACATGGTCACCCAGCACTTGGCGCAGAGCGGCGTGCAGCAGGTGCGTGGCGGAGTGGTTGAGTGCGGTAGCCTGACGAACGGTAGCGTCCACCTGGGCGGTGATGACGGCACCGACGCGCAGGGCACCGTGATCGACCACGCCGTGGTGCAGGAATGCGCCACCGGCTTTAGTCGTGTCACGCACATCAAAGCGCAGGCCTTCGGCGGCGACGAAGCCGCAGTCGCCCACCTGGCCGCCGGATTCGGCGTAGAACGGGGTGCGATCCAGGACCAGCACGCCCTCCTCGCCTTCGGCGAGCTGCTCGACAGCCTGGCCGTCCTTGAACAGGGCAATCACCTTGCCTTCGCCAGAGGTGCAGACGTAACCCGTGAAATCGGTATCGGCGTCCACTTTGACCAGGGCGTTGTAGTCCATGCCGAAAGCGCTGGAAGCACGGGCGCGTTCACGCTGGCCTTCCATTTCGCGCTCGAAGCCGGCTTCGTCGATGGTCAGACCGCGTTCGCGGGCGATGTCGCCGGTCAGGTCCACGGGGAAGCCGTAGGTGTCATAGAGCTTGAACAGGGTTTCGCCGGGGATCATCTTGCCCTTCAGGCCGACCAGATCCTGCTCGAGGATCTTCAGGCCCTGCTCCAGGGTCTTGGCGAACTGCTCTTCCTCGGTTTTCAGCACGCGCTCGATGTGTGCCTGCTGTTGCTTAAGCTCGGGGAACGCCTCGCCCATCTCGCCCACCAGTGCGGCGACGATCTGGTGGAAGAAGCTGCCTTTGGCGCCCAGCTTGTTACCATGGCGGCAGGCGCGACGGATGATGCGGCGCAGCACATAGCCACGACCTTCGTTGGACGGCAGCACGCCGTCAGCGATGAGGAAGCTGCAGGAACGGATGTGGTCGGCCACCACTTTCAGCGACGGGGCGTCGTCATTGGCGCAACCGATGGCCTCGGCAGAGGCCTTGAGCAGGCTTTGGAACAGGTCGATCTCGTAGTTCGAGTGCACGTGCTGCAGCACAGCGCTGATGCGCTCCAGGCCCATGCCGGTGTCCACGCTCGGCGCCGGCAGCGGGTGCATCACGCCGTCAGCGGTGCGGTTGAACTGCATGAAGACGTTGTTCCAGATTTCGATGTAACGGTCGCCGTCTTCTTCCGGCGAACCGGGCGGGCCGCCCCAGATTTCGGGACCGTGGTCGAAGAAAATCTCGGTGCAGGGACCGCAGGGGCCGGTATCGCCCATGGCCCAGAAGTTGTCGGAGGCGTACGGGGCACCCTTGTTGTCGCCGATGCGCACCATGCGCTCGTTCGGCACGCCGACTTCCTGGGTCCAGATGTCGTAGGCCTCGTCGTCACTGGCGTAGACGGTGACCCAGAGTTTCTCTTTCGGCAGTTTCAGCCACTTGTCGCCGGTGAGGAATTCCCAGGCGAAATGGATGGCGTCGCGCTTGAAGTAGTCACCGAAACTGAAGTTACCCAGCATTTCGAAGAAGGTGTGGTGGCGCGCGGTGTAGCCGACGTTTTCCAGGTCGTTGTGCTTGCCGCCGGCGCGCACGCATTTCTGGCTGGTGGTCGCACGGGTGTAGGCGCGCTTTTCCAGGCCAAGGAAGCAGTCCTTGAACTGGTTCATCCCCGCGTTGGTGAACAGCAGGGTCGGGTCGTTGCCCGGAATCAGGGAGCTGGAAGCGACACGGGTATGCCCCTTCTCTTCGAAGAAGCTCAGGAAGGCTTCACGGATTTCTGCGCTTTTCATAGGTTCTTCCACGGAAGCTGAGGCCACGACGGTGGGTGCTAATCGTTATCGGCGAAGGACGGCAAGCGGAAACTGGCAAGAAAGCGACAGGTTTCAAGGGAATCCCGGCATTTCCAGCCCGTTTCCAACATTGCGCGCAAAACTCGCAGCCGTCAGGCGACGGGCAGACGAATCACCGGCAAAGGGCCGCATTATATCGGCCCTGCGCCGGCGGGATAGTCTCTTTGTGCGATAGAAGGGGGCTATTTACGCGCGCGTTCCACTCAGGCCTGTCGGAAAGCGGCAAAAGCCTCGATCACGCGGGGAATATCAGTGGCCTGCACGTCCAGGTGAGTCACCAGACGCAGGCGCGCCGCCGGGCTCACGCGGATGCCGCGGCCAGCAAGGAACTCGCCGAGGGGGCGTGCCTGGTCGCCGATCTGCACGTAGACCATGTTGGTCTGCACCGGCTCGACAACATAACCCAACGCTTGCAGCCCGACCCCCAACCGCTCGGCATTGGCGTGATCGTCTGCCAGACGCGCCACCTGATGGTCCAGGGCGTAGAGCCCGGCTGCCGCCAGAATCCCGGCCTGACGCATCCCGCCGCCGACCATCTTGCGCAGGCGTCGAGCCTTGGCGATCAGCGCCGTGCTGCCGCAGAGCACCGACCCCACCGGGGCGCCGAGCCCCTTGGACAGGCATACCGAAACCGAGTCGAAGTGCCGGGTGATCTCGCGGGCGTCCACACCCAGCCTCACCGCCGCGTTGTACAACCGGGCGCCATCCAGGTGCAGGCCCAGGCCGCGACGGCGCGTCAGTTCACGGGCCGCAGCCAGGTAATCCAGCGGCAGCACCTTGCCCTGCATGGTGTTTTCCAGGGCCAGCAGGCAGGTACGTGCAAAGTGGAAATCGTCCTGTTTGATGGCCGCTTCGACCTTGCCCAGGTCAAGGCTGCCGTCAGCCTCGCCTTCGATCGGCTGCGGCTGAATGGAGCCCAGCACCGCGGCACCACCACCCTCGTATTTATAGGTATGCGCCTGCTGGCCGACGATGTACTCGTCGCCACGCTCGCAATGGGCCATCAGGCCAAGGAGGTTGCTCATGGTGCCAGTCGGCACAAAGAGCGCCGCCGCGAAGCCCAGGCGCTCGGCCAGGCTGGCTTCCAGGCAGTTGACGGTCGGGTCTTCGCCATACACATCGTCGCCCAGCTCGGCGCGCTGCATGGCGCCACGCATGCCGGCGGTAGGTTGGGTGACGGTGTCGCTGCGCAGATCGATCGGGCTCATGCCGCGCTCCTTGGATGGGCTAAGAGGCCGATCCTAAAGCCCGGCGCCAGATGGGTACAGGTACAGAAGGGAAGAAAGATCCAGAGCCTGCTCACGATCTCGCGAGCTAGAGTCATGCAAGGCGCAACGACCAACGGGAGTAACAGCCGAAGGCTGGCCCAAAGGGTGAGCGCCAGCGAATCAAAGCAGGCGAGGACGCGGAGTTTACGAGCTGTAAATGAGCATTCCGACCGGGCTGGCGCTCCAGCCTGCTTTTAACGCAGCAGGGCCGACGCGCAGCAGATCGTGGGCAGGCTCTCAGACGTCGGCAGGGACAATCAGGATTCCGGCACGCAGGCCGTTCCTCACCTTGGGATTGGGGAAGATGATCCGCGCGCCCTGCTCTTCCACCACCCAACGAGTGCCGGCGATGTCTTCGGCCAGCAGGTAACCCACGGGCAGCTCGCTGAAGTTTTCGATATCCGCAGCCAGGTGCAGCTGGAAAGATTCGCTGTGCTTGATGATTTCCCGCGATACGGAAAACACCTGCAAGCCATCCAGCGGATTACCGTCAGCCTCCGGCTCGCTCCCCTCGACCAGGCTGTGCAAGCGGGCTTCCAGGCGATCGAGATTGACCTCCTGATTGCTGCCGAAGGGCCGCGCCTTGCCCAGTTCCAAGGTGAAGGCCTCGGCATCCAGCCTTGCGTAGGTGTACGAGCTGAAGGTAATGCCCGTCTTGTTCTGCAGCAGCACGGCGTCGATGCCCGCCGCGCGCAGGCGCGCCAGCTCCTGGCGCGAATGCTCTCGGCCCTCGACATAGGGATAGAGCGCGAACTGCTCGATCTTCGAGCCACGGATGGCGGTGTGCAGGTCGTAGTGCAGGCGGGAGCGGTTGGGCTTGCTGAAGAAGGCTGCGGCGTAACGCTCCAACTCGCCGGCCCGCATGGCTTCGAAGCCACTGGACTCGGCGTGGCGGCCATCGAACAGCCGGTTGATGTCCTGCTCGACGAAACGTTCGCCACGACGCATGGCTTCCGGGTTGCCCAGCAGGAAGAGAATGCGTGCACGCGGTTTGAGCTGGCCACGGGCGATAGCCTGGAGCAGGCGGTCCAGCAATTCGATCGGAGCGGTCTCGTTACCGTGCATCCCAGCCGAAAGCAGCAGATCGAGCCCGCTGTCTTCGGCGGCCGGCGGGGTGACGTCGAGCGCTCCCTCGCCCAGCCAGTGCAGACGCACGCCCCCGGATGTCAGCTGGATCTTCTCGGTCGGTTCACGGCCGGCGAGGGTGAGTTCGAGCAGTTTTCCGAGGGCTAGCATCCTGTTACCTCAATGATCGTGATCGCAGTCGGGACCATGGACATGGTCGTCGTCAGCGTCGGCATCGGCCGGTTCCATTTCCAGCTGCAGGCTGACCAGGTTGGTGGCCAGCGGGCGCAGCAGGAGGTTGGCGTACTCGGTGTCGCCCTCCTCCACATCCACGCCGATCAGCAACTGACCGTTGCCCGCCTGCTGGATCCAGACTTCCTTGCCCTGCCAGACGACGGCGAACCGGGTGCAGGACGTTTCGAGCTGGGTGCCGTCGGTATCTTCGAGGATGAGTTGCAGGGCGTCGGACATTTCAGATTTCTCAGTTGAGCTGGAAGGGATAAACAGCGCCCAGTTTAAGGATCTGCGTCAGTTCATCCAATGCCGTCCGGCATTCCACCAGCAATTGTGGGTCGGCCAGGTCGGATTCGCTGAGGCGATCGCGATAATGCTTCTCCACCCAGGCCGTGAGGGTGGAATAAAGCGCCGGGGTCATGATCACCCCCTGGTTCACCGCCGCCAGCTCGTTTTCCTTCAGCGCCACACGCAAGCGCAGGCAGGCCGGACCACCGCCGTTTTGCATGCTCTGCTTGAGGTCAAAGACCTTCACCTCGCGAATCGGCCCTTGAGCCGATGTCAGCTCGTTCAGGTAGTTCCAGACGTTGGCGTTGCCACGGCATTCCTCCGGCACGATCAGCAGCATGCTGCCATCGGCGCGGCTGAGCAGTTGGCTGTTGAACAGGTAGGAACGCACCGCGTCCTCCACGCTCACCGCGCTGCGCGGCACACGCACTGCCTGGAAGCGACCGCCACGATTTCCGAGCTTGCCGTCCAGCTCCGCCAGGACCTTATCGGTCTCGAGGAAGGCATCCTCGTGGTAGAACAGCACCTCGCCATTGCCCACCGAAATCACGTCGTTGTGGAACACGCCCTGGTCGATCACCGCTGGGTTCTGCTGAGCGTAGACCACGCCTTCGGCGCCGAGGCCATGCAGGCGAGCGACCGCCTGGCAGGCTTCCAGGGTCTGCCGTGCCGGATAGCGCTGCGGCGCCGGGAAGCGGCTGTCGAAGGCGCTGCGGCCGAACACGAAAAACTCAACGCCAGCATCGCCGTAACCCTTGCAGAAACGGGTGTGGTTGGCCGCGCCCTCGTCACCGAACTGGCCCACGGCCGGTAGCGCGGCGTGGTGGGCGAAAACACTTTCGTTGGCGAACATCGCACCCAACACGCGGCTGGTGGTCGGATGTTCGATGGAGCGGTGGAACTTGCAGTTCAGGTTGGCAGCGGTGAAATGCACGCGGCCATCGGCGGTGTCAGCGCTGGGGCTCACGGTGCAGGAGTTGGCGGTCCACATGCTGGAAGCGGAGCTGCAGGCGGCCAGCAGCGGCATGGCTTCCTTGGCGGCCTGGGCAATCACTTCAGCGTCTGTGCCGGAGAAGCCCAGGCTGCGCAGGGCGGCGACATCCTGGCGCTCCTGCGGGGCGAACACGCCCTGCTTGAAGCCCATTTCCATCAGCGCCTTCATTTTGCCCAAGCCCTGCAGCGCGGCCTCCTTCGGGTTGGAGACGGCCTGACTGTTACTCTGCGAGGCGACGTTACCGTAGGACAGGCCACCATAGTTGTGGGTCGGGCCGACCAGTCCGTCGAAATTCACTTCATAGGCGTTCACAGGCTGACTCCTGGAGTAAGGGTTGCAGGCAAGGCAAGGGTTTCGCTTTCCAGCGAGGCGACCGGGTAGGCGCAGTAGTCAGCGGCGTAGTAGGCGCTGGCGCGATGATTGCCGGACGCCCCGACACCACCGAAGGGTGCGCTGCTGGCGGCACCGGTAAGTTGCTTGTTCCAGTTGACGATACCGGCGCGGCTCTCGATGAGGAACTGCTGGTAACGCTCAGCGGAATCCGACAACAGGCCGGCAGCCAGGCCGTACTGAGTGGCGTTGGCCTCGGCGATGGCGGCATCGAAGTCGCTGTAGCGGATCACCTGCAACAGCGGGCCGAAGAACTCTTCGTCCGGACGCCCTGCCACGGCAGTCACGTCGAGGATGCCGGGCGTGAGCAGCGCAGCGCCAGCCTCGGGCTGGGTCATCGCCAGCAGGGCCTTGGCGCCCTTGGCGACCAATTGCTCCTGGGCCTGGATCAGATGCTGGGCCGCCGCCAGGGAAATCACCGACCCCATGAAGGGCGCGGGCTGGGCGTCGAAGGCACCGACCTTGATGGAACCGGCGACTGTCACCAGGCGTGCCAGCAGGGCATCGCCCCAGGCGCCTTCGGGCACCAGCAGACGACGCGCGCAGGTGCAGCGCTGGCCAGCGGAGATGAAGGCCGACTGGATGATGGTGTAGACGGCAGCGTCCAGGTCCTGGACCTGGTCCACCACCAGCGGGTTGTTGCCGCCCATTTCCAGGGCAAGGATCTTGTCCGGACGGCCGGCGAACTGCTGGTGCAGCAGGTTGCCGGTACGGCTGGAGCCGGTGAAGAACAGGCCGTCGATGCCCGGATTGCCCGCCAGGGCAACGCCGGTTTCGCGGGCGCCCTGCACCAGGTTGAGCACGCCTGCCGGCAGGCCGGCTTCGACCCAGCACTTGACCGTCAGTTCGGCGACCTTGGGGGTCAGCTCGCTCGGCTTGAAGATCACCGCGTTACCGGCGAGCAGCGCCGGCACGATGTGGCCGTTGGGCAGGTGCCCAGGGAAGTTGTAAGGGCCGAACACCGCCACCACACCGTGGGGCTTGTGGCGCAGCACCGCAGTGGCGTCGGCCAGGGGGCCGCTCTTCTCGCCGGTGCGCTCGCGGTAGCTCTGGATGGAAATGGCGACCTTATTGACCATGCTGGTCACTTCGGTGGCCGACTCCCACAACGGTTTGCCGGTTTCCTCGCCTATGCAGCGAGCCAGTTCATCGGCGTGGTTGCGCAGGGTCACGGCGAACTGTTCGAGGATCGCGATGCGCTCTTCCAGCGGGCGACGTGCCCAGGCCGGAAACGCGGAACGCGCAGCCTTGACCGCTTCGTCCACTTGGGCGGCACTGGCGCCCCGGCCGGACCAGACGACGGCCTGGGTCACAGGGTTCAGTGAATCGAAGGCTTCGCCCTGCCCTGCCTGCCAGTTGCCAGCAACAAAATGGGTATTCATTTACACGGACTCCTTGGCCGACAGCGGCACGGCGCGCACCGAGGCGCCGGCAGAGAGTTTCAGGCGTTTGGCCGTCAGCGCGTCGACCACCAGGGTGCCAGCGGCCAGGCGGGCCGGCGCAGCAGTAATGCGGCAGTCTTCGCGCTTGCGGTTGTGAATCAGGAAAGGCGTGGCGTCGTCACCCGGCGTACCAACGGCCAATACGAGGTTCTGGCTGTCGCGCACGGCACGGATCTTCGCGGTCTCGCTTTCGATGGCTGGACCGGCGTCGAAGATGTCGACGTAACCCTGGTAGCTGAAGCCTTCGCCCTTGAGCATGGCCAGCGCCGGCTCGGTGTCGGTATGCACGCGACCGATGACGTCGCGGGCGGATTCCGAGAGGAAGCAGGTGTAAAGCGGGAACTTGGGCATCAGTTCAGCAATGAAGGCCTTGTTACCGACGCCGGTGAGGTAGTCAGCGCGAGAGAACTCCATCTTGAAGAAGTGCCGACCAAGGCTTTCCCAGAACGGGGAAACGCCGTTCTCGTCGGACATGCCGCGCATTTCGGCGATCACCTTGTCTCCGAACAGCTCCGGGAACTCGGCGATGAACAGGAACCGTGCCTTGGATAACAGCCGGCCGTTCAGGCCGCTGCGATGGCCCGCGTGAAGGAACAGCGAGCAGAGTTCAGAGTTGCCGGTCAGGTCGTTGGCCAGGAACAGCGTGGGAATCTGCCGGTGGATGTGCAGCTCCTGGGAGGCACTGACGGTCAGGCCGACCCGATAATTGTACCAGGGCTCACGCAGGCCCACGGCGCCAGCTACGGCGGAAATGCCGATGACAGTGCCGTCGTCGTCCTCGAGGACGAACAGGTAATCCGCGTCGGCACGCTCGGCCTCGCCACGGAATGCCTTCTCCGCCCAACCAACGCGATGCGACAGGCGCTCCTCATTGGCCGGCAGCGTAGTCAGGCCTGCGCCAGTGCTGCGCGCCAGGTCGATCAGGGCCGGTAAATCGGCGCTGCGTACGGGACGAACGATCATAGTGCCTCCAGAAAATGCGCCCCCTTCCGTCCGGGAAGGGAGCCAGGGAGAGAGCCGTGCTCTCATCCGGCCCAACCAGGGGCCACCTCCTCCCGACGGGAGGAGGGTCAAAGACTCAAACCGCTATCAGGCGGACGCTGGCGCCCTCACCGACAGCCAGGGCTTCGGCGGCTTCCTCGCCAAGCACCACAGGCTTGCCGGGCACCCAGTCGAGCTCGGCGACGATGGCGCGAAAATCCTGCAGTTGGCCATTGCACACCAGGTACTGGCGACCGCCTTTGCCCTGCTCGCCGATTTTCACCGGCACCTGCCGGCTCTGGGCGATGGAACGGATACCCGAGGTGCGGGCATGAAGGGTCGGACCGCCGTCGAAGATGTCGATGTAGTTGTCGGTCTCGAAGCCTTCGCGCATCAGGATGTCGAAGGTGATCTGCGCGCGCGGGTGAACCTGGCCCATGGATTCCTGGGCGTCATCCGGCAGCAGCGGCACGTAGATCGGGTAATGGGGCATCAGCTCGGCGAGGAAGGTGCGGCTCTTCAGGCCCGACAGGCGCTCGGCCTCGGTGTAGTTGAGGTCGAAGAAGTTGCGCCCTACCGCATCCCAGAACGGCGATTCGCCCTTCTCATCGCTGTAGCCGACGATCTCCACCACCACGGCGTCCGCGAATCGCTCCGGATTACTCGCCATGAACAGCAGGCGGCCTCGGGAGTTGAGCTCGGCGATGGGTGTGTTCACCAGGTCGCGCTCGACGTAGAAGCTGGTCAACAGGCTGTTGCCGGTGAGGTCATGGCAGAGCGACAGGACGTGGATCTTGTTGTGGATCGAAAGCGAGCGAGAGGCGTGCACGAACGTCTCGTTGCGGAAGCTGTAGAAGGGCTCGGAGAAACCGGCGGACGCCACGATCGCCGAGCAGCCGACCAAGCGACCGGTCTTGCTGTCTTCAAGGACGAAGAAGTAGCTCTCTTCACCGTTGAAGCTCACTTCGGCGGCAAAGGATGCTTCGGACGCGGCGATTTTCTCGCCCAGCACCTGGGCGTCGTCCGGCAACGAAGTAACACCCACGGGGCTATCCGCGGCCAGGCGCTGAACTTCAGCGAGATCGGCCATTTGCGCGGGGCGCATCACCAGCATGGGGGGTCACTCCTTTTCTTGTTAAAAACTCCGAACGAACCAGTGGTTCCATCCGGAGAAAAGCCAGGCCCCAATGGCCCGGGCTCACGCATGAATCCGTACAGTCGCCGAACGCGGTGCAAGGCCGCGCCCGGCGAGGTCTTACGCCTGGGTCAGTTTGGCGACGGCGCGCTCGAAACGATCCAGGCCTTCATCGATGTCCGCATCCGGGATCACCAGACTGGGCGCGAAGCGCACCACGTCCGGGCTGGCCTGCAGAACCATCACGGCCTCCTTCTCGGCGGCGTTCAGCACGTCTTTCGCCTTGCCCATCCAGGCTTCGGAAAGGACGGCGCCGATCAGCAGGCCGAGACCACGAACTTCGGAGAAGATGCCGTACTTGCTGCCGATCGCTTCGAGACGGGCCTTGAAACGGTCATGTTTGGCGTTGACGCCAGCGAGCACGTCCGGGGTGTTGATCACGTCCAGCACGGCTTCGGCCACGGCGCTGGCCAGCGGGTTGCCACCGTAGGTGGTGCCGTGGGTGCCGACGGCAAGGTGCTTGGCGATCTCGGTGGTGGTCAGCATCGCGCCGATGGGGAATCCGCCACCCAGGCTCTTGGCGCTGGAGAGGATGTCCGGGGTGACGCCGTAGTGCTGGTAGGCGAACAGGTGGCCGCTACGCCCCATGCCGCTCTGTACTTCGTCGAAGATCAGCAGCGCGTTGTGCTCGTCGCACAGCTTGCGGGCGCCTTCCAGGTAGGCCTTGTCTGCCGGCAGCACGCCGCCTTCGCCCTGCACGGGCTCCAGGACAACGGCGCAGGTCTTGTCGGAGATGGCGGCCTTCAAGGCTTCCAGGTCGTTGTAGGGAACGTGGCTGATGCCTTCCATCTTCGGCCCGAAGCCGTCGGAGTACTTCGGCTGGCCGCCAACGGTCACGGTGAACAGGGTACGACCGTGGAAGCTGTTGGTGGCGGAGATGATCTCGTGCTTCTGCGGGCCATAGACGTCGTGGGCATAACGACGGGCCAGCTTGAAGGCCGCTTCGTTGGCCTCGGCACCGGAGTTGGCGAGGAACACGCGCTCGGCGAAGGTGGCATCCACCAGTTTCTTGGCTAGGCGCAGGGCCGGCTCATTGGTGAACACGTTGGAAACGTGCCAGATCTTGTTGGCCTGTTCGGTCAGCGCCTTGACCAGTGCCGGGTGCGCATGGCCGAGGGAATTCACAGCGATGCCGCCGGCGAAATCGATCAGCTCGCGACCGGATTGGTCCCAGACTCGTGATCCCTCACCACGCACCGGAATGAAAGCGGCGGGGGCGTAGTTGGGAACCATCACCTTGTCGAAATCGGCGCGCTCGACCTGCGCATGCTCAACGGACATCAGTTTCTCCTGCCATGTACGGCTAGTGATGAAAGGATTGTAGGGACTGATTCGGGGTTGGCATTGCCGCCATGCGACAACTTCTTACAGCGCCAACCCCGCGAAATCCGGCGCTTATGGAAATGCGACAGAAAGCGTCGGGAAGGCGCAGTTTAAACGCTGACCGCCACGGCCATGCACCCGTGGGGAAAATTTCTCCACGGGGTGACTGATGGGTATTCATGCACGAGGGAGTTGGAAAACTTGTGGGCGAATTCATTGGCCAAGGGCAGCGCAGCTGCCCCATGGGAATCCGAAAGGCAGGCCTGCTTGGCGAGTAAACATCCACATTCGTAGAACGTGGACTTGCTTTGGCCCCCGATAAGGGGGCCCGGCCTACCTACGCGACTCAGGCCCCACCGTAGGGTGCGCCATGCGCACCGGGGATTCGTGCCAGCGGACCTTCATTCGATTGACGGCCCGTGGTGCGCACGGCGCACCCTACCTGCTCGGCTCCGTCCCTCTATCCAGACAACTTGAGTCGTCACAGGCAGAGCCGGTGACTCATGGCATCCTCAGGACGTGGCTGCCCAAGTTCACATGAATTCGCCCCCACAAGAGAGAAGCAGGGAGAGAGAAGGATCAGCCGCGTTCGGCCACGGCGACCGGCTGCTGGGTGTCGAAGGGGCTGGAGCCACGACGCTGGTTGCGGTCTTCGCGAGGGGTAACGCCGAAGAAGTTGCGGTAGGCGCTGGAGAAGTGCGGGCCGGAGGAGAAGCCGCAAGACAGGCCGATCTGGATGATCGACTTGCTGGTCTGCATCAGCATCTGGCGTGCTTTATTGAGGCGCAACTCCAGGTAGTACTGACTGGGCACCCGGTTCAGGTACTGCTTGAAGATCCGCTCCAGCTGGCGACGGGACACACAGACGTGCTGGGCGATTTCGTCGGTCGTCAGCGGCTCTTCGATATTGGCTTCCATCAGCAGCACGGCCTGGGTCAGCTTCGGATGGCTGGAGCCCAGACGGTTCTGCAGCGGAATGCGCTGGCGCTCGCCACCCTCGCGGATGCGCTCGACCACCAGTTCCTCGGACACCGCGCCAGCCAACTCCGCCCCGTGATCGCGAGCGAGCACCGCCAGCAGCAGGTCAAGTACGGCCAGGCCGCCACATGCGGTAAGGCGATCCCTGTCCCAGTCGAACAGGTGACTGGTTGCAATCACCTTGGGGAAGCGCTCGGCGAAATCGTCCTGCCAGCGCCAGTGCACCGCCGCGCGATAACCGTCCAGCAGCCCCAGTTGCGCCAACGGGTAAACACCCGCAGAGAAGGCACCGACTACACAGCCGGAACGCATCAGTTGCTTGATGGCCGCGGAAAGCGCCGGAGCGACCTGCGCCGGCGGCTCGTCCGCCACCAGGAACAGGCGCTGTTGCCCCTCGAGCTTGCCGGCCCAGGCTTCGCCGGGCAGGCGCCAGGCGCCTTCGGCGGCCGGCTCGGCCTGCAGGAAGGTTATCTCGTATACCACTTCCGGATGGAGTCGCTGGGCAACGCGCAAGGCTTCCTCCGCCAGCGCCAGGGTCAGCGCCTTGGTACCGGGCCAGAGGAGAAAAGCGATTCGATGGGCAGTCATGGCAGGCAGCTTAGCAGACCCCGGCAAAAGGAATGGGACAAGACGGACACAGGCTTGGAATGCAGTGCGGCGACCCTGGGGCCGCCGCGTCGGGAGTCACTTCAGGCTGCCGGAAAGGAATTGCTTGAGGCGATCGGATTGCGGGTTGGCCAGCACTTCCTTCGGACAACCACGCTCTTCCACCAAGCCCTTGTGCAGGAACACCAACTGGTTGGACACCTCGCGGGCGAAGCCCATTTCGTGGGTCACCACCACCATGGTGCGGCCTTCTACGGCCAGGTCCTTCATGACCTTGAGCACTTCACCCACCAACTCCGGGTCAAGGGCCGAGGTGGGCTCGTCGAACAGCATCACCTCCGGTTCCATGGCCAGGGCACGGGCGATGGCCACGCGCTGCTGTTCGCCACCGGACATGTGCGCCGGGTAGGCGTCCTTGCGATGGGCCACGCCCACCTTGGCCAGGTAATGCTCGGCCTTTTCGATGGCTTCCTTCTTCGGCACGCCGAGCACATGCACGGGCGCCTCGATCACGTTTTCCAGGGCGCTCATGTGCGACCAGAGATTGAAGTGCTGGAACACCATCGCAAGACGCGAACGCATGCGCTGCAATTGCTTCGGATCAGCTGCCTTGAGCCCCCCGTCCCTGTTGGCGACCAGTTTCAGCTCCTCGCCATTAAGGAGGATCTTGCCGCCGTGAGGCTGCTCCAGCATGTTGATGCAGCGCAGGAAGGTGCTCTTGCCCGAGCCGCTCGAGCCGATGATGCTGATGACGTCGCCGGCCTTGGCCGCCAGGGACACACCCTTGAGCACTTCGTGGGTGCCATAGCGCTTGTGCAGGTCTTGGACTTCCAGTTTGTACATGGTTTCGGTCTCGTTTGGCTCAGTCGCTCAGCAGGCGTCCCTGACGAATGGGTTCACGGCCGGCCACCTTGGCCAGCCACAGTCCAGGTTGCGCGAAACGCATCCGCTCGCGCGCGAACAACACTCCATCCACCGAAGCGCACACCAAAGCGTGGCGGTCTTCCAGCGGATCGATCACCTCGAACACGGGGTCGCCCGCCCTGACCTTGGCCCCGGCGGGTTGCAGGAAACTCACCACACCGGAATGCGGCGCATAAAGGTACTCGGCGCCCTCGAACGGCGTGGCCTCGCAGCAAGCGTCCGGCGCTGCCGGCCATTCACCGCTGATCAGGCCTTGGCCTGCAAGGAAGGCCAGGATGGCTTCGGCACGGGCCTCGGCCAACGGCTTGTCGGTGTCAACCATGCTGCCCAGCTCGACAGTAGTCGCCATGCATGCGGGCGGAATCGACGCTTCGGGGAATCGCTGGGCCAGGCGCAACCAGGGCAGCGAGCAGGACTCGTCGAAAGAGCTGCCACCGGAATCTTCAGCAGTCAGCACCGCACCGGCCTCCAGGCGCGCCGCCAGCGGGCGCAACTCGCTCCAGTGCTGCGGCAGGCAATAGAGGTGCACGGCCGCCTCGAAGTCGCAGTGCAGGTCCAGCACCAGATCAGCGTCGCAGGCATGTTGCAGCAGCAAACGTTGCAGGCCTGCCAGCTCGGAGCCCGCCGCAGGCAGTGCGGAGAAGGCGTCGTGCATCGCTTGACGGATCAGCACCACGTTCGCGTTTCCATCCGTACCCAGGCGCCCCTCCACCGAGCCCGCCACCAGGCTGGCCAGATCGAGGAAATCGCGGTTGAAGTTCTTGCCGCTGCCGAACTCGAAACGCCCCTGCTGGTTCGCCTGCAACAGCTGGCCGAGACCGATGGGGTTGGCCACCGGCACCAGCTCAATCAGGCCGGCCAGACGGCCCTGCTCTTCCAGCTCTCCGAGACGGCGCTTGAGCTCCACCGCCACGCGCATACCCGGCAGTTCATCGGCATGCAGCGAGGCCTGGATATACGCCTTGCGCCCGCCACTGCCAAAGCGAAAGACACTCAGTTGGCGGCGGGTCCCCAGGCACCCCCAGGGCAATTCATGGTCGATACGTTGCATGGCATCAGGCCTTGCGAGGGGCCAGGTAGGCCAGGTAGCGGTGCTCGGCAGCCTTGAACAGCCGCACCAGGACGAAGGTCAGGCACAGGTAGAACGCGCCGGCGGTGATGAAGGCCTCGAACGGCAGGTAGTACTGCGAGTTCACGGTGCGAGCAGCGCCGGTGATGTCGATCAGGGTCACGATGGACGCCAGGCTGGTGGTGTGCAGCATCATGATGACTTCGTTGCTGTACTGCGGCAGCGCGCGACGCAGGGCCGACGGCAGCAGGATGCGACGGTAGAGCTTGCCGCGGGACATGCCCATGGCCTTGGCCGCCTCGATCTCGCCATGGGGCGTGGCCTTGATGCTGCCTGCGAGGATTTCTGCGGTGTAGGCGCTGGTGTTGATGGCAAAGGCCAGGCAGGCACAGAAGGTCGCATTGGACAGGTAAGGCCAGAGCACGCTCTCGCGCACCGCCTCGAACTGGGCCAGGCCGTAATAGATAAGGAACAGCTGCACCAGCATCGGGGTGCCGCGGATCACGTAGGTATAGAGCCAGGCCGGGAAGTTCACCCAGGGCTGCCTGGACACGCGCATCAGCGCCAGCGGCACGGCCGCAGTCAAACCCAGGGCCAGGGAAATCGCCAGGAGCTTGAGGGTTACCAGTACGCCGCCAAGGTAGAGCGGCAGGCTCTCCCAGATCACGTTGTAGTCGAAGATCATAGTTCAGCCGCCTTGATGCCTGCCGAATAGCGACGCTCCATGTAACGCAGCGCCAGCAGGGAAACGCTGGTCAGCACGAGGTACAGGGCAGCTACCGCAAGATAGAAGGTGAAGGGTTCACGGGTCGCATCCGCTGCGCTCTTGGCCTTGAACATCATGTCCTGCAGGCCGACCACCGAGATCAGCGCGGTGGCCTTGGTCATCACCAGCCAGTTATTGGTGAAGCCGGGAATCGCCAGGCGGATCATCTGCGGCACCAGGATGCGAAAGAACACCTTGGTCCCGCTCATGCCATAGGCCAGGCCAGCCTCGCCCTGCCCTTTCGGGATGGCCATGAAGGCACCACGGAAGGTTTCCGAGAGGTAGGCGCCAAAGATGAAGCCAAGCGTGAACACGCCGGACCAGAACGGGTCGAGGTCGATGTAGTCCTCGTAGCCGACCATGGGCGCCACGACGTTCACCACCTGCTGACCGCCATAGAAGATCAGCAGGATCAGCACCAGGTCAGGGATGCCGCGGATCACTGTGGCATAGGTCTCGCCCAGCAGGGATAACCACTTGATCGGGGAAAGTCGGAAAGCTGCACCGACCAGGCCGAGCACCGCTGCCATGGTTATGGAAGACAAGGCCAGCAATAAGGTGAGCCAGGCACCCTCGAGAATGGTCGAGCCGTAGCCGTTGAGCATGATTCAGATCCTCATGCAGCGCGCCGGGATGTTCCGGGCGGCACCGCCACAACGAAAAAGTGGCACAAACCGCTATGTGAAGTTTGTGCCACTTTCAGGGAAAAGCGATTACTCGCCGTAGACGTCGAACTTGAAGTACTTGTCCTGCACTTCCTTGTACTTGCCATTGGCGCGAATGGCGGCGATGGCAGTGTTGATCTTCTCGGCCAGGGCCTTGTCGCCCTTGCGCACGGCGATACCTGCGCCTTCGCCGAAGTACTTCTTGTCAGTGAAGGCCGGACCTACCAGGGCAAAGCCCTTGCCGGCGTCGGTCTTGAGGAAGCCATCGTCGATGTTCACGACGTCCGCCAGGGTGGCATCCAGGCGGCCTGCGGTCATGTCCAGGAAGATCTCGTTCTGAGAGCTGTAGCGCACCACTTCGACACCCGCCGGCGCGAAGACATCGGTGGCGTAACGGTCATAGATGGACGCGCGCTGCACGCCGACTTTCTTGCCCTTGAGGTCGGTCAGCGGGTCATTGATGACAGCGCCTTCCTTCATCGCGAGTCGCGCGGGGGTGTGGTAGTACTTCTTGGTGAAGTCCACCGACTTCAGGCGCTCTTCGGTGATGGTCATGGACGACAGCACGGCATCGAACTTGCGAACTTTCAGGGCGGGAATCAGACCGTCGAACTCTTGCTCGACCCACTTGCACTCAACCTTCATCTCCGCGCACAGGGCGTTGCCGATGTCGTAGTCGAAGCCAGTGATGGTGCCTTCCGGGGTCTTGAAGGCAAAGGGCGGATAAGCCGCTTCAATACCAATGCGCAGAGGCTTGGCGTCATCGGCAATGGCGGCCAGCGGCGACAACAGGGACAGCGCCATGGCGCCGAGAAGTGCAATCTTCTTCATATTATGACTCCTTCAAAGGGTATGGCTTCTGTTGGCAGCGCGCGAGTTCGCCCAGACGGTCCACAAATTGTAGAAAGAGTCGTCGTCTTTGCCGGCGAGTGGCGGCAGGCAAAAGGCTCCGACTGGGTGTGCGGCATTCTAGCCACACCCCTTAAGCCGATATTTCTTCAATGCGACAACAAATTACAGAAGCGCAGGAGAGGGGGATGAAGACGATTGACAGGCACACAGAAAAGTGCCGAAAAGATGAGGCACAAAACCAATATTAAAAGCAATTATCGGACCATAAAATATAGGCGCCTTTTATTCCGAGGCCTGTCGAATTCCAACTTGTTTCCCAAGCCCCGAAGAACGCCCTGAAAGGGAGCGCCGCGTTTCCATTGGAACCAGATAGGGGCGCCCCGTAACACCGACTGTTACTCCACAGCCCCTCTCCCGCCCAAAACTCGATAAAAAATCGGCATTTGCGGCGCCGAACTGATGCGCCTCCCTTGGCAGCGATTTCAATCGCAAAACCAGCCCACGCAAGCACGCACCGTCACTCTCCGCCGTTGATGCCCCGTGAAAATGCAAAACCCCGCCCCGGCTTGTGGCCGGAGCGGGGTTTTGCCTCAGGGCCGGGTCAGGCTGCCCGCATGGTGCGATGAGTATCGATGAGGTGCTGCACCACTCCGGGATCGGCCAGGGTGGAGATGTCGCCGAGGGCGTCGTACTCGGCAACGGCGATCTTGCGCAGGATACGGCGCATGATCTTGCCCGAGCGGGTCTTCGGAAGGCCCGGAGCCCACTGGATTACGTCTGGCGTGGCAATCGGACCGATTTCCTTGCGCACCCAGTTTCTCAGTTCCTGACGCAGTTGCTCGGAAGACTCCTCGCCAGCGTTCAGGGTCACGTAGACATAGATGCCTTGCCCCTTGATGTCGTGCGGCACACCAACCACTGCAGCCTCAGCGACTTTCGGGTGGGCAACCATCGCGCTCTCGATCTCAGCGGTGCCCATGCGGTGGCCGGAGACGTTCAGCACGTCATCCACACGGCCGGTGATCCACCAGTAGCCGTCTTCGTCGCGACGAGCACCGTCGCCCGTGAAGTACATGCCCCTGAAGGTCTTGAAGTAGGTGTCGACGAAGCGGTCGTGGTCGCCGTACAGGGTGCGCGCCTGGCCCGGCCAAGAGTCGATTATCACCAGGTTGCCTTCGGCCGCCCCTTCGATGATGTTGCCAAGGTTATCCACCAGCGCCGGCTGGACACCGAAGAAGGGACGCGCGGCGGAGCCCGGCTTCATGGCGTGTGCGCCCGGCAGCGGAGTCATCAGGCAGGCGCCGGTTTCGGTCTGCCACCAGGTATCGACGATCGGGCAACGGCTCTGGCCGACGTTCTCGTAGTACCAGTGCCAGGCTTCCGGGTTGATTGGCTCGCCCACGGAGCCAAGCAGACGCAGGCTGGAGCCGTCGGCGCCTTGGACCGCTGCCTTGCCCTCGGCCATCATGGCGCGGATGGCGGTCGGCGCGGTGTAGAGGACATTGACCTTGTGCTTGTCGACGATCTTCGCCACGCGAGTCATGTCCGGATAGTTCGGCACACCTTCGAACATGACGGTCGTAGCGCCGTTGGACAGCGGCCCGTAAACCAGATAGGTGTGACCGGTCACCCAGCCGATGTCAGCGGTGCACCAGAACACTTCACCCGGACGGTAATCGAACACACGCTCGTGGGTCAGTGATGCATAGGTGAGGTAGCCGCCAGTGGTGTGCAACACGCCCTTGGGCTTGCCGGTGGAACCGGAGGTGTAGAGGATGAACAGCGGATCCTCGGCGCCCATCTCCTTCGGCGCGCAGGTGCTGCCCGCCACTTTCATCAGGTCTTCGTACCAGACGTCGCGGTGCTGGTTCCACTTGATCTCGCTGCCCGTGCGCTTGACGACGATGATCTTCTGCACGCTGCTGGTTTCCGGGTTGGTCAGCGCGTCATCGACGTTGGCTTTGAGCGGAGTCTTCTTGCCGCCGCGCAAGCCTTCGTCGGCGGTGATGACCACCTTGGACTTGCAATCGATGATGCGGCCGGCCAGGGCTTCAGGGGAGAAGCCGCCGAATACCACGGAGTGGATGGCACCGATACGGGTGCAGGCCAGCATGGCGACGACGGCTTCCGGGATCATCGGCATGTAAATGGTCACCACGTCGCCGCGATGCACATCCTGGCCGCGCAGGGCGTTGGCGAACTTGCAGACGCGCTCGTGCAGGTCGCGGTAGGTGATGTGCTCGTGCTCGGAAGGATCGTCGCCCTCCCAGATGATCGCGACCTGGTCACCGCGCTCGGCGAGGTGGCGGTCCAGGCAGTTGGCGGAGACGTTGAGGGTGCCATCGGCGAACCACTTGATGTCGACATGGTGGTCGTCGAACGAGGTCTGCTTCACCTTGGTGAAGGGCTTGATCCAGTCGAGGCGCCTGGCCTGTTCACGCCAGAAGCCGTCGGGGTTGATGACCGACTGCTGGTACATGGCTTTGTAGGTCGCTTCGTCGGTGAGGGACTTGGCGGCCACTTCAGGGCGGACCGGATACAGAGAAGCAGCACTCATGGGTCTTACCTCGGTGGGTAGTTGTTTTTGTATGGCGCCTTTTGTATCCCCCGCCCCTCTGTAGGGCCATTCGACCATGGTCTTACCAAACCCGGACTATGGTCGAAGCTCCGAAAATGACGTACGGCCGGGGCTTGGCGAACATGCGCCACCCAAGCACGCCGCCCCCTTTTTCCAGCGCGCAAAAAAAACCGACCCATATCCAGGGATATGGGCCGGTGAAGCACTATCGGGTCGTAGGTGAGAGCCCGGGCAAGCCCGGATGACAGCACGCGGACGACCGGCCGCGTGCCGCACAGAATCAGACGTGGGCGTCCTGGTATTCCTTCTCGGCCTCATCGAAGCGCTTGAGCATGGCGGCGGACGGGCCGTTGCCGATGCGGCTGAAGATCAGGATGCCGAGGGTGCAGAGGATGAAGCCCGGAATGATTTCGTACAGGCCAGTCCAGCCGAAGAAGTTCTTCCACAGGACAACGGTCACAGCACCGAGGATCATGCCGGCCAGGGCGCCGTTACGGGTCATGCCTTTCCAGATCAGAGACAGGATGACCACCGGACCGAAGGCGGCACCAAAGCCAGCCCAGGCGTAGGACACCAGGCCCAGCACCTTGCTTTCGGGGTCAGCGGCAATGGCAATGGAGATCACGGCCACCAGCAGCACCATGGCGCGGCCTACCCAGACCAGTTCGGCCTGGCTGGCGTTCTTGCGGAAGAAGGCCTTGTAGAAGTCTTCGGTCAGGGCGCTGGAGCAGACCAGCAGCTGGCAGCTCAGGGTGGACATCACGGCCGCCAGGATGGCGGACAGCAGCACGCCGGCAATCCAGGGGTTGAACAGGATCTTGGCCAGCTCGATGAACACACGCTCGTGGTTCTCGGTCACCGCACCAGCCTGCTCCGGGTGAGCGGAGAAGTAGGCAATGCCGAAGAAGCCAACGGCAACCGCGCCGCCGAGGCAGAAGATCATCCAGGTCATGGAGATACGGCGGGCGTTCGGGATGGACTTCACGGAATCGGCAGCCATGAAGCGCGCCAGGATGTGCGGCTGGCCAAAGTAGCCCAGACCCCAAGCGAGCAGCGAGACCACGCCGACGAAGCTAGCGCCCTTGAGCATGTCGAAGTTGGCCGCGTCCTTCATCTCGATAGCGATGAAGGTAGTGTCCATGCCACCGGTGGCGATCATCACGATGATCGGGGTGAGGATCAGGGCGAAGATCATCAGGCTGGCCTGGACGGTATCCGTCCAGCTGACAGCCAGGAAGCCACCAACGAAGGTGTAGCAGATGGTGGCGGCCGCACCGGCCCACAGCGCGGTTTCGTAGGAGATGCCGAAGGTGCTCTCGAACAGGCGGGCACCAGCCACGACACCGGAGGCGCAGTAGATGGTGAAGAACACCAAGATCACCACGGCGGAGAAGATGCGCAGGATGCGGCTGTTGTCTTCGAAGCGGTTGGTGAAGTAGTCCGGCAGGGTCAGGGCGTTGCCGTTGTGCTCGGTCTGTACGCGCAGACGACCGGCGACCAGCAGCCAGTTGAGGTAAGCGCCAATAATAAGGCCGATGGCGATCCAGCTTTCGGAGAGACCGGAGAGGTAGACGGCACCCGGCAAGCCCATCAGCAGCCAGCCGCTCATGTCGGAGGCGCCGGCGGACAGCGCGGTAACGAAGCTACCGAGACTGCGACCACCCAGGATGTAGTCGGAAAGGTTGTTGGTGGAGCGATAGGCGGCGAAGCCGATCAGCACCATGGCCGCGATATAGATCACGAAGGTGATCAGCATCGGGTTGCTCATACTCATGGGGGTCTCCCCTGCTCGTTTGTTTTTATTCGGGGCGGCGGGTTGTCCGCTCCCGGGTTGCTATTAGGCAGACGCTTGTGGCGACCACCGGTTTACGTCCCGACCGCGTCAGCCATGAGGCCGATGCAATCCCGATCGGGCAATGGTCACAGGGCATCCGGCCCTGTAAATGCGACAGCGGACCTTGCCTGGAGAGGAGCGGTCCGCCACGCGAATCAGTGATGTTCCCTGGTTGCCTCGCGAAGGTCGCTCATGGCGGTGCAGGCAGAAGACATGGGGGCCGACTGGCCCCGGGTTCGCTTCTGTTTGGGTCCAGTACAACCCCTCCGACCCGCAAGAGCGCTTCGAACTCCCGGCGGCCGCAAGGCGAGTGCGGAATTTAGAGATATGGCACTGCGCCTTTCTTGTCGGATTCTCTGATTCCTTTACTGAATCCTCTGATTCAGGGAACTTTCCGCCAAAAGGTGCAACCCACCCACAACCCCACGGCGCGGAGATTTCGCGAGTACCCCAATTCCCCATGAAGGGCGAGGTTGCCCAGAAGGTACAACCCAAAAGAAAAACCCAGGCAAAAGGTTGCTCCAAGAGCGCCTTAAAGGTTGCTCCAGCACAAAAATGCCGATAGCCGACCTTGGCAGGAAGGGACTTACTCGGCGCCGCGCAGCCGCTTGGGCGTCAAGCCAAGATAGCGGCGCATGGCCGTAGTCAGCGCGCTCTGACTGGAGAACCCGCATTCCTCGGCGATGCGCACGAGGGGTTGCTCGCTTTCGCGCAGCAGGCGGGCCGCGCGATCGAGGCGGGTTTTCAGCAGGTACTGGTGCGGTGTCAGCCCCACGCAGTCCTTGAACTGGGCGTGGAAATGACTGGGACTCAGGCAGGCGACCTGAGCCAGTTCCGCGACGCTGATGCGACGCGACAGGTTGTTGATGATGTAGCTATCCAGGCGCTCGATATCCAGGCTGCCTGCAGACCGCCGCCTGACTTCGCCGAACAGCCTGAGATAGAGGGCTCGCAGCAGGATTCCGCCGAGGGAGCGGGCCAGCAGCGGATCGCTGCCATAACGGGCCAGTTCGGCGCCGGCGTAACTCAGGAGATTCTGGAAGTCCGCATCCAGTTCGGGGTAGCGCGGTGTTTCGAACAGGCGGCCGAGCATGTCGAGGTCCTCGGCCGAGGTGCACTGTCCGTCCAGGTCAAGGATCAACATGCGGTTCTCGCCCACGCCGGCGAACTCATGTCCGGCATCACCCGGTACCAGGCAAGCTCGCATGCGGCAAACCTCGCCACCACGCCCTTCCACCTCGAACTCGGCACGGCCGGCAAGGGACATCACCAGTTGGTGATGATCGTGGGCATGGTGGTGGGCCTGATCGTCCAGGCACAGGAGGCGGGCTTCGAGCATCGGGCTACTTGATCAAATTTTGCGCATTCTAGCGGCGACACCCCGGATTGCCCAGCACCACCTGGCCGATGGCCAGGACTCCAGGTGGTTGAAATGCCCGGCGCAGTGCCCCATCTAGGTTGGGTAAGCCAATAGCCAGGTGCCCCCATGAGCGATCAGGACATCAACGCCGACTTCGTCGAAGAAGCCACTTCCAGCCAGCGGACAGGCCTGGTGTTGCCCGGTCAGACCCTGCCGGACAAGGTCTACATCATCCCCATCCACAATCGCCCCTTCTTCCCGGCGCAGGTGTTGCCGGTCATCGTCAACGAAGAGCCCTGGGCGCAGACCCTGGAGCTAGTGGCCAAGACCGAGCATCACAGCCTGGCGCTGTTCTTCATGGAGAATCCGCCGGAAGACCCGCGTCATTTCGACCCCAGCACCCTGCCCGAACACGGCACCCTGGTTCGGGTGCACCATGCCAGCCGCGACGGTGGCAAGCTGCAGTTCGTGGCCCAGGGACTATCGCGCGTGCGCATTCGCGGCTGGCTCAAGCGCCATCGCCCGCCCTATCTGGTCGAGGTGGACTACCCGCAAAGCCCTTCCGACCCGCGCGACGAGGTCAAGGCTTACGGCATGGCGCTGATCAACGCGATCAAGGAGTTGCTGCCGCTGAATCCGCTGTACAGCGAGGAGCTGAAGAATTACCTCAATCGCTTCAACCCCAACGATCCTTCGCCCCTGACCGATTTCGCCGCGGCCCTGACCACGGCGCCCGCCCGTGAACTTCAGGAAGTGCTCGACACCGTGCCGATCCTCAAGCGCATGGAGAAGGTACTACCGCTGCTGCGCAAGGAAGTGGAAGTGGCCCGCCTGCAGAGCGAGCTTTCCGCCGAGGTGAACCGCAAGATCGGCCAGCACCAGCGCGAATTCTTCCTCAAGGAGCAGCTCAAGCTGATCCAGCAGGAGCTGGGAATCACCAAGGACGACCGCAGCGCCGACAGCGAGCAGTTCGTCCAGCGCCTGGAAGGCAAAGTGCTGTCGGAACAGGCGAAAAAGCGCATCGACGAAGAGCTGAACAAACTGTCGATCCTGGAAACGGGCTCCCCCGAATACGCCGTCACCCGCAACTACCTGGATTGGGCCACCTCGGTGCCCTGGGGCGTTTACGGCGCCGACAAGCTCGACCTGAAACACGCACGCAAGGTGCTGGACAAGCATCATGCTGGTCTGGATGACGTGAAGAACCGCATCCTCGAGTTCCTCGCGGTGGGCGCCTTCAAGGGCGAAATCTCCGGCTCCATCGTGCTGCTGGTGGGGCCACCCGGCGTGGGCAAGACCAGCATCGGCAAGTCCATCGCGGAATCCCTCGGGCGCCCGTTCTACCGTTTCAGCGTCGGCGGCATGCGCGACGAGGCCGAAATCAAGGGCCACCGCCGCACCTATATTGGCGCCCTGCCCGGCAGGCTGGTGCAGGCGCTGAAAGAGGTCGAGGTGATGAACCCGGTCATCATGCTCGACGAGATCGACAAGCTCGGCGCCAGCTACCAGGGCGACCCGGCTTCGGCCCTGCTGGAAACCCTGGACCCGGAGCAGAACGTCGAATTCCTCGACCACTACCTGGACCTGCGCCTGGACCTGTCCAAGGTACTGTTCGTCTGCACCGCCAATACCCTGGACGCCATCCCCGGTCCGCTGCTGGACCGCATGGAAACCATCCGGCTCTCCGGCTACATCACCGAAGAAAAGCACGCCATCGCCAAGCGCCATCTCTGGCCGCGCCTGCTGGAACGTACCGGCGTGCCGAAGGGGCGCCTGTCCATCACCGACGGCGCCCTGACTTCCGTGATCGAGGGCTACGCCCGCGAAGCTGGGGTGCGTCAGCTGGAGAAGCAATTGGGCAAGATCATCCGCAAGGCGGTGGTCCGCCTGCTGGAGGAGCCAGAGACGAACATCAAGGTCGGCCAGAAGGACCTGGAGTACTACCTGGGCCTGGCGCCGTTCCGCAAGGAACTGATGCTGTCCGGGGTTGGCGTGATCACCGGCCTGGCCTGGACCAGCCTGGGTGGCGCCACCTTGCCCATCGAGGCAACGCGTATCCACACCCTCAACCGCGGTTTCAAGCTGACCGGGCAACTGGGCGATGTCATGAAGGAGTCGGCGGAGATCGCCTACAGCTACATCAGCTCGCACCTGAAACGCTATGGCGGCGACCCGAACTTCTTCGACCAGGCCTTCGTCCACCTCCACGTGCCGGAAGGCGCCACGCCCAAGGACGGCCCAAGCGCGGGCGTCACCATGGCCAGCGCGTTGCTCTCCCTGGCCCGAAACCAGGTGCCGAAGAAGGGCGTGGCCATGACCGGCGAGTTGACCCTCACCGGCCAGGTGCTGCCGATTGGCGGCGTTCGGGAAAAAGTGATTGCAGCGCGTCGGCAGAAGATCTTCGAGCTGATCCTGCCTGAGGCCAACCGCGGCGCCTTCGAGGAGTTGCCGGACTACCTGAAGGACGGCGTCACCGCGCACTTCGCACGTCGCTTCAGCGATGTCGCCAAGGTGCTGTTCGACTGAGCCTCCGTCTCCGGCCCTGTGGGAGCGAATTCATTCGCGATTGAAATCGCTCCCACAGCCCCGCCGGATACCACTTCGCTGCTTCCCGAAGATTTCCCCTCGGAACCTACGCAAGGGCGAAGCCAGCCGTTATGCTGGCCCCGCCCTTGACCGACGGAGCCACCGATGCCACTCGCCCCTTCCCCTCGCCTGTTGTTGCCCCTGGGCCTGGCCCTGCTCGCCGCCTGCACCCAGCAATCGACGGGCCCCGTGGTGGTCCATGACCAGCAGGACGATTGCCCGCTGTCCCTCCGCCAGGGCCAGCCCCTGGTACTGACACTGCCCAGCAACCCGACCACCGGCTTCCGCTGGGTTGTGCGTGACGCCGCTGCACCGGTGCTGCAGAGCCTTGGCCCGGAGGTCTACTCGACGCCGGAAGATGCCGGACTGGTGGGCAGCGCCGGTCAGTCCACCTGGCGTTTCAAGGCGAACCAGCCTGGCGAGGGTCGCCTGCACCTGGATTACCAACGCCCCTGGGAAACCGACGTGGCGCCGGCGGAAAGCTTCGACTGCCAGATCAGCGTCAAGTAGCGCGAAATGACGGCAGCGCTGGCGTCCGCTGCCTGTCGGATATGGCAGCGCGCTTCCATAGTGGTGCACTGACGAACTCGCGGTAGCCTGCTATGCCGTTGCCATCAGCGCCATGCTCTGGCGAGCACTCGCCCGTCTGGGCACAGGTCTCGACCGCCAGTCGACAGCACAGGCAGCCGGCGGCGAGGCACTTTTCGTCCTGTCGGACAGCCTGATCGGCATCAATCGATTCGTCTCACCGTTCGACGGCGCGAGTTACCTCATTATCCTCAGCTACTGGCTGGGTCAGTGGGGAATAGCCGCTTCCACGCTGGCACTTTCGACGGTCCTTCCAGCCTCGAAAAAACCGTCGGCACTCTCTCGGGAAATCGGCTATAGCAAATAGGCGGTCACTCAAATACGGAGTATGAAATGGGTAGCCTGTTACGACTGTGGAGCTTGCTGTGCTGTGCAGTGCTTCTAGCAGGTTGCGGCAGCCTGTTGCCCAGCGAGCGCGCGGAAGTGCTGTCGCCATTCAGGGACTACACCGACGCGGAAATCCGCTACTCCCAGGCACAACCGGGCAGGACGAGCCGAACTGAACTGTTCTCGCTGGGCTTCGACCCGCTGACCCAGGGCAACGGCAAGATGCTCTCGTTCATCGATGTGCGCCTGATGTTCGTGCAGCCCAACGTCCCCATCGACTACTTGCCAGAAGGCTTGATGAGCTGCCTGGAAGCAAAGGACCGCTGCATCGGCTATGCCTTCGAGTTCACCAAGACCGACACCCAGCGGGTCGGCAGTTTCTGGGCGGATATCTTCAACTTCCGCAAGAACCGCGAATTGCAGGGCTGGGTGTTCCGTGCCGTATTCGTACTGGTGGATGACGTACTGGTACACAAGGTGAGCAATGGCGAGCCAAACATTCGCCGCTTCGAGGTCAAGCGAAATCCACTGGGCCCCCTGCAGGGCGCGGGCGAGTTCTTTTCCGATCAGCTGAAGTGAGGGAGGTTTGGCCGCGCCGCACAGTCCGTTAGAATGCCGGCCTTTTCCCTTGCTGGTACCGGCCCGTGACCGAAAGCCCCGATCGCATCTACGCCAATCCCCAGGCTCAAGTCGGCGACTTCGCCTTCAACGAAGACGTGGTTCGGGTCTTCCCGGACATGATCAAGCGCTCCGTGCCAGGCTACCCCACCATCGTCGAGAACATCGGCGTGCTGGCGGCGCAGTTCGCCCAGGCCGGCACCCCGCTCTATGACCTGGGCAGCTCCCTCGGCGCCGTGACCCAGGCCCTGCGCCGCCATGTGAAAACCGACGGCTGCCGGGTCGTTGCTGTGGATAACTCCAGCGCCATGGTGGAACGCTGCCGCGAGTACCTGCACGCCCAGGACGCCATGTTCCAGGAATTGCTGCCAGTAGATGTGCTGGAGGCCGACATCCTCGCCCTGGATCTGCACCCCTGCTCCTTCGTGGCGATGAACTTCACCTTACAGTTCGTGCCGCGCGAACACCGTACCGAATTGCTCGCCCGTATTCGCCAGGCCCTGCTGCCGGGTGGCGCGCTGGTCCTCTCGGAAAAACTGCGCTTCGAAGACAGCGACGAACACCAGCTCCTCACCGACCTGCACATCGCCTTCAAACGCGCCAATGGCTACAGCGAACTGGAAATCGCCCAGAAACGCAGCGCGCTGGAGAACGTCATGCACCCGGATAGCCTCGAGGAACATCGCGCACGCCTGCTGGAGGCAGGGTTCTCCAAGGTGGTGCCCTGGTTCCAGTGCCTCAACTTCGCTTCGCTGATCGCCCTGCCATGATTCGTACGCTGGACCTCGACGCCCTGCAGCAACGACTGGCGGGTACCCCGCTGCAAGACTGGGCCGCCGACCTGCCCGCGCAACTCGATGCCAAGCTGTCGGTCGGCCACGGCGACCTGGAGCGCTGGAGTGCCGCGGTCAATGCCCTCCCCTCTCTGCAGCCGCAGCACGTGGAGCTGGAACAGCGTTTCCTGCTCGATGCCCCCTGTGACGATGCCACCCGCGCGAGTGTGAAGAGCGCCCTGCAAGGACTGATTCCCTGGCGCAAGGGACCGTTCGAGCTGTTTGGCGTGCATGTCGACACTGAATGGCGCTCGGACTGGAAGTGGGCGCGGGTAGCCCCGCACCTCGACCTGCGCGGCCGCCGCGTGCTGGACGTAGGCTGCGGCAATGGCTACTACCAGTGGCGCATGCTCGGCGCGGGTGCCGACAGCGTGGTGGGCATCGACCCCAACTGGTTGTTCTTCTGTCAGTTCCTGGCAATGAAGCGATTCCTGCCCGACCTGCCGGCCTGGCACCTGCCCATGGCGCTGGAAGAACTCCCGCCGAAGCTGGAAGGCTTCGACACCGTGTTCTCCATGGGTGTGCTCTACCACCGGCGCGCCCCCATCGATCACCTGTTCGACCTCAAGGACTGCCTGCGCCGGGGCGGCGAACTGGTGCTGGAAACCCTGGTGGTGGAAGGCGACGCCCAGCAAGTCCTGGTGCCTGAAGACCGCTACGCACAGATGCGCAACGTCTGGTTCCTGCCTTCGGTGCCGGCCCTGGAGCTCTGGCTGCGCAGAGCGGGCTACGTGGATATCCGCTGCGTGGATGTCAGCTACACCAGCGTCGAGGAGCAGCGCAGTACCGAGTGGATGCGCTTCCAGTCCCTGCCGGAATTTCTCGATCCCGCCGACCACAGCCGCACCATCGAAGGCCTGCCGGCACCGGCCCGCGCCGTGCTGATCGCCCGCAAGCCCTGATACAGATCGCCTTGTGGGAGCGAATTCATTCGCGATTGAAATCGTTCCCACACTACCCGGCGAATTCATTCGCTGAACAGGCCGGAGGCCTGACTTGATCAGCCCTTGTCGGCCGCCGAGACGATCAGCTGCTTCATTTCCACCACGGCCTGCTTGAAGCCGACGAAGAGCGCGTGGGCTACCAGCGCGTGGCCGATGTTCAGCTCGTTGATGCCCGGAATCGCCGCGACCGGCTCCACGTTGTGATAGTGCAGGCCGTGTCCGGCATTGACGATCAGACCCAGTTTCAAGCCCAGGGCCACGCCCTCACGGATGCGCTGCAGCTCGCGGGCGGCTTCTTCCGGCGTATGCGCGTCGGCATAGCGGCCAGTGTGCAGCTCGATGGCCGGCGCGCCGACTCGGTGGGCGGCTTCGATCTGCTGCGGATCGGCATCGATGAACAACGAGACTTCGCTGCCAATCTTCGCCAGGCGCTCCACCGCTGCCTTGATGCGGGATTCCTGGCCGGCAACGTCAAGGCCACCTTCAGTGGTCAGCTCCTGGCGGGTTTCCGGAACCAGGCAGGTGTGTTCGGGACGAATTTCCTCGGCGAAGGCGAGCATTTCCTCAGTCACGCCCATCTCGAAGTTCATTCGGGTCTGCAGCACGTCCTTCAGCAGGCGCACGTCGCGTTCCTGGATATGGCGGCGGTCTTCGCGCAGGTGCACGGTGATGCCATCGGCACCTGCCTCTTCGGCATCCAGCGCCGCCTTGACCGGGTCCGGGTAGCGGGTACCACGGGCCTGACGAAGGGTGGCGACATGGTCGATGTTGACGCCGAGAAGTACGCGATTGGCTTCAGTCACGGGGAGGTTCCTTGATCGTCATGAATAGCTCGCGGCTGACCAGTGGCCGACCGCCCAAATGAGGTGCCAGGGCCTGACGCATCAGGCGCTTGGCCGCGCCGAGGGCACCAGGGGCGCTCCAGTCGGCTTCAGCCAGGGCGAGCAGTTCGCGCCCCTGGAACAGACCGGGTTGCAACTGTCCCACCGGTTCGAGTCCGGCATCGGGAAGCAGGCGATAGATACCGGTGGCGTCGATGGGATTGCCGGCCAGGTCGACATCCAGGGCGAAACCATAGCCCAGCTCGCCCAGCAGGCGCCATTCGAACGCACGCAACAAGGGTTCCAGCGGGCGGTTGGCCGCCAGCGCCTGGAGGGTGGCTGCGTAATGGTCGAAGAGGGCAGGCTGCGGATCTTCAGCCGGCAGCAGGCGAACCAGCAGTTCATTGAGATAGAGCCCGCTGAACAATGCTTCGCCGGCCAGCAGGTTGGGGATGCCCGCACTGTCCAGGCGGCCAACGCTCTTGAGCTCACCGCGGCCACGAAACTCGACTTCCAGCGGAAGGAATGGCCGCGCCAGGGTGCCAGTCTTGCCACGGGCACCCCGGAGCACGGCACGCAGCCGGCCTTGCGGGGAGAAGAAATCAACCAGCGCGCTGCTTTCCCGATAAGCCCTGCTGTGCAAGACGAACGCCGGTAGCGCCGCGCTGATCATGGCAAGGCTCAGAGGTCGTTATAGCCCAGGGAACGCAGGGCTCGCTCGTCGTCGGACCAGCCTCCCTTCACCTTCACCCAGAGATTGAGCATGACCTTGGAGTCGAACATGGTTTCCATGTCCTTGCGGGCATCCTGGCCGATGCGTTTGATACGCTCACCACCGTCGCCGATGATGATCTTTTTCTGACCATCGCGCTCCACCAGGATCAGGGCGTGGATGTGCAGGACACGACCTTCCTGCTTGAACTCTTCGATTTCCACGGTGATCTGGTACGGCAGCTCGGCTCCCAGCTGGCGCATGATTTTCTCGCGAACCAGCTCGGCGGCGAGGAAGCGGCTGCTGCGATCGGTGATCTGGTCTTCCGGGAAGAAGTGGTCGCCTTCCGGCAGACGCTCGGCCACAAGGCGCTCCAGCGTATCCAGGTTGTGCCCCTGGAGGGCGGAGACCGGGATCAGCTCGGCATTCGGCAGTTGCTCCTGGAGCCAGGACAGGTGCGGGATCAGGTCGCCCTTCTCTTCCAAGCGGTCGGTCTTGTTCACCGCAATCAGCACCGGGCCTTCCACGTACTGCACGCGCTCCAGGACCAGTTGGTCTTCTTCGGTCCAGCGGTCACGGTCGACGACGAAGACCACCACATCCACGTCCTTGAGCGCCGCCGAAGCACTGCGGTTCATGTAGCGGTTCAGGGCCTTGTCGCTTTTCTTGTGCAAACCGGGCGTGTCGACGTAGATCGCTTGCACATTGCCTTCGGTCTTGATGCCGAGCATGTTGTGGCGGGTCGTCTGCGGCTTGCGCGAGGTGATCGCCAGTTTCTGCCCGAGAATGTGGTTGAGCAGCGTGGACTTGCCCACATTAGGGCGGCCGACGATGGCAACGTAGCCGCAGCGGGAGGTATCGATATCAGTCATTGCCGTTCTCCACACCAAGGGCAACCAGGGCTGCAGCCGCAGCCACCTGTTCGGCGATGCGACGGCTGGCGCCCTGACCCTGGGTCTTGTCATTCAGCAGGGCGACCTGGCACTCGACGAAGAACGTCCGGCAGTGCGGTTCACCCTGGATATCCACCACTTCATAGCGTGGCAGTTCGCAGGCCCGGGATTGCAGGAATTCCTGCAGGCGGGTCTTGGGGTCCTTGTTGGTATCTACCAGGGTCAGGCCTTCGAGTTCGTTGGCCAGCCAGGCAAGCACGCGCTCGCGAGCGGCCTCCATGCCCGAATCCAGGTAGATCGCGCCAATCAGCGCTTCCAGCGCATCGGCGAGGATAGACTCACGGCGGAAACCGCCGCTTTTCAGCTCGCCCGAGCCCAGGCGCAAGTACTCGCCCAGCTCGAAACCGCGAGCCAACAGGGCCAGGGTCTCGCCCTTCACCAATCGTGCACGTAACCGCGACAACTGACCTTCACGGGCCTGGGGAAAGCGCTCGAACAGCGCCTCGCCGGCGACGAAGTTGAGGATGGCATCGCCGAGAAACTCGAGACGCTCATTGTTGCGCCCCGCGTAGCTGCGGTGGGTCAGGGCCAGAGTCATCAGACTCTGGTCCTTGAAGGTATAGCCGAGCTTACGCTCGAGACGGCTGAGAGATACGCTCACTGGGCTCGCACACGGAAATCTTTGTCGAAGCGCACCACCAGATCGAGATTCTCGATTAGGGATTCGCGTTTTTCATACTTGAGGTGCGCCTGGAACTCGTTGTTTTCCAGGGTCACCTTCAGCGCCTTGTCAAGGTCCAGGTCACGGATACCGTTGACCTGCATGCCCTTGGAAACATGGCTGTAGAAGTCGGGAATGGTCCTGATTTCCAGGGCCTTCTCGGTTTCCACCGAAGTGATGATCTTCTCCAGGGAGAAGAAATCGAGGTAATGCGGGATGATCTTGAAGGCGGTGCTGGCCAGGAAGGCCACTACGGCCAGAACCAGCAGCCAGCCCAGAACCGACATACCCTTCTGCTTACGCGCGAACGTCATGATCGACCTCAATGTCTATGTTTTTATGGAGGCCGAGTGGCCCGCAAGCAAGACTATATAGCGACTGCGGCGCTGTCATGAACAACGCCGCAAAACCACAATGGCGAGCGGGCGATCAGTGAATCAGGCCCACTCGAGAGAAGTTCGGCAGGTTGCGCATCTTCGGATCAGGCCAGCTCATCCAGACCGCGAAGGCCTTGCCGACGATATTGCGGTCCGGAACCATGCCAAGCAGGTCCTTCGGGATACGCGGGTCGTTCCAATAGCGGCTGTCGTTGGAGTTGTCCCGGTTGTCGCCCATCATGAAGTAATGCCCCTGGGGCACCACCCACTCGCGGCCCGGCTCCATGCGGTAGCGCTTCATTTCCTTGCGGATCAGGTGCTCGGCTTCGCCCAGCTTCTCCTCGTACAGCATGGCGCTGCCCAGGGTGCCCGGCTCTTCGCCCAGCAGCTTCTCGGCAACCGATTGACCATTGACGGTCAGGCGCTTGTCGCTGCTGTAGGCGATACGGTCGCCCGGCAAGCCGATCACGCGCTTGATGTAGTTGATGTTCGGATCGCTCGGGTAGCGGAACACCATTACGTCGCCGCGTTGCGGGTCACCCACCTCGACCACTTTGTTATCCAGCACCGGCAGGCGAATGCCGTAGGCGAACTTGTTGACCAGGATGAAATCGCCCACTTCCAGGGTCGGCTTCATCGAGCCGGACGGAATCTGGAAGGGTTCCACCAGGAAGGAACGCAGCACCAGCACGATGGCCAGCACCGGGAAGAAGGACTTCCCATACTCGACCAGCAGCGGTTCCTTGTTCAGCCTGTCGAGGACCTCCGGGTCGGGCTCGCTGACTTGCCCCTCGTAAGAGGCAATCGCGGAGCGCCGGCGCGGGGCCAGCAGAACCAGGTCGATAAGCGCAAGCACGCCGGAGACTGCCACGGCGATAACCAACAACAGCGGGAAATTGATCGACATAAACCCTAGCTATCCACTTTGAGCACAGCGAGGAAGGCTTCCTGCGGGATCTCCACGCTGCCGACCTGCTTCATCCTTTTCTTACCGGCCTTCTGCTTCTCCAGCAGTTTTTTCTTACGGCTGACGTCGCCGCCGTAGCACTTGGCCAGAACGTTCTTCCTGAGCGCCTTTACGGTAGTACGCGCAACGATCTGTCCACCGATCGCTGCCTGGATCGCCACGTCGAACATCTGCCGCGGGATCAGTTCCTTCATCTTCTCGGTCAACGCGCGGCCTTTGTAGTGGGCCTGATCGCGATGCACGATAAGTGCCAGAGCATCGACCTTCTCGCCGTTGATCAGTACGTCCAGCTTCACCAGATTAGCCGGTTCGAAGCGATCGAAGCTGTAGTCCAGCGACGCATAGCCACGACTTACCGACTTCAGGCGGTCGAAGAAGTCCAGCACCACCTCGTTCATCGGCAGGTCGTAGCAGACCTGAACCTGGGAGCTGAGGAATTGCATGTCGCGCTGGACGCCACGCTTCTCGATGCACAGGGTAATGACGTTACCAAGGTGCTCCTGAGGTACCAGGATGTTGGCACGGACGATGGGCTCGCGCATTTCGTCGATGGAGGCGAGGTCGGGCAGCTTGGACGGGTTGTCGACGTAGATGGTCTCGCCGTTCTTCTGCACGATTTCGAAGACCACGGTCGGTGCGGTGGTGATCAGGTCCAGGTCGTATTCGCGCTCCAGGCGCTCCTGGATGATCTCCATGTGCAGCATGCCGAGGAAGCCGATACGGAAGCCGAAGCCCAGGGCCTCGGAGCTCTCCGGCTCGTACTGCAGCGCGGCGTCGTTCAGGGTCAGTTTCTGCAGCGCTTCGCGGAAATCCTCGAAGTCGTCGGAGCTGACCGGGAACAGGCCGGCATACACCTGCGGTTTGATTCGCTGGAAGCCCGGCAGCACGCTCACATCCGGAGTGCCGGACAGGGTCAGGGTATCGCCCACCGGGGCGCCATGGATGTCCTTGATGCCGGCGATGATGAAGCCCACTTCACCGGCCTTGAGGTCGACCATTTCAGTGTGCTTCGGGGTGAACACACCGACGCTGTCCACCTGGTGGAGCTTGCCAGTGGACTTCACCAGGATCTTGTCGCCCTTCTTCACCCGGCCGTTCTTGACCCGCACCAGCGAGACCACGCCCAGGTAGTTGTCGAACCAGGAGTCGATGATCAGGGCCTGCAGCGGCGCATCGATCTCGCCCTCCGGCGCAGGGATCACCTCGACCAGGCGCTCCAGCACATCGATCACGCCCATGCCGCTCTTGGCGCTGCAGGGCACGGCGTCAGTGGCGTCGATGCCGATGATATGTTCGATTTCTTCCTTGACCCGTTCCGGCTCGGCCTGAGGCAGGTCCATCTTGTTCAGCACCGGCATGACCTCGAGGCCCTGCTCGATGGCGGTGTAGCAGTTGGCCACGGACTGGGCTTCAACACCCTGGCCGGCGTCCACGACCAGCAGCGCGCCTTCGCACGCCGCCAGGGAACGGCTGACTTCATAGGTAAAGTCCACGTGACCGGGGGTGTCGATGAAGTTCAGCTGGTAGGTCTTACCGCTCTGCGCCTTGTAGTGCAGCGTGACACTGTGGGCCTTGATGGTGATACCACGCTCACGCTCCAGGTCCATGGAGTCCAGGACCTGAGCCTCCATCTCGCGGTCGGACAGGCCACCGCACATCTGAATGAAGCGGTCTGCCAGGGTCGACTTGCCATGGTCGATGTGGGCGATGATGGAGAAATTGCGGATATGACTCAGGTCACTCACAGGTCAACACTCAAAAAAGCCGCAAGCAGGTTGCTCGCCGAAAAATAGCGGGGGAGTTTACCTGATCGGCGGCCGGCGCGTCACGCTCATGCGCCGGAAGGTTGAAACGAAAAAGGGGCGACCAGTGGCCGCCCCTTTTTTGACTGGAACCGTGTTACTCGGCCAGCTTGAAGGTAATGAAGCTGGCGCGCCCCTGGCGCAGCACGCGCATGGACACCGAGCGGTTCTTCGGCAGGTCCTTGGCGACCTGGGTGAAGGCCTTGGCGGACGTGATGGCCTGGTTGTTCAGGTGCGTGATCACATCACCCGGACGCAGCCCCATCATGGCAGCCGGGCCGTCCTGGACTTCCTTGATCACCACGCCACCCTGGATATCCAGGGCCTTCTTCTGTTCATCGGTCAGCTCGACGACGCTTACACCGAGACGGTTGCTGCTACGCTCGACACCGTCGCCACTGGCGGCGGCCATCTCGTCGCCGTCTTCCGGCAGAGCGCCGATGGCCATGTCCAGGGTCTTGCGGCTGCCGCCACGCACGACTTCGAGCTTGATCTTGCTGCCCGGCTTGAGGTTACCCACCAGGTGCGGCAGGTCGGCGGAAACCACGATCGGCTGGCCGTTCATGCTGAGGATGACATCCCCTACTTGCAGCCCACCCTTGGCGGCCGGACCACCTTCCTGAACCTGCGCAACCAGGGCGCCGGCCGGCTTGTCCAGACCGAAGGATTCAGCGAGGTCCTTGTTCACCTCCTGAATCACCACGCCCAGCCAGCCACGACTGACCTTGCCTTCGGCCTTGAGCTGGTCGGCCACGCCCATGGCCACGTCGATCGGGATGGCGAAGGACAAGCCCATGAAGCCGCCGGAGCGGGTGAATATCTGGGAGTTGATACCCACCACTTCGCCATCCAGGTTGAACAGCGGACCGCCGGAGTTACCCGGGTTGATGGCCACATCAGTCTGAATGAAGGGAACGTAGTTCTCGTTCGGCAGGCTGCGCCCCTTGGCGCTGACGATACCGGCGGTCACCGAGTGATCGAAACCGAACGGCGAGCCAATGGCCAGCACCCAACTGCCCACCTTGAGTTCATCGGACTTGCCGATTTTCACGATCGGCAGGTCCTTGCCCTCGACCTTCAGCAGCGCCACGTCGGTACGCGGGTCGGCACCGATCAGCTTGGCTTCCAGCTCGCTGCGGTCGGACAGGCGCACGATGATCTCATCGGCGCCAGCGACTACGTGGTTGTTGGTCAGGACGTAGCCGTCCTTGGAGACGATGAAGCCGGAACCCAGGGACTGCGCCTCGCGCTGACGACCACCCTGGGGATTTCGCGGCATCTGCGGCATGTTGCGCTCGAAGAATTCACGCAGCATGGGTGGCAGGCCTTCCAGGTCAGGCATCGCCTGGGCATTGGCGGCACTACGCGGGGGCAGCTTCTGCCGGGTACTGATGTTGACGACCGCCGGGGACGCCTCTTCGACCAGAGGCGTGAAGTCCGGCAACTCGGCACGGGCCACAAGGGTTTGACCGAGCAGCAGCAACGCTGCCATGGCGGTCATGCAGGATTTGAGGTTAAGCATCGACATACAGCTCCCGTCGCATAACGAGTGGTATGAACCCGCCGGGCCGCCCGGCCCTGCGAGCAAAACAGAAACACAAAAGCAAAACGAGCCTGGAGCGTCAGCCCCAGGCTCAATGGAACATCGTGAAAAAGACAAGGCGGGAGCCCTGGCTCCCGCACTCTAAAGCGATTGCAGATCCTGTAACAGGGATCATTGTGTCGCAGTGGCCTCCGCCGCCCGCATGGACAGGGCAACTCGCTCGGCCGTTCCCAGCGGGATTTCGCCGACCACCGTCACCATGACATCGCCACTCGGCGTACTGACCCGCTTGGAGACCATGACAGTTGGCCCAAGTTGGCTGCGAGCATCCTCGACCACCGCACCATGCAGCGGCTCAAGGAATACCGAGAAGCGGGCCAGGCCATCACTATAGAGCAGGCTGGATACCGGCTCGGACGACGCCGGACTGCGTCGCTCCTGGGCACTGGTGAGGCTGAAGCCGGGCGGCAACCATTCGGAACGCCAGTGAGCGGGCTTTTCACCCTGGACCTCGGTGACACGAACGGCCTTGCAAGCCGAGCTGGGTTGCAGCGCAGTGTCCGCCAGGTCGCTGGCAACCGCGATACGCGTGAACTGGAAGCGCTCCAGCAGCTGCCCCTTGTCACCCAGGAGCAATGACTTGAGTGGCAAGCCCGTGTCCCGGTCGAGGTGCAGCTCGAAGCCATAGCGATGCTGGTCGCGAGGCGCCAGGGTCAGGACTACCGCTGGCCGACCGGCAACGCGAGACTCGCCAGCCAGACGCAGGTCATACCATTCGGAGAGCTGCTTGGCGTCGAGTCCGCGAGCGGGCCAGACCTGGCCATCGGTCACTTGATCGGAAAGGGCGCCGCTCACGCATTGGGTGCGGCCATTGACGCGCACCACCTCTTGCGCCGGACCATCGAGCTGCAGCAAACGCTCGCGCACTTCCCCACCCTGCTGGACCCGATGCCAGACTTCGTGAGTGGAGAAACTCCCATTTCGTTCGTAGACGAAAGTTCCCTGGAAACTCTGGCGCTGCTCCGCGTCAGCGAGGCGTTGCAACCAGTCCTGAGCGTCGGCGGCGTGGGCTGATTGGGTCAGCCAGCCGCCAAGCAAGATGAATAGCGGAAGTGCGCGCATGTTCCTCCTCAGCGGCTCTCCAGACTGGCAGCGCGAGCATAAGGCAGTGCGCTGTCGCTACCGCTCATCGCGGCTTGCTGGGCATGCTGCCTCAGGTAAGCCGGCAAGCGCTTCTCGTGCCAGCCAGAAGACGACTGGGTCGCACCGATAGGCTGCTGCGCCTGCTGGGCATCTTCACTATAGCCAGCCAGAACGGCACCTTGCTGCGCTTGCGGCATCACCATCGCTGGCTGGCTGGTTTGCTGAGCCAGCTGCTGGGTACCGGCGACGTCGTCCTGGTTGTACAGGCGCACGCCGGCAAGCACCGCCACGGTCACCGAAGCGGCAACGGCAAGGCGACCCAGGCTGCGCCATGGCCCCCGCACCACCTTGGCCGGCGGAGCGGCTTCTTCGGCCAGCGCGGCCGAAACTGCAGCAGCGATGTCCAGGCGCGGCTCCAGCAGCTCCTTGTGCATCACGGCACGGGCAATCTGGTAACGCGACCAGGTAGCCCGCAAATCTTGATCTTCGCTGGCGGCGAGAACTCGACGCAGCTCCAGTTCGTCCGCCTCGTTATCCATCACCGCGGACAGCGATTCCTGCAAAGCTTCACGACTCATGGCGGTTCCCCTCTTGGCTGTCGCCGCTGTCTCAGGACCCCTGCAACAGAGGTTGCAAGGCTTTATCGATGGCTTCCCGCGCCCTGAAGATGCGGGATCGCACAGTACCCACCGGACACTGCATAACGCTCGCAATGTCTTCATAACTAAGACCATCGAATTCGCGCAGCGTCAGCGCCGTGCGCAAATCTTCCGGCAGTTGCTGGATGCTCCGGTGCACTGTGGCCTCGATCTCATCGCGAAGCAGGACTCGCTCCGGCGACTCGATATCCTTGAGGGCGTGGTCGCCGTCATAAAACTCGGCGTCCTCAGCACTTACATCACTGTCTGGCGGGCGTCGTCCACGCGCCACCAGATGGTTCTTCGCCGTGTTGATGGCGATGCGGTACAGCCACGTATAAAACGCACTGTCGCCGCGAAAGTTTCCGAGCGCGCGGTAAGCCTTGATAAAGGCTTCCTGGGCTACGTCCTGGGCTTCCTGGGCGTCATGCACGAATCGCACGATCAACCCGAGGATCTTGTGCTGATACTTCAACACCAGCAGATCGAAAGCCCGCTTGTCGCCCTGCTGCACCCGTTCGACCAGCTGCTGATCCTGTTCCTGGGTTAGCATGAACACTCCTCGTCGATCTCGAAGGGGTGTTGCGCCAGCCAGTGGATCGGCTTGCCAAAATAGACTCGGGCGTTGCGCAAAAGTTCTCCCCTCCAAGCAAGCTTCCTGCAGATTGTTTTCTTACCTGCACGGAATGACGCAGCAGAGCCTGCGGCCATGCTGCGCCGAATATATGTCGCTTGATCTACAGGCATCCGGGTTGCACATTTCAAGTGCATTCGTTGCATGAGCGTAAGCAAACACCGTCTTTTCAAAAGGTGACTCTGAATGGAACCCGAACGACTAAAAAAGTTCCGTGGCACCACACATGGTCATAAGCGCGCTATTGTGCCGCCCACCCTGGCTATATACTAGCCGCCGCTTTTTTTGCGGGTATCGACATGAGCCAACACTTCCAGCATGACGTACTGGTCATCGGCAGCGGCGCCGCCGGCCTGACCCTGGCCCTCACCCTGCCCTCGCACCTCAACATCGTGGTGCTGAGCAAGGCCGACCTCAGCAATGGCTCGACCTATTGGGCCCAGGGCGGTGTGGCGGCAGTGCTGGACGACACGGACACGGTCGATTCCCACGTCGAAGACACCCTGGTCGCGGGCGCGGGCCTGTGCCGTGAGGATGCCGTGCGCTTCACGGTAGAACACAGCCGCGCAGCCATCCAATGGCTGATCGACCAGGGCGTACCCTTCACGCGCGACGACGAACATTCCCGCGAGGATGGCGGTTTCGAGTTCCACCTCACTCGCGAAGGGGGCCACAGCCATCGACGCATCATCCATGCCGCGGATGCGACTGGTGCCGCCATCTTCAACACCCTGCTGGAGCAGGCGAAGAAACGACCGAACATCCAGCTGCTGGAGCAACGGGTCGCTGTCGACCTGATCACCGAACGCAAGCTCGGCCGCGAGGGTCAGCGCTGCCTCGGCGCGTACGTGTTGAACCGCAACAACGGCGAAGTGGATACCTTCCACGCCCGTTTCACGGTGCTCGCCTCGGGCGGCGCGGCCAAGGTCTACCTCTATACCAGCAACCCCGACAGCGCGTGTGGCGACGGTATCGCCATGGCGTGGCGCGCGGGTTGCCGGGTCGGCAATCTGGAATTCAACCAATTCCACCCCACCTGCCTCTATCACCCGCAGGCCAAGAGCTTCCTGATCACCGAAGCCGTGCGCGGCGAAGGTGGCCTGCTTAAGCTGCCCAATGGCGAACGCTTCATGCAACGCTTCCACCCGCGTGCCGAACTGGCACCGCGCGACGTGGTGGCCCGCGCCATCGACCATGAAATGAAGCGCCTGGGCGTGGACTGCGTCTACCTGGACATCAGCCACAAGCCCGCCGAGTTCGTAAAAAGCCACTTCCCCACGGTTTATGAGCGCTGCCTGGGCTTTGGCATCGACATCACCCGCGAGCCCATCCCGGTGGTGCCGGCGGCGCACTACACCTGTGGCGGCGTGGTCGTCGACCAGCACGGCCGTACCGATATCCCTGGCCTCTACGCCATTGGCGAGACCAGCTTCACCGGCCTGCACGGCGCCAACCGCATGGCCAGCAACTCGTTGCTGGAATGTTTCGTCTACGGGCGATCGGCGGCACACGACATGGTCAATCAGTTGGACGAGGTGCCGATGCCCGCCAACCTGCCCACCTGGGACGCCAGCCAAGTAACGGACTCCGACGAAGACGTAATCATCGCGCACAACTGGGACGAGTTGCGCCGCTTCATGTGGGACTACGTCGGCATCGTGCGCACCAACAAGCGCCTGCAGCGCGCCCAGCACCGGGTGCGCCTGCTGCTCAGCGAGATCGACGAGTTCTACAGCAATTACCGCGTGAGCCGCGACCTGATCGAACTGCGCAACCTGGCGCAGGTGGCCGAACTGATAATCCGCTCGGCCATGCAACGCCATGAAAGCCGCGGCCTGCATTACACCCTGGACTACCCGGACCTGCTCCCCGAGGCCAGTGACACTATTCTGGCACCGCCCACCTTCGGCGACTGAACCCCAGCCTCACCCGCAACCGGCGGTGCTGCTCCTGGTCCAGAGCGTCCGCCGGCACACACACACCCCTCACCCAGCGCCCACCCAACAAGCGGAAGCGCAGGATCACCGCCACCGGTAGCCCCAGGCTGTCCGGGCGCAACTGCACCGGGCACCAGCCATCCGCCGCGCACCACAGTTGCCAGCCGTCACCATCTAGCCGCAAGCCAGTAAACGCCTTGGGAGAAGTCAGCAGGATCTGCCTGGGCAGACACCAGGCAGCGTGGGCCGCACAGGCCAGAAGGCCGGACAACTGTGCCCAGCGAGGCAGCGCAGCGACCAGGATGGCCAGAACGGCCAGGGAAGACAGGATCAGGTAGAGGGCCAGCAGGCGCCGCGAGGGGCGCCAGTGGCATTCGAAGACGTTACTTGGGCTGGACACGATCCAAGATCATGCGAACCATGCGGCGCAGGTCCGCATCTTCAGGCTCGCCGCGCTGCATGAACCAGCCAAACATGTCCTGGTCCTCGCATTCCAGCAGCTTGCGGTAGCGGGCCTGGTCTTCAGCGTCGAGGCTCGGATAGACCTCCCTCACGAAGGGGACGAGGAGCACGTCCAGTTCGAGCATGCCGCGACGGCTGTGCCAGAAGAGTCGGTTCAGTTCAATTGAGTCGGCCATCACAGCGCCTCCAGGAATGAGGCGCGCATTATAACCACAGCCGCCACCCCGGGCACCCGCTGACAAGCCACCGGCGGGACTCTATGATGGCGCCCCAGACTTTTTTCCAGCGATGCGCAATGGCCGACTCAGCATTCTTCTGTCCGCTCTCCCACGAAGGCCTGCTCGCCGTCCGCGGCGTGGATGCCGCGAAATTCCTACAGGGCCAGCTAACCTGCAACCTCAATTACCTGGACCAGGCCACCAGCAGCCTGGGCGCCCGCTGCACGCCCAAAGGCCGGATGACGTCGAGCTTCCGGATACTCGCCGAGGGCGAAGGCTTCCTCATGTCCATGGCCAGCGACCTGGTCGAGAGCCAACTGGCCGACCTGAAGAAGTACGCGGTCTTCTCCAAATCCAGCCTGGCCGACGAAAGTGCCGATTGGGTCCGGTTCGGCCTCAGCCAGGGTGATGGCGCCCTCCTCGCCCTGGGCCTGGACCTGCCGCAAACCGCCGACAGCGTTGCCCGCGAAGGCAACCTGATCGCCCTGCGGCTTCCCGATGGCCGCGCCGAACTCTGGGCCCCCCGCGCTGAAGCCGCCACTCTGGAAGCCCGCCTGGCTGCCCAGTTGCCATTGGCTCCGCTGGACGCCTGGTTGCTTGCTCAGGTGCGTGCGGGTATCGGACAGGTCGTGGGCACCACCCGTGAGCTGTTCATTCCACAGATGATCAACCTCCAGGCCCTCGGCGGCGTCAGCTTCAAGAAGGGTTGCTACACCGGACAGGAAATCGTCGCCCGCATGCAATACCTGGGCAAGCTCAAGCGCCGCCTCTACCGCCTGGCCCTTGCCGAAGGTGAAGCCCCCCAGCCGGGCCTCGAACTCTTCTCCCCGGTTCATCAGAGCTCCGTAGGCGAAGTGGTGCTGGCAGCCCCGACGGCCAGGGGCTGCGAGTTGCTCGCCGTGCTTCAGGAAGATGCCGTGAATGATGGCCGTATCCACCTCGGCGCTGCCGATGGTCCGGCGCTGAACCTGCTCGATCTGCCCTATACCCTGGACGCCGACCGCGAAATCCAACGCTAGGTTTTGTACGAAAAGCAGCCGAGCGAAGGTCAGGCAAGGCGAAATCGGCCGAAGAAGCGCAGTTTACGTGTTGTAAATGAGCATTCTGAGACCGATTTCAACGCAGCATCACCGAGCGCAGGTACTTTTCCTACAGAACCTACCCCTGCCGGCCACTGACGAGAACTCCAATGAGCAAGCTTGCCGACAAAGTCCTACAAGACCTCCTCAAAGCCATCGAAAACGATGAGCTGGTGCTGCCGACCCTACCGGAAGTCGCGCTGAAAGTGCGTGAAACGGCCGAAAACCCGAATGCCGGCATCCAGGACCTGACCAGGGTGATCGGCAACGATGCCGCACTGACAGCACGCATCATCAAGGTGGTGAACAGCCCGCTGCTGCGCACCAACAAGGAAATCACCGACTTGCAGATGGCCATCAGCCGTCTCGGCATGAACTACACCAGCAACCTGGCCACCGGCCTGGCCATGGAACAGATGTTCCAGGCCACCACCGACGTGGTTGACCGCAAGATGCGCGAGGTCTGGAACAAAAGCACCGAAATTGCCGGTATCTGCCACGTTCTTTGCCGCCACTACACCCGCCTGATGCCCGATCAGGCCACCCTGGCAGGCCTGGTGCATCAGATCGGCGTGCTGCCCATCCTCACCTATGCGGAGGAGCACAGCGAGCTGCTGGCCGATTCCATCAGCCTCAATCATGTCATCGAGCGCATCCACCCGGTGATCGGCGACCGCATCCTGCGCGCCTGGGAGTTCCCCGAGCCGATTGCCGCCATGCCCAGCCAGTATCTGGATTTCAAGCGCAACTCGGCCCGCGTCGACTACATCGACATCGTCCAGGTCGCCACCCTGCAGAGTTACCTCGGCAGCGAGCACCCCTACACCCAGCTGGACTGGAGCCAGGTGCCCGCCTTCGCCAAGCTTGGCCTCGACCCGAACGTCGACATGCAGGCCGATGAAGACCTCTCCGCCGCCATGGATGCGGCCATGGGCATGCTCCAGTAATACCCGCGCGCACTCGCCCATCCGGCGCTAGACTCAGCCTTCCCCTGACGTCGCTGGATGGACCCGGATGCGCGTACTGCTTCTCGCCTTCTACCTGCTGTACCACAGCCTGGCCGCCGCGGAAGAAGTGCGCCTGACCAATGGCGAATGGGCGCCCTACCTGGGCGCGAAGCTGCCCCACCAGGGCGTGGCCTCACGCATCGTCGAAGAAGCCTTCGCCCTGGAAGGCATCCAGGTGCGCTGGGAGTTCTACCCCTGGGCCCGCTCGATGCACCTGGCCGAGCGCGGTGAGCGCACCGGAACGGCCGTGTGGCTACGCAGCCCGGAACGGGAGCTACGCTTCTACATCAGTGAGCCGGTGGTGGAGAGCACCTACTACTTCTTTCACCGCAAGGGCCATCCCGTCGACTGGAATCAGGTCACCGACCTCAAGGGCGTGCGCCTCGGCGGGGCCCTGGGCTACGATTACGGAGCGGACTTCCAGCAGGCCGAGCGCGACGGGACGATCCAGGTCACGCGCCTGAGTGGCGAAGAGCAGGCGCTGCGCATGGTTCTGGCGGGCCGGCTGGATGCCTTCCCCATGGACAAGGTGGTTGCCTTCGCCCTGCTCAACGACAGGTTCAGCTCCGCCGAGCGCGCCCGGATCAGCTTCCACCCACACCCCGTTCGCAGCGATAGCCTGCACCTGATGCTTTCCCGCGAAGTGCCCGGCAACGCCGAGCTCATCGCGCGTTTCAACCGGGGCCTCGCGCAGTTGCAGGACAGCGGCAAGGTCGCCCAGTACCTGCTGGACGTGCAGCAGCCACTGAGCCTGGCGCCGTAGAGTGGATCACACCTTGCCTATCCACCGGCGATGCTGAGCCGGGCTCCAATGGTGGAAATGAAGAGCCATTTCCACCCTACAACAGCCGTTGCCACAGCAATCACTAGGCCGGCGGAAAACTCACCCGCACCTTCAACCCGCGCGCTTCGCCATCGTGCAGGCTGATCTCGGCCTGGTGAGCACGACAGATCTCGCCAACGATCGCCAACCCCAGTCCCGCTCCACCGCCCTGCACGTTGCGCCGGTAGAAACGCTGGAACACCTTCTCGCGCTCTTCGGGCGGGATGCCGCTGCCATCGTCCTCGACCTCCAGCACCGCCGGGGCCGTCACCCGCAGCACGACATTGCCGCCTTTCGGCGTGTGTGCCAGGGCGTTGTCCACCAGATTGCAGAGCAGCTCGTTGAGCAGCGTCGGCTCCCCCATCACCCAAGCCTGGTCCTCTGCTTCCAGTGCCAGAGCCACACCCCGGGCGTGTGCCAGGGGTGCCAGCGCCATGCCCAGCTCGCGCGCCAGCTGGCCCAGCTCAATGCGTTCGGCACCACCCTCGGCAATGGCGCGCGCGCCGCTTTCGATGCGCGCAAGGGACAGTAATTGATTGGCCAGGTGCGTCAGTCGATCGGTGTTCTGCGCGGCCTCTTCCAGGGTCGAACGCCAGATCGCCGGGTCCTGCTCACGCAACCCCAATTCCACCCGCGCCTTGAGGGCGGCCAGGGGCGTACGCAGTTCATGGGAGGCATCGGCAATGAAGTCCGCCTGGCGCTGGAACAGTCCGCGCAGGCGCTCGGTGAACTGGTTGAGGGCATCCACCAGGGGGCGCAGTTCACGTTGCACCGCCACTTCCGGTAGCGGTCGCAAGTCATCGACCTGACGTTCTTCCACCGCCAGGCGCAGCTTGTTCAGCGGGCGCAGCGCAGCACTGACCGCCAGCCACACCAGCACCAACGCGGCCACGACCAACAGCACCAGGCGCCACAGGCTGTCCACCAGCAGGCCCCGAGCCAGGCGCTCGCGGGCACTCTCCGTCTCGGCCACGCGAATCTCGGCAATGCCATTCAGGCGCGGCTCGCTCACCGGCTGCATCAGGCTCACTACCCGCACGCCGACGCCCTGGTACTCGCCATCGTAGAAACGCGCCAGCGCCGGGTAGTCATCGGTGCGCCGCGTGCCCGGCGGCGGCGGGGGCAGATGATCGTAGCCCGACGCCAGTTTCCCGTCCGGGTCGATCACCTGATAGAAAATCCGTCCGGCGCTGTCGTAGGCGAAAATGTCCAGTGCCACATAGGGCACGTCCGCCTTCAGGCGTCCATCCGTCTCATAGAGGCCATCGGCAATGGCTCGTGCCGACGCCAGCAACGTGCGGTCGTAAGCGGTGTCCGCGGCCTCGCGCGCATTCCAGTAGGCGCTCAGGCTGGCGATCAGCAGCAACGCCCCCAGCATCAGCGCCAGTCGGCGCAGCAGCCGCCCCCGCAGGCTGCCGGCTTCACGCATCCTGGCTCTCCAGCAGGTAGCCCAGGCCGCGGAAGGTGACGATGCGTACCGCACTGCCTTCCAGTTTCTTGCGCAGGCGGTGGATATAGATCTCGATGGCATCGGGGCTGGCTTCCTCGTCCAGGCCGAACACCTGGGAAGCCAACTGCTCCTTGCTCATCACTCGGCCTGGACGGGCGATCAGCGCCTCCAGCACCGATTGCTCGCGGGACGTCAGACTGAGGATGTCCTCGTCGAGACTGAAACGCCGGGTGCCGAGGTCGTACACCAGCACCCCGCATCGCTGCTGCTGCTCGCCACCGAGCACACTGCGGCGCAGCAACGCCTTCACCCGCGCCTCCAGTTCGCTCAGCTCGAAGGGCTTGGCCAGGTAATCGTCCGCGCCCAGGTTGAGGCCATGAACCCGATCCTTCACCTCGCCACGGGCGGTCAGCATCAGCACCGGCAAGGTCTTGCCGCGCCCGCGCAGACGCGCCAGCACTTCGAAGCCATCCATGCGCGGCAACCCCACGTCCAGCACCGCCAGGGCGTAGTCCTCGCTGGCCAGGGCAAGGTCAGCGGCCACGCCGTCATGCAGCACGTCCACGGTCCAACCCGCGCCCTTGAGCACCTGGGCAACGCTTTCAGCGAGTTGGGGATGGTCTTCGACCAGCAGGATTCGCACGAGAAAGTCTCCGAAATGGCAGCGATCACTCGGAAGTTTAACGGCCGATTGAACGCTGTGAACGCCGCGCCAACTTTCTTTCACGCTGAAAGGCTGGCGAAAGTTTCGCTGCATAGCATCGCGACAGGGTGGCAAGTACCACCCCTAAAAAGCCGGCCCGTGGTTGTGCCGGCTGACAAGAACAACAATGGAGACCACTCGATGCTCACTGCCGCACGGCAGGCGCTTGCGCCTGTTTGCACCCTCAGCCTCGCCATCGCCAGCTGCACCCTGGCCAGCCACGCCCATGCCGAGTTCATCAAGGACAGTTCGGCCACCCTCGAAGCCCGCAACATCTACCTGAACCGCGACTTCCGCGAAGGCTCCGGCCAGTCCAAGCGCGAGGAATGGGCGCAGGGCTTCATCCTCAACCTCGAATCCGGCTACACCGAAGGCACCATTGGTTTCGGCCTCGACGCCCTCGGCATGCTCGGTATCAAGCTCGACTCCAGCCCCGGCCGCAGTGGCACCGACCTGCTGCCGGTACAGGACGACGGAGGTACTCCGGACGAGTACAGCAAGCTCGGCCTGACCGCGAAGATACGCGCGTCGGAGAGTGAGTTGCGCCTCGGCACCCACATTCCCGAACTCCCGGTGGTGAAGGCCAGCGACAGCCGCATCCTGCCCCAGGTGTTCGAGGGCGGCCTGCTCACCTCGAAAGAAATCAGCAACCTGACCTTCACCGGCGGGCGCTTGTCGGAGGTCAAGGACCGCGCGTCCACCAACTCCGAAGACCTGGCCATCAACAACAAGAACAAGCGCTTCGCAGCCGCCGCCAGCGGCGACCACTTCGACCTCGCCGGTGCCGACTACGCCTTCAACGAGCATTACACCGGACGCTATTACTTCGCCGAACTGGATGAGGTGTACCGCCAGCACTTCTTCGGTCTGCTGGCCAGTCACCCGCTTGGCGCCGGTACGCTGAGCGCCGACCTGCGCTACGCAGTCAGCGATGACACCGGCCGCGCCGAAGCCGGCAAGGTCGACAACCGCGCCTTGAACGGCATGTTCAGCTACGGCCAGGGCAGCCACAAGGTCGGCCTGGGCTACCAGCGCATGAGCGGCGACACCGGCTACGCCTACATCGATGGCAGCGACCCCTTCCTGATCAACTTCGTGCAGATCAACGACTTCGCCAACGCCGACCAGCGCTCCTGGCAGGCTCGCTACGACCTGGACTTCGCCGCCATGGGCGTTCCGGGCCTGAGCTTCATGACCCGCTACATCACCAGCGACAACGCCCAGGTCACCAACAGCGCGGAAGAAGGCCGTGAATGGGAACGCGACGTCGAATTCAAGTACGTGGTGCCCAGCGGCAGCCTGAAGAACCTCACCTTCCGTGCCCGCCACGCCGGATTCCGCTCCAACTTCGCCCGCGATGCGGATGAACTGCGCCTGATCGTCAGTTATGCACTGCCGATCTGGTGATGCCTGAACCACAATAAAACTCCACAGGAGAACCCCGATGAAAACTGCCCTCTCCCGCATCGCCCTGATCACCTCCGGCCTGCTGCTGTCGACCCAGTTGCTGGCCGAGCCCAAGCGCCCCGAGTGCATCGCCCCGGCCAAGCCCGGCGGTGGCTTCGACCTGACCTGCAAGCTGGCCCAGAGCGGCCTGAAGGACGGCGGCCTGCTCAAGGCGCCGATGCGCGTCACCTACATGCCCGGTGGCGTCGGCGCCGTGGCCTACAACGCCGTGGTAGCCCAGCGGCCGAAGGATGCCGGCACCATCACCGCTTTCTCTTCGGGCTCCCTGCTGAACCTCGCCCAGGGCAAGTTCGGCCGTTATGACGAAAACGCTGTGCGCTGGCTGGCCGGTATCGGTACCGACTACGGCGCCATCTCCGTGCGCGCCGACTCCCCGTACAAGACCCTGGGCGAGCTGGTCGACGCGGTGAAGAAAGACCCGGCCTCCATCGTCTTCGGTGCGGGCGCCACCATTGGCGGCCAGGATTGGATGCAGACCGCACTGATCTCCCGCGCCGCCGGCATTGACCCGCAGAAGCTGCGCTACGTGGCCTTCGAGGGTGGTGGCGAAACCCTTACCGCCATGCTCGGCGGCCATGTGCAGGTCACCAGCAGCGGCCTGGGCGAGATCACGCCGCAGCTCGCCGCCGGCAAGATCCGCATCCTCGCCGTGCTCTCCGATCAGCGCCTGCCAGGCAAGCTGGCGGAGATCCCCACCGCCAAGGAACAGGGTTTCGACATCGTCTGGCCGGTGATTCGCGGCTTCTACATGGGCCCGGAAGTCAGCGACGAGGACTTCAACTGGTGGAAGCAGCAGTTCGACACCCTGCTGGCCAGCGAAGACTTCGCCAAGCTGCGTGAACAGCGCGACCTCTTCCCCCTCAGCCTTACCGGCGATCAGTTGAAGACCTACGTCTTCGACCAGGTGAAGCAGTACAAGCAGCTGGCCGGCGAGTTCGGCCTGGCGCAGTAACAGCCTCACCTCATCCCCCTCTCTCGGTGAGAGAGGGGCGACCCTACCGATTCCTAGGTAAACCGCCATGTACGTACGAATCTTCGCTGCGGTCTGGCTGCTCGCCTGCGCCCTGCTCGCAGTGGTCGCCTGGGGCTTCCAGGCACCCTTCAGCTACGACCCGGTCGGCCCGCGCGCCTATCCCCTGCTGCTGCTGTTCCTGATGGCCACGGCAGCCCTCTGGCTGATCTACAAGCCAGGTGACGCCGACGATCTGCCGATTTCCTGGTCCCTGGCGCGCAAGGTCATCCTCTGCGTGCTTGCCCTGTTCGCCTACGCCCTGCTCTTCGAGCCCCTGGGCTTCATCGTCAGCACCTCCCTGGTGGGCTTCGGCCTCGGTCTGCTGTTCAAGGGCCGGCCGCTGCCGAGCCTGGTCAGCGGCGTGCTGATGGGCGCCCTGCTCTACGGCCTGTTCGACTACCTGCTGGACGTCCCGCTGCCCCTGGGCCTGCTGGCCTCCCTGGAGAACTGAGATGGAAACCCTGAACTTCCTGGCCCAGGGCTTCGATGTCGCCCTGCGCCCGATCAACCTCCTGGTGGCGCTGTTCGGCGCCTTCGTCGGCACCGTCGTCGGCCTGCTGCCGGGCCTGGGCCCGATCAACGGTGTGGCCATCCTGCTGCCGCTGGCCTTCGCCCTCGGCCTGCCGCCGGAAACGGCGCTGATTCTGCTGGCCGCCGTGTACCTGGGCTGCGAGTATGGCGGGCGTATCTCCGCCATCCTGCTCAATGTGCCGGGCGACGCCGCGGCCATCATGACCACCCTCGACGGCTATCCGATGGCCCGCCAGGGCAAGGCGGGCATCGCCCTGTCGCTGTCCGCAATGAGCTCCTTCATCGGCAGCACCATCGCCACCATCGGCGTCGTGCTCTTCGCGCCGACCCTGGCCAACTGGGCGGTGGCCTTCGGGCCGGCCGAGTACTTCGTACTGATGGTCTTCGCCATCGCCTGCCTGGGCGGCATGGTCGGTGACAAGCCGGTCAAGACCCTGCTCTCCGCCCTGATCGGCCTGGGCCTGGCCACGGTCGGCGTGGACGCCACCACCGGCGTCTATCGCTTCACCTTCGACAGCGTCGGCCTGTCCGACGGCATCCAGTTCGTCATTGTGGTGATCGGCCTGTTCAGCGTCAGCGAAGTGCTGCTGATGCTCGAGCACACCACCACCGGCCAGCAGGCGGTCAAGGCCAGCGGACGCATGCTGTTCAACTTCAAGGAGTTCACCTTCACCTGGTGGAGCACCGTGCGCAGCTCCCTGACCGGCTTCGTCATCGGCGTACTGCCCGGTGCCGGCGCCACCATCGCCAGCGCTATCACCTACATGAGCGAGAAGCGCATGGCAGGTAGCTCCGGCCGCTTCGGCGATGGCGACCTGCGCGGCGTGGCCGCACCGGAAGCTGCCAACAACGCCTCGGCCTGCGGCTCGTTGATCCCGATGCTGACCCTCGGCGTTCCGGGCTCCGGCACTACCGCCGTGATGATCGGCGCGCTGACCCTGTACAACATCACCCCCGGCCCGCTGCTGTTCGAGCAGCAACCCGACGTGGTCTGGGGCCTGATCGCCTCGCTGTTCATCGGCAACGTCATCCTGCTGGTGATGAACATCCCGCTGGTGGGCCTGTTCGCGCGCATGCTCAGCGTGCCGACCTGGATCCTGGTACCGGCGATCACCATCGTCAGCGTCGTCGGCGTGTATGCCGTTCACAGCACCACCTTCGACCTGGTGCTGATGGCCGCTCTCGGGGTGTTCGGCTACCTGCTGCGCAAGATGGACTTCCCGCTGTCGTCGCTGATCCTCGGCTTCGTCCTTGGCGAGCTGATGGAATCCAACCTGCGCCGCGCCCTGTCTATCACCGATGGCGATCTTGGCATCCTCTGGAGCAGCCCGATCACCATCGCACTCTGGGTGCTCACCGTCGTGATGCTGGCCCTGCCTAGCATCCGCTGGATGCGCGCGCGTCGCGCCAGGGCGAAGCTGGCCCATGCCTAAGTGGTTGCTCACGCCGCTGGTGGGCGCCGTCGGTGGCTGGCTGGCCAGCCTGGTGGGCGGGCCCCTGCCCTGGATGGTGGGCTCGCTGCTGGCGGTGATTGCCGTGCGCTGCATGGGCAACCTGCCGCTGGCAGAGGTACCGGGCGCTCGCAAATGCGGGCAGTGGGTCGTGGGTGTCGGCATCGGCCTGCACTTCACCCCGGCCGTGATCGAGCAGGTGCTGGCCAACAGCGCCATCATCCTGATCGGCGCCGTGGTCACCACCCTTTCCAGCGTCATCGGCATCAGCTTGATGCTGCGCAGCGGCGAGGACCGCGCCACGGCCTTCTTCGCCAGCATGCCCGGTGGCGCGAGCGAAATGGTCAACCTCGGCCAGCGCAACGGTGCGGTGCTCAGCCGCGTCGCCGCTGGCCAGAGTCTGCGCCTGCTGCTGGTGGTACTCAGCGTGCCGGCGCTGTTCCAGCTGTTCGTCGGCGTTCCGGCCGTGCAGCACCCGGCCGCAACAGTGGACTGGGGCTGGCTGGCCCTGCTGCTGGCCGGCGGCGCAGTGCTGGCGGTGCTGATGCAGCGTTTCCACCAGCCCAATCCCTGGCTGATCGGCCCGCTGCTGGTGAGCGCAGCCATGAGCATCTGTTTCGACCTGCACCTCGGCCTGCCTCAGGGCGCCAGCCAGCTCGGCCAGTGGCTGATCGGCAGTGCCCTGGGCTGCCACTTCGACCGCGCCTTCTTTCGCCGCGCACCGTCCTTCATTGCCCGCACCCTGCTGGCCACCAGCCTGGGCATGGCGTTCGCCGCCCTGGCGGCGGAATTGCTGGGCTGGCTGGACGGCCTCGACCACCGTTCGCTGATGCTGGGGATGATGCCGGGCGGCATCGCTGAACTCAGCCTCACCGCCGAAGCCCTGCAACTCTCAGTGCCACTGGTCACCGCGCTGCAGGTGCTGAGATTGCTCTTGGTGCTGTTCCTCGCCGAGCCGGTATTCCGCCGCTGGCAGAGGCAAAAGACCCATGCTTAGCCCACCATGTGCGGAATTTTTTATCTCGCCAGCAACATCCGGTTGCCGGTGCGAACTCATTCGCAATCCGTCGCACCTATGCTCTCCCCTATCCGATCGTCGCCAAGGCTGGCCTCCATGTCCGGACGCATCGTCCCGCGCCGCTTCCTGCTGATCGCCACTCTGCTGCTGCTCGCCGCCTGCAGCCGCCTCGACCTGGCGTATCGCAACCTCGACCTCGTCATTCCCTGGTGGATCAGCAACTACGTCAGCCTGGATGACAGCCAGAAGCGCTGGCTGGAACCTCGCCTGCAGAAACACCTCGCCTGGCATTGCAGCACCGAGCTGCCGGAATATGTCGCCTGGCTGGAACAGCTCGATCAGCTCAGCCAGCGGGCCCGGTTGACGCCCACTGACCTGCTGGGCCAGCTCACCCAGGTTCGCGATGCCGCGCAGGACATCGCCGTGGAGATCACACCCACTGCGCTCGGCGTGGCGGAAAGCCTTTCACCGCAGCAAATGGGTGAGCTCTACGTGGCCATGGACGAGCGCAATGCGGAGCTGCGCCGGGAGTACGTCGCGCCCCCACTGAAGGCGCAGGTCGCGGCGCGGGCACGACGCATGCGCGAATCAGTCGAGGATTGGATGGGGCCATTGCGACCCAGTCAACTGGCGCGCATCGAAAGCTGGGCCAAAGACCGGGGGGAATACAACCGGATCTGGGCGGAGAACCGGGAGAACTGGCAGAAAGCACTGCGCAATGCGCTCTACGGTCGCCACAACGCGGACTTCCAGCAACGTCTCACGGCGTTGCTACAGCAACCGGAAGCAATCTGGACGTCCGCCTATCGCCAGGCCTACCCGGCGACGGAAGCGGCACTGGCGCACTTGTTGGCCGACCTCTTCAACAGCGCCGACACAATCCAGCGCGGTGCACTGCGCGAGCACATCAGGGAAATGGCCGCTGACCTCATGGGCCTGCCGTGCTATCCGCGCTGAAACCTCAGAGGCTGTGAAAAAATTGAAGGCCGTCGCGAGGGTGTCGCTGGGCGAGCGAAACAAGGCGTGCTGCGTGAAAACGAGGGAGTTTGGCGAGCAAAATGACCGACGTTTTTGCGTTGCGCAACGCAGTTGCAGCCGCTCGGCGGCAGCCGCAGCAGGTCAGCGATATTTTCACAGCCACTCAAAGCTCAGGCAGGCGCCAGTCGATCGGCTGCAGCCCGTGCTGGGCGAGGAACTTGTTGCAGCGGCTGAAGTGACCGTTGCCGAGGAATCCGCGATACGCCGAGAGCGGCGACGGATGTGCTGACTTCAGGATCAGATGCTTGGTGGGGTCGATCAGGCGCTCCTTGCTCTGTGCGTGAGAACCCCAGAGCAGGAACACCAGGCCCGAACGCTGCTGGCTGACCACTTCGATCACCTTGTCGGTGAACGGCTGCCATCCGGCACCGGCATGGGAGCCCGCGCGGGACTGCTCGACGGTAAGGGACGTGTTGAGCAGCAACACACCCTGCTCCGCCCAGGATTGCAGGTAGCCGTGGGACGGAATCTCGATGTTCAGGTCGCGCTTGAGCTCCTTGTAGATGTTCTGCAGCGACGGCGGCGTCGGCACACCTGGCTGCACCGAGAAGCACAGCCCGTGCGCCTGGCCCGGCCCGTGGTAAGGGTCCTGGCCGATGACGACCACTTTCACCTGGTCCAGCGGCGTGGTGTTCAGGGCGTTGAAGATCAGCGGGCCCGGCGGGAAGATCACCTTGCCGGCCGCCTTCTCCTGGCGCAGGAAGTCGCCGAGGGCCTTCATGTAGGGCTTTTCGAACTCGTCCCGCAGGGCTTCTTTCCAGCTCGCGTCGAGCTTGATCCGGTCGTCGTCAGTCATCGCTTCAATCTGTTCCGTGGCGGTTGCCGGGGCGCTTCCCGCCCGATGGTCGGGCACCCTAAGAAATGCCCACTACCCTTGTCAATCAAGGACGCCAGGAACATGCCCACATGGACAATCGTCACGACTCGGTGAAACTCGCGCTCTACGAGCGTTTTCGCAAAGACCCCGGTGCCTTGCCGCCGATGCCGGAAATCTCCCTGCGCCTGCGCCATCTGCTGGCGGCGGGCGAACCAACAGCCGAACAGGTCAGCGCGCTACTGGAACATTCCCCCGCGCTTGCCAAATGCCTGATGCAATTTGCCGCCCTGCCCCTGCTCGGCCACATCCACCCTGGCGCGCGGCTGTTCGATGTGGTGAAGCAGCTGGACCCGAAACGCCTGGCCAACCTGGTGCTGGCCTTCGAACTGCGGCAGTTGTACGAGGGCAGCGAAGCAAACCTGGAGAAAGTCTTCAACAAGCGCTGGAGCCTCAGCCTGCAACGCGCGGCCTTCAGCGCCGGACTGGCCCAGCACGTGCCCCACCTGGAGGAGGAAGATGCGCTGCTGGCCGGACTGCTGCAGGACGTCGGCAGCCTGCCCCTGCTTCGCGAGTTGCACCAGTGGCCCCAGGTGTCCCGCCTGGAGTGCGACCTGCAACGGCTGTGCGAACAGCTTTCCGCGGAACTGGGTGTGCTCCTGCTGACCGCCTGGCGACTGCCCGCCGCCCTGCAGGACTGCGCCCGCCTGCGCCGCGACTGGTGCCGCCAGCACAAGGGCCCGGTGGACCTCGCCGACGTGGTGCAAGTTGCCAGCCAGTTGCTCGAAGAACCCCGCGACGACGACCGCCTGGCCCGGCTGCCCGCCTACCAACGCCTGGAACTGCCAACACCGCAGGTGCTGCGCACGGAACTCGCGGAAGTGGTCGCTCTGTGGTTGAAGCTGCTGGGAGGCAGGCCCCTGGAAGCGGATTGAGCCGCTTGCAGGGTGTGCACGTCGGGTGGATGGCGCTCTTTCATCCACCATCGGTGCCGACCTGAACTCCGCCTGGTGGACATGAAAAGCGATGTCCACCCTTGTATCCAGTTCTCCGTCTCGCGGTATGTCGGCGTAGCAGGTGCTCTGCTCACCCTTGATGCAAGGCTCGGTAATGGGTCGGCGCCATGCCCACCACTTTCCGGAACAGCCGCGAGAAGTAATAGGCGTCTTCATAGCCCAGTTGCTCGGCAATCTGCTTCACCCCCTGGTCGCCTTCGTCGAGCAGGCGACAGGCATGGGCCATCTTCAGCTGGATGAAGTCCTGGATCGGCGCATGGCCCGTCAGGGCGCGGTAGGTCTTGGCGAAGTGGAAGCGCGACAGTTTGAACTGTGCCGCCAGTTGGTCGAGGTTGAGGCTGTCATGCAGGTGCGCGCGCATCACGGCCTGCACCGCGTCCACGTCCAGCACCCGGCCGGACTTCAGGTAACCGCGCGCCGGCAGCACCGCCAGCGAGGTCAGCAGAGTCTGCAGCTGGTGGGCGGCATAGACGAAGTACGGCAGGTTCAGGCCCTGCTTGCGCAACCCGAGCAGGGCATCGAAGTCCGCCAGCAAGCGCGGCTGGACGCCGATGCGGCGCAGGGCGGATTGCCCCAGCGGACGCAGGTAGTCCTCCACCAGCTCGCCCTCGAAGTGCACCCAGTAGATGCTCCAGGGCCGCTGGGAATCCGCGCCATAGGCATGCAGGCGCCCCTTGGGCAACAGCAGCAAATCACCGCCACTCACCTCGAATCGTCCATCACCGTACTCTAGCCACCCCTGCCCCGAGCGGCAGTAGATCAGCAGGTTGTCCTCGGGGACGCGACGTTCCATGCGGTGTCCCAGGGCCTCTGGGTAGTAGCCCAGGGCCAGTGGATAACAGGCACAAGTCAGAGGGTGTCGAGCTAACAGGCGGCGCAGGCGAGGCGGCGTAGTGAAGCGCACGCCGTTGGCCGGCAGAGGCCAGTTGGAGGTTTCCACGCAGCGGCTCATGGGTCGTTCTTGTCGTGGCCAGCAATCCCAAGATCGTCCATCTACCAACCAAGATCGTCAATCCACAAGTGGATCGGCGCCCGCTATAAGAGCAAGAAACACCAAGATCCCATGGTGCGGGTGGAGGGCCACATGTCGCGAACAATTCCCCAGCTGATCGATGGCGAATGGCGTGAAAGCCGCGCCCGCGAAGTGATCGAAATCACCGATCCGGCCACCCAGGAAGTGCTGGCACTGGCACCCAAGGCCACCTCCGAAGAGATCGAGGCCGCCGTCGCCAGCGCCAAGACAGCCTTCCTGAGCTGGCGGGAAGTTCCGGTGTCGGAACGTGCCCGCCTGATGCTGCGTTACCAGCAGTTGCTCAAGGACCACCACGACGAACTGGCCGAACTGCTGTCCAGCGAAACCGGCAAGACCTTCGCCGATGCCAAGGGCGACGTCTGGCGTGGCATCGAGGTGGCCGAGCACGCCGCCAACGTCGCCAGCCTGATGATGGGCGAGACGGTGGAGAACATCGCACGAGAGATCGATACCGCCAGCTGGGTGCAGCCGCTGGGCGTTTGCGTTGGCATCACGCCGTTCAACTTCCCTGCAATGATCCCGCTGTGGATGTTTCCGCTGGCCATCGCCTGCGGCAATACCTTCGTCCTCAAGCCCTCCGAACAAGACCCGCTGACCCCCAACCGCCTGGCCGAACTCTTCCTCGAAGCCGGCGCCCCCAAAGGCGTGCTGCAAGTCCTGCATGGCGGTCGCGAGCAGGTTGACGCCCTGCTCACCCACCCCGATGTACGCGCCATTTCCTTCGTCGGTTCGGTGCCGGTGGGCCAGCACATCTATCGGACGGGCACCGCCCACCTGAAACGGGTGCAGGCCTTCGCCGGGGCCAAGAACCATATGGTGGTGCTGCCCGATGCCCACAAGGACCAGGTGCTGAGCAACCTGGTGGGCGCCAGTTGCGGCGCCGCTGGCCAGCGTTGCATGGCCATCAGCGTGGCGATCTTCGTCGGCGAGTCGCGCCAGTGGATTCCCGAGCTGGCCGCACAGATGGCCGAACTGCGCCCCGGTTACTGGAAGGATACCCACGCGGCATTCGGCCCGCTGATCAGCCAGCAGGCTCGCCAGCGAGTACTGCGACTGATCGCCGAAGGCAAGGCTGAAGGTGCCGAGTGCCTGCTGGACGGTTCCCAGTGCGAGGTACCGGGTTATCCGAACGGCAACTGGCTCGGGCCGACGCTGTTCCGTGGCGTCACGCCGAAGATGGGCTTGTACCGCGAGGAAATCTTCGGGCCGGTGCTGGTGTGCATGGAAGCGGACAGCCTCGATGAGGCCATCGCCCTGGTCAACGCCAACCCCTACGGCAATGGCACCAGCCTGTTCACCCGCTCCGGCGGCGCCGCGCGGCATTTCCAGCATGCGATCGAAGTGGGCCAGGTGGGTATCAACGTGCCCATTCCGGTGCCTCTGCCGTTCTTCTCCTTCACCGGCTGGAAGGGCTCCTTCTACGGCGATCTGCACGCCTACGGCAAGCAGGCGGTACGGTTCTACACCGAGACCAAGACGGTCACCACCCGCTGGTTCGACGACACACCGGTCGCAGGACCGAACATGACCATCCAGTTGAAGTAGGGGCGAATTCATTCGCCAGGCGGTGCGCAGCAGCACTACGGACACGAACCAGGGCAGACGACACATGGATTTCGACCTCAACGAAGAACAACGCCTGCTGGTAGACAGCGCCCGAGCCTTCGCCAGCCATGAGCTGACGCCCTCCGCCGCGGACTGGGACCGCGACCACCACTTCCCGCTGGAGGTGATCCGCCGCGCTGCCGAGCAGGGCTACCTGGGGCTGTACATCGCCGAGGAGGATGGCGGGCTGGGCCTGTCCCGGCTGTCTGCCTCATTGATCTTCGAGCAGTTGGCCGCCGGCTGCGTGGCCACCACCGCCTACCTGACCATCCATAACATGGCCGCCTGGATGCTCGCCTCCTTCGGCGATGCCGAGCTGAAGGCGCGCTGGCTGCCCGGCCTGATCAGCGGCGAGCTGCTGGCCTCCTACTGCCTGACCGAACCGGACGCGGGCTCCGACGCCGCCCACCTGCGCACCCGGGCCCGGCGCGACGGTGACCACTACATAGTGGATGGCAGCAAATGCTTCATTTCCGGCGCGGGCAGCACCCAGGTGCTGATCGTCATGGCGCGCACCGGGGAAGATGGCGCCAAGGGAATTTCCTGCCTGCTGATACCCGCCGATGCCGAGGGCATCCGCTACGGACGCAACGAAGACAAGATGGGCTGGCGCGCCCAGCCCACCCGCACCATCACCTTCGAAGGCGTGCGCGTTCCCGTCGGCAACCGCATCGGTCCCGAGGGCCAGGGTTTCGTCTACGCCATGAAGGGGTTGGACGGCGGCCGCCTGAACATCGCCAGCTGCTCCCTCGGCGCCGCCCAGGCGGCCCTGGAGCAAAGCCTGCGCTATGTGGAAGAACGCAAACAATTCGGCAGGCCGCTGGCCGAGTTCCAGGCGCTGCAGTTCAAGCTCGCCGACATGCTCACGGCGCTTACCGCCAGCCGCCAGATGGTGCGCCTGGCGGCCCATCGCCTCGACCAGCGCCACGCCGAAGCCAGCCTCTACTGCGCCATGGCCAAGCGCTTCGCCACCGACCAATGCTTCGAGCTGTGCAACGAAGCCCTGCAACTGCATGGCGGATACGGCTACCTGAACGACTATCCTCTGGAGCGCTGGGTGCGGGATACCCGCGTGCACCAGATCCTCGAAGGCACGAATGAAATCATGCGCGTCATCGTGGCGCGCCGTTTACTGGAACAGGGCGGAGCCCTTGACCGCCTGTTGTAAGGAGAAACCCATGTCTACTGCCGTTGAACCCTACCAGCCAGGAATATTCGACCTGACCCACAAGCTGACAGTGGAAAAGCACGGCCATACGGCGCTTATCACCATCAACCACCCGCCGGCCAACACCTGGGACCGCGAGTCGCTGATCGGCCTCAAGCAGCTGATCGAGCACCTCAACCATGACGACGACATCTATGCCCTGGTAGTGACCGGTCAGGGGCCGAAATTCTTCAGCGCCGGGGCCGACCTCAACCTCTTCGCAGACGGCGACAAGGCCCGCGCCCGTGAGATGGCCCGCCGTTTCGGTGACGCCTTCGAAGCGTTGCGGGATTTCCGTGGCGTCTCCATCGCCGCAATCAACGGCTATGCCATGGGCGGCGGCCTGGAGTGCGCACTGGCCTGCGACATCCGCATTGCCGAACGCCAAGCCCAGATGGCCTTGCCCGAAGCCGCCGTGGGCCTGCTGCCCTGCGCGGGCGGCACCCAGGCATTGCCCTGGCTGGTGGGTGAAGGCTGGGCCAAGCGGATGATCCTCTGCGGTGAACGGGTGGACGCCGAAACCGCACTGAGCATCGGCCTGGTGGAGCAGGTGGTGGACAGCGGCGAAGCCCGTGGTACTGCCCTGCTGCTGGCGGCCAAGGTGGCACGCCAGAGCCCGGTGGCGGTGCGCACCATCAAGCCGCTGATCCAGGGGGCTCGGGAGCGCGGGCCGAACGGCTGGCTGCCGGAGGAACGTGAACGCTTCGTCGACCTGTTCGACGCAGACGACACCCGCGAAGGCGTCAATGCCTTCCTGGAAAAACGCGACCCGCACTGGCGCAACAAATGACCGAGAGCCGGACGAACACGACCATGAATGTGAGCTTCGAAGAACGCAACGGCCGGCACGGCGCACGCATCGGCATTGCCAGTCTCGATGCCGAAGGCAGCTTCAACGCCCTGTCCCTGCCGATGATCGAAGCCCTGGACGCCAAGCTGCGTGCCTGGGCCAGTGACCCGGACATCGTCTGCGTCCTGCTGCGTGGCAACGGCCCCAAGGCGTTTTGCGCGGGCGGTGACGTGCGCAAGCTGGTGGACGCCTGCCGCGAGCATCCCGGTGTGGTGCCGCCCCTGGCGGGCCGCTTCTTCTCCGACGAGTACCGCCTCGACCACCGCATCCACACCTATCCCAAACCGCTGATCTGCTGGGCCCACGGGCACGTGCTGGGCGGAGGCATGGGCCTGATGCAAGGCGCGGCGATCCGCATCGTCACCCCGTCCAGTCGCCTGGGCATGCCGGAAATCAACATCGGCCTCTACCCCGATGTCGGTGGCAGTTGGTTCCTCGCCCGCCTGCCGGGCAAGCTCGGCCTGTTCCTTGGCCTGGGGGCGGGCACCATCAACGCCCACGACGCCCTGGACCTCGACCTCGCCGACCGCTTCCTGCTGGAAGACCATCAGGACGCGCTGCTCAAGGGCCTGGTTCAGCTCAACTGGCAGGACCAGCCCGACGCGCAGCTCAACAGCCTGTTCAAGGCGCTGGAGCACGAAGCCCGCGACCAACTTCCGGAAGCCCAATGGCTGCCGCGACGCAAGCGAATCGACGAGCTTCTGGACGTGGCCGACCTGCCGGCTGCCTGGAAGGCCATGACCACGCTGCAGCACGACAGCGATGTGCCCCTGGCACGCGCCGCCAAGACCCTGGCCGCCGGCTGCCCACTCACCGCCCACCTGGTCTGGGAACAGATCCGCCGGGCGAAGCACCTGTCGCTGGCGGAGGTCTTCCGCATGGAATACGCCATGAGCCTGAACTGCTGCCGCCATCCGGAGTTTCCCGAAGGCGTGCGCGCCCGCCTGATCGACAAGGACAACACGCCGCGCTGGCATTGGCCGGATGTGGCCGCCATTCCTCGCGCGGTGATCGAAGCCCACTTCGAGCCGGTGTGGGAAGGCCCGCATCCGCTGGACGATCTCTGACAACTCGCCCGCCGCCACCAGCGCCGGGCCAAGGAGAAGCACGATGAGCAAGATCGCCTTTATCGGACTCGGCCACATGGGCCTGCCCATGGCCCGCAACCTGCTCAAGGCCGGCCACGCGCTCACGGTGTATGACCTGGTGCAGGCCAGCGTTGATGAATTGGCGGCCGAGGGTGCCAAACCCGCCAGGGACGCGCGCGACGCGGTAACTGGCGCGCAGGTGGTGATCACCATGCTGCCGGCCAGTCGGCATGTTGAAGGCCTGTTGCTGGGCGACGGCGGGCTGCTGGAGTCCATCGCGGCCGGCAGCCTGGTACTGGAATGCTCCACCATCGCCCCGGAGTCCGCGCGCCGGGTGCATACAGCCGCCAAGGCGAAAAGCCTCGAACTACTGGACGCACCGGTGTCAGGTGGCACGGCAGGCGCCGCGGCCGGCACCCTGACGTTCATGGTGGGCGGCGAGGCGGCAACGCTGGAGAAAGCCCGGCCAATCTTCGAGGCCATGGGCAAGAACATCTTCCACGCCGGCCCCGACGGAGCCGGACAGGTGGCCAAGGTGTGCAACAACCAGTTGCTGGCGGTGCAGATGATCGGCACCGCCGAGTCCATGGCGCTCGGGGTGGCCAACGGCCTGGACCCGACCATACTCGCCGAGATCATGCGCCAGAGTTCGGGTGGAAACTGGGTGCTGGAGCGCTACAACCCCTGGCCCGGGGTGATGCCCAATGCTCCGGCGAGCAAGGAGTACGAAGGCGGCTTCATGGCCGAGCTGATGGCCAAGGACCTGGGACTGGCCCAGGAAACCGCTCAGGTCAGCCTGTCCAGCACCCCCATGGGCGCGCTGGCCCTGCAGCTTTATCGGCTACTGCTCAAGCAGGGCAAGGGCAAGAAGGATTTCTCGGTGGTGCAGAAGCTGTTCACGGAGTGAGCTGAGGAGCTGCGTAGCTGCCCCTCAACCCCTGCAAGGGAGGCCCGCCGGCGCCTCTGAAGCATTACGCGTGCACCGGGCTTACCGTAGGGTGCGCCGCGCGCACCGGTTGCGGGCTAAGCCTCGGCACCGCACTCAACGATTGGTGCGCACGGTGTTCAGGCACGGGATCACCGCTCCCGCAGAGCCTCGGCCTTGGCACGGATGATCGGCTTGAGCAGGTAGCTGAGGATGCTCTTCTTGCCGGTCATGATATCCACCGACGCGACCATGCCCGGAATAATCAGCAGCGGATCGTCTTCCGTCCCCAGATGGCTCTTCTGGGTGCGCAGCTTGATCAGGTAGAAGCTGTTGCCCTCTTCGTCCGTGATCGTGTCGGCGCCGATCTGCTCCAGGTCGGCGTCCAGCCCGCCGTAGATGGTGTAGTCATAGGCCGTGAACTTGACCATGGCCTTCTGCCCCGGATGCAGGAAGGCGATGTCCTGCGGACGGATGCGTGCTTCCACCAGCAGCGTGTCGTCCAGCGGCACGATCTCCACCAGGTCGCTGCCCGGCTGGATCACACCACCAATGGTGTTGACCAGCAGTTGCTTGACGACACCGCGCACGGGCGAGGTAACCAGCGTGCGCTTGACCCGATCTTCCAGGGCCTTGCCGGTGGCATTGGCCTTGTTTAGTTCGGTGCGTGCCTCGTTCAACTGCCCAAGCGCCTCACTGCGGAAGCGTGAGCGGGTCTCGGCAATCTTGCGCTCGGCTTCCTTGATCGCCGATTCGGCGCGAGGAATGGCCAGCCCAGTGGCTTCCAGCTCACCCCGATTTTCCACCTCGGCACGGCGCAAGCGCAGGACTTCCACCTTGGAAATGGCGCCCTGAGCCACCAGCGGCTCGGAGATGGCGATTTCCTGACGCAGCAGTTGCAGGCTGTTGCGGTACTGGCCCTGCTTGGAAATGAACTCCTGCAGCTCCTGGCGACGCTGGACCAGTTGCTCTTCCAGGCCCGCCACTTCTTCCTGCAGTTGCTGTTGGCGGCTGCGGTAGAGAGCGTCTTCGCTGTTGGCCTGTTCGGGCGCGAGGGTGCGCAGTTCCTGGGAAATATCCAGCGGCCGGTCATCGACTTCGGCGCTCAGGCGCTCGACCCGCAATTGCATGGCTGTACGGTCGGCTTCGGTTTCGCCGACGTTGGACTGGAACCGTGTCGGGTCCAGACGCAGCAGCGGGTCGCCGATTTCTACGACCTGCCCCTCGCGAACGAACAGTTCGGAAATGATGCCGCCCTCCAGGTTCTGGACCTTCTGCAGCTTCGACGAAGGAATCGCCTTGCCCTCGCCGCGGGTGACTTCATCCACCATGGCGAAATGGGCCCAGAGCACCATGAACAGGGTGAAGCCGACCAGCGTCCAGATGGTCAGACGCAACACCCGGGGCGCGTCTTCCACCAGGGCCTTGTTAACCTCTGGCAGAGGCTGGCCGGACAGGGACTCACCACCTTGGAAATACTGGCGCAGCGCGCCGAAACCCTTATGCGACACTGATCTGCCCCTTCTTCAGCGCTTCCATGACCGCCTCTTTCGGGCCGTCGGCAATGACCCGGCCACGGTCGATGATCAGCAGCCTGTCGACCAGCGAGAGCATGGAGGCTCGATGGGTGACCAGCAGCAGGGTCTTGTTGGCGATTACCGCAGCGAGGCGCTCTTTCAGGCGTTCTTCGCCAGGGTTGTCCATAGAACTGGTGGGCTCGTCGAGCAGCAGGATGGGCGGGTCGAGGAGGAGCGCACGGGCCAGGGCGACGTTCTGCCGCTGACCGCCGGACAGGTTCTGCCCGCGCTCGCCCACCTGGAGCTCGTAGCCCTGGGGATGCAAGCGGGCGAACTCGTGCACGCCGGAGAGCTCGGCAGCCTGGAGCACCGGCTCGTCTTCGACGTAACGCGCGCCGGCCATCAGGTTATCGCGCAGGGTGCCGCTGAACAGCTGGATATCCTGCGGCACGTAGCCAACGTTATGGCGCAGTTCGCTGACGTCCAGCTGGCGGATATCGGTACCGTCCACCAGCAGGCTGCCGGAGTCAGCCTGATAGAGCCCGACGATCAGCTTGGCCAGGGAGCTCTTGCCCGAGCCACTGCGGCCGATGATGCCGATCTTCTCGCCGGGCCGGATGATCAGGTTGACCTCGCTCAGGGCCGGATTTTGCTGGTGCGGGTAGGTGAAGTTGACCTCACGCAGCTCCAGGCTGCCCTGCAGCTTGGAACGCACCAGGGGCTGCTCGCCCTCCTGGCGCTCCTGGGGCAGGTCCATCATCTGGTCCACCGAATTCATGGTCAGGCGTGCCTGCTGGTAGCGCGTGAGCAGGCCGGACAACTGGGTCAGCGGGCCGAGTGCACGACCATTGAGCATGTAGCAGGCGATCAGGCCGCCCATGCTGAGGTCGCCGGCCATGATCAGGTAGACCCCGGCGACAATCATCACCACGCCGGCGAGCTGCTGGATCATTAGGGTGAGGTTCATCGCCAGGCTGGAGAGCATCTTCACCCGTAGCTCGAGGCGGCCCAGGGTGCCGATGGTCTGCTCCCAGAGGTACTGGCGGTCGCTCTCGGCATTGTTGACCTTCACTGCATCGAGGCCGGCCAGGGTTTCGATCAGGCTCGACTGACGCTCGGCCGCCAAGGCCATGGTGCGGTCCATGGTCGCCACCAGCGGCTTCTGCAACAGCCAACTGATGCCCATGGCCAGCGGGAAGGCCAGGATCGGCACCCACACCAGATGCCCTCCCAGCAGGCCGATCACCAGGAGGATCAACAGGGTGAAGGGCAGGTCGATGACGCTGGTCAGGGTCAGTGAGGCAAGGAAGTCCCGCAGTGTCTGGAATTCATGGATGTTCTGGGCGAAGCTGCCGACCCGCATCGGCCGGTACTTCATCGCCATGCCGACGATCCGCTCGAACAGCGTGGCGGAGATGATCAGGTCGGTCTTCTTGCCGGCCAGGTCCAGGCACAGGCCGCGCATGGTCTTGAGCAGCAGGTCGAAGACATACGCGCCGGAAATGCCGATGGCCAGCACCCAGAGGGTAGCGGCGGCCTGGTTGGGCACCACGCGGTCATAGACGTTCATGACGAACAGCGGCGCGCCGAGGCCGATCAGGTTGATCAGCAGACTGGCAGCAACCGCATCGATGTAGAGCCAGCGGGAACGTTTGAGGGTGTCGCGGAACCAGGACTGGGTACGCGGGATAAGGCTGCCCTGGTTGAGATCGTACTTGTGTTGAGGCTGGGCAAAGAACACCTGGCCGCTGTAGTCCTCCTGCAGCAACTCGCGGGTGACTTTCACTTCGCCGCCATCGCTCTCGCTGAGCAGCAGGCGCGCGCTGCCGCCGTCGGTCCAGCCCAGCAAGACCGCACAACGGCCCTCCTTGAGCAGCAACAGCGCCGGCATGGCGATCTTCGGAATCTGCTCCAGGCGCCGTTGCAGCAGGCGGCCCTGCAGGCCGGCACGCGCGGCCGCACGAGGCAAAAGCTCGGCGGTCAGGCGCTGCCTGGGTAGCGGCAGGCCGCTGGTGAGCATGGCCCGGTTGGCCGGTTTGTGGTGCAGGACGCACAAGGACAGCAACGAGTCCAGCAAAGGGTCGTCATGCTGTCCGCGGGGATCGGTATTGAGGTGAACGCGACTGACTTCTGGGTCCACGCCTGGGCACTCTGCTCTGGGTTCTTCGGGAGGCTGAGCCTGGACCGAAACTCACGGCCCCGGGGAGGCAGGTGCCTCGCCCGGGGCCAGGTGGGTGCGATCCAGGTGTTCAGTTCAAGCCGGGAAGGGTTGCCTGCGGCTTCAGTTCGGTCTGCACGACCGTCGCCATCGGCGCTACCACTCCCTGGCTCTTCAGCAGCTCGCCTATGGTCGCCTTGATGCGGTACTGAGTAAACAGTTCGGTATAACGCAAGTCCACCAGGCGACGCGACGCGGTGAAGAGTTCGTTCTCACTGTCCAGCAGGTCGAGCAAGGTGCGCTCGCCGATGCTGAATTGCTGCTGGTAGGACTCACGCACACGGGTGCTGTAGTCGACGTACTGCTGGGCGATCGGCACCTGCTCGCGGGCGTTGCCCAGGGCGTTCCAGGACAGGCCGAGCTCTTCGTTCAACACGCGCAGGGCATTGTTGCGGATGTCCAGGGCTTCATTGATCTGGTAGGCCTTGGACTCCAGGTCGGCCTTGTTGCTGCCGCCGGCGAACAGGTTGTAACGCATGCGCAACATCGCCTGCCATTCGTTGACATGGCCGTTCTCGCCGTCCAGGTCATTGTCTGCTCCACGGGACAGCTCGGCATCGAAGCGCGGATAGAAGAAGGACTTGGCAGCGTCGTACTGCTTCTCGGCAGCAGAGACGTCAGACTCCGCGGAGCGCAGCACCGGGCTGTTGGCCAGAAGGGTCTGACGGGCTCCCTCGAGGGACTCAGGCAGTTGCCCCGGCAGGCCGGCCGGCACGCTCAGGTCGACCGGATCCACGCCTACCACGCTGTAGTAGTTGGTGCGGGCATCGTTGAGGTTGGTCTGTTCGGTAATCAGGTTGTTGCGGGCCTGGGCCAGGCGCGCTTCGGCCTGGTCCTGGTCGGCCAGACGCCCGACCCCGCGCTCACTGCGCAGGCTGATCTGGTCGAAAATGCGTTCGTGGCTGCGCAGGTTCGCCTGGGCCAGGCTCACCATCTCCTGGCGGCGCAACACATCTATATAGACCTGGGCCACATCCAGCGCGGTGCGCTCGGACGTACCGAGCAAGGCGTAGGCACGGGAGTTGACGGTAGCCTGCTGGCGCCCCACTTCGTTCTTGGTGGCGAAGCCGTCGAACACCATCTGTTGCAGACGCAGACTGGACTCACCACGGGTCATGGTCTTCCAGTGATCATTACCGGTCGCCCGGGTGGTTGTGTTGTCGGTACCCTCACGGCCATAACCCCCCAGTAGATCCACGGACGGCAGGTAGCCCCCCTTCGCTGCCTGAAGCTGTTTGTCGGCCGACAGACGGCTGTTCACACCCGCCTGGATTTCCGGGTGGGCATCCATGGCCTGCTGCATGGCCTCGGAGAGACTCTGCGCATGGACGGGAAGACTTGCGACAAGGGCAAACGGGAGAACGGTGGAGAGGCGCAAACGCATTTTCTTGGCATCCTTTTCGTTGAGTTGAAGGCCCGGGAACCTAGCCGGAGGCCAGCCAGAAGCCCTTCTCGTCCACGTTCCGAGTTCGTGATCCAGATCACACTGAAAGACCTGGGACGAGGGAGCAAATATCAAAGTGACAGCATTGAATCGATTGTTTAGGATGAGAATCAATTGGTCAATACTTTGGCATATTCTCAATAGCCAATTGTAATAAGCCAATAATTTGGCGCCACATTGCCGCCATATGTATTAAATATAGAAGGGAATGTCAGTCCTGCGCTTGGTCGTCGATGGAAGCGACCCCAGCGACGACAAGCCAGCTGAGAGTCAACCCAGGAGAGTCATGTCATGAGCAGTGTTATTGCGATCGTCAAAAGCATTGTTGGCCAGGTCTACGCCATGTCGCCGGAAGGCTTCCAGCGACTGCTCGTCGAGGGCGATCGACTCTTCAAGGGCGACCAGCTGCAGACCAGCCTTGAAGGCATGGCGACGCTCGAACTGACCGACGGCCGCACCGTCGACCTGGGTCGTGACACTCAATGGAGTGAGTCGAACGTGGTTGCCGCTGCTGCAACCCAGCCCGCGACGCAAACACCCGCCGATGATGTGGCGCAACTGCAGAAGGCAATCGAAGCCGGCGTCGACCCGACCCAGGAGCTCGAAGCCACTGCGGCCGGCCCGAGTGCGGGCGGTGCAGGTGGCGGTGGCTCCGCAGGCGGCGGCCATAGCAGCGTGATGCTGGAAGCGACCGCAGAGCGCATCGACCCGACCATTGGCTTCCCGACCAGCACCGCGCCCCTGGCCACCGAGGCCCTGGGCGAGGAAGACACGACGCCGCTGAATGGTGCAGCGCAGGCCGATACGACCGAGCCGAATGGGAACCTGCCGGAACCGGACGCCACGAACAGCGCCCCGCAGGGCCAGAACGCCAGCCTCTCCACCGACGAAGACACGCCGATCAGCGGCCAGCTCAATGCCACCGATCCCGATGGCGACGCCCTGACCTTCACCGCCGGCGACGCCCCGCGCAACGGCACCGTGGTGATAAACCCGGATGGTTCCTACACCTACACCCCGAACACCAACTTCAATGGCAACGACAGCTTCACGGCCATCGTCAGCGACGGCAAGGGCGGTACCAGCACCATTACCGTCACCATTGGCGTGAATCCGGTCAACGATGCGCCGGTTGCTGCCAATGACGGCCCTGCTGCCGTCACCGAGGACACTCCGGCCACCGGCAATGTCCTGGACAATGACTCCGACGTGGACGGCGATACCCTCTCCGTCACCCAATTCACCATAGGCGGCAGCACCTATAACGCCGGCCAGACCGCCACCCTCACCGGTGTCGGCTCCCTGGTGATCAATGCCAACGGCAGCTTCACCTTCACCCCTGCGCAGAACTACACAGGTCCGGTACCCACCGCCACCTACACCGTGACCGATGGCACCACCACCGATACCGCCGAGCTGAGCTTTGCCAATGTCACGCCGGTAGACGACGCCTCCGTCCTGGCCCCCGATACCGGAACTGCGAAAGAAGACGCCGAGGCCACTGGTAACGTGCTGGCCAACGACAATGACGTGGACAGCAGCCTCACCGTCGCCAGCTTCACTATCGCGGGCGTCGCAAGCAGCTTCGCCGCTGGCTCCAGTGCCGTGATCGCCGACATGGGTACCCTGACCATCGCCACCGATGGCCACTACAGCTTTACCCCGGCCGCCAACTGGAACGGTGCGGTGCCACAGGTGACCTACACCACCAACACCGGCAGCAGCAGTACGCTCGACATCACGATCACACCGATCAACGACGCACCCGTCGCCGAGCCGGACGAAACCAACGTGGATGAAGGTGGCACTGTCACCATCAACCTGGCCGGCAACGACACCGATGTAGATGATGGCCTGGACCTCGGCAGCCTTCTCATCACCGATGGACCGTCCAATGGCACTATCACCGTCAATGCCGACGGCACCGTCAGCTATCAGCACAACGGCAGTGAAACCAGCGGAGACAGCTTCACCTACACCATCAAGGACAAGTCCGGCGTAACCTCCGAGCCGGTCACCGTCTACATATCCGTCAATCCGGTCAACGATGCCCCGCAGACCCTGGCCACCAGCGCCACCGGCGACGAGGATGCCACCGGCATTCCGGTCAGCCTCAGCGGTTCGGACCTCGACGGCAACGTCGCCAGCTTCGTCATCAAGTCCCTGCCGGCCAACGGCACCCTGTGGCTCAACGGCACGCAACTGACCGTCGGCGACAGCGTCCCGGCCACCGGCAATGCCGCCAGCGTCACCTTCGTGCCGAGCGCCAACTGGAACGGCGAGACCGCCTTCGACTACGCCGCGGTGGACAACCTGGGCCTGGACGACGGCAGCGCGGCCACCGCCACCCTCACCGTCAATCCGGTCAACGATGCCCCGCAGACCCTGGCCACCAGCGCCACCGGCGACGAGGATGCCACCGGCATTCCGGTCAGCCTCAGCGGTTCGGACCTCGACGGCAACGTCGCCAGCTTCGTCATCAAGTCCCTGCCGGCCAACGGCACCCTGTGGCTCAACGGCACGCAACTGACCGTCGGCGACAGCGTCCCGGCCACCGGCAATGCCGCCAGCGTCACCTTCGTGCCGAGCGCCAACTGGAACGGCGAGACCGCCTTCGACTACGCCGCGGTGGACAACCTGGGCCTGGACGACGGCAGCGCGGCCACCGCCACCCTCACCGTCAATCCGGTCAACGATGCCCCGCAGACCCTGGCCACCAGCGCCACCGGCGATGAAGATGCCGCCGGCATTCCGGTCAGCCTCAGCGGTTCGGACCTCGACGGCAGCGTCGCCCACTTCGTCATCAAGTCCCTGCCGGCCAACGGCACCCTGTGGCTCAACGGCGTGCAGCTGGCCATCGGCGACAGCGTCCCGGCCACCGGCAATGCCGCCAGCGTCACCTTCGTGCCGAGCGCCAACTGGAACGGCGAGACCGCCTTCGACTACGCCGCGGTGGACAACCTGGGCCTGGACGACGGCAGCGCGGCCACCGCCACCCTCACCGTCAATCCGGTCAACGATGCCCCGCAGACCCTGGCCACCAGCGCCACCGGCGATGAAGATGCCGCCGGCATTCCGGTCAGCCTCAGCGGTTCGGACCTCGACGGCAGCGTCGCCCACTTCGTCATCAAGTCCCTGCCGGCCAACGGCACCCTGTGGCTCAACGGCGTGCAGCTGGCCATCGGCGACAGCGTCCCGGCCACCGGCAATGCCGCCAGCGTCACCTTCGTGCCGAGCGCCAACTGGAACGGCGAGACCGCCTTCGACTACGCCGCGGTGGACAACCTGGGCCTGGACGACGGCAGCGCGGCCACCGCCACCCTCACCGTCAATCCGGTCAACGATGCCCCGCAGACCCTGGCCACCAGCGCCACCGGCGATGAAGATGCCGCCGGCATTCCGGTCAGCCTCAGCGGTTCGGACCTCGACGGCAGCGTCGCCCACTTCGTCATCAAGTCCCTGCCGGCCAACGGCACCCTGTGGCTCAACGGCGTGCAGCTGGCCATCGGCGACAGCGTCCCGGCCACCGGCAATGCCGCCAGCGTCACCTTCGTGCCGAGCGCCAACTGGAACGGCGAGACCGCCTTCGACTACGCCGCGGTGGACAACCTGGGCCTGGAAGACGGCAGCGCGGCCACCGCCACCCTCACCGTCAACCCGGTCAACGATGCCCCGCAGACCCTGGCCACCAGCGCCACCGGCGATGAAGATGCCGCCGGCATTCCGGTCAGCCTCAGCGGTTCGGACCTCGACGGCAGCGTCGCCAGCTTCGTCATCAAGTCCCTGCCGGCCAACGGCACCCTGTGGCTCAACGGCACGCAACTGACCGTCGGCGACAGCGTCCCGGCCACCGGCAATGCCGCCAGCGTCACCTTCGTGCCGAGCGCCAACTGGAACGGCGAGACCGCCTTCGACTACGCCGCGGTGGACAACCTGGGCCTGGACGACGGCAGCGCGGCCACCGCCACCCTCACCGTCAATCCGGTCAACGATGCCCCGCAGACCCTGGCCACCAGCGCCACCGGCGATGAAGATGCCGCCGGCATTCCGGTCAGCCTCAGCGGTTCGGACCTCGACGGCAGCGTCGCCCACTTCGTCATCAAGTCCCTGCCGGCCAACGGCACCCTGTGGCTCAACGGCGTGCAACTGACCGTCGGCGACAGCGTCCCGGCCACCGGCAATGCCGCCAGCGTCACCTTCGTGCCGAGCGCCAACTGGAACGGCGAGACCGCCTTCGACTACGCCGCGGTGGACAACCTGGGCCTGGACGACGGCAGCGCGGCCACCGCCACCCTCACCGTCAATCCGGTCAACGATGCCCCGCAGACCCTGGCCACCAGCGCCACCGGCGACGAGGATGCCGCCGGCATTCCGGTCAACCTCAGTGGTTCGGACCTCGACGGCAGCGTCGCCCACTTCGTCATCAAGTCCCTGCCGGCCAACGGCACCCTGTGGCTCAACGGCACGCAACTGACCGTCGGCGACAGCGTCCCGGCCACCGGCAATGCCGCCAGCGTCACCTTCGTGCCGAGCGCCAACTGGAACGGCGAGACCGCCTTCGACTACGCCGCGGTGGACAACCTGGGCCTGGACGACGGCAGCGCGGCCACCGCCACCCTCACCGTCAATCCGGTCAACGATGCCCCGCAGACCCTGGCCACCAGCGCCACCGGCGACGAGGATGCCGCCGGCATTCCGGTCAGCCTCAGCGGTTCGGACCTCGACGGCAGCGTCGCCCACTTCGTCATCAAGTCCCTGCCGGCCAACGGCACCCTGTGGCTCAACGGCACGCAACTGACCGTCGGCGACAGCGTCCCGGCCACCGGCAATGCCGCCAGCGTCACCTTCGTGCCGAGCGCCAACTGGAACGGCGAGACCGCCTTCGACTACGCCGCGGTGGACAACCTGGGCCTGGACGACGGCAGCGCGGCCACCGCCACCCTCACCGTCAATCCGGTCAACGATGCCCCGCAGACCCTGGCCACCAGCGCCACCGGCGACGAGGATGCCACCGGCATTCCGGTCAGCCTCAGCGGTTCGGACCTCGACGGCAACGTCGCCAGCTTCGTCATCAAGTCCCTGCCGGCCAACGGCACCCTGTGGCTCAACGGCACGCAACTGACCGTCGGCGACAGCGTCCCGGCCACCGGCAATGCCGCCAGCGTCACCTTCGTGCCGAGCGCCAACTGGAACGGCGAGACCGCCTTCGACTACGCCGCGGTGGACAACCTGGGCCTGGACGACGGCAGCGCGGCCACCGCCACCCTCACCGTCAATCCGGTCAACGATGCCCCGCAGACCCTGGCCACCAGCGCCACCGGCGATGAAGATGCCGCCGGCATTCCGGTCAGCCTCAGCGGTTCGGACCTCGACGGCAGCGTCGCCCACTTCGTCATCAAGTCCCTGCCGGCCAACGGCACCCTGTGGCTCAACGGCGTGCAGCTGGCCATCGGCGACAGCGTCCCGGCCACCGGCAATGCCGCCAGCGTCACCTTCGTGCCGAGCGCCAACTGGAACGGCGAGACCGCCTTCGACTACGCCGCGGTGGACAACCTGGGCCTGGACGACGGCAGCGCGGCCACCGCCACCCTCACCGTCAATCCGGTCAACGATGCCCCGCAGACCCTGGCCACCAGCGCCACCGGCGATGAAGATGCCGCCGGCATTCCGGTCAGCCTCAGCGGTTCGGACCTCGACGGCAGCGTCGCCCACTTCGTCATCAAGTCCCTGCCGGCCAACGGCACCCTGTGGCTCAACGGCGTGCAGCTGGCCATCGGCGACAGCGTCCCGGCCACCGGCAATGCCGCCAGCGTCACCTTCGTGCCGAGCGCCAACTGGAACGGCGAGACCGCCTTCGACTACGCCGCGGTGGACAACCTGGGCCTGGACGACGGCAGCGCGGCCACCGCCACCCTCACCGTCAATCCGGTCAACGATGCCCCGCAGACCCTGGCCACCAGCGCCACCGGCGATGAAGATGCCGCCGGCATTCCGGTCAGCCTCAGCGGTTCGGACCTCGACGGCAGCGTCGCCCACTTCGTCATCAAGTCCCTGCCGGCCAACGGCACCCTGTGGCTCAACGGCGTGCAGCTGGCCATCGGCGACAGCGTCCCGGCCACCGGCAATGCCGCCAGCGTCACCTTCGTGCCGAGCGCCAACTGGAACGGCGAGACCGCCTTCGACTACGCCGCGGTGGACAACCTGGGCCTGGAAGACGGCAGCGCGGCCACCGCCACCCTCACCGTCAACCCGGTCAACGATGCCCCGCAGACCCTGGCCACCAGCGCCACCGGCGATGAAGATGCCGCCGGCATTCCGGTCAGCCTCAGCGGTTCGGACCTCGACGGCAGCGTCGCCAGCTTCGTCATCAAGTCCCTGCCGGCCAACGGCACCCTGTGGCTCAACGGCACGCAACTGACCGTCGGCGACAGCGTCCCGGCCACCGGCAATGCCGCCAGCGTCACCTTCGTGCCGAGCGCCAACTGGAACGGCGAGACCGCCTTCGACTACGCCGCGGTGGACAACCTGGGCCTGGACGACGGCAGCGCGGCCACCGCCACCCTCACCGTCAATCCGGTCAACGATGCCCCGCAGACCCTGGCCACCAGCGCCACCGGCGATGAAGATGCCGCCGGCATTCCGGTCAGCCTCAGCGGTTCGGACCTCGACGGCAGCGTCGCCCACTTCGTCATCAAGTCCCTGCCGGCCAACGGCACCCTGTGGCTCAACGGCGTGCAACTGACCGTCGGCGACAGCGTCCCGGCCACCGGCAATGCCGCCAGCGTCACCTTCGTGCCGAGCGCCAACTGGAACGGCGAGACCGCCTTCGACTACGCCGCGGTGGACAACCTGGGCCTGGACGACGGCAGCGCGGCCACCGCCACCCTCACCGTCAATCCGGTCAACGATGCCCCGCAGACCCTGGCCACCAGCGCCACCGGCGACGAGGATGCCGCCGGCATTCCGGTCAACCTCAGTGGTTCGGACCTCGACGGCAGCGTCGCCCACTTCGTCATCAAGTCCCTGCCGGCCAACGGCACCCTGTGGCTCAACGGCACGCAACTGACCGTCGGCGACAGCGTCCCGGCCACCGGCAATGCCGCCAGCGTCACCTTCGTGCCGAGCGCCAACTGGAACGGCGAGACCGCCTTCGACTACGCCGCGGTGGACAACCTGGGCCTGGACGACGGCAGCGCGGCCACCGCCACCCTCACCGTCAATCCGGTCAACGATGCCCCGCAGACCCTGGCCACCAGCGCCACCGGCGACGAGGATGCCGCCGGCATTCCGGTCAGCCTCAGCGGTTCGGACCTCGACGGCAGCGTCGCCCACTTCGTCATCAAGTCCCTGCCGGCCAACGGCACCCTGTGGCTCAACGGCACGCAACTGACCGTCGGCGACAGCGTCCCGGCCACCGGCAATGCCGCCAGCGTCACCTTCGTGCCGAGCGCCAACTGGAACGGCGAGACCGCCTTCGACTACGCCGCGGTGGACAACCTGGGCCTGGACGACGGCAGCGCGGCCACCGCCACCCTCACCGTCAATCCGGTCAACGATGCCCCGCAGACCCTGGCCACCAGCGCCACCGGCGATGAAGACAGCCTGATCGCCATCAGCCTGAGCGGCTCGGATATGGACGGTACGATCGCCAGCTTCAAGATCACCTCGATGCCGCAGCACGGGACTTTCTACAGCGATGCGGCCGGCACCATCGCCATCACTGCTGCGAGCGTCATCGCAGCAGCTAGCAATGGCGCGACCATCTACTTCCGCCCCGACAGCAACTGGAACGGCACCACCACCTTCCAGTACGCCGCCACGGACAACAGCGGCCTGGCGGATGCCACCCCGGCTACCGGCACCCTCACCGTCGCCCCGGTCAACGACGCCCCGAACATCGTCGATGCCAGCGTCTCGATGAACGAGAACGTGCCCGCCAACACGCAGGTGTTCGACGTCAACGACAGCTTCTCCGGCAATGATCGGGATGTGGACGGCCAGGCCATCACCTACAGCATCACCGGCGGAAATGGCAGCAGTATCTTCGTCATCAACCCGACCACCGGTGTGATCAGCATTGCCCCCGGCAAGACCCTCGACTACGAGACCGCCAGGCAGCACGTACTGACCGTCACCGCCAGTGACGGCACCCTGATCGATACTGCTCAGATCACCGTCAACGTCAACAACCTGCCGGACACTCCGCCGTCGGTAACCGGCGGCAGCAAACTGGTATCGGAGACCGGCCTGAGGAGCACCACTGATACCGACACCAGCAACCTGGCAACTGGCAAGGTCACCATCACCCATGATTCGGTGACCACCGTTACCCTGGTTACGCCCAGTGGAACGACATTGAAATCGGGTGGCACCACTGTCACCTGGGGCCTCAGCACCGACGGCAGGACCCTGACCGGCAGTGCGGGCACCGATAAAGTCATCACCGTCTCCATCGACGACCTGGGCAACTACTCGGTCAACCTGCTGAAGCCGATCGACCACCCGGATGCCACCTCCCCGGACGTGCTCAACCTGAACGTCGGAGTCAAAGTCAAGGATGCCTACAACAACGAAGGCACCGGTACCCTGACCGTGCAGATCCAAGACGATGTCCCCACTGCGGCACCGGGGGGCATTACCATCGATATCCCGGTCAGCAGTATCAACATCTCCGGGCTGGAGGCGGGCTTCGTCAACCCGATATCCACCGCCGGTGACACGTCCGGCCTGACCCAATCCAATACGGATACCGACAGCTATATCGATAAGCTCAACTGGGGTGGCAGCAGCGGGTCTGGCTATACCTTCGTAGACAACGAAGCCTATCGCACCTCCGGGCCGAGCCTGCCCGACAGCGACTTCAAGGTCGGGACCTTCACACATAACAACTTCCCGATCAGCGGCACCTCCCTGCGCAGTGTTGACCTTGTCGTGAAACTGACCGTAATGATCGACGGTGTGCCGACCGTCATCGAACACACTGTCCACCTGAACCATACGGAAACTCCGAACAACGCGTCCAACACCCAGGATCCGGCGAATGACGACATCATCCGTCTGGACAACACCACCCTGGTCAAGCAGTTCACCGTGGGCGACCGCACCTTTGAATTCGAAATCAAGGGCTTCCTCGATCCGAGGACAGGAGGCGTTGTTACCGAAATTCGTACGACCGAAAATGCGGCCTCGTCCTTCGACCTGTACGCCGTGGTGAAATCCACCGATGGTCTCCCGCTGAACAGCGGCGATGTTTCCACCGTCACCACCACTGGTGCGGACGGAGATGTCCTGGTAAGTGGCAGCGACGCCAGCGTCAGCTGGATAGGGGCTACCCAGCAGGCCGATGGCAGCTTCACCATCACCAACGCGTTCGGCACCTTCACCGGCTGGGCGGACGGGCGTTACCGCTTCGAAGTCAGCCGCGAAGCCCGCGACAACTTCAACGCGGATCAGATCGAGAAGCTCAAGTTCAACTACGTAGTAACCGATGGCGACGGCGACAAGACGAGCTCCGACGTCACCGTGACCCTGAATGGCGAGAAGGTGCTGCCCTACGCCCCAGTGGTGGAGCAAGCCGCACAGACTGCGGTGCTCAGCAAGGAAGTGGGCACCCAGGCGACCGCCAGCCTCGGCATCGAGGTGGGCCGTGACACCAGCGGTGCTTCGGTGAAGATCACCGCCACCGACGACAGCTCGCTGAATGGCCTGCCGGTCAAGGGCAATGTGCTGTTCGGCGGTGTATCGGAGAGCGTCACCCTGACCTCTGGCGGCGTGACCCTTGTGTACCGCTCCAATGCCGATGGCAGCCTCGACGCAGTCAAGCAGGGCACCAATGAGGTGGTGTTCAAGGTCAGCGGCAACGCTGCCAATGGCAGCTTCTCCGTGCAGATGGTCGGCACGCTGGACCAGGCCACCACCACGCAGAACAGCAGCAGCAGCCTGACATTCTCCCAGTCCAATGGAGCAGCCCAGGCGACCTCCAACACCACGAACTTCACTGTTTCCCTGAGTGGGACCAACGGAACGCCGTACTGGAACGGCAGCCGCCTGGGAATCGACAGTTCAAGCACAAGCAACAATGAAGAGCGCGAGATCAACTACCGCAGCAACAACGAGGTCGTGATACTGACATTCGCGGCGATTGCTGGCGTATTAATCTCCTCCGTGGCACTCGGAACGCAGAGTTTCAGCGACAGCGAACAGCTCCAGTACCGTATCAACGGAGGCCAGTGGCAGAGCTACACCAGCACCAGTTCGTCCCCGAACGTGAACATCTCCAGTACCAGCTCCATCAACACGGTCGAGATTCGCGCAGGGAACAGTGACACGGACTTCTCCATCAACTCAGTCAACGTGGGCTACACCAAGTCGGTAACCGCCGACGCGGGCTCCACCACCACCCTCAACCTCGGCGCCACCGTCACCGACGGCTCCGGTGACAAGGCGTCCACCGACTTCAACGTGGTCATCGATCCGGACACCACGCTGCAGGGCACCACCGGCAACGACTCCCTGATGGGCAGTTCGCAGGCTGACACTCTGCAGGGTGGTACAGGCGATGACCTGCTGAACGGTGGCCAGGGCAATGACACGCTCTACGGTGGAGACGGCAAGGACCTCCTGATCGGCGGCAAGGGCAACGACATCCTCTGGGGCCAGGGCGGCGCCGACAGCTTCGCTTGGAAATCCGGCGACGCCGGCGTGGCCGGCAGCCCGGCCCAGGACGTGGTGAAGGACTTCAAGCTGAGCGAAGGCGACAAGATCGACCTGAGCGATCTGCTGCAAGGGGAAAATACCAGCACCATCGACAACTTCCTCAAGCTGATCGTCGACACTGGCACCGGTCACGCCACCCTGCTGGTGAGCAAGGACGGCCACCTGAACGACGCCGGCGGTACCCCCGCCAGCCACGCCGACCTGTCGATCACGCTGGAAAATGCTGCGACCCAGCTCAGCGGCTCCAGCATCAGTTCGCTGATCGCCGGTGCCGATCCCACCATCAAGGTCGATCACAGCTGATGCCGTACCACCCGCAAACACTCCGGTGGTTGCGGGTGGTGGGCGTCTGCCTCATGCTCGCGACAGTTCTGAAGGGAGACTCGCCATGCTCTACATCCAGCGCGACGAAGTAGGGAATCTGGTTCGCGTCGAAGCGGCCGGGTTCGACGAAATGACGGGGACGCTGCCCGCCGACGACCAGGAGATCCAGGCCTGGTACGCCAACCTGGCGATGCAAAGCAGCCTGCTGCAACTGAAGCAGAGTGACCTGGACATGATCCGGGTGCTTGACGACCTGATCACGGCGCTGATGGCCAAAGGCGTCATCCGCATCACCGACCTGCCACCGGCCGCGCAATCCAAGCTGCTCAGCCGGAACCAGGCACGGGAAGCGCTGGGTGGTATCTCGCGGCTGATCGTCGAAGAAGAGGAAGAAGCGGGATCGGGGCTGATCTGAGCCCATTAATCCCCTGCCCCGGATTTCATCCGGCTACGCACCCCGCAGGGTGGGCTTCAGTCCACCAGCAACGGCCGCTTGAGCAAAGCTCGCTCCTACAATGTACGCTCTAGCGCCAGGGCGCCGGCGCACCAAACAGTTGGCCCTGTACGCCCTGAATGCCCATTCCCCGCAGCACGTCCAGCTCCCCTTCCGTCTCCACACGCTCGGCGATCAGTGGCAGGTCGATGCTGTGGGCTGCGCGCTGCATGGCCTCGATGAACAGGCGCTTGTCGGCCTCCAAATCGATGGCACGGATGTAGCTGCCGTCGACCTTGAGGTAAGCCAGGCCCAGGCGAGCCAGGTTGCCGATCATGCTGAAGCGGCCGCCGAAGTGTTGCAGGCTGAGGCCGAACCCCAGCTCCCGCAGACGCCGGGTGAGCTGTTCCAGTACGGCCTGTTCCGGCAACTGATCCTCTTCCAGCTCCAGCACCAGACGTGAAGCAAACTGCGAATGTTTGCGCAGCAGCTCGAAGGCCTTTTCCAGTTGCTGCGGTTCCCGCAGCAGGGCGCCGGACAGATTGAGTGCCAGGGTCTCGCCGTGGCCGGCCATCTGTTCCAGCACCCGCTCGAGCATGAGCAGGTCGAGGCGCGCCATCCAACCGAACCGCTGCAGCCACGGCAGGAAACGCCCCGCCGGAATGTGCTCGCCACGCTCGTCACACAGGCGCGACAGCACCTTGTAATGCAGGACCCGGTGCCGATCCCGGCACTCCACCACCGGCTGGAAATAGAGCTGGACTTGCCGCTGCGCCAGGGCCTTGCCGAGCAGTTGGTGCCAGGCATGGCGCTCATCGCCCACGCTCGGCGCCTCGCCCTGGGTCAAGGTGGCCCAGCTCCGTTCGGTCTGGCTTTCCGCCTTGGCCAGTGCCTCGTCGGCCAGGCGCAGCAGACAGGCAAGTTCGTCCCTTGGGCTGAACGGCACGAGACCCATGTGCGCCACCGGCAAGGCATCGGCCGCACCGGTACTTACCAGGTTGGCCAGGCCGCTATCGAGGCGCTGCGCCAGCTGTTCAGCCTCTTCGGCTACCAGCCCCGGCACCAGCAAGGCGAAATCGCCACCCCGGCTGCGCGCTACCAGTTGGCCAGCGCCCTGCCCCGCTGCCACCTGCGACAACAGCTCGGCCACCGCCAGCAGCAACTGGTCGGTACGCTGGCCGCCCAGACGCTGGTTGAGGCTGGCCAGATCATGCACCCGTAGCAGCAGCAGGTAGCCCGCGCTGGCCTGGTCTTCGGCGCCCAAGCGCGCCTGCAACTGCATCTCGAAATACCGACGGTTGGCCAGGCCCGTCAGGCTGTCCCGATAAGCCTCGTCTCGCAGGCGCTCGCTGCGCTCGGCCTGTTCCTGGAACAGCGCCTTGAGCTTCTCCACCATCTGGTTCATCGCCTGGACCACGCGACGCAGTTCCGGCGTACGTGGCAATTCCGGCAGGCTGAGAAATTCGCGACGGGCTATGGCGTGGGACTGCTCGACCATGTAGTCCAGCGGCTTCAGCTGACGACGCAACAGGACGGCGCCGAGTCCGGCGCTGGCCAGGCCGCAGGCCAGCAGCCAGCCAAGGCTGCCCAGCGCGCTTTGCCAGAGCCGGGCAAGAGCGAACAGCGGATGGCTCTGTACCTCCACCCGAGCGGCCTGCTGCCAGCCACGGCTGACGATGGCGTCGCCACCGGCCGAGCGCAGGTCAATCAAATCAACGAACCACTGCGGAACCTGGGCGCCCACTGCATCGGGCACGCCGGTGCGCTCCACCAGCACCTTGCCGCTCTCCAGCTCGACGACACGGATGTGCTCGAAATACCCGCTGTCGAAGATGGAGCTGACCATCAACTCGACCATCGCCGGGTCATCGATGTGCGGGGTCAGCGATAACCCCAGCGCGGTCGCCGCATCCTGGGCGTGGGAGCGCAGCTGGTTGACGTACTGCTCCCGCGAGCTCTCCAGGCCAACCACGAAGCTACCGCTGAAGGCGACCACCAGGAACAGGCAGATGGCGATCAATAACTGTTTGAACAGAGACATCTCGACTCCTATCGGGCCGGTTCCACCGGGAACCCTTCGGCCTTCATCTTCTTGAGCAATTCCTGCCAGCGCGACAGGCGCTTGGCGTCCCCAACCTGCTTGCCCCGACCGCTGCCGGCCAGCCACAGCCCCTCGGCGTTGAAGGCGTAGACCGGCAGCAAGTCGATACGCTGGTTGGCGGGGAGGATGGCGCCGACCAGGTTGTCCAGCACCAGCGGCATCGCGTCGGGCGAGGCGTAGTAGGTCAGCACCATATGCGCCTGGTTCAGGCGCAGCGCCTTGACGTAGGTAATGCGCAGCTTCTCGCTGGGCACGCCGAGCTGCCGCAGGCTGAAGTACTTGGCGATGGCGAAGTCTTCACAGTCGCCGGCACCGATACGCAGGGCCTGTACCGGGGTGGCCCAGTAGTCCGTCTGGTCCCAGAGGCTGATGTCGTCGGTGAAACGCAGCTTGGCGTTGAAGAAGCGGTTCACCTCTTCCAGCTGCTTCTGCTCATTGACACCGGCAAGGCGCCCGAGCATGGCCTGCCAGTCGTCGATGCGTTGCTTGCCGGGTCCGAGGGGGCCGTAGAGGTTCTCAGCGCGCCGGCTGATCAGAGTGAAGTCCCAGTCAGCCTGCAACACTCCCGTGAGCAGTGCCGGCAACAACGCCGCCACCAGGGCCGGCATCCGCCTTCCCCTGGGCGTATACCAGGTCTGCACGCTACGTCGGAGCATCCACCATCCCGTCTCGGAGGCCGCCGGGCCCCGTGGAACAAGCCGCGAATGGTGCGGGCTGGACCCGAAAAAAACAATGGCATTCTGCCGCTACGCAGCAGACGACAGCGCGTAGGGTGCACCGTGTGCACCAATGATTGCCCAGGGCCGCGCGGCGTCACATCGGAGCGCCGGTGCGCGCAGCGCACCCTACCTGTAGAACGTCGGTGCACGTCCCTCAGCGCAAGCCGCGCAAGTGGAGGAAGCCGAACAGCAGCACCTGCAGGCGCTCGACCCAGGGGAACGGCCGCGCCTTGAGCCTGCGATTGAACAGAACGGTCTCGCCCACATGGGCCAGCAGGATCGCGCCGGCCGCCAGCAGCAAGGGCTGGTGCAGCGGCTCACCGAACGGATAGATGAGGTTGAACAGCGCCACCAGCCAGAACATGGCCAGGGCGCCCTTGAGGAAGGATGGCAAGTGCATGATGTCTCCCGAGTTCGCGGATCAGGTGGCCAGTGTGCCGCCGGTTTGCCTTGCGGCTCTCCGCACTTTCGGTTGGAGCCTCAACGCACGGTCAGGGCAATGGCCGCCTCCTCGAAATCGAAGCAACCGAGGAAGGTCTTGATGTCCAGCAGGTTGCCGTCCGTCTTCACATCGCCCAGAACCGCCCCCTTGAGCAGGCTGTTCTGGCCACTGATGACGGTATCGAGATAGGTCTTGTCGAAAGTCAGCTTGAGCGTGGTGCCTTCAGGAATGCCCTTGTGCAACTCAGCTACGCCGCGGCGCACTTCCAGTGCCCACTCTTCATTGATGTCGGGAAACACGAAGCCCAGGGTCAGGTTCACGTCGGCGCTCTTTTCCGGGTCGATGCGGGTCACCCAGTTCTGCAGGAAGATGCGCGCCGGCAGGTTCTTCAGCATGTCGTCGGAGAGGAAGGCGTTGCGCATGCCCTGGGACAGATGCAGCGCGGCGTCGCCATCCAGCTTGCCTTCCAGCTCCATGGCGCTCATCAGGTACCAGTTGCGCCAGTTGATGTTCATGCTGGCGTAACCCAGGCGACGGAAGCTGCGCGCCTTGATCTCGCGGGCCAACTGGTCGTCGTGGTCGATGCGGATGGCGTAGCTCGACAGTTCGGCGGCCCATTGATAGTCACCCTTGAGGTAGGCCTCGCCAGCCGCCAGCAGCACCTTCTCGCGGCCACCCATCATGTCCACCAGGCGCTTGGCCTTCTCCATCGGCGGGGTCGGGTCGAGGTCCACCGGGTCGCCCTGGAACCAGCCCAGGTAGCCCTGGTAGATCTGCCGCACACTGTGCTTCACAGTGCCGTAATACTCACGCAGGTAGGGGGTGTAGCCGGCGAGGTAGGACGGGAGCTTGACCTTCTCCACGAGTTCGTCCGGCGTCAGTCCCTTGTTCATCCAGCGCACGGTCTGGTCATGGACATAGGCGATGGCATCGCGAGTCATCCGCAGCACTTCCTCCACCTTGTCCTTGCCGGACACCGGCTGGCCGTGCAGCGGCACCATGTAATCGGCCTGGAAGGCGCGCAGCTTGTCGAGGCTGTTCACCCACACCACCGGGTCGCGGAACTTGGTGCCACGCAGGGTGTGGATGTTCGGCAGGGTCGGCCCCTGGGTCACTTCGGCGCTGATCAGCACCCGGTTCTGCGGCAGGAACAGCACGATTTCGTCCGGCGCTTCGCTGGGTACGTGGAGGAACTGCACCGGCAGGCCGGCGATGGTGGTGTCGAGCTTGTCCTTGAAGGTGATGGTGGGCGTGATGAAGGTGGACTTGCCCTCATGGGCCAGCGGGCCGAGGCCGGCGTTCATGTCCTTCTTGTCGGTATCCGGCAGCGCCGCACCGAAGCTGTAACCCGAGCGCATGCCGAGAATGGGGCCGACCAGCGCACCCTGGGTGATCACGTTCTCCAGCAGGGTTTCCTGGGCATAGATCTGCACCTCGCCGCTCTTCACCTGCTCTTCGCTGACGAAGCCTTTCACGCCGTTGATGTGGTCCGGGTGGAAGTGGGTGTAGACAATGGCCCTTATCGGCTTGTCGCTGATCTTGCGGAACTCCGCCAACACCTTGCGCGACTGCTCGGCCGACTCACCGGTGTCGACGATGATCAGCCCTTCGGGTGCCTCGATCATCACGCTGTTGGCGAGGTTCCAGCCCACCGCCGAATAGACGTTGTCGGCAATCCTGTAGACCTTTTCGCTGAAGTGCTTGGTGTGCTCGGCCAGCTCAGCGTTGATGCTGGGCTGGATGGTCTCTTTCGGCAATGCGGCGTCGGCGCCCAGTGGCAGTGCAGCGACCAGCAGCAGGCCGCTGAAACGGGTGGTGATGCGCATGGTTTGCTCGTGGATTGTTGTTGTAGGTCGCGACAGGCTGGCAGGCACCTGCTAATAATTCCAATGCATTCTTTTTGCAATTTCGATGCAGCCAACGCATGAATGACCTTCGCCAGCTCCGCCATTTCGTCGCCCTCGCTGAATACGGCCACTTCGCCCGCGCAGCGGAAGCGGTCAACCTCAGCCAGCCGGCACTAAGCCGCAGCATCCAGGCCCTGGAGGCCAGCCTCGGCTGCAGCTTGCTGGACCGTGCGCCGCGCCAGATCAGCCTCACCGCCCACGGCCGGCTAGTGCTGGAACACGCCAGGCGCCTGCTGGACGGCAGTCGTGCGCTGCACAGCGCAGTGACCCAACTGGACAACCTCGACAGCGGCGAGCTGCGCCTGGGGGCCGGCCCCTACCCCGCAGCCCGCCTGGTACCCCATGCCCTCGGACGCTTCGCCAGCCAGCACCCGGGTGTACGTGTGCAGCTCTGCCTGGAGAACTGGCACACGCTGCGCCAGCGGCTGCTGGACGACGCAATCGAGCTGTTCGTTGCCGACGTTCGCGAATTCGATGGCGATCCCATGCTGGACATCGTTCCCTTGCGTCGGCACACCGGCACCCTGTTCTGCCGTCCCGGGCATCCGCTACTGGAACAGGATCAGGTTCGCTTGGGTGACCTGGCTCGTTTTGCGCTGGCGGGAACCCAACTGCCAGTGGAGGTGGCAAGAGCCATCGGTGAGCTCGCCGGCAACGAAAAGCCGCTGGGCATCGAATGCGACAACTTCATGGTGTTGAAGGCAGTGGTCGCCGAGAGCGACGTGGTCAGCATGGCGCCTTGGGATGTGGTGGCCGAGGATGTGCTCACCGGGAGGCTGGCTGTGCTGGAGCCATTGTCGAACGTGCAGACCTCATCGGCCTATGGTGTGGTCAGCCATGCCGCGCGCAGCCTGTCTCCGGCTGCGCGGGCGATGCGGGAGCTGTTGCTGGAAGAGGACAGTCGATTTCCTGCTGACTAGCGCCGGTTCTCCATCGACCAGTTGCTGCGGTTGTTGTTGTACCGATTATTGTCGTGCGGCCGGGCCTCGTACCCCGGCTGCACCCGGTACTGCTGGCGGTACTCGGACTGGCGATAGCCCGGCTGGCGGTGATCGCGAGGACGCTGGACGGGGTGTGCATCATTCCGGCCCCAGGTCTGCAGGCGCGGCGTGTAGTCGTGGCGGCGTTCCTGGAAGTTGTCCTGGCGCGGCGGGTAATAGCGCCGGTCCTGGCGGTAGTTACGGTCGTTATCGTAGTAGCGCTTGTCGTAGTAGCGCTTGTCGTAGTGGTGCTTGTCGTAGTGGTGCTTGTTGGACCTGTAGTAGTCCTTGCGTCCGTCATAGTCACGACGGTCGTAATAGCGGCGATCGTAGTAACGGTCGTCGTAGCGATGTTCGACTATGCGATAGGTCGTCCTTGGCGGGTCGTCGTAATAGCGGTGCACACGGTAGTCGTCGCCGTCGTAATAGCGGCGGCCATAGTAATCGTTGTCGTAGTCATAGACGGCGCAGCCGCCCAGGGTCAGGCTCAATACGGCAAGGAAGAATGCTCGGTAGGACATGGCGGCCTCCTTCGACCGCGAGGGGCGACGCAGACAGATGTCGGCGCCTGGGATTGCTCCCACTGCGTTGGACAACGGGGCCTACAGAACAGCGCTCGCTGCCTGTCGGAAAAATCCATTTCCAGGTGTTGCGACGCACCAAGTTGATGCTGAACGCCCCATGAACGGGCGCCGCATCCTCTCCAGACGCAACCGTCTTATCGCCAGAAGCCCGAGCCAGAGGCCTTGTGCAATCTTGGCACGCCCTTCGCTTTGGCTTCGGTGTGCAGGAGCTACCCGGACGACCGGGTTCGCGGCACCACAATTTGCAAATGGCTGGCTAGGGTTCCGGTCCGCGAAAGCGGATGACTGGTCCGAGAGCTGGCGACCTCCAGCGAGGTTACACGGCGGGACAAAAGCCCGGGAGAACGCGCCCCTTGATTGGGAAGTGCCGCGCCGCTCCGCCCGCCCTGAAACGAACTGGAGGTCATCCATGCACAAGCCCCGTCTGTTCGCCCTCGCCGTTGCCGGCCTCGCCGCCGCACTCAGCTTCAACACCTCCGCCGCCCAGAAGGACAGTTTCAACGTCTGCTGGACTATCTATGCCGGCTGGATGCCCTGGGAGTACGGCGCCACCAAGGGCATCGTCGACAAGTGGGCGAAGAAGTACGGGATCGAGATCAAGGTCACCCAGCTCAACGACTACGTCGAGTCCATCAACCAGTACACCGCTGGTGGATTCGACGGCTGCACCATGACCAACATGGACGCCCTGACCATTCCCGCTGCCGGCGGCGTCGACAGCACCGCACTGATCGTTGGCGACTTCTCCAATGGCAACGACGGCGTGGTGGTCAAGGGCGAAGGCAAGACCCTGGCCGACCTCAAGGACATGCCTGTCAACCTGGTGGAGCTGTCCGTCTCCCACTACCTGCTGGCCCGCGCCCTGGAACGTGCCGACCTTTCCGAGAAAGACGTGCAGGTAGTGAACACCTCCGACGCCGACATCGCAGCGGCCTTCAACACCGCAGATGTCCAGGCCGTGACCACCTGGAACCCCATGCTCGCCGAGATCAAGGGCCAGCCCGGCACCAGCCTGGTGTTCGATTCCAGCAAGGTGCCCGGCGAGATCATGGACATGATGGTGGTCAACACCGAGACCCTGAAGGACAACCCCGCCCTGGGCAAGGCGCTGACCGGCGCCTGGTTCGAGATCGTCGCGCTGATGAACGCCGGCAACGCCGAAAGCACAGCAGCCCTGGAACACATGGCCAAGGCCTCCGGCACCGACCTGGCCGGCTACCAGGCGCAACTGGCCGCCACCCGCCTGTTCCACACCCCGGCCGATGCCCTGTCCTTCGTCACCAGCCCGAAACTGCCGGCGACCATGGACAAGGTGGCCAGCTTCAGCTTCCACCATGGCCTGCTGGGCGAAGGTGCCAAGGACGCCAACGCCGTGGGCATGAGCTTCGCCAAGGGCGTGGTCACCGGTGACAAGGGCAACGTCAAGCTGCGCTTCGACCCGACCTACGTGCAGCTGGCCGCAGACGGAAAGCTCTGAACCGATCCGTAGGTTGGCGCCGAGGAACGAGGCGCAACACCACCGCACTTCCAGGCCATTCGTTGGGCCTCGCTGCGCTCGGACCAACCTACATGCCCTCACAACCGAGAACCTGCCATGCGCCTGATCAACCGCCAACCGGACCGCGCCGGACGCCTGATCCTGGTCCTGCTGCCGTTCGCCCTGCTGCTGTTCGCCTACTTCACCGGCTCGGCGGCCCGGCTCACGGAGAACCCCAACGACAAGCTGCTGCCCAGCGCGGCGCAGATGAGTGAGGCCGTCGAGCGCCTGGCCTTCACCGAGGACAAGCGCAGCGGCGAGTACCTGTTCTGGCAGGACACCGCATCGAGTCTGAAACGCCTGGCGCTGGGCCTGTCCATCGCCGCGCTGCTGGGCCTGACACTGGGCATCGCCGCCGGCACCCTGCCGCTGTTCGGCGCGCCGCTGTCGCCCCTGCTGACGGTGCTGTCGATGATTCCACCATTGGCGATCCTGCCGATCCTGTTCATCGTCTTCGGCCTGGGCGAGCTGTCCAAGGTGATGCTGATCGTCATCGGCGTCGCCCCCTGCATCGCCCGCGACCTGGAGCAGCGCGCACGGGAAATCCCCCGTGAACTGCTGATCAAGGCGCAGACGCTCGGCGCCAATACCTGGACGCTGATCCTGCGGGTGGTGCTGCCGCAACTGCTGCCGCGCCTGCTGATTTCCCTGCGCCTGGTGCTGGGCTCGGCCTGGTTGTTCCTGATCGCCGCCGAAGCCATCGCCTCCACCGATGGCCTGGGCTACCGCATCTTCCTGGTCCGCCGCTACCTGGCCATGGACGTGATCCTCCCCTACGTGGCGTGGATCACCCTGCTCGCCTGGCTGATGGACCTGGGCCTGCGCCAGCTCACCCGGCTGGCCTTCCCCTGGTACGAAGGAGCCAAGGCATGAGCCTCATCAGCGTCCGCAATGTCTGGCAGGAATATGGCGACCAGGTGGTGCTGGAGAACCTCGACCTGTCGGTGAATGAAGGCGAGTTCTGCACCCTGGTCGGCGCTTCCGGCTGCGGCAAATCCACCTTCCTGCGCATGCTGCTGGGCCAGGAATCGCCCAGCCGCGGCAGCATCCTGCTGGACGGCAAACCGCTGGCGGCCGAGCCCGACGCCAGCCGCGGCGTGGTGTTCCAGCGCTATTCGGTGTTCCCGCACCTGAGCGTGCTGGATAACGTCGCCCTTGGCCTGGAACTGCCCCGCTCGCCCCTCTTCGGCCGATTGTTCGGTGGCGCGAAACGCGCCGCCCGTGAGGAAGCTGCGGCCATTCTCGCCAAGGTCGGCCTGGGCCATGCACTGGACAAGTACCCCAGCCAGCTTTCCGGCGGCATGCAACAACGCCTGGCCATCACCCAGGCGCTGATCATGAAACCCCGCATGTTGCTGCTGGACGAGCCCTTCGGCGCCCTCGATCCGGGCATCCGCAAGGACATGCACGAACTGCTGCTCGGCCTCTGGCGCGAAACCCGGCTCACCGTGTTCATGGTCACCCACGACCTCTCCGAAGGCTTCAGCCTGGGCACCCGCCTGCTGGTCTTTGACAAGGTGCGCCAGGACCCGCATGCACCCAACGCCTTCGGTGCGCGCATCACCTACGACATTCCCCTGAACAGCGACCGCCGTGCTGCCCGCGCGGCCGTCGAGGCCCTGCCGGAGCGAGTCACCTCCGCCCTGCATCCTGCCATCGCCCACTGACAAGGAGCCGGCCCATGACCGCATCCCTGACCCTGAGCCCGACCCTCTACGAAGAAACCGTCCCCGGCGGCGGCCACACCTCCTTCGTGCTCAAGCGCGGCCAACAGCTGCGCATCACCGACCTCGAAGGTGGCGCCAACGTCAGCCTGCTGCTGCTCAACGCTCAAGAGAAGAGCGAGCGCCTCAATCTGCCGGACAGCCTGAAGTGCCAGCACACCGCCAAGCTCACCGCCGGCCACTGCCTCTACTCCGACATGGGCCGGGTACTGGCCGCCATCACCGCCGACACCTGCGGCTGGCACGACAGCTTCGGCGGCGTGCTCAACGCGGAGGAAGTGAGGGAAAAGTACGGTGCCGGGCGCTACCAGGAACTGCGCAACGGTTTCTTCCGCAACGGTGTGGACAACCTGCTGGTGGAGATGGGCAAGTGGGACCTGGGGCTTTCCGACCTGCTGATGTGCCTGAACCTCTTCAGCAAGGTCACCGTGGACAGTGACGGCTGCTTCCACTTCCAGCCGGGCAACTCCAAGGCCAGCGACTACATCGAGCTCTACGCGCCCATGGACACGCTGGTGGTGCTCACCGCCCTGCAGCACCCCATGGACCCCAACCCCGCCTATGCGCCCAAGCCCGTGACCCTGGCCTGGCAGCAGGTACAGAGCGACGGCATCACCCTGCTCTGCCGCACCTCGCGCCCGGAGAACGGTCGCGGCTTCCACAACACCGAACGCCTGTATATCTGAGGGCCACCCGGATGAACCTGACCCACAGCGAAAAACACTCCGAAGCCGCGGTGTACCGCGCCGTGATTGCCGCCGGCGAACCTTTCATGACTGAAGTGAAGGCCGGCCAGACCGTTCGCCTGCTGGACCTGGAAGGCAACCAGGCGGTGGACACCCTGTTCTACAGCGCCCGCAACCCACGCGAGCGCTACGACGTGCAGCGCACCCTGCGCCGGCAGAACCGCGTCTACCTCAGCGCCGGCAGTGTGCTCTATTCCAACCTCGGCAACCCGATGCTGACCCTCACCGCCGACACCTGCGGCCGCCACGACACCCTCGGCGGCGCCTGCGCCCAGGAGAGCAACACCGTGCGCTACGCGCTGGACAAGCGCTACATGCACAGCTGCCGCGACAACTTCCTGCGCGCCTGCCTGCACGATGGGCGCCTCACCAAGCGCGACATCAGCGCCAACATCAACTTCTTCATGAACGTGCCGGTCACCCCGGAAGGCGGCCTGACCTTCGAAGACGGCATCTCCGCCGCCGGCAAGTACGTCGAGCTCAAGGCGCACATGGACATCATCGTGCTGATCTCCAACTGCCCGCAGCTGAACAACCCCTGCAACGCCTACAACCCAACGCCCGCTGAGGTGCTGGTATGGGACTGAAGCAGCTGCGCGCCTGGCTTTTCCTGTTGTGCCAGAGCCGCTCGGGGCAGTGCCTGCATAAGCACTCCGTAGGATGGGTAGAGCCTGCGAAACCCATCGCTCCGGACTGATGGGTTTCGCTCCGCTCTACCCATCCTACGCACACCGGATTCCAGCCACGGACGACCGTGGTGCAGACGAATAAGGCGGGACGACCCGCCATCCCTTTCGAGGGTTCTGCAATGTTCGACAAACTCCTGATCGCCAACCGCGGCGCCATCGCCTGCCGCATCCTGCGTACCCTGCGCCAGCTCGACGTGCGCGGCGTGGCCGTTTACTCCGAAGCCGACGCTGCCAGCCTGCACATCCAGCAGGCGGACCAGGCGATCAGCCTGGGCGACGGCCCGGCCGCCAGCACCTATCTGGTGGTGGACAAGATCCTCGCAGCCGCTCGTGACAGCGGCGCCCAGGCCATTCACCCCGGCTATGGCTTCCTCTCCGAAAACGCCGCCTTCGCCGAAGCCTGCGAAGCCGCCGGCATCGCCTTCGTCGGTCCGACGCCGGAGCAGCTGCGGGTGTTCGGCCTGAAGCACACCGCGCGCGCCCTGGCCAAGGCCAACGGCGTGCCCATGCTGGAAGGCACCGAACTGCTGGAGAGCCTGGAGTCTGCCCTGGCTGCCGGCGAGCAGGTCGGTTACCCGGTGATGCTGAAGAGCACCGCTGGCGGTGGCGGCATCGGCATGCGTGTCTGCCGTTCGGCCACGGAGCTGAGCGAAGCCTTCGAGGCCGTGAAGCGCCTCGGGCAGAACAACTTCAGCGACTCCGGCGTGTTCATCGAGAAATACATCCAGCGCGCCCGCCACCTGGAGGTGCAGGTGTTCGGCGATGGCCGTAGCGAGGTGATCGCCCTCGGCGTGCGTGACTGCTCGGTGCAGCGGCGCAATCAGAAAGTGCTGGAAGAAACCCCGGCACCCAACCTGCCCGCCGGCATGGCCGATGAGCTATGCGCCGCCGCCATCAAGCTGGCCAGCGCGGTCAGTTACCGCAGTGCCGGTACGGTGGAGTTCGTCTACGACAGCGAGGCCGAGCGCTTCTATTTCCTCGAAGTGAACACCCGCCTGCAGGTGGAGCACGGCGTCACCGAACAGGTCTGGGGCGTGGACCTGGTGCGCTGGATGATCGAACTGGCCGCCGGCACCCTGCCACCCCTGGCGGAACTGGCTGAAGGCCTCTCCCCCAACGGCCATGCCATCCAGGCACGGCTCTATGCAGAAGACCCGGGCCGCGACTTCCAGCCCTGCCCCGGCCTGCTCACTGCGGTCGCCTTTCCCGAGACCGATGGCAAGCACCTACGCATCGACACCTGGGTGGAGGCTGGTTGCGAAGTACCGCCCTACTTCGACCCGATGATCGCCAAGCTGATCACCTGGGCGACTAGCCGCGAGGGGGCCAGCGCGGCGCTGGACCAGGCCCTGGCCGACACCACGCTCTACGGCGTGGAATCCAACCGCAGCTACCTGCGGCAGATCCTGGCTGATGAACCGTTTGCCAGCGGCTCGCCCTGGACCCGCTGCCTGGAAGGCCTCGCCTACCGCACGAACACCTTCGAAGTGCTCGGCGCCGGCACCCAGACCACGGTGCAGGATTACCCCGGCCGGCTCGGCTACTGGGCGGTGGGCGTACCGCCGTCCGGCCCCATGGACAGCCGCGCGCTGCGCCTGGGCAATCGCCTGCTGGGCAATGCCGAAGGTGAAGCCGGACTGGAAATCACCATGAGCGGCCCGACCCTGCGCTTCAACACCGATGCCGTGGTGGCAGTCACCGGCGCGCCGATTCCGCTGACCCTCGACGGCCAGTCGCAACCGATGGACACCGCCCTGCTGGTGTCGGCGGGCGCCACCCTTGCCCTCGGGACAATCGCCGGGGCCGGTGCGCGCAGCTACCTCTGCGTGCGCGGCGGCTTGCAAGTGCCGGACTATCTCGGCAGCAAGAGCACCTTCACCCTCGGCCAGTTCGGCGGCCACGGCGGCCGCGCCCTGCGCGCCGGCGACGTGCTGCACCTTGCTCCACTGACCGACCGCAGCGCCGGCCAGGTGCTGGAGCCTGCGCAGCGCACCGTCCTGCCGGACGTGCGTACCCTGCGGGTGATCTACGGCCCCCACGGTGCCCCGGAATACTTCACCCCCGCTTACATCGACACCTTCTTCGCCACCGACTGGGAAGTGCATTTCAACTCCAGCCGCACCGGCGTCCGCCTGATCGGACCAAAGCCCGAATGGGTACGCGAAAGTGGCGGCGAAGCCGGCCTGCACCCCTCCAACATCCACGACAACCCCTACGCCATCGGCGCCGTGGATTTCACCGGCGACATGCCGGTGATCCTCGGCCCGGACGGCCCCAGCCTCGGCGGTTTCGTCTGTCCGGTGACCCTCATCGAAGCGGACCTCTGGCAACTGGGGCAGTTGAAGGCGGGGGACAAGGTGCGCTTTGTAGCGGTGAGCATTGGGGAGGCTCGCCATCTTGCGCGCGCGCTCGACGCATGCACGTACAGCTCCCTCTCCCGCTTGCGGGAGAGGGCGGGGGGAGAGGGACAGCCCGAGCACGGAGTCCTGCCCTCTCCCCTAGCCCCTCTCCCTGAAGGGAGAGGGGAACCGGCCGTGCTCGACCTGGGCGAAGCCGACAAACGCCTGGTCGCCCGCCTTTCCGGCGATACCCACCTGCTGCTGGAGATCGGCGCACCGGAACTGGACCTGGTGCTGCGCTTCCGCGCCCATGCGCTGATGCAGGCACTGGAGGCCAAAGCCGTGGATGGCGTGATCGACCTGACGCCTGGAATCCGTTCCCTGCAGGTCCACTACCAGCCGGAAACCCTGCCGCTGGCGACGCTGCTGGACACCGTCGCCGGACTCTGGGATGACGTCTGCGCCGCCGGCGACCTGAAGGTGCCTTCGCGCATCGTGCATCTGCCCCTGTCCTGGGACGACCCGGCCTGCCAACTGGCCATCGAGAAATACATGACCACGGTGCGCAAGGACGCGCCCTGGTGCCCGAGCAACCTGGAGTTCATCCGCCGCATCAACGACCTGCCGGACCTGGACGACGTGCAGCGCACGGTATTCGACGCCAGCTACCTGGTGATGGGGCTGGGCGATGTCTACCTCGGCGCCCCTGTGGCCACACCGCTGGACCCGCGCCATCGCCTGGTGACCACCAAGTACAACCCGGCGCGCACCTGGACCGCCGAAAACTCGGTGGGCATCGGCGGTGCGTACATGTGCGTCTACGGCATGGAGGGCCCCGGCGGCTACCAGTTCGTCGGCCGCACCCTGCAGATGTGGAACCGCTACCGCGAGGTGGAGGCCTTCGGCGGAAAGCCCTGGCTGCTGCGCTTCTTCGACCAGATCCGCTTCTACCCGGTGACGGCCTCCGAGCTCACGCGCATTCGCCGCGACTTCCCGCTTGGCCACTACCCACTGCACATTGAAGAGAGCGAGCTGTGCCTGGCCGACTACCAGGCCTTCCTCGCCCGCGAGGCCGAGGGTATCGCCGCCTTCCGCAGCCAGCAGCAGTCTGCCTTCAATGCTGAAAGGGAACGCTGGATCGCTTCCGGGCAGGCCCATTTCGACAGCGAGGAGGTCGCCGCCGACCTGGGTGAAGACGCCCCGCTGGGCGCTGGCCAGCACGCGGTGGAAAGCCATATCGCTGGCAACCTCTGGCAGGTGCAGGTGGAGGAAGGCGCCAGCGTGAAGGCCGGGGACACGTTAGTGATCCTTGAATCCATGAAGATGGAAATCCCCCTCACCGCGCCTCGCGATGGTGTGGTGCGCGAGGTGCGGGTGCAGCCGGGCTCTCCGGTGCGCGCCGGGCAGCGGGTGGTGGTGATGGAGGAGGCCTGATCTCGAATGGATGATTGAAGGACAACCTTGTAGGAGCGAATTAAGCAGCGCTCATTGCCGGTCCCCATCCGCAGCCCTACAGTTCAAGCGGCACCGCACGCAAAAGGACCCGCAATGCCGCCGCTCAGCCACGACCAGGCGCAACACCGCGCCGACGATATCCAGGCCTTCTACCGGGAAGTGGAGCGCCTGCACGAAGAGCAGGCCCTGCTGCTCTCCCCCGAACAGATCGACCAGCTGGGCAAACATCACCGCCAATTGCTGGCGGATTATCGCAACGCCTTCGACATCGATCCGGATGCCCAGGCCCGACGCCTGTCCCTCGGCATGCGCATCGCATCCCTGCTGGGCGCCCTGGCACTGGCCGCCAGCCTGCTGTTCTTCTTCTATCAGTTCTGGGGGCTGTTTCCGGATACTGCCCAGGTCGGCATCCTGGCCGGTTTTTCCCTGGGCAGCCTGCTGCTGACCCTACTGCTGCGCCAACGCGCCCCCGCCGGTTACTTCACCAAGCTGGCGGCGGTACTGGCCTTTGCCTGCTTCGTGCTGAACGTGGTCATGCTCGGGCAGATCTTCAATATCGCGCCTAGTAACAAGGCCCTGCTGCCCTGGGCCGCCTATGCCCTGCTGCTGGCCTATGCCTGCGACGTGCGCGTGCTGCTGGGCGCTGGCCTGGCCTGCATCATGGCGCTGGTGGCAACTCAGCTGACCCGCTGGAGCGGCCTCTATTGGCTGGATTGCACCGAGCGGCCAGAACACCTGCTACCCGCCGGGTTGATGATTTTCCTGGTACCGCAGTTCCTCTCCCAGACAAGCTTCAGCGGCTTTGCCGCGATCTACCGGGTGATGGGCCTGCTCGGGATGTTCGTGCCGATCCTGGTGCTGGCCAACTGGGCGAACGGCAGCTATCTGCCCTGGTCGCGCGATCTGGTCGAGGGCCTCTACCAGCTCCTGGGATTCACCGGCGCGGCTCTGGCCATCTGGCTGGGCAACCGCTGTGACTGGCCGGAGGTGGTGCACACCAGCCTGCTGTTCTTCGTGCTCTTCCTTTACATCAAGCTGTTCGACTGGTGGTGGGAGGTGATGCCGAAGTACCTGTTCTTCCTCGTCCTCGGCCTGGTCGCCGTACTCATCCTGCTGGTACTCGGTCGCCTGCGCCGAACCCAGGCCAAAATGGGAGGCCAGCGCTCATGAAAACCCGTACCGCACTGCTCGCCGGCCTGGCGCTGATCACCCTGACCAACGCCATTGCCCTCGGCGGCGCCTGGTTCAACCGCAATGGCGAACCGGACAGCCAACTGCTGCTTTCCGAGCGAGAACTGCGCCGCAGCTACGACTGGGCGGAGCACGAGAACAGCGGCCTGGCCCTGCGCCTGGACTGGCGACGCCCCAGCGATCCGACCGGCACTGATCGTTACCAGAGCCTGATGCTGGACGAAGCCAGCTTGCTGCGCCTGGGCTTCACTGCGGAGGACCGCGAGGCGTCGCGTGTGAACGACCGCAACCGCGAAGTGCTGGTGGTGCTGGAGTTGGATGGTCCGGCACGCAAGGCCGAACTGGCACGCGCACGGCAGCAGTTGGAGGAAGCCCGCAGCGAGTTGCGCACCGCGCCGAAAGACAAGCGCCGGCAGGACGCCGAACGCGCCGCCCGCGACTATGTTGAACAGGAGGAGAAACGCGACAGCCGCCTGTTCGCCGTGGATGTGGGACTGGACCGTGAGGCCCTGCGCAGCCGCTATCCCGATCGCACCCAGTACGCCATCGCGCCGGGCACCGTCAGTGCCTGGGTTCGCGACGGGCGCCTGACCGGCCAGATCGGCCAGCTGCGCATTGCCCAGATCAACGTCCCCTATGCCCTGCGCGAAACACTGGGTGCGGAGCTGGCGCGCGACCACCGCAGCGATGGGCCACCGAGCTTTCGAGTGAAGCTGAGTTTTGGCCAGCGCCTGGAACCCTGGATCGATTCAGCCCCGGAGTTTCCGCATGGCGGCCGTCAGGGTAAGGCTGGAAACGCCGATAGCCTGACGTCAAGTACCCGTCCGTGACGCCCGCACCACCCGCACGCTAGCATTGCGCCACTACCCCGAGGCCAGGTTGTCAGATGCCGCTAAAAGAACACGCCAAGCAAAGCCACCGCCTGCTGGTCATCGCCCTGGTACTGCTGCTTGGCTGCGGTTTCCTGGCCACGTCCCTGGTCAGCTACCAGGCGTCGCTCAAGTCCATTCGCAGCAGCATCATCAACACCGAATTGCCGCTGACTTCGGACAACGTCTACTCGGAAATCCAGAAGGACCTGGTCCGGCCCATCCTGATTTCCTCGATGATGAGCCGCGACACCTTCGTGCGTGACTGGGTGATGCACGGCGAAAAGGACATCGAGCCGATGACCCGCTACCTGCGCGAGATCCAGGAGCACTACGGCGCCTTCACCAGCTTCTTCATCTCCGATCGCACACTCACCTACTACCAGACCAAGGGCGTGCTCAAGAAGGTGGACCCGAAGGAGCCGCGGGACATCTGGTACTTCCGCGTGCGCGACATGAAGGAGCCCTACGAGATCAATGTCGACGTCGACATGGCCAACCAGGACCAGTTGACCATCTTCATCAACTACAAGGTGTTCGACTACGACGGCAAGTTCCTCGGCGCCACCGGCGTCGGCCTGACGGTGGATGCGGTGATCAAGCTGATAGACGAATACCAGCGCCGCTACAACCGCAGCGTGTATTTCGTCGACACCACCGGGCGCATCGTCCTGACCGGGGCCGACGGCGGCCCGCTGGGCGCGCGGGTCGGCCAATCCCTGGGCGATGTGCCGGGCCTGGAGGATCTGAAGGCCAAGCTGGTCCGTCCGCAGACCGGCAAGTTCGAATACCAGGAAAAGGGCCGCGACCACTACCTGAACGTACGCTACATCCCGGAGCTGGACTGGTACCTGTTCGTCGACAAGCACGAGGGCGGCCTGCTCGCCGGCCTGCGTAACACGCTCTACCTCAACCTGCTGATCTGCCTGCTCGTCACGGGCGTCGTGCTGGTGCTGGTGATTCGCCTGATGCGCCGCTATCAGCGCAGCATCGCAGCCCTGGCCACGACCGACAGCCTGACCGGCCTGCCCAATCGACGCGGCTTCGAACTGCTCGCCGGCCAGGCGCTGCAAGAGGCCAGGCGCGACCGCAAGCCACTGGCGGCGCTGATGCTGGACCTCGACCACTTCAAGCTGCTCAACGACACTTACGGCCACCAGGCTGGCGACCAGGTGCTGCAGGGCTTTTCCCAGAACCTGCGGGACGGGCTGCGCCAGTCGGACATCGTCTGCCGCTGGGGCGGAGAGGAGTTCATCATCCTGCTCAAGGACACTGGCAACGCCACCGCCCAGCAGTTGGCGGAGAAAATCCGTAGCGACGTGGCGTCCCGGCGCTATCCCTTCAGGGGTGTGAACCTGCAGGTGACCGCCAGCGTCGGCCTGGCCGAGATGCACCCTGACGACTCGCTCGACAGCCTGATCGGCCGCGCCGACCGGGGCCTGTACCGCGCCAAGCAGTCCGGCCGCAATTGCGTGTGTGTGGAACCTTCGGGGAACCACGACGCATTGTGATCCTGTGGGAGCGAATTCATTCGCGAATGAGTTCGCTCCCACAATCCCCCATCCCCACCCGCCTCAGGCCAGCAACGCCACCGACTTGATCTGCACCCAGATCGCCTGACCGGAGTACAGCCCCAGCTGGTCACGGGAGAACCGGGTGATACGCGCCAGCATGGGCGAGCCATCCACGTCCAGGCGCACCAGCACATGAGCGGGATTCGCCGCCGCAGACTCTTCCACCACGCGTGCCGGCAACAGGTTGAGGATGCTGCTGTCGCGCTGTTTCTCGAGGCTCAGGCTGACGTCGCGCGCCAGTACCCGGAAACGCAGGGAGCAGTTTTCTGCCACCGGCGAATGAGCCACCCGCACGCTGAGTGAGCTACCGGGCAACGCCAGGGTCAGCAACTGGTATTGGGCATCGAACGCCTGCACCCGGCCTTCGATGACGACACCGGCCTCATCTTCATGGGCGGTGGGCAGGTCCAGGCGCGCCAGCGTCTGTTCCAGCGGGCCGCTGGCCAGCACCTGGCCGTCGTCCAGCAGCACCAGGTGGTCCGCCAGCCGTGCCACTTCATCCGGCGAGTGACTGACGTACAGCACCGGGATGTCCAGCTCGTCGTGCAGCCGCTCCAGGTAGGGCAGGATTTCGCCCTTGCGCTTGAGGTCCAGGGCAGCCAGTGGCTCATCCATCAGCAGCAGGCGCGGACTGGTGAGCAGGGCACGGGCAATGCCCACGCGCTGCCGCTCACCACCGGAAAGGCCGTCCGGCATGCGTTCCAGCAGATGGCCGATGCCCAGCAGTTCGACCGCCTGCCCCAGCTGCACGTGACGCTCCCGTGCCGGAATGCGGCGCAGGCCGAACTCCAGGTTGCGCCGCACCGACAGATGCTCGAACAGGCTCGCCTCCTGAAACACATACCCCAGCGGTCGCTTGTGGGTCGGCAGGAAATGCCCGCGGGTGCTGTCCTGCCAGACCTCGCCATTGACCTCCAGGAAGCCCTCGGCGGCGCGCTCCAGGCCGGCTATGCAGCGCAACAGGCTGGTCTTGCCCGAGCCTGAATGGCCGAACAGCGCGGTGACGCCTCGGCCGGGCAGCTCGAGATCGGCCTCGAGGGCGAAGCCCGGATGGCGCAGGCGGAAACGTGCATGAATCTGTTGCATGGCTCAGGTCCAGCCGGGCTTCAGGCGCCGGCTGGTGTTCAGCGCCAACAGGATGAGGAAGGAGAACAGCAGCATGCCGCCGGCCAGCCAGTGGGCCTGGGCGTACTCCATGGCTTCGACATGGTCGAAGATCTGCACGGAGACCACGCGGGTCTTCTCCGGGATGTTGCCGCCAATCATCAGCACCACACCAAACTCCCCCACCGTGTGGGCGAATCCGAGGATGGATGCGGTGACGAACCCCGGCCTGGCCAGGGGCAGCACGATAGAAAAGAAAGTGGCCCAGGGGCTGGCACGCAAGGTCGCCGCAACCTCCAGCGGCCGCGCACCGATTGCGGTGAAGGCGTTCTGCAAGGGCTGCACCACGAACGGCATGGAATAGATCACCGACCCCACCACCAAACCGGCGAAGGTGAACGGCAAGGTGCCGAGGCCAAGGCTCTGGGTGAACTGGCCGATGAACCCATGGGGCCCCATGCTCACCAGCAAGTAGAAACCGATGACAGTAGGCGGCAGCACCAGCGGCAGGGCGACGATGGCGGCCACCGGCCCCTTCAGGCGCGAGCGGGTACGTGCCAGCCACCAGGCGATGGGGGTACCCACCACCAGCAATAGCAACGTGGTGAGGGTCGCCAGTTCGAGGGTCAGCCAGATGGCGGCCAGGTCGGTGCGGTCGAGAGGGAAACTCATGGGTTGGCCGATTGATCAGTTTTCGCTGTGTTGCGAACTATATAGCGAAGCCCTGCGGCTAGCCAGAATCCGGCAACCCCTAGCCTGGCCCACTCCGATGCAGCGTGTTGTCCGCTTCGTGCAGCAGTTGTTCAAGGTCCTGGCCACGGGTGGACTCGGCATGGCCAATGCGCAGGGTCAGGCTCTGCTCCGCCGCACGATTGAAAGCCCCCAGACCGGCACGCAGGCGCTGCAGGACAGCCTGTGGATCGCCGTAACCGGTGGTGAGCACGAGAAACTCGCCGCCGCCGAGTCGCGCAAGCAGATCATCTCGCCGGAATTGCGTCCGCAGCATGCGCGCCGCCGTCAACGGCAGGCTCTCGCCCGATCCGCTGTCGTTGCTGCCCACTTGCAGGTGGAGCAGCAGGCAAGGCACATCGCGCTGGCGTGCAGTTTCCAGCGCCTCGGACGCATGGCGCAGGAAACCGAGGCGGTTATGCAGGCCCGTGAGTTCGTCAGTCATGGAGAAGCGCTGGATGTCCTGCTCGACCCGCTCACGCTCGCAGGCTTCGTCATAGAGCAGGCGGTTGGCCGCCACCAGGTCCTGGGTACGGGCGATGACCCGCTGCTCCAGTTCGTTGTAGAGCTGGACATTCTCCATGGCCACCGAGGTGGAATCCGCCAGGGCTTGCAGCAGGCCGACCTCGCGCACACTGGCGAGGCGCGGGGTGGCCCAGTAGGTGCCGATGGCTCCCACCGGGGCCATGCTGCGAATAGGCACCATGACCAGGCTTTTGACGAAGGTGGGGCGATAGGCGTCGTGGGGGATTCGCGGGTCAAGGTAGATGTCTTCGATCACCGCAGGCTCGCGGTTGATCATCGCCCAGCCGCTGATGCAGCTCTCCATGGGGAAGCGCAGGCCCTTCCACAAGGGAGAGATGGCGTCTTCGTCCTTGTAGAAGCAACGGTCGCCGTCGCGCAGGACGAAGGTGGCGCCGTCGGCCCCAACCAGTTCCCGCGCGGCACTGCGGACGATCTCGGCGATACGGTCGAGATCGCGGGCCAGGGACAATTGCTGAATGGCCCAGACCAGGCATTCGAGATTGCGTTCGTAGCTGACAGCGGAACCATCCATAGACCCACGCCTCCGGACCGGGACGACAGCGCCCCGGATTCATATCAGCACAGAGCTTCAGTCGTTGCGAGAGGGCGACAGCAATTCGATCTTGTAACCGTCCGGGTCCTCGACGAATGCCAGGATGCTGGTACCGTGCTTCATCGGGCCCGGTTCGCGGGTGATCTTGCCGCCGCGGGCACGGATGCCCTCGCAAGCCTTGTAGACATCAGCCACTTCCAGGGCGATATGGCCATAGGCGTTGCCCAGCTCGTACTTGTCCACACCCCAGTTGTAGGTGAGTTCGATCACGCTGTTGTGGGCTTCGTCGCCGTAACCGACGAACGCGAGGGTGAACTGGCCGTCCGGGTAATCCTTGCGACGCAGTAGGGTCATGCCTAGCACTTCGGTGTAGAAGGCGATGGATTTGTCCAGGTCGCCAACGCGCAGCATGGTATGCAGCAATCTCATCGTTACTTCCTCATTGGTTGCCCGTTTTTACAGGGCTCAAAATGAAAAACCCCGGCTCATGGCCGGGGTTCGTAGGCTCATGCCGAAAGCTTATCAGAACAGCTTGCGGCCCTTGCCAGCAGCGATGCGCATGCGCAGGGCGTTGAGCTTGATGAAGCCTGCGGCGTCCGCCTGGTTGTAGGCGCCGGCATCGTCCTCGAAGGTGGCGATGTTGGCGTCGAACAGGGAGTCGTCGGACTTGCGGCCAACCACGATGACGTTGCCCTTGTACAGCTTCAGGCGCACCACACCGTTCACGTTGGCCTGGGAGGCGTCGATCATCTGTTGCAGCATCAGACGCTCCGGGCTCCACCAGTAGCCGGTGTAGATCAGGCTGGCGTACTTGGGCATCAGCTCGTCTTTCAGGTGAGCCACTTCGCGGTCCAGGGTGATGGACTCGATGGCGCGGTGGGCCTTGAGCATGATGGTGCCGCCGGGGGTCTCGTAGCAGCCACGGGACTTCATGCCGACATAGCGGTTCTCGACGATGTCGAGGCGGCCGATGCCGTTCTCGCCACCGATGCGGTTCAGTTCGGCGAGCACCTGGGCCGGGGTCATGTCCTTGCCGTCGATGGCAACGATGTCGCCATTACGGTAGGTCAGCTCGATGTAGGTCGGGGTGTTCGGCGCGGCTTCCGGGGATTTGGTCCAGCGCCACATGTCCTCTTCGTGCTCGGTCCAGGTGTCTTCCAGCACGCCACCCTCATAGGAGATGTGTAGCAGGTTGGCGTCCATGGAGTACGGGGACTTCTTCTTGCCGTGACGCTCGATCGGGATGGCGTGCTTCTCGGCGTAGTCCATCAGCTTCTCGCGGGACAGCAGGTCCCACTCACGCCAGGGGGCGATCACTTTCACGCCAGGTTTCAGCGCATAGGCGCCCAGCTCGAAACGCACCTGGTCGTTGCCCTTGCCGGTGGCGCCATGGGAGATGGCGTCGGCGCCGGTCTCGTTGGCGATTTCGATCAGGCGCTTGGCGATCAGCGGACGGGCGATGGAGGTACCCAGCAGGTACTCGCCTTCGTAGACGGTGTTGGCGCGAAACATCGGATAGACGAAGTCACGGACGAACTCTTCGCGCAGGTCATCGATGTAGATTTCCTTGACGCCCATCGCCTGGGCCTTGGCGCGGGCCGGTTCGACCTCCTCGCCCTGGCCGAGGTCAGCGGTGAAGGTCACCACTTCGCAGTTATAGGTATCTTGCAGCCACTTGAGGATTACCGAGGTGTCCAGGCCACCGGAATAAGCCAGGACAACCTTCTTTACGTCCGCCATGCCATCAACTCCACGGGGTTGTACGAAAAACCCGTGATTCTACTGACCTTGGCGGCCAAATTACAGTGGGGCGACAGCTTATGACGACGAGGCGACAGATTCTGTCAGCGGCGCGACGAGCGGCTGGTTCAGGAACCCGCTGGCGGTTACGGCCTGGGGGCCTCGTCCTTGACGCCGGGAGTGGCCGCGGGCACGCCCGGCGCGGTGGCCGGGACACCTGGGGCGACAGCGGGCGTGGGCGTCTCTGCTGGCGCAGGAGCTGATGCCGTTGCGGTGGCTGGTGTATACGCGGGCAGCTCGACACGGGACAGCTGCACGGTGGCGCGCCGGTTCTTCGCACGATTGGCCGAGCTGTTGTTGGGCGCCAGCGGATAGCGCTCGCCGTGGAAGCGCATGACCATCTGCGCCTCGGGGAAGCCGTTGGCCTTCAGGTAGTCGAACACCGTCAGGGCCCGGCGGCGCGAGAGGTCGCGGTTGGTCAGGCGGTTGCCGCTGTTGTCGGAGTGACCGTCGATCTCGATGTGATTGACGCTGGGATCGGCCTTGATGAAGTCGAGGATGATATCCAGCCTGGCCCGAGCCATGTCGTCCAGATCGATACCGCCGCCGGGGAAGCCAACCTGCAGGTGCTTGACTTGGTCGAAGTTCACCGGCAGCAGTTTGGCGGTACAGGCCAGGTAGTCCTGGTAGGCCTGGTTGAACTTCACCGGCAGCAGACGCACTTCAAGGGCGTCACCGCCCTGCCGCGTGCGGTGGCGCACCGCCGGGCTGCGGCCCTCCAGCAAGCCTGTGAGCAGGCGCCCCGCCTGTTGCTGAGAGGTATTGAACGGCACCTCACCGCTGCCGACGCTGACCACGCCCAGATTGATGTCCCCCCTCCCCGGCTGCCAGGGAGCGGCGGCCGCCAGCAGGGTGGCGGAGCCGGTACCCATCCAGCGTTCACGGGCCTTCAGGCGGAAGGTGGCCTGCTCGCCGGCCCGCCGAACGAACTCGCCAGAGCCGAAGTCAGTGATGGGTTGCGACAGGCGGCACTCGAACTTGTCGCCATCGACCTTCCACTCCACCTTCTCCAGACGAGTCTGGAAAGTAATGGCCATGGCCGGCAGGCTGGCGAACAAGCTCAGGACGACGAGGTAGCGCTGGCGCACGGCGGGCTCCACGGGGAATTGCGGCGTTCCTGCTGGATATCGGTGGCGCTCGGCAAAACTTGAGCGCGGAATTGCTGGCGCACCCGCCCGAGGATCAAGCCCTGCGTGCCCCTGTAGGGCTTTTCCGGTAGCATGTCCGCCCAGTTCTGCCCGCCTGGAAGCCCCTCATGTCCGACCGTTTGACCCTCCTGCGTCCCGACGACTGGCACATCCATCTGCGTGATGGTGCCGTCCTGGCCCACACCGTTGCGGATGCTGCCCGTACCTTCGGCCGCGCCATCATCATGCCCAACCTGGTACCCCCGGTTCGCAATGCCGAGGAAGCCGATGCCTATCGCCAGCGCATCCTGGCCGCGCGTCCGGCCGGCAGCCGCTTCGAGCCGCTGATGGTGCTCTACCTCACCGATCGCACCAGCCCGGAGGATATCCGCGCAGCCAAGGCTTCCGGTTTCGTCCATGCGGCCAAGCTCTACCCGGCCGGCGCCACCACCAACTCGGACTCCGGCGTCACCAGCGTCGACAAAATTTTCCCGGCGCTGGAAGCCATGGCCGAAGTGGGCATGCTGCTGCTGGTCCACGGTGAAGTGACCCGCGGCGAGATCGACGTGTTCGACCGCGAGAAGGTGTTCATCGACGAGCACCTGACCCGTGTGGTCGAGCGCTTCCCGACCCTGAAAGTGGTGTTCGAGCACATCACCACCGGCGACGCGGTGCAATTCGTGCAATCGGCCTCAGCCAACGTGGGCGCTACCATCACCGCCCACCACCTGCTGTACAACCGCAACCACATGCTAGTGGGAGGCATCCGCCCACACTTCTATTGCCTGCCGATCCTCAAGCGCAACGTACACCAGGAAGCCCTGCTGGACGCCGCGACCAGTGGCAGTGCCAAGTTCTTCCTCGGCACTGACTCGGCGCCTCACGCCAAGCACGCCAAGGAGGCCGCCTGCGGCTGCGCCGGCTGCTACACCGCCTATGCCGCCATCGAGCTCTACGCCGAAGCCTTCGAGCAGCGCAACGCGCTGGACAAACTGGAAGCCTTCGCCAGCCTCAATGGCCCGGACTTCTACGGCCTGCCACGCAATACCGACCGCATTACCCTGGTGCGCGAGGAATGGACCGCCCCCGCCACCCTGCCGCTGGGCGAGCAAGTGGTCGTACCGCTGCGCGCTGGCGAGAAGCTGCGCTGGCGCCTGCTGGAGGAACAAGCGTGAGCGAGGATCTCTACGACGACGAACTGGATAGCAGCCTGCCTTCCGGCCCGCGCCACCCCATGGCCGCGCGCTTCCGTGGTTACCTGCCGGTAGTGGTGGATGTGGAAACCGGTGGCTTCAACGCCGCCACCGACGCCCTGCTGGAAATCGCCGCGACCACCATTGCGATGGATGAGCAGGGTTTCCTCTATCCGGACCATACCCACTTCTTCCGCGTCGAACCGTTCGAAGGCGCCAACATCGAACAGGCTGCGCTGGAGTTCACCGGGATCAAGCTGGATCACCCCCTGCGCATGGCAGTGAGCGAGGAGCACGCGCTGACGGAAATCTTCCGTGGCCTGCGCAAATCGATCAAAGCCAATGGCTGCAAGCGCGCCATCCTGGTCGGTCACAACTCCAGTTTCGACCTCGGCTTCCTCAATGCCGCGGTGAACCGGACCGCCCTCAAGCGCAATCCCTTCCACCCCTTCTCCAGCTTCGACACCGCGACGCTGGCCGGCCTCGCCTATGGCCAGACCGTGCTGGCCAAGGCCTGCCAGGCCGCTGGCATCGAGTTCGACGGCCGCGAGGCGCACTCGGCGCGCTACGACACCGAGAAGACCGCCGAGCTGTTCTGCGGCATCGTCAACCGCTGGAAGGAAATGGGCGGCTGGATCGACGACGACGATTGAGTCCCCGTCGAAATCCCAGACATGAAAAAGCCCGGCATGCCGGGCTTTTTCTTTGGCTTGAGAACCGCCAAACCTGATTCACGATTTCGCGAGCTAGAGAAGAGCAAGGCGAAATTGGCCGAGGACGCGGAGTTTACGAGCTGTAAATGAGCAGGCCGAAGCCATTTTCAACGCAGCTATTCTGACGCGCAGCAAATCGTGGACAGGTTTTTACAGGGAAGAAGCGTTCTCGGCCAGGTACTGGGCAACGCCTTCCGGAGAAGCGGTCATGCCCTTGTCGCCTTTCTTCCAGTTGGCCGGGCAGACTTCGCCGTGCTCTTCGGTGAACTGCAGGGCATCGACCAGACGCAGCAGCTCGTCCATGTTACGGCCCAGCGGCAGGTCGTTGACGATCTGGGAACGGACAACGCCGTTCTTGTCGATCAGGAACGCGCCACGGTAAGCCACGCCGTCTTCGGACTCGACATCGTAAGCCTTGGCGATTTCGTGCTTCATGTCGGCAGCCAGGGTGTACTTGACCGGGCCGATGCCGCCCTTGTCCACCGGGGTGTTGCGCCAGGCGTTGTGGGTGAAGTGGGAGTCGATCGATACGCCGATCACTTCCACGCCGCGAGCCTGGAACTCAGGAATGCGGTGGTCCAGAGCGATCAGCTCGGACGGGCAAACGAAGGTGAAGTCCAGCGGGTAGAAGAACACCAGACCGTATTTGCCTTTGATGGCCGAGGACAGGTTGAAGCTGTCGACGATTTCGCCATTGCCCAGAACGGCGGCAACGGTGAAGTCCGGAGCCTGCTTGCCTACGAGTACGCTCATTCCATGTCTCCTGGTTGTCATGAGTAAGTCAGTGGGGTCGGGAATCACAGCCTGGCCAGCCAATGTGGCGGCGCCGTGACACCCTCTCCCAAAAGGACGGGCAATCATACACTCGGCCGGAGGACCCGCCCACCGCTTTCGACTAGCGGGTCAACACACGCCGCCCTCCCGTCGAAGCCCCCTGGAAGGCCTCTGTTCCGGGCCTTTCAGACATATCTTTGACAATCATTCTCATTACTATTAGTATCCCTTTCATCCAACCACCCCCCCGAGTCTTGAGTCGCCATGTACGTCTGTCTCTGTCTAGGTGTCACTGACGGTCAAATTCGCGAAGCCATCTACGAAGGCTGCTGCAGCTACCGCGAAGTACGCAACACCCTGGAAGTGGGTACCCAATGTGGCAAGTGCGCTTGCCTAGCCAAGCAGGTCGTCAAGGAAACCCTGGCGGAGGTGCAGAGCAGCCAGGCCGCTCTCGCCTACCCCGCGGCATACGCCATCGCCTGACCGCTCGGCGGAAACTGGAAAACCGGACCTCAGTGTCCGGTTTTTTTGTGTCTATTTTTCAATTATTTAGACTTCAAATGTAGAAGTTAAACATTCTTATTTATATTCAAATTCATTTGCAATTCAAAGACTTAGATTTGACACACCAAGTTGCGAGGATCAGAATTCCTTAGTCATCCACTCTTCCTACGGCAGGACTCACATGAAAGGCGACAAGAAAGTCATACAGCATCTCAACAAGATACTTGGTAACGAGCTTGTTGCGATCAACCAGTACTTCCTGCACGCCCGTATGTATGAAGACTGGGGACTGAAAAAACTGGGCGAACACGAGTACCACGAGTCCATCGACGAGATGAAGCACGCGGACAAGTTGATCAAGCGCATCCTCTTCCTCGAAGGCCTCCCCAACCTGCAAGACCTTGGCAAGCTGATGATCGGCGAGAACACCAAGGAGATGCTAGCCAGCGATCTCAAGCTGGAACTGCACGCTGTTCCAGACCTTAAGACCGCCATCGCCTATTGCGAAAGCGTGGGTGACTATGGCAGCCGCGAACTGCTGGAAGAAATTCTCGAGTCCGAGGAAGAACACATTGACTGGCTGGAAACCCAGTTGGGCCTGATCGAAAAAGTCGGTCTGGAAAACTACCTGCAATCGCAGATGGACGAATAATCCAACCCAAATCAAAAAGCCCCGAAAATCCGGGGCTTTTTCATTTAATAGCGGGACGAAGTTAAAACCTGAAAAACAAGATCGAGCTCAATCAACAAATAGAACGGCGATATATAGCAAAAACTTCCAGCCATAAAAAAGCCCCGTACTCGGCGGGGCTCTTTCATTCAAGGACGGATCAGGCGCTGGCCTTGCTCACGGCTTCCTTGACCAGAGTCTGCAGCTCACCCTTCTCGAACATCTCGGTCATGATGTCGCTACCACCAACCAGTTCGCCGCCCACCCAGAGCTGCGGGAAAGTCGGCCAGTTGGCGTACTTCGGCAGGTTGGCGCGGATTTCCGGGTTCTGCAGGATGTCGACGTAGGCGAACTTCTCGCCGCAGGCCATCAGAACCTGCGCGGCGCGGGACGAGAAGCCGCACTGCGGAGCATTCGGCGAGCCTTTCATGTACAGCAGGACAGTGTTGTTGGCGATCTGCTCTTTGATGGTTTCGATGATATCCATTAGGCACCTCAGCTGAACGTTCCGACTGGCAAGTCGGCTGGATGGCGGCATTGTAACGGAAAGCCGAGCAGTGCGCTCGGGCTTCCCTTGCCTTCAGGCGGCCACAACTTCCACGGGAACGCCATTCAGCGCCGCGTTGCCTGACACCGCGTCCAGCTGGCGCTCGTCGGTCAGGTCGTTTGCGCTGGCGCCGGGCTGCTCGCTGGCAATGCCCATGCGCACCCCCGGCCGCGCATGCCCCCAGCCATGGGGCAGGCTGACCACGCCCGGCATCATGTCCTCGCTGGCGCCCACTTCCACTTCGATCACACCTACCCGTGAGCGCACCCTCACCCGCTGGCCATCCACCAGCCCGCGTGCCTCCAGGTCGCGCGGATGCATCAGCAATTGATGACGTGGTTTGCCCTTCACCAGTCGATGGTAGTTGTGCATCCAGGAATTGTTGCTGCGCACATGCCGGCGCCCGATGAGCACCAATTCGCCTTCGCCCGAAACAGGCTGAGCGACGAAGCGCTCCAGATCAGCGAGCAGGATGGCGGGAGCTGCTTCGACCTTGCCGCTAACCGTCTTGAGACGACCGACGAGATTGGGCTTGAGTGCCCCCAGGTCCACGCCGTGGGGATGCTCGCGCAGGCGCGCCACCGAGAGCTTGCGCTCGGAACGATCACCGTAAGGGCCGGCGCGCAGCCCCAGGTCGATCATCTGCTCCGGCGCCAGCGTAGGTTTCAGTTCGATGCCGGTGCGCGCGGCAAAGGCCTTGGCCAGGCCGACGAATATCTCCCAGTCATGCAGCGCGCCCACCGGCTTGGCTAGCACCGCGTCATTGAAGCGGGTGACGTTGCGCACGGCGAACAGGTTGAAGGTGGTGTCGTAGTGCTCATGCTCCAGGGGCGCGGTGGGCGGCAGGATCAGGTCGGCGTAGCGGGTGGTCTCATTGATGTAGAGATCGACGCTGACCATGAACTCCAAACCATCCAGTGCCTGTTCCAGCTGACGACCGTTGGGCGTGGACAGCACCGGGTTTCCAGCCACGGTCACCAGGGCCCTCACCTGTCCCTCGCCAGGTGTGAGCATCTCTTCGGCCAGCGCTGCCACTGGCAGTTCGCCGCCGTACTCGGGCAGTCCTGATACACGGCTCTGCCAACGGTTGAAATGGCCGCCGGAGGTCGCGGCAACCAGATCCACCGCCGGCTCGGTGCACAGTACGCCCCCTACCCGATCGACGTTGCCGGTGACCAGGTTGATCAACTGGATCAGCCACTGACAGAGGCTGCCGAAGGCTTGCGTCGACACGCCCATGCGGCCGTAGCAGACCGCACTTTCGGCGGAGGCGAAGTCCCGCGCCAACTGACGAATCTGCTCCGCCGGAATGCCGCAACGCTGGCTCATGGCCTCGGGCGTGAAACGAACGATCGCCTCACGCACCTGCTCCAGCCCTTCCATCGGCAGGTGGGTGGCTCGCCCCAGCCCCTCGTCGAACAGGGTATTGAGCAACCCGAACAGCAGCGCTGCGTCTTGCCCCGGGCGCACGAACAGGTGCTGATCGGCCATGGCTGCGGTTTCGCTTCGGCGGGGGTCGACCACCACCAACTTGCCGCCCCTAGCCTGCAAAGCCTTGAGGCGTTTCTCCACGTCCGGCACCGTCATGATGCTGCCGTTGGAGGCCAGCGGGTTGCCACCCAGAATCAGCATGAACTGGGTGTGATCGATGTCCGGGATGGGAATCAGCAATCCATGGCCGTACATCTGCTGGCTGATCAGGTGGTGGGGCAGTTGATCCACCGAAGTCGCGGAGAAGCGCCCACGGGTTCTCAGCAAGCCCAGAAAGTAGTTGCTGTGGGTCATCAGCCCGTAGTTGTGGACACTCGGATTGCCCTGATAGACCGCCACCGCGTTATTGCCATGGCGCGCCTGGATGTCGGCCAGCCGCTCGGCAACCAGCGCGAAGGCCTCATCCCATTCAATGGGCAGCCATTCGTTGCCCGCGCGGCGCATGGGCTGGCGGATGCGGTCAGGATCGTTCTGGATGTCTTGCAGGGCCACGGCCTTGGGGCAGATATGGCCGCGACTGAAGCGGTCCTGGGCGTCGCCCTTGATGGAGAGGATACGGCGGGTGCCGTCTGGCTGATCCTCGGTCTCGATGGTCAGGCCACAGATGGCTTCGCAGAGATGGCACGCACGGTGGTGGAGGGTCTTGGTCATGGCCTGGCCTCTATTCTTGCTCGAGACGACCGGTCGGGTCGCAAGCACAAGACTATGGGGCCAGAATCGCCGCTCGGCCAGCAGCGTCATTGCCGTGAATCGGCAGGCATCAGGCCTGCCGATTCACTGCCATGGCTTAACGGATCGACTTGATGGTGCCCTTGTTGCCAGTCACCTTGGCGGTCACCTTCTTGAACACGAAATAGTCCTGCACGCTGAGTTCATAACGCGGTGCGACGATCAGGTCGGCGCCCGACTCCTTGACAGCCTTGTAGGCAGCTGCGGATTTCACTGCGGAGATGGGGTCCGGACCGAAGGGCAGGCCGCCGCCCGCATCGCCGCCGTAGGCCACGCCGTCAGCGAACTGGGAGTCCCCGCCGAATTGCAGGAAGTGGAACAGGATGTTCACCTCGGACTGTCCAGTGATCTGCTCACCCACAGCTACGTCAGCCTTGAGGTCGGTCTTCACGCTGCCGTTCAGCGGCGAAGTCGGCTGGCTGACGTTGTAGCTGCTGCAGCCGGTCAGGGTAGCAATGGCGGCGGCCAGGGCAGCGGGAACAAGGAACTTCTTCATTGGAATCTCCACGAATCATTGAATGTCTGCGCGGCTCCGCTGGTATTCCGAATGCGGATGCCGGCCCCGGGAATCACCCGATTCCGGGGACGCGACAACCTACCAACCAACGCTGCAAAGCATCAGTTCATGCTTTCCGAAAAGACACTCAGATACTTTCCCGCCGCGATGTTCCTGCAGGTCCGAATGCCGCGCCTCAGTGCGTTGGCTCAGCCAGGCAGACACGGTTCCGACCGCTGTTCTTGGCGCGATAGAGTGCGGCGTCGGCCTGTTCCAGCAGGCGCTCGGGACGGTCGTCCAGCCCCGGCATCTGGCTATGCACCCCCACGCTCACTGTCACCAAACCAAAAGGATTACCGGAATGAACCAGGCCCTGCTCGTAGACGGCCTGGCGAATCCGCTCCGCCACCAGCCGCGCGCCGGTGAGGTCGGTATGCGGCAACAGTACGGCGAACTCCTCGCCGCCATAGCGCGCCACGGTATCGCCGGCACGCACCTTGAAACGTTGCAGCACGTCGCTCACCGCCCGCAGACAAACATCCCCGGCCTGGTGGCCATAGCGATCGTTGTAGGCCTTGAAGAAGTCGACATCGATCATCACCAGCGCCAGGGGAGTACCTACCGTGGCTGCACGATGGAATTCGACTTGCAGGGCCTGGTCGAACTGCCGGCGATTGGAAATCCCGGTCAGACTGTCGCGGTTGGCCAGGTGGAGCAGCTCACGGTTCTCCCGCGCGATACTCTGGGCGGCGACCATGCGCTTGCGTATCCGCGCCACCAACCCGCCACCGACCAGGATCAGGGCCAGCACCAGCACGGCTACCAGACACCCTACCATCGCGGCCTTGCGTCCCCATTCAGCCAGTACTTCGTGCCGGGACATGGAAACCGCCGCCACCAGCGGGAAGTGATCCAGGGCCCGGTAGGCATAGACCCTGTCCACCCCGTCGAGCACCGAAATGCTCGCCCCCACGCCCACGGGCGAGCGCTTGAGGTCGGACTGGAACATGTAGCTTCCGGCCAGGCTGTCGCCGGTTCCACCGGTCAGCTCAGGCCGTCGGTAGATGATGGTGCCGTCGTTCATGGTGATCACGATCGAGCCTTCGTCACCGATGTCGAAGTGCTTGTAGAACTCGCGGAAGTGATCGATGCGGATGCTGGCCAGCACTACACCGGCGAAACGGCCATCCTTGTCATTGAAGCGGCGCGATACCGGCAGTATCCATTCGCCGGTGGAGCGGCTGCGGATCGGGTTGCTCACCTCGGTGTCACGGCTCACCGAATAGCGGTGATGCTGGAAGTAGTCACGATCGGCATTGCTGACATCCAGTGCCGGGGGCGGGCTGGTGTAATGGATCCAGCGACCTTCGGCGTCGTAGACGAAGACCCCGCCCAATTGCGCAGCACGTTGCTTGTAGGTCACCAGCAGCTGATTGATGGCATCAGGGCTGTTCTCGCCCCGCTCCAGCAGGTTCACCAGGCCACTGAGAACGATATCGGCTTCCTTGATGGACTCTTGGGCATGCTGGGCAATGGAATAGGCAAGGTTGGCGTTGGCCTTGTCCGCCTCCCTCAAGTAGAGCTGCTTGGAATCGAGCACCTGCGCCAGGTTCACCAGGATGGCGCCCAACCCCGCGACCAGCAGCAGGGCGTAAGCCAGCCAGAGGGAACGTCGCGTTCCCAGATAACCCTTAGCAGGTTCCGGACCGTTCCCGACCATCCGCACACTCCTCACTGCCCGTGACTGGGAACACCTTAGACAAGCACCTGTGCCGAAACAATCTGGAATGATGGGCAATTGCCACCACCCTGGAAGCCGTTGTAAAACGTCGGGCCCGGCGCGAACGGCAGATTAGAGCGGCCCGCCCGACTGCACGGGAGCGTTGCAACGCATGCCGATCCGTCAGGCGCATAGCCACGAACGACGCGGCTTCCAGCGCATATTGGAAAAGCGCGACATTTCCTTATAAGATCGCGCCTTCCCCCTAAATCGTCGCCCCGTGCGGCTTCAACCGCCCGTCTCGCCAGCTTTGTTCCCGCAATACCCGGCCAGGACACGCGGCCAGTGGCAAAAGAAGAAAGGTAGTAACCATGAGCGCTAGGCATTTTCTCTCCCTGATGGACTGTACTCCCCAGGAGCTGAACAGCCTGATCCGCCGAGGCACCGAGCTGAAGGATCTGCGCAACCGAGGCGTGCGTTACGAGCCCTTGAAAAGCCGCGTGCTGGGCATGATCTTCGAGAAGGCCTCCACCCGTACCCGCCTCTCCTTCGAGGCCGGCATGATCCAGCTCGGCGGCCAGGCGATCTTCCTCTCGCCGCGCGATACCCAACTGGGCCGCGGCGAACCCATCAGCGACAGTGCCATCGTCATGTCGCGCATGCTCGACGCGGTGATGATCCGCACCTTCGCCCACAGCACGCTGACCGAGTTTGCCGCCCATTCGCGAGTGCCGGTGATCAACGGCCTGTCCGACGACCTGCACCCCTGCCAGTTGCTGGCCGACATGCAGACCTTCCTCGAGCACCGCGGCAGCATCCAGGGCAAGACCGTGGCCTGGATCGGCGACGGCAACAACATGTGCAACACCTATATCGAGGCCGCCATCCAGTTCGACTTCAAGCTGAACGTGGCCTGCCCCGAGGGCTACGAGCCCAATGCCCAATTCCTCGCCCAGGCCGGCGACCGCGTGAAGGTCCTGCGCGACCCGCGCGAAGCCGTGGCCGGCGTGCACCTGGTCAGTACCGACGTCTGGACCTCCATGGGCCAGGAAGAAGAAACCGCCAAGCGACTGGCGCTGTTCGCCCCCTACCAGGTGAACAAGGCGCTCCTCGACCTCGCGGCGGAGGACGTGATATTCATGCACTGCCTGCCTGCCCATCGCGGCGAAGAGATCAGCGTCGACCTGCTCGACGATCCGCGCTCTGTTGCCTGGGACCAGGCAGAGAACCGCCTCCACGCCCAGAAGGCCCTGCTCGAACTGCTGGTTGAACACGCCCACCACGCATGAATCGCGAAACTCTGCTCAGCCTGCGCAACCTCAGCTGCGGTTACCACGACCAGCAGGTTGTGCGGGGCCTGAACCTCCATCTCAACGCCGGAGACATCGGCTGCCTGTTGGGCCCCTCGGGCTGCGGCAAGACCACGACCCTGCGTGCCATCGCCGGCTTCGAGCCGGTGCTGGAAGGCGAAATCCAGCTGGCCGACGATGTCATCTCCCGCGCCGGGTTCACCCTGGCTCCGGAGAAACGGCGAATCGGCATGGTCTTCCAGGACTACGCCCTGTTCCCACACCTGACCGTGGCCGACAACGTCGCCTTCGGCATCCGCAAGGCACCAGACTGCGAGCGCACGGTCAGCGAGTTGCTTGAACTGGTGAAGCTGGGCCACCTGGCCAAGCGCTATCCCCACGAGCTGTCCGGCGGCCAGCAGCAACGGGTCTCACTGGCCCGGGCCCTCGCTCCGGAACCGCGCCTGCTGCTGCTCGACGAACCCTTCTCCAACCTCGACGGCGAGCTGCGTCGCCGCCTCAGTCAGGAAGTTCGCGAGATACTCAAGGCGCGCGGAACCAGCGCCATCCTGGTCACCCACGACCAGGAAGAAGCCTTTGCTGTCAGCGACCACGTCGGGGTATTCCGCAATGGCCTGCTGGAGCAGTGGGACACCCCCTACAACCTGTACCACGAGCCCCTGACGCCCTTCGTCGCCAGCTTCGTCGGCCAGGGTTATTTCATCCGCGGCCAGCTGATTTCCGCCGACGCGGTGAACACCGAACTGGGCACCATCCGTGGCAACCGTGCCTACACCTGGCCCCAGGGCTCGGCGGTGGACGTGCTGCTGCGTCCAGACGATATCGTCCACGCGCCGGACAGTGACCTGCGCGCCAAGGTGATCGGCAAGACCTTCCTCGGCGCCGCTACCCTCTATCGCCTGCAACTGGCCACCGGCAGCCAGCTGGAATCGATCTTCCCCAGCCATGCCGACCACCAGCCCGGACAAGAGGTCGGCATCCGCATTGCCGCCGACCACCTGGTGGTCTTCCCGGCACAAGGCAGCGTCGCCGCGCACTTCACGCCCCAGGAGTCCGGCGTACGCCGCATCAGCGGCGCGCTCTGAAACGAAGGAGGCCGCGTGATGCGGCCCCTTTTCGCTCATCCTGTCGGACTTCGAGCCGGTGGGCTGAAGCCCACAGCGCTGCCTCCAGCTACACCCACAACCGCCCGCTGGCCACCAGCACCGAGTGCCCCGCGATACTCACCCGGTCGCCATCCAGACGGCACCAGAGGTCGCCACTGCGGGCGGAGCACTGCTCGGCTCGCAGTACGCGCTTGCCGAGACGATTCGCCCAGTACGGGATCAGCGCACAGTGCGCTGCGCCGGTTACCGGGTCTTCGTCGATGCCGATCACCGGGGCGAAAAAGCGCGAGACGAAGTCATGCTTCATGCCCGGCGCGGTAACGATCACCCCCGACCAGGGCAGCTTCGCCAACGCCTTGAAATCCGGTTTGCACTCACGCACCGCCTGCTCCGACTCCAGCACCACCAGCAGGAAGTTGGCACCGAGCGCGTCCACCGGGGCGACGCCCAGGGCATGCTCCAGTTCCAGGGTCACTCCTACTTCCTGTGGCACCTGCACTGGGAAGTCCAGCGCCAGCCGCCCCTCCTCCTCACGGGTCACGCGCAGCTCACCCGACTTGCTGGTGAATTCCAGGCGATCACCCGGTTCCTGGTAGAGCTCGAACAGCACATGGGCGCTGGCCAGGGTGGCATGGCCGCAGAGTGGAACCTCCGCCTTGGGCGTGAACCAGCGAATGTGCCAGGCACTGCCCTCCTTCACCAGGAAGGCGGTCTCCGACAGGTTGTGCTCGGCGGCAATGCGTTGCATGAGCTGGTCGTCGAGCCAGGCGTCGAGGCGATAGACAATCGCCGGGTTGCCACCAAAGGCGCGTTGGGTAAAGGCATCGACCTGATGGAATTCCAGCTGCATGACAAACTCCTTGAAGTGGGAACGAGGCAATTCAGCCAGCCACCGGCGCCCCGCACCCCCGGAAGCGGCCAACGGTTATCAGGTATACAGCCCAGGTCAGTCTAGCGGAGGTAAGCCGTAGCGATGCGGCAGTTCGCTCATCCGGCCGGCCCCACGCAGGCGCTTGATTCCGTCTTCGAACATGGCCGAATGGCGGGCGCTGGTCGCTCGTGCTGACGCGAATGCCAGGCAGATCGGGATATCCGGCGAACGGCAGCCAGCCTTTACCAGCTTGCCCCTTCCCGAAGCGTTCCTTCAGGCGCCGCTGCGCACGCGCTGCACGGCATCCAGCCAGCCATCGTAGAGTTTCTGCCGATGGCCCTCGGCCATGCGTGGCACAAATCGCTGCTGACGATGCCAGTGGCTGGCCACTTCGTCCAGATCGCGGTACAGCCCGACCTGCAAACCTGCGAGATAGGCCACGCCCAATGCGGTGGTCTCGGTCACTTCCGGGCGCTCCACTGGCACCCCGAGGATGTCGGAAAGGAACTGCATCACCCAGTTGTTCTCCACCATGCCCCCATCCACGCGCAAGGCACTGGGCGCCGCGGCGCCATCCTGGGCCATAGCCTCCAGCAGATCGCGGGTCTGATAGCAGACCGATTGCAGCCCGGCGGTGACGATTTCCTTGATGCCGGTGTCGCGGGTCAGGCCGAAGATGGCGCCACGGGCGCGGGGGTCCCAATAGGGTGCGCCAAGGCCGGTGAACGCCGGAACCAGGTACACGCCACAAGCATCGCCGGTCTGTTCGGCCAGGGCTTCGGTATCGCGGGCGTGGCTGATCAGCTTGATGCCGTCGCGCAGCCACTGCACGGCGGCACCGGCCACGAAGATGCTGCCTTCCACCGCGTAGCTCACCTTGCCATTGAGGCGGTAGCCGACCGTGGTCAGCAAACGGTTGCGGGAAACCACCGGCTGGTCGCCGGTGTTCTGGATCATGAAGCAGCCGGTGCCATAGGTGCTTTTCACCATCCCGGGCTGGAAGCAGGCCTGGCCGATCAGCGCCGCCTGCTGGTCACCGGCCATGCCACGAACGGGAATGCTGGCGCCGAGCAGGCTCGCCTCGGTATCGCCGAACTCGGCGGCGCAATCGAGGACTTCCGGCAACAGGCTTGCCGGGATGTCGAACAGCCGCAGCAACTCTCCATCCCACTGTTGACTATGGATATTGAACAGCAGGGTGCGCGAGGCATTGGTGGCATCGGTGCGGTGCACCTTGCCGCCGGTCAGGCGCCAGAGCAGGAAGCAATCCACCGTGCCAAAACGCAGCTCGCCGCGCTCGGCACGCTCCCGGGCACCTGGCACGTTTTCCAGCACCCAGCGCAGCTTGGTGGCGGAGAAATAGGGGTCGATCAACAGGCCCGTACGATTGGCCACGTCCGCTTCCTGGCCGGCAGCCTTCAATTCGGCGCAATAGTCGGCGGTGCGGCGGTCCTGCCAGACGATGGCCGGATGGATCGGGGTCCCCGTCAGCGCATCCCAGACCAGGGTCGTCTCACGCTGGTTAGTGATGCCGATGGCGGCGATATCGCCTGGATTCAGGCCACTCTGTTCGATGGCTTCGCGGCAGACCTTGAGGGTCGTCAGCCAGATTTCCTCGCCGTCGTGCTCCACCCAGCCGTCCTTGGGAAAGTACTGCTTGAACTCCTGCTGGGCACGCGCCACCGGCAGGCCCTGGGCGCTGAAAACGATGGCGCGGCTGCTGGTGGTGCCCTGGTCGATGGCGAGCAGGTATTGGGCCATGGCAATGCTTCCTTGTTCTTGTTCCGGGCTTCTTATGGACGACCTATATCGGCGAAAACGCCTTGAGTATGGGCGGCCAGGGTATCGGCTGAGAGTTCCGCCTCCAGCCCGCGCCGGCCGGCGCTGACGTGGATGCTGTCGAAATTGCGCGCGGTGCTGTCGATGAAGGTACGCAGGCGCTTCTTCTGCCCCAGCGGGCTGATACCGCCCACCAGGTAGCCAGTGGTGCGCTGGGCCTGGTTGGGGTCGGCCATCTCAGCCTTCTTCGCGCCGGCGGCATGGGCCAGGGCCTTGAGGTCCAGGCTGCCCGCCACCGGCACCACCGCCACCAGCAGTTCACCTTTCTCCGTGGCGGCGAGCAGCGTCTTGAATACCCGTGCCGGGTCGAGATTGAGCTTCTCGGCGGCTTCCAGGCCGTAGGATGGCGCCTTGGGGTCGTGGTGGTAACTGTGCACCTTGTGCTCAGCCTTGGCTTTCTTCAGCAGATCGATGGCGGGCGTCATGTTCGATTGTGAAAATCCTACGACAGATTCGGCGTACCTTAACGGGAAAAGCCGTCGTTCGACAGCCCGCCGCTATAATGCCGCGCAAAACAAGGAGCCAGTATGAACCTGGGCCCACGGCAACAAGACATCCTCCACCTCGCCCGCGAGCGCGGTTACGTCAGCATCGACGAACTGGCCCAGGCCTTCGCCGTCACGCCGCAGACCATCCGCCGCGACATCAACCAGCTTGCTGAGCACGGCCTGCTGCGACGCACCCATGGCGGCGCAGCCAGCGAAGCCTCGAGCATCCAGAACACCGCCTACGCCATGCGCGCCGGACAGAACCGTGACGAGAAGCAGCGAATCGCCGACGCCGTGGCGGAGTACATCCCCGATCACGCCTCGCTCTTCATCAACATCGGCACCACCACAGAGGCTATCGCCCGCGCCCTCATGGGCCACAAGGGCCTGAAGGTGATCACCAACAACCTGCACGTGGCCGCGCAACTGGCCGACAAGCCGGACTTCGAGGTACTGGTGGCCGGCGGCACGGTGCGCAGCGACGGCGGGATTGTCGGCCAGGCAGCGGTGGACTTCATCCAGCAGTTCAAGGTGGATTACGCCCTGGTAGGCATCAGCGGCATCGACGAAGACGGCAGCCTGCTGGACTTCGACTACCAGGAAGTACGCGTGTCCCAGGCAATCATCGAGAACGCCCGCCAGGTCTTCCTTGCCGCCGATTCCAGCAAGTTCGGCCGCAACGCCGTGGTGCGCCTGGGCTCCATAACCGCCGTCGACCGGCTGTTCACCGACCACCAGCCCTCCCCTGCGCTGACCCGTCTGCTGGCCGAGCACAAGGTGCACGTCGAGCGCGTCTGACCCGCCTTCCCCTGTGTGAATTTTCCATGACCACCTGGCGCGAACTCGCGCATCGGGCTGGTCATATTGCGTTCGCTCATCTAGGCTATTTTCGAAAATGAACATTATAAGTTCGGTTTCGACCTTGGTGCCTGCCATGAACCACACCCACTCCCCCATTGCCGAGGTCTACGACCTCGCCGTCGTCGGCGGCGGCATCAATGGCGTCGGCATTGCCGCCGATGCGGCTGGCCGGGGCCTGTCGGTATTTCTCTGCGAGAAGGACGACCTCGCCCAGCACACGTCTTCGGCCAGCAGCAAGCTGATTCACGGCGGCCTGCGCTACCTGGAACACCACGAATTCCGTCTGGTGCGCGAGGCCCTGGCCGAGCGCGAAGTGCTGCTCGCGAAGGCGCCACATATCGTCAAGCCATTGCGCTTCGTCCTGCCGCACAGGCCACATCTCCGTCCGGCCTGGATGATCCGCGCAGGGCTGTTCCTCTACGATCATCTCGGCAAGCGCAAACGACTGCCCGCATCCCGCAGCTTGCGATTCGGTGCCGGCAGCCCATTGCGAGCGGAAATGACCCAGGGCTTCGAATACTCCGATTGCTGGGTGGACGACGCCCGCCTGGTGGTACTGAACGCCATGGCGGCCCGCGAGCGCGGCGCCCATGTTCACACCCGCACCCGTTGCGTCAGCGCCCGTCGCAGCAAAGGGCTCTGGCATATCCACCTGGAGCGTGCCGACGGCAGCCTGCTGTCGATCCGTGCCCGCGCCCTGGTCAACGCCGCCGGCCCCTGGGTGGCCCGCTTCATCGAGCAGGATTTGAAGCAAGTGACGCCCTATGGCATCCGCCTGATCCAGGGCAGCCACATCATCGTGCCGCGCCTGCATGACGGTGAGCAGGCGTACATCCTGCAGAACGAGGACCGCCGCATCGTCTTCGCCATCCCTTACCTGGAGCGCTTCACGCTGATCGGCACCACCGACCGCGAGTATCACGGCGACCCGGCCGAGGTGGCGATTACGCCGGAAGAAACCCGTTACCTGCTGGAGGTGGTCAACCGCCACTTCAAACGCCAGTTGACCGAGCAGGACATCCTCCACAGCTACTCCGGCGTACGCCCGCTGTGCAATGACGAATCGACCGATCCGTCGGCAGTGACCCGTGACTACACCCTCGCCCTCTCCGCCCATCCCGGCGACGCCCCGCTGCTCTCGGTGTTCGGCGGCAAGCTCACCACCTACCGCAAACTGGCCGAAGCCGCCCTGCAACAACTGGCGCCCTGGTTCCCCCTCGCCAGGGGCCCCTGGACGGCCACTGCCCCGCTACCCGGCGGCGAACAGATGGAAAGCCGCAGCGCCCTGGTGGAAGCGCTCTGCGCCAGCTTTGGCTGGTTGCCCACCCACATCGCCCGACGCTGGGCCAACCTCTACGGCAGCCGCAGTTGGCAGATCCTGCGTGGCGTGCACGAACTGGCCGACCTCGGCGAACACCTGGGTGCCGGCCTCCACACCCGCGAGGTGGACTATCTCTGCAAGGAAGAATGGGCGGTCAGCGCCGAAGACATTCTCTGGCGCCGCACCAAGCTCGGCCTCTTCATGAGCGCCAGCCAGCAGGCGCGCCTGGCCCACTACCTGAACCGGTCGCGGGCTGATGCGGCGTAGGCGGTACCGGGAAATCGCCCCGTGCACAAGGCCGATATCTTCAGCTCGATCCGGATCGTAGGGTGCGCTGTGCGCACCGATTCCGGGATCGGCTTCGGCACCCCGTCAAACCTCCGGTGCGCGCGGCGCACCCTACCGGATCGGCTTCATCCTGCTGCCCGGGCATTTGAATCGTCACAGATTGAAGGCACCCCGGTCACAGCTGCGCCACATGCCCCTCGGCGCGATGGGCCATCAGGTGCGGCAACACCGCCGACAACAGCGTCTCCTTGAAGGCTTCCTGGAAGCGATGGGCCAATCCGGGAATCAGCTTCAGTTCCGAACCCTTGATATGCGCCGCCACATGCACGCCGTGCATCACCGGCAGCAGCGGATCGGCCGTGCCGTGCACCACCAGGGTGGGCACCTGCAGGCGGTTGAGCAGGTCGACACGGCTGGGCTCGGCGAGGATCGCCAGCATCTGCCGCTGCACCCCTTCGGGGTTGAATGAGCGATCGTAGGCCTTGGCCGCCTGTTCCAGCAGCTGCTGCCGGTCATCGCTGACGTCGGGGCTACCGAGGGCAGCCAGCAGGTCGGCCTGCTGCTGGATGGCCACCGTCCGACTCGGCGCTTCGCGCCGGGACAGCAGTTCCAGCAAGGCCGGGCTCGGCGCCGGCAGGCCCTGGGCGCCGGAGCTGGTCATCACCAGGGTCAGGCTGAGTACCCGTTCCGGTGCCAGGTCGGCCAGGTGCTGGGCGATCATCCCGCCCATGCTGGCACCCAGTACATGGGCCTGCTGAATGTTCAGGGCATCCAGCAGGTGCAACGAATCGCGGGCCATGTCGCGCAGGCTGTAAGGCGCTGAAACCGCCAGCCCCAGGCGATAGCGCACCACGTCGTAGGGCAGGTTCGCCGAGGGTGCGGGGCCAGTCCAGGCCGACAGCCCGACATCGCGATTGTCGAAGCGAATCACTCGGAATCCACTCTCGCAGAGGCGCTGCACCACCTCGTCGGGCCAGTGGATCAGTTGGCCACCCAGCCCCATGATCAGCAGCAGCGCCGGGTCCTGTTCGCGCCCAACGCTCTGGTAGGCCAGACGCACCTCGCCCAGGTCGACGGTCTCTGTCGGCACGGCAACATCGCAGCGAGCGTTGGCGATAGCAAAGGAAGGCAGGCCGCAGATGAGCGCGGCGAGCAGGATCAGCACACGCATGATGGAAATCCAGAACGCAAAACCCCAGTTGAACGCGATTCTGATGAATTCCATCGCATCGCTCTGCCACAGAACCGTGACAATTTCATGACGAGCGCTGAACGGTCGTTGTCCCGCTCGGCTTCAGGCCAGTGAGAGCTTCAGGATGACCTGTGCCTCGCCGGCGCGAGTCACCCCTCGCCCTCTGGGAGAGGGGCGGGGGGAGAGGGTTGCGTCAGCGGGCATAGAGGTTTTGGGATGAACAGAGCGGCTTTCGCGCTACGCCTCAAACACCCACCTGACGCGCTGGCGCGTGGCTGCGCTGGGCACTTTCCCAGTTGGCGGCCAGCCCCACCGGCATATCCTCGGGCGCCATCGGCCGGCGGCCGCGCACCAGGTCCGAGGCGCGTTCGGCGAGCATGATGGTCGGTGCGTTGAGGTTGCCGTTGGGCTCGGTGGGGAAGACCGACGAATCGATCACCCGCAGGCCCTGGATGCCCCGCACGCGCAACTCGGAATCCACCACGGCCATGTCGTCCTCACCCATGCGGCAGGAGCCGCAAGGGTGCATGGTGCTTTCCATGTTGGCGCGCACGAAGGCGTCGATTTCCTCATCGGTCTGCACCTTGGGACCGGGCGCCAGTTCCTCGCCGCGGTAACGGTCCATGGCCGGCTGGCCGATGATTTCGCGGGTCAGGCGTACGCAGCGGCGGAAACCTTCGCGGTCCTCCTCGCTTTCCAGGTAGTTGAAGCGGATTTCCGGGTGCTGGTACGGGTCCGCCGACAAGGCGCGGACGTGGCCACGGCTCTTCGGCTTGTTGGGGCCGGTGAGCACCATGAAGCCATCCCCCTTGAACGGTTTGTCGCCGTCGTAGCGCATCGCCGCCGGCAGGAAGTGGAACTGAATGTCCGGCCAGCGCAGCCCCTGCTCCGAGCGGATGAAACCGCCGGCTTCGAAGTGGTTGCTGGCGCCCAGGCCATCCTTGAACAGCAGCCAGCGCAGCCCGATCAGCGCCTTGCCCAGCAGCCCCATCTTGCCGTTGAGGGTGATGGGCTGCTTGCATTCGTACTGGATGTAGATTTCCGAGTGGTCCTGAAGGTTTTCACCGACGCCCGGCAGATCGTGGCGAACCTCGATACCGGCCTTCTTCAGCACCGCCTGCGGGCCGATGCCGGAACGCTGCAGCAAGTGCGGCGAGCCAATGGGACCGGAGGACACCAGTACCTCGCGGTTGCAGCGCACGGTCTGGGTCTGGCCGCCCTGGTCGTACTCCACGCCGACGACCCGTTTTCCGTCGAGGAGCAGGCGCCGGGTCATGGCGTGGGTGACCACGGTCAGATTGGGCCGCTCCATCGCCGGACGCAGATAGGCGTTGGCGGTGGACCAGCGCACACCGTTCTTCACGGTCATGTGCATGGCGCCGAAGCCTTCCTGCATGTAGCCGTTGCAGTCTTCGGTTTTGATGTACCCGGCCTCGAAACCCGCCTCCACCCAGGCCCCGTACAGCGGGTTCTGCATGTTGTTGCCGTTGTTGGTAGCCAGGGGGCCACTGGCACCCCGGTAATCATCGCCGCCGAACTTGAAGGACTCCGCACGCTTGAAGTACGGCAGGCAGTTCCGGTAGCTCCAGTTCTTCGCCCCCAAGTTTTCCCATTCGTCGAAGTCATAGGCGTGGCCACGGATGTAGACCAGGCCGTTGATCGAAGACGATCCGCCGAGCACCTTGCCCCGTGGGCAGTGCAGGCGACGACCGTCCAGATGCGGCTCGGCCACCGTCTCGTAGCGCCAGTTGTACTTCTTGGTGTTCATCGGGATGGAAAAGGCGCTGGGCATCTGGATCAGCACGCTGCGGTCGCTGCCGCCGAACTCCAGGACCAGCACGGAGGTGCCGGCATCCTCGGTCAGGCGGTTGGCCAGGACGCAGCCAGCCGAGCCCGCACCAATGATGATGTAGTCGTATCTGTTAGCCATGATTTTTCTCACATTGAAGCTGGACGAGACCGTGGCGATTACCAGGCTTTACCCGTCGTGAAATGAGGCGCCTCTTTCTCGATCTGGCGAATGAGGGTTTCCTCCTTCGTCAGGTCGAGCGACAGGCACAGCAGGTAGTAGGCGACGCCGGAAACGATCAGGCCGACCAGCCACGCCATGTCCACACTGCCGATCATCCGGGCCAGCGGGCCGACGTAGACTTCCTCGGGACCGCTGAAGATGGTGAAGAAGGGAATCATCACCACGAAGCCGATCAGGTAGGCGATCAGCCCGCGGCTGCCCCAGCGGCCGTAGATGTTGTCGTGCGGCAGGAAGAAGTGCGGGATGGCATAGCGGCCCTTGCGCACGAAGAAGTAGTCGGTGAGGTTGACGGCGGTCCAGGGCACGAGGAAGTACAGCATCACCACCAGGTACATGTTGAGCATCGACAGGCCCGAGCCGGAGGCGTTGATGCTGATCGCCACGCCCAACTGCAACAGCACGACGAAGATGATCGCCAGGATGCGTACCCTCGCCGTGGGCTTGATCTTCCTGAACGAGTCCACGCCGGTGATGGTGGTGAGCTTGGCGCTGTAGATGTTCATCGCGATCACCGGCAGGAAGGCCAGGATGGTGACCGCCACCACCGCCGTCCCCAGCTGCGGGGCGAAACTGGCGCCGACACTGTTGAGCGCGACGAGTACATCGGTGGTACGCAGGTGCTCCGCCAGCCAGCCGCCGACCGAGATCATCCATGCCCCCGAGAGCGAGGCGCCAACGAACACCGCCGTGATCAGTTTTCCGCTCGAGGTGTTCTTCGGCAGGTAACGGGAGTAGTCCGAGACGTACGGCGCGTAGGCGATGTTGTAGCTGGCGGCCGCCGCGAACTGCGCGACGAAACCGGTCAGGGTGAATCCGAGCTTGACCGCTTCAGCGCCATCGTCCGGCAGCGGTGCGGACGGAACCCAGCCCAGCAGTACCGCCAGCGTCACCAGCCCGTAGAGCGGCAGCGAGAGGAACAGCGACCACTTGAAGGTCTTGTGCATCCAGTCATGGCCGAGGATGGCCAGGACCGTGGCGGGTACCGAAACGACCAGGGCGACGGTCATCGGGTCCCAGTGAAACAGGGCCTCCAGCCCCTGCATCATCAGCACCAGGTTGACGATGTTGAAGCCGGCGAAGACGAACAGTGTCGCCAGCAAGACCAGCACCACGCCGCGATAGCCGAACTGGGCACGCGACTGGATCATCTGCGGCAGGCCGAGATGCGGCCCTTGCGAGCCATGGAACGCCATGAACAAGGTGCCGAACATGATGCCCAGCGTACCGGCGATCATGGTCCAGAACGCGCTCAAACCCACGCTCGGGCCCACGAAGCCGATGGTCATGGTGAAGAAGGTGAAATTGCCGACGAACCAGAAGGGGCCCTGGGCGGACAACTTGTCGGTTCTCTCGTTTTCCTGGATGAAATCGATGGAATGCCCTTCGATTTCCAACCCGCGTTGTCCCTCGGTCGCGGACAGGCTTTGTGATGCTGATTTCATGGTATCTCCGCTCTTGTTTTCATATGGAGTATCACCAGGCTCCGCACCCAGGCAGCCCGTACGAGACGGCCTGGCAAGGCGGGTGCGGATCGATCATGCGGCGGCAGCGGGGACTGCCGACGCCTCAGCTGAAATCACTTAAGGAAGTGTGATCCACACCGCCTTGGTTTCCAGCAGGTAATCCAGCTGTTCCGACCCAAGGTCCTTGCCGTAGCCCGACTGCTTGTAGCCGCCGAAGGGCATGGAGGGATCGAGGGTGCTGTGGGCATTGACGTAGACGGTGCCCGCGCGCAGGCGCGGGATCAGGTTGTGGACCCGCCCGAGGTCGTTGGAATAGAGCGCTGCGGCCAGGCCGAACAGCGAGTCGTTGGCCAGCGCCAGGGCTTCGTCTTCGGTGTCGAAGGGCGCGGTGACCAGCACCGGGCCGAAGATCTCTTCCTGGACGATGCGCATGTCGTTGCGGCAGTTGGCGAAGACGGTTGGCTGGACGAAATATCCGGGACCTTCGACCGGCTCGCCGCCGTAATACAGCTCCGCGCCTTCCGCTTTGCCGACCTCGATGTACTCCAGCACCCGTTGCTGTTGCTGACGCGAAACCATCGGGCTGATGAAGCAGTCCGGGTCCAGGCCGGGGGCGATCTTCAGGGTTGCGGTGTAGGCGGCCAGTTCGCGCAGGAACTCGGCGTAGACGCTGCGATGGACATAAGCACGGGTACCCGCGTCGCAGACCTGTCCGGAGTTGAAGAACACCCCGTTGGCCACCGCCTGGGCCGCGGCCTTGATGTCGGCATCGGCGAAGACGATCACCGGCGACTTGCCGCCCAGTTCCAGGGTCAGGCGCTTCATCTGGTCCATCGCCGCCTTGCCCACGCCGCAGCCCACGGGGGTCGATCCGGTGAAGCTGAGCTTGTCGATACCTAGGTGGCTGGACATGGCCGCACCGACCACGCTGCCGCGCCCGGTGACGATGTTCACCACGCCATCCGGGATGCCCGCTTCCTGTAACAGCTCGGCGAAACGCAGGGCCGAAAGGGAGGTCAGCTCAGCCGGTTTCACTACCACCGTGCAGCCCACCGCCAGCGCCGCGCCCAGCTTCCAGGCCATGGTCTGCAGCGGGAAGTTCCAGGGCACGATGACGCCCACCACGCCCACCGGCTCCTTGCGCGTATAGGCCAGGTAGTTGCCCGGCAGCGAAGGCTCGACGGTGCGGCCATGGATCTTGCTGGCCCAGCCGGCGAAGTAGCGGAAGGTGTCGACGGTGCCCTGGATATCCACGGCCCGCGCCTGGGCGACCGACTTGCCCATGTCGATGGATTCGATTTCCGCCAGCTCATCGGCGTTGGCTTCGATCAGGTCGGCCAGGCCATGCAACAGGCGCTCGCGCTCCAGCGGCTTGAGTTGGCTCCAGGCGCCGCCATCGAACTGTGTGCGCGCGGCCTGCACCGCGTGGTCCAGGTCCTCTGGCGTACCCATGGGAATGCGGGTGAGCACGGCGCCGGTAGACGGCTCGATCACTTCGGCGGTGTCAGCCGATTCCAGCCAGGCGCCGCCCACGAACATTTTCTGCGCCTTGCCGAGGAAGCGCTGGGTGGCTTCGGATACGCCGAACTGCTGCAGATAGTCTTTTACTTTGATGTCCACGCTCTGTTCCTCCTGGCCTGTCAGCGGTTGCGGGCGCGTTCGTGGAAGATGAAGCCGATGCTGTTCATCAGCAGCTGCGCCGCGAGGATCGAGGTGGCGCCGGTGGGGTCGTAAGCCGGTGCGACCTCCACCAGGTCGATGCCGACCACCCGGCCCTGGCTGCGTTTGGCCAGCGCCTGGATGATTTCCAGCACCTCGTAGTAGAGGAAGCCGCCGTGGCTGGGCGTGCCGGTGCCGGGAGCGATGGACGGGTCGAAACCGTCGATGTCGATGGTGATGTAGTAATCCAGGCCTTCCGGGATCTTCGCCATGACGCCTTCAGTACCCAGCCGGCGCACGTCGCGCACCGAAAGGATCTGCGAGCCGGCAGCGCGGGCGGCGTCGTAGTCATCGCGGTTGGAGGACGACACGTTGCGAATGCCCATCTGGGTCATGCCGACGATGTGGTCCAGCTCGGAGGCGCGGCGCAGTGGGTTGCCGTGTCCGTAGCGCACACCGTGCCGCTCGTCGACGAAGTCCAGGTGCGCATCGAAGTGCACGATATGGATGGGGGCGTGACCCTCGAAGGCCTTGATCACCGGGGCGTGGATCGAATGGTCGCCACCCAGCACCACCGGCATGGCACCGGATTCGAGAATCTTGCGTACGGCGAATTCGATGTTGTCGTTACTGGAGGCCATGTCGGTGTGGACGATGTCCGCATCGCCGACATCCACCATGCGTACCTGGTCCTGGGTCAGGTAGAGGGCGTCGTCCTCGTGGTCGTAGGCGCCGGAATGGCCGAAGGAAAACAGCGTGGAGGCTTCGCGAATACTGCGCGGTCCGAAGCGTGCCCCGGAGCGCCACTGCGTACCCATGTCATTGGGCGCGCCGAGAACGGCGACGTCCGCGTTTATGGCATCCCAGTCGGTGCAGATCGGGGACTTGGCAAACGTACAGTGACCTACGAAAGGCAGGTTCAACCGCCCGGACTCATAAGCATTCTTCGACATCGTCGTGCGCCTCGCTTCTTGTTTTCAGTAGTCGGCGAACCGGCTTCGAATTCGCCGTTGCAGGCACTATGGGCGCAGGATTATTTTGTAAAAATGCAAAACATCAGATGCTCATATCGCTGAATCCGAAGTAGCCATCGACTGGGAGGTTCGCGTGATCCAGTTGCACGATGTCGACCTGAAACTCCTCAGGGTTTTCGCCACTATCGTCAAATGCGGCGGCTTCTCCGCCGCCCAGGCCGCGCTCAATGCGGGCCAGTCCACCATCAGCGAACAGATGAACCACCTGGAGACGCGACTGGGGGTCAAGCTCTGCCAGCGCGGACGCAGCGGCTTCCGCCTGACCGAGCAGGGCGTGGCCATCCATGAGGCGACCCAGCGGCTGCTTTCGGCGGTGGAAACCTTCTGCATGGACGCCGACGTACTCAAGCAGCGCATCAGCGGCAAGCTCAACCTCGGCATCATCGACAGCACCATCACCGACCGCGACTCTCCCCTGCCCCGCGCCACGCAGCGTTTCGTCTCCCGCGGGCACGACGTGCACCTCAGTGTCTACGTCGGCACTCCCGCGGAACTGGAAGAACGGGTCCTGGACAATCGCCTGCATCTGGCCATCGGTCACTTCCCGGCACGTATTCCCGGCATCCACTACTCGCCGCTGTACCGCGAGGCACTGGGACTCTATTGCGGACGCCACCACCCGTTGTTCGAGACCAGGCTGGAGGGGGCCGAACTGGGCAAGGCCATCGGCGCCAGCCGCATCGTGGTGCGCGGCTACATGCAGCAGTACGACCTCGACGTGCTTGGCGTGAGCAAGGCGGCGGCCACTGTGGATAACATCGAGGCCCTGGCCATCCTAATCATCTCCGGCGCTTACCTCGGCCTGCTGCCGATGCATGTCGCCGAACAATGGGTACGCACCGGCGAAATGCGCCGCCTGCCCATCACCGATTCGCAGCTCGAATCGCCCTTCGACGTGATCACCCGTCGCGGGGCGATGCCGCCGATCCTCCATGCCTTCCTCGAAGACCTGACCCAGTGCTCCGGCAGCTCGGGCAAGGCTTGAGCCCTCCGCAGGCGAACATTTCATGCGCATCCACGTGACCTTCATCGACCGTGTCGGCATCACCCAGGAAGTCCTGGCCTTGCTCGGTGGCCGCAATCTCAACCTGGAAGCGGTGGAGATGATTCCGCCGAATGTCTACATCGACGCCCCCAGCCTCGGCCCGGAGGTGCTGGAAGAACTGCGTGAAGCCCTGCATGGCGTGCAGGGCGTGCAGGCGGTGACAGTGGTGGACATCCTGCCCGGCCAGCGCCGACGCCTGCAGCTCGATGCATTGCTGGAGTTCGTCAGCGACCCGGTGCTGGCGGTGGACGACAGCGGCCACGTGCTGCTGGCCAACCCCTCGCTGACCAACCTCTACGGTCGCGAGCCTGCCGGGGAGCCACTGTCGAACCTGTTCGACGATCCCGCCCTGGCGCAAACCCTGATCGACCGTGGATTTCGCCTGCCCATGTGCGAAGTGGCCTTCAGGGGGCAGTCGCTGCTGCTGGACGCCACGCCAATCAGTAGCACCACGGATAGCGGACCGGGCGATCTGGCCGGCGGCCTGCTGACCCTCTATCCGCCGAGCCGCATCGGTGAGCGGCTGGCCTCGCTGCGCCATGACGGCGGCGAGGGCATGGAGGCCTTGCTCGGCAAGTCGCCGCCGTTGAAGCAGCTCAAGGCACGACTGCGCAAGGTCGCCGGCCTGGACGCGCACCTGCTGATCCGTGGCGAGACCGGCACCGGCAAGGAACTGGTGGCCCGCGCCTGCCACGCCCTGAGTGAGCGACGCGACGCGCCATTCTTGGCGTTGAACTGCGCGGCACTGCCGGAAAGCCTGGCCGAAAGCGAACTCTTCGGTTACTCGGCGGGCGCCTTCACCGGCGCCCAGCGCGGCGGCAAGCCCGGCCTCCTGGAAATGGCCGACGGCGGCACTGTATTCCTCGATGAAGTCGGCGAGATGTCTCCCTACCTGCAAGCCAAGCTGTTGCGCTTTCTCAGCGACGGTTGCTTCCGCCGGGTCGGCGGCGACCGGGAAGTGCATGTGAACGTCCGCGTGCTCGGCGCCACTCACCGGGACCTGGAAGGCATGGTCGGCGCCGGCACTTTCCGTGAGGACCTGTTCTACCGCCTCAACGTGCTGAACCTGGACGTCCCGCCCCTGCGCGACCGTGGCCAGGACATCCTCCTGCTCGCCGGGCATTTCCTCGACCAGGCCTGTGCGCAGATCCAGCGGCCGCCCTGCCAACTGGCCCCTGGCACCTACCCGCTGCTGCTGGGCAATCGCTGGTCGGGCAACGTGCGCCAGCTGCAGAACGTGATTTTCCGAGCCGCCGCCATCAGCGAAGGCGACCTGATCGACTGCGACGACCTCGAGCTTGCCGGCACCGCCCTCAGCCCCCAGCAGGCCGACTCCCTGGAGGTCACCAGCCTGGAAGACGCGGTGCAAGGCTTCGAAAAGAACCTGCTGCAACAGCTCTACGCCGTCTACCCGTCCACGCGGCAACTGGCGGCGCGATTGAATACCTCCCATACCGCCATCGGACAGCGGCTGCGCAAGTACGGCATTTCCCGCTAGGGCGGGCGTGGGTCCACCTCTCCTGTAGGGTCGAATTCATTCGACAAGCAGGACGTAGTCCTGCCCTTCGAGTTGTCGGGGGCAGCTGCGCTGCTCTTGGCGAATGAATTCGCCCCTACACGGCACCAGGCATGGCACCGGTTCGAATACGTTCCACTGGAGCGATTTCGCTCCAATCTTCCTCAAGCCCCGGTTTCCGGGGCTTTCCTCGTTCAGGGCGATTGAAAGACGCTTTTCGGAGTGGAGCGATATCGCTCCAAAGATTACCAGCCGGGAACGAAAAAACCTCTCAATTCATTGATATATAAGACTTTTAAATAGATGGCACCTCAATTGCTTTTGTTCCATCAGCCGAGCCAAGCGCTCGGGCCCCAACCTGATAACAAGAGGACGTTCCATGACCACGCTGCGTTTTACTCCCGAGCACGAATGGCTGCGCGTCGAAGCCTCCGGTGACGTGACCGTCGGCATCACCAGCTTCGCCCAGGAAGCCCTGGGCGATGTGGTGTTCGTGCAGTTGCCGGATGCCGGCCGCTATGACGAAGGGCAGGAGGTCGCGGTGCTGGAGTCGGTGAAGGCCGCCAGCAACATCACCATGCCGCTGACCGGCGAAGTGCTGGAGGTGAACCAGGCCCTGGCCGACAATCCCGAGCTGGTCAACGAGGCACCCATGGGTGACGGCTGGTTCTTCCGCATCCGCCCGGACAACCCCGAAGCCGTCGCCAGCCTGATGGATCAGGCCGCCTACGATCGCTTCCTCGCCGACCACGCCTGACGGAGGAGCCACCATGAGCCTCGCCCAATTCCCCCTGGACACGCGCAACGAGTTCGTCCCGCGCCATATCGGCCCGCGCGAAGCGGACATCGCCGCCATGCTGGCGCTGACCGGCCATGAATCCCTGGAGGCGCTGATCGCCAGCGTCATCCCCGACAGCATCAAGGGCACCAGCGTGCTCGACCTGCCGGCCGGCCAGGGCGAGGCTGAAGCCCTCGCCGCGATCAAGGCCATCGCCGCCAAGAACCAGCTGTTCAGGAACCACATCGGCCAGGGCTACTACCCCTGCCACACCCCCAGCCCGATCCTGCGCAACCTGCTGGAGAATCCGGCCTGGTACACCGCCTATACGCCGTACCAGCCGGAAATCTCCCAGGGTCGCCTGGAAGCCCTGCTGAACTTCCAGACCCTGGTCAGCGACCTCAGCGGCATGGAGATCGCCAACGCCTCCCTGCTGGACGAGGCCACCGCCGCCGCCGAGGCCATGACCTTCTGTAAGCGCCTGGCGAAGAACAAGGCGCCGGCCTTCTTCGTCTCCGTGCACTGCCACCCGCAGACCCTCGAGGTGCTGCGCACCCGCGCCGAACCCCTGGGGATCGAGGTGGTGATCGGTGAAGAGGCCGAGCTGGGCGACCTGTCCGGCTACTTCGGCCTGCTACTGCAATACCCGGCCAGTACCGGTGATGTGCCCGACCATCGCGCCCTGGTGCAGCGCGCCCATGCCGCCGGCGCCCTGGTCGCCGTCGCCGCCGACCTGCTGGCCCTGACCCTGCTGACCCCGCCCGGCGAGTTCGGCGCCGACGTGGTGCTGGGCAGCGCCCAGCGCTTCGGTGTGCCGCTGGGCTTCGGTGGCCCGCACGCGGCCTACTTCGCCACCCGCGACGCGTTCAAGCGCGACATGCCGGGTCGCCTGGTGGGCATATCCGTCGACCGACATGGCAAGCCGGCCCTGCGCCTGGCCATGCAAACCCGCGAGCAGCACATCCGCCGCGAGAAGGCCACTAGCAACATCTGCACCGCCCAGGTGCTGCTGGCCAACATCGCCAGCATGTACGCCGTCTACCACGGCCCGCAGGGCCTGGCCTGTATAGCCCGGCGTGTGCACCGACTGACCGCGATCCTGGCCCAGGGCCTGGCGCAGCTCGGCCACCAGGTGGAGCAGTACCACTTCTTCGACACACTGAGCCTGGTCACCGCTCGCCCGGTGGACGAGGTGCACGCCGCCGCCCGCGAGGCGCGCATCAACCTGCGGCCACTGGACGAGGTGCGCGTGGGCCTGTCCCTGGACGAAACCACCACCCAGGCCGACGTCGAACAGCTCTGGGCGGTGTTCGCCGACCAGCGCCAGGTGCTGCCGGACTTCGTCGAACTGGCGGCGCGCACCGGTGACTGCCTGCCCCTGGAGCTGCTGCGCGAAACGCCCTTCCTGCAGCACGAGGTGTTCAACCGCTACCACTCGGAAACCGAGCTGATGCGCTACCTGCGCAAGCTGGCGGACAAGGACCTGGCCCTGGACAGGACCATGATCCCGCTGGGTTCCTGCACCATGAAGCTGAACGCCGCCAGCGAGATGATTCCCATCACCTGGGCCGAGTTCGGTGCCCTGCACCCCTTCGCGCCCGCCGAGCAGAGCGCCGGCTACCAGGAGCTGACCACCGAACTGGAAGCCATGCTGTGCAAGGCCACCGGTTATGACGCGGTGTCCCTGCAGCCCAACGCCGGCTCCCAGGGCGAATACGCCGGCCTGCTGGCCATCCGCGCCTACCACCTGAGCCGGGGCGACGACCAGCGCGACATCTGCCTGATCCCGCAGTCGGCCCACGGCACCAACCCGGCCACCGCCAGCATGGTCGGCATGCGCGTGGTGGTGACCGCCTGCGACGCCCGTGGCAACGTCGACATCGCCGACCTCAAGGCCAAGGCCGAAGAGCACCAGGAGCGCCTCGCCGCGCTGATGATCACCTACCCGTCCACCCACGGCGTGTTCGAGGAAGGCATCCGCGAAATCTGCGACATCATCCACGCCAACGGCGGCCAGGTGTACATCGACGGCGCCAACATGAACGCCATGGTCGGCCTCTGCGCCCCGGGCCAGTTCGGCGGCGACGTCTCGCACCTGAACCTGCACAAGACCTTCTGTATCCCCCACGGCGGCGGCGGCCCGGGCGTCGGCCCGATCGGCGTGAAGGCGCACCTGGCGCCCTTCCTGCCCGGCCACGGCCACGGCCACGGCCACCTGGAGCGCAAGCATGGGGCAGTCAGCGCCGCGCCCTTCGGCAGCGCCAGCATCCTGCCGATCACCTGGATGTACATCCGCATGATGGGTGGCGAAGGCCTCAAGCGTGCCTCGCAGCTGGCGATCCTCAGCGCCAACTACATCGCCCGCCGCCTGGAGGAGCACTACCCGGTGCTCTACACCGGCGAGAACGGCCTGGTGGCCCACGAGTGCATCCTCGACCTGCGCCCGCTCAAGGACAGTAGCGGCATCAGCGTCGACGACGTCGCCAAGCGCCTGATCGACTTCGGCTTCCATGCCCCGACCATGTCCTTCCCGGTGCCGGGCACGCTGATGATCGAGCCCACCGAGAGCGAGTCGAAGGAAGAGCTGGACCGCTTCTGCGAGGCCATGATCCGCATCCGCGAGGAAATCCGCGCGGTGGAGAACGGCGAACTGGACGCCGAGGACAACCCGCTGAAGAACGCCCCGCACACCGCCCAGGAACTGGTCGGCGAGTGGACCCACCGCTACAGCCGCGAACTGGCCGTGTACCCCAGCGCCAGCCTGGTGGACGGCAAGTACTGGCCGCCGGTGGGTCGCGTGGACAACGTCTACGGCGACCGCAACCTGGTCTGCGCCTGCCCGTCCATCGAGGCCTATCAGGACGCCTGATCCGCGACCCCCTGTAGGAGCCAGCTTGCTGGCGAAGCCCTGCATCAGGGCCATTCGCGAGCAAGCTCGCTCCTACAGCCAGACCCTTTGCGCTGCATTCAACCGAACAAGAAGGAAACCGACCATGTTCCACAAGAGCCTGACCCTCTCCGATTTCGACCCTGCCCTGTTCGACGCCATCCACCGTGAGGCTCAGCGCCAGGAAGACCATATCGAGCTGATCGCCTCGGAAAACTACACCAGCCCGCAGGTGATGCAGGCCCAGGGCAGCGAGCTGACCAACAAGTACGCCGAGGGTTATCCGGGCAAGCGCTACTACGGTGGCTGCGAGTTCGTCGACAAGGTCGAGCAGTTGGCCATCGACCGCGCCAAGCAACTGTTCGGTGCCGATTACGCCAACGTCCAGCCGCACTCCGGCTCCCAGGCCAACAGCGCCGTCTACCTGGCCCTGCTGAACGCCGGTGACACCATCCTCGGCATGAGCCTGGCCCACGGCGGCCACCTGACCCACGGCGCCAAGGTGTCGTCCTCGGGCAAGCTGTACAACGCGGTGCAGTATGGCATCGATGGCAATGGCCTGATCGACTACGACGAGGTCGAGCGCCTGGCCGTGGAGCACCAGCCGAAGATGATCGTCGCCGGCTTCTCTGCCTACTCCAAGACCCTGGACTTCCCGCGCTTCCGCGCCATCGCCGACAAGGTGGGTGCGCTGCTGTTCGTCGACATGGCCCACGTGGCTGGTCTGGTGGCTGCCGGTCTGTACCCGAACCCACTGCCCTACGCCGACGTGGTCACCACCACCACCCACAAGACCCTGCGCGGTCCGCGCGGCGGCCTGATCCTGGCCAAGTCCAACGACGAGATCGAGAAGAAGCTGAACTCCGCCGTCTTCCCCGGCGCCCAGGGCGGCCCGCTGATGCACGTGATCGCCGCCAAGGCGGTGTGCTTCAAGGAGGCGCTGGAGCCTGGCTTCAAGGACTACCAGGCCCAGGTGATCCAGAACGCCCAGGCGATGGCCAAGGTGTTCATCGAGCGCGGCTACGACGTGGTCTCCGGCGGCACCGACAACCACCTGTTCCTGGTCAGCCTGATCAAGCAGGGCAAGACCGGCAAGGAAGCGGACGCCGCCCTCGGCCGCGCCGGCATCACCGTGAACAAGAACGCCGTACCGAACGACCCGCAGTCGCCCTTCGTAACCTCGGGCCTGCGCATCGGCACCCCGGCAGCCACCACCCGGGGCTTCGGCGAGCAGGAATGCACGGCACTGGCGGGCTGGATCTGCGACATCCTCGACCACCTCGGCGATGCTGATGTCGAAGCCCAGGTGGCCCACCAGGTAGCGGCGCTCTGCGCGCGCTTCCCGGTCTATTCGGCCTGACCGGGAGACGGCACATGTCCCTCAGCGTCTTCGACCTGTTCAAGATCGGTATCGGCCCCTCCAGCTCCCACACGGTCGGCCCGATGCGTGCCGCCGCGCGCTTCGCCCAGGGGCTGGAGGCCGACGGGCTGCTGGAGCGGACGGCTGGCGTCCGGGCGGAGCTCTACGGCTCCCTCGGCGCAACCGGCAAGGGCCACGGCAGCGACAAGGCCGTGCTGCTGGGGCTGGAGGGTGAGCAGCCGGACCTGGTGGACACCGGCACGGTGGACCTGCGCCTGGCGATCATTCGCGAGAGCGGGCGCCTGCGGCTGCTGGGTGAGCGGGAGATCCATTTCGTGGAAAAGGAGCACCTGGCGCTGATTCGCAAACCGCTCCCCTACCACCCCAACGGCATGATCTTCCGCGCCTTCGACGCCGCCGGCATCCAGATCCGTTCGCGCGAGTACTACTCGGTGGGCGGTGGCTTCGTGGTGGATGAAGAAGCCGCCGGCCTGGACCGCATCGTCGAAGACCGCACGCCGCTCGCCTATCCCTTCAAGACCGCCAGGGACATACTCGCCCACTGCACCGCCAGCGGGCTTTCCATCAGCGGCCTGATGCGCGAGAACGAGCAGGCCTGGCGCACCCCTGAGGAAACCAGCGCGGGCCTGATGAAGATCTGGCAAGTGATGCAGGACTGCGTGACCACTGGCTGCCGCAAGGAAGGCATCATGCCCGGCGGGCTCAAGGTGAAACGCCGTGCCGCCGCGCTCTATCGCCAGCTCAGCGAACACCCGGAGGCCAACCTCAAGGACAGCCTCAGCGTGCTGGACTGGGTGAACCTCTACGCCCTGGCGGTGAACGAGGAAAACGCCACCGGCGGCCGCGTGGTCACCGCGCCCACCAACGGCGCGGCGGGCATCGTCCCGGCCGTGCTGCACTACTACAGCCGCTTCGTGCCCGGCGCCAACGACGACGGCGTCGAGCGTTTCCTGCTCACCGCCGCCGCCATCGGCATCCTCTATAAGGAGAACGCCTCCATCTCCGGCGCCGAAGTGGGCTGCCAGGGCGAGGTCGGCGTGGCCTGCTCCATGGCTGCCGGCGCGCTGTGCGAAGTCCTCGGCGGCACCCCGCAGCAAGTGGAGAACGCCGCCGAGATCGGCATGGAACACAACCTCGGGCTGACCTGCGACCCGGTCGGCGGCCTGGTCCAGGTGCCCTGCATCGAGCGCAACGCCATGGGCTCGGTGAAGGCCATCAATGCCGCACGCATGGCGCTACGTGGAGATGGCCAGCACTTCATCTCCCTGGACAAGGTGATCCGCACCATGCGCCAGACCGGTGCCGACATGAAGAGCAAGTACAAGGAAACCGCCCGCGGCGGCCTCGCCGTGAACATCATCGAATGCTGAAGAGCGCCCTCTCCCCAGCCCTCTCCCGCACGCGGGAGAGGGAGCTTGTCTCCCCTCGCCCTTCAGGGAGAGGGGCCGGGGGAGAGGGGCGCCCCAACCCGCACCGACTCTCGCTTTGGAGCCTTACATGACCGACCTCGCCAAAACCCCGCTGCACGCCCTGCACCTCGAACTCGGCGCGCGCATGGTGCCTTTCGCCGGCTACGACATGCCGGTGCAGTACCCCCTCGGCGTGCTCAAGGAGCACCTGCACACCCGTGAACAGGCTGGCCTGTTCGACGTGTCCCACATGGGCCAGATCGTCCTGCGTGGCGCGAACGCCGCCCGCGCCCTGGAAAGCCTGGTGCCGGTCGATATCCTCGACCTGCCGGTGGGCCTGCAGCGCTATGCGATGTTCACTGATGAAAATGGCGGCATCCTCGACGACCTGATGGTCGCCCGCCTGGCCGAAGACCAGCTGTTCCTGGTGGTCAACGCCGCCTGCAAGGAGCAGGACCTGGCCCACCTCCAGCAGCACCTCGCCGAGCAATGCGCAATCGAGTCGCTGTTCGACTCCCGCGCCCTGCTCGCCCTGCAAGGCCCGGCCGCCGCCGAGGTGCTCGGCCGCCTCGCCCCGGAGGTGAAGAACATGACCTTCATGCAGTTCGCCAGCGTGCGCCTGGACGGCGTGGACTGCTACGTCAGCCGCTCCGGCTACACCGGCGAGGACGGCTACGAGATTTCCGTGCCCGTGGCCCAGGCCGAAGCCCTGGCGCGCAGCCTGCTGGCCCAGCCGGAAGTCCAGCCCATTGGCCTCGGCGCGCGCGACTCGCTGCGCCTGGAAGCCGGCCTGTGCCTCTATGGCCACGACATGACCGGCGAAACCACCCCGATCGAAGCGAGCCTGACCTGGGCCATTTCCAAGGCCCGCCGCGCCGACGGCCTGCGCGCCGGCAACTTCCCCGGCGCCGAGCGCATCTACGCCCAGCAGCATGACGGCGTGACCAAGAAGCGCGTCGGCCTGCTGCCGCAAGAGCGCGTGCCGGTGCGCGAAGGCGCGGAAATCGTCGACGCCGACGGCACCGCCATCGGCTGCGTCACCAGCGGCGGCTTCGGCCCCAGCCTGGGCGCGCCGGTGGCCATGGGCTACGTCGCCGCCAGCCACGCCGCGCTGGACAGCGAGGTCTGGGCCCTGGTACGTGGCAAGCGCGTCGCTATGAAAGTCGCCAAGGCCCCCTTCGTGCCGCAGCGCTACTACCGCGGCTGAAGGCGCACGCCTTCCTTGAACGGGTAGGAGCGAGCTCTGCTCGCAAACAGCTTCGCGAGCAGAGCTCGCTCCTACGAAAAACGCCGAGCCTTCGGAGCAATAACATGACCGAACCTCAGATCACCCCGCGTCCGCAGCCGTTGCAGGCCGGTGTAAAACTGCGCGGCGCCGAGAAGGTGGCGCGCATCCCGGTGAAGATCATTCCCACCGATGAAGTGCCACGCAAACCCGACTGGATCCGCGTGCCCATCAGCGCATCGCCCGAGGTGGCGCGCATCAAGCAACTGCTGCGCAAGCACAAATTGCACAGCGTCTGTGAGGAAGCCTCCTGCCCGAACCTGGGCGAGTGCTTCTCCGGCGGCACCGCCACCTTCATGATCATGGGCGACATCTGCACCCGTCGCTGCCCCTTCTGCGACGTCGGCCATGGCCGGCCCAAGCCGCTGGATGTCGATGAGCCGAAGAACCTCGCCATCGCCATTGCCGACCTGCGCCTGAAGTACGTGGTGATCACTTCGGTAGACCGCGACGACCTGCGCGACGGCGGTGCCCGGCACTTCGCCGACTGCCTGCGGGAAATCCGCAAGCTGTCGCCGGGCATCCAGCTGGAAACCCTGGTGCCGGACTACCGCGGGCGCATGGACGTGGCACTCGCCATCACCGAGCAGGAGCCGCCGGATGTGTTCAACCACAACCTGGAAACCGTACCGCGCCTGTACAAGGCCGCGCGTCCAGGCTCGGACTTCGAGTGGTCGCTGGACCTGTTGCAGAAGTTCAAGCAACGGGTGCCGGGGGTTCCGACCAAGTCCGGCCTGATGCTGGGCCTGGGTGAGACAGACGACGAAGTGATCGAGGTCATGCAGCGCATGCGCGAGCACGAGATCGACATGCTCACCCTCGGCCAGTACCTGCAGCCGTCGCGCAGCCACATGCCGGTGCAGCGCTTCGTCCACCCGGACACCTTCGCCTGGTTCGCCGAGCAGGGCGCCGCGATGGGCTTCAAGAATGTGGCTGCAGGCCCCTTGGTACGCTCCTCTTACCACGCCGACCAGCAGGCCTACGGCACCAAGATCGACTGAGCCGCACGGATGCGGGTTGGGCCAAGCACAGCGCGGCCCAATGGCTGTCCGTGCCGGACTCCGCTGTTGGGCTTCGCCGAGCTCAGCCCAACCTACCTGTGTCGTGTGGCCTCAAGCGAACTCCACCCGGAGCTGCCGTGCCGCCGCCACCATGTTCACCAGCGCTGCCTCGGTTTCCGGCCAAGCACGGGTCTTCAGGCCGCAATCGGGGTTGACCCAAAGCCGCTCGGCGGGAATGCGCCTGGCCGCCTTGCGCAGCAGCGAGGCCATCTCGGCGCTGTCCGGCACCCGCGGCGAGTGGATGTCATACACGCCGGGACCGATCTCGTTCGGATAGGCGAAGGTCTCGAAGGTGTCCAGCAGCTCCATGTCAGAGCGCGAGGTCTCGATGGTGATGACGTCGGCATCCATGGCAGCGATGGACTCGATCACGTCGTTGAACTCGCTGTAGCACATGTGAGTATGAATCTGGGTGTCGTCCTGCACACCACTGGCGCTCAGGCGGAAGGCTTCGGTGGCCCAGTCCAGATAGGGCTGCCAATCGGCCCGGCGTAGCGGCAACCCCTCGCGGAAGGCCGCCTCGTCGATCTGTACGATGTGGATGCCCGCCGCCTCCAGGTCAGCCACTTCATCGCGGATGGCCAGCGCCAGTTGCCGTGCCTGCACCTCGCGAGCGACGTCCTCGCGCGGGAAGGACCACATCAGCATAGTCACCGGTCCGGTCAGCATGCCCTTCATCCACTTGGCGGTCAGGCCCTGCGCATAGCGGATCCACTCCACCGTCATCGCCTTGGGACGACTCAGGTCGCCATAGATGATGGCGGGTTTGACGCAGCGTGACCCGTAGCTCTGCACCCAGCCGAAGCGGGTGAAGGCATAGCCGTCCATCTGCTCGGCGAAGTACTCCACCATGTCATTGCGCTCCGCCTCGCCATGCACCAGCACATCCAGGCCCAGGCGCTCCTGCACCTCCACCGCGTGGCGGATTTCACTGTGCATGGCCTCGGTGTATTGCGCCTCCGACAAACGACCCTGCTTGAACGCCTGGCGTGCCAGTCGAATCGCCGGGGTCTGGGGGAAGGAGCCAATGGTGGTGGTCGGGAACGCCGGCAGGTAAAGACGCGCACGCTGCTTCTCGATGCGCTCGGCAAACGGCGTTGTGCGCTGGCTGTCTTCCGGGCGGAGGGCCGCCAGGCGGGCCTGTACGTCCGGCTTGTGGATACGCGGTGACGCTGCACGGCTGGCCTGCACGGCGCGGCTCAAAGCCAGGGCCTCCAGCACCGCCGGGGCTTCCGGCTCGGTCAGGGCGCGGGACAGCACGGCGACTTCCTCGCACTTCTGCACGGCAAAGGCCAGCCAGCCCTTCAGCTCGGCGTCCAGTTGGTCTTCGCGAGCCAGGTCCACCGGGCTATGCAGCAGCGAGCAGGAGGGCGCCACCCAAAGACGCTCGCCCAGCCGCTCGTGGGCATGGCTCAGCACATCGAGGGCCTTGTCCAGGTCGCAGCGCCAGACGTTGCGGCCATTCACCACACCCAGCGACAGCACCTTGTAGGCCGGCAGGCGGTCGAGGATGGTCGGATACTGCTCCGGGGCACGCACCAGGTCGATGTGCAGGCCGTCCAGCGGCAGGCTGGCCGCCAGGCCGAGGTTGTCCTCCAGGCCACCGAAGTAGGTGGCGATCAGCTTCTTCAGCGGATCGCGCTGGATCAGGTTGTAAGCACGTTCGAACGCATTCTTCCAGTCCTGGGGCAAGTCCAGCACCAGGATCGGCTCATCGATCTGCACCCACTCCACCCCCTGGGCGGCCAGACGCTGGAAGATTTCGCCATAGACTGGCAGCAGGCGGTCCAGCAGGTCGAGCTTGTCAAACTCGCCACCCTTGGCCTTGCCCAACCAGAGGTAGGTCAGCGGGCCGATCAGTACGGGCTTGACGCTGTGACCCAGCGCGTGGGCCTCTCCCACTTCCTCGAACAGTTGTTCCCAGCCCAGGGCGAACTGTTGGTCGGCGGAAAATTCGGGCACCAGGTAGTGATAGTTGGTATCGAACCACTTGGTCATCTCTTGCGCGTGGGCACCACCGCAGCAGCCTTTGCTGACGCCACGCGCCATGCTGAACAGCGTCTCCAGGCCTGGCTTGCCTGTGTGGGGACGGAAGCGTTCGGGGATGACGCCAAAGGTCAGGGAATGGGTCAGCACCTGGTCGTACCAGGCGAAGTCGCCCACCGGCAGCAGTTCGATACCGGCGTCCTTCTGCAATTGCCAGTGCTCGGCCCTCAGCCGGCGGCCTACGGCGCGCAGGCCGGTTTCATCGAGTTCGCCCTTCCAGAAGGTTTCCAGTGCCTTCTTCAGTTCACGGTCGCGGCCAATGCGCGGGAAGCCGAGTGAGTGGGAAAGCGCCATGTTGTCGAATCTCCATGCAAATGATGGAGGCCATTGTCGACAGTCCTGACAACTTGAGACAAACTCAACAAATTCGTGTTCATCTCAAATTTCACTCATGGAGCGCCACCATGCTTGAGCTGCGCCATCTCAGAACCCTGCACGCCTTGCGCGAAGCCGACAGCCTGGTGGAAGCCGCCGAACGCCTGCACCTGACCCAGTCCGCGCTCTCCCACCAGTTCAAGGAACTGGAAGAGCGCCTCGGCATGCAGCTGTTCGTGCGCAAGACCAAGCCAGTGCGCTTCACCAGTGCCGGCCTTCGTCTGCTGCAGCTGGCCGACAGCCTCCTGCCGCAGCTGCGCAGCGCCGAGCGCGACCTGGCACGCCTGGCGGGCGGCACTGCCGGCCGCCTGCACATGGCCATCGAGTGCCACAGCTGTTTCCAGTGGTTGATGCCCACCATCGACCAGTTCCGCGATGCCTGGCCGGAAGTGGAGCTGGACCTGGCGTCCGGCTTTTCCTTCGCCCCCCTACCCGCCTTGGCTCGTGGCGACCTGGACCTGGTGGTGACCTCAGACCCGGTGGACCTGGCCGGCATCACCTATGTGCCGCTCTTTACCTACGAAGCGCTGCTGGCGGTGGACAACCAGCACACCCTGGCGAGCAGACCCTTCATCGTGCCCGATGACCTGGCCAGCCTGACGCTGATCACCTACCCGGTGGAACGCGACCGCCTGGATATCTTCACCCGCTTCCTCGAACCGGCGGACGTGGAACCCGCCCAGGTGCGCACCTCGGAACTCACGGTGATGATGATGCAACTGGTGGCCAGCGGCCGTGGCGTCTGCTGCCTGCCCAACTGGGCACTGCACGAGTACAGCTCGCGGGGCTATGTCACTGCCAAGCGCCTGGGTGAGAAAGGCCTGTATTGCACCCTGTTCGCGGCGATCCGCGCCGACATGCTGGACGCGCCCTTCATGCGCGACTTCCTGCTGACCGCCAAGGACACCTCGTTTGCGACGCTGGAAGGGGTGAGTGCGGCGCGGTGAGCCTGTTGCGCAACCCCATTTCCCTCTCCCCCATCCCCTCTCCCTGAAGAGGAGAGGGGTGACTCGCGCCGGCGAGGTACAAGCCGTCCTGAAGCCAACAGCGGCCTGAAAACTGCTGCAAGCTGGCGCGGAGCACAACCGTAGGTTGGGTAGAGGAACGAAACCCAACGTGCCCATGCCCGGCACCGTGCGGGCTGACACTACCCTCTCCCCCGCCAATCATCACGGATGCATCGGCAGCGGCGGCCCCAGATAGGCATTGGCCTGCTGGATATCGTCCTCGCCCAGGGCCCCTACCGACGCCGCCAGGCGCAGTCGCGAGAGCAGATACCGCAGCTTGGCTTCCAGCAGGTCGCGCCGGGCGATGAAGGCCTGTTCCTCGGCATTGAGGATGTCCAGGTTGGTGCTGGTACCCGCCTGGAAGCCCTTGCGCGCAGAGTCTTGTGCCCGTTCGCTGGACACCACCGCCGTCTCCAGCGCCCGTACCCGCTGCTCACCGCTCTGCACGCCACGGAACTCGCGGGTGGTTCCGGACAGCACTTCTTCACGGCTGGAATTGAGCTGGTCGTTGGCCAGTTCGCGATTCGCCGACGCCTGGCGCACCTGGGCGCTGGTGGCTCCCCCGGTGAAGATCGGCATGCGGAACTCCACGCCCACCGAACCGTACTTGTTCGCCTGGTTCTGGGTGGAGACCGAGTCACTTTCCGAGTCGTTGTAGGCCGCGACGAAATCCAGGGTTGGCCAGTGCCCGGCCTTGGCACGGTTAACCTCTTCCTCCGATGCATCCAAGCTGCGGCTGCGAGCAATGATGGTGGGGTTGTTGGCCCGCGCGTCATTGATCCAGTCCTGCAAGCTTGGCGGCTCCAGCGGCGGCGTGGGGAACTCGGTGCGCAGGGTAGACATCTCCTCCGGCACCACGCCAAGCAACTCCTGCAGCAGGCGCCGCGCCACCAGCAGGTTGTCCTCGGCTTCGATCAGCTCGGCCTGGGCCAGGTCGCGCCGTGCGGAGGCCTGGTCGACGTCGATCACGGTGCCGTCACCCAGCTCGAAACGCCGTTTGGCGGACATCACCTGCTGGTCCAGGTTTTTCAGCTTGACCTTGGCCAGGTCAATGGTTTCCAGCGCCAGCAGCACAGAGAAATAACGGCTGGCCAGGCTGATCGCCGATTCCTGGGTCTTGACGTCGAACACGGCATCACTGAACAGGGTGCGCTGCTTTCCCTGGCGGTACTCGGCCATGCGTTGCTTGTTGAACAGTGGCTGGCGCAACTCCACCACCGCGCCCCTGGAGTCGTACTCCAGGTCGCTCTCCACACTGCGGCCGAGAATGTTGTCCTGTTCGCTGGTGCCATCCACCCGCCTCCAGTACGCAGTCGCGTTGATGCTCGGCAGCAGGCCCGCCTTGCCCAGTTCCTTGTATTCCTGACCGGCCTGGCGCTCATGCACCGAAGCCAGGTAGGTCGGCCCCTGGCTCTGGTAGGTATTCCAGGCTTCGCTGAGGTCCATGGCCGACACAGGCAGGGTGACGGCTCCGACGAGTCCAGCTGCGAACTTCCAGGTTCTCATGTCACTGCTCCTTGAATGCGCCGCCGACGCGACCCAGCAGAGGCTTCATCAGGTAGCTCATCAGGCTGCGCTCACCGGTCTTGATAGTCACTGTGGCTGGCATGCCCGCCCGGATATTGTTCGGCCCGAGCAGTTTCATGCCCTCTTCGGTCACTTCTACCTGGGTCAAGTAATAGGGCTGTTTACTGGCTTCGTCCACCAGGCGGTCGGCGGCGACCGTCAGCACGCGGCCGGGGATGTTCGGCGTCTGCGCATGGTTGAAGGCCGGGAAGGTGATATCCACCGGCAATCCAGGCACCATCTTGTCGATGGCCTGCACCGGCACCTGGGCGTCCACCTGCAGCGGCTCCTTGTCTGGAATCACGTCCATGATCCGCGCCCCCGGCTGGATGATGCCGCCCACGGTGGCGATGTTCAGGCCGAGGACGATGCCGTCGATGGGCGAACGGATCACGGTGTTGTCCACCTGGTAGTCCACCGAACGCAGGCGCTCGCCCAGGGAGGTGGCCTCCTTCTGCACATCCGTCAGCTGGGATTCCACTTCTTTCTGGAAGTCCTGCTCACGCTGGAGGATGCGCAGCTTGAGCTCGGCAATCTGGTTCCGGGTGCGGCCGATATCGGCGATGTTCTGCGCCATGGAGCCATTCAGTTCCGAGGCACTGCGCTCCAGTTCCAGCATGCGGTTACGCGGGATGTAGCCCTCGGCGGCCAGGCTGCGCACGCCTTCCAGCTCCTGGCCCAGCAGGCTCGACTGACTGGCGCGGGTGGCCTGGACCTGGCGCAGGCCCTTGAGCTGCTCTTCGGCGCCGTTGAGGTTCTCATGGAGGATGCTGATCTCACCCAGCAGCGCCTTGCGCCGGGTATGGAACAGCCGCTGCTGCAAGGCGATGGACTCTATCAGGCGCGGGTCGCCGCTGAAGCGCTCCAGCAGGTCCGGGGCGAAGGTCACGGTGTCGGCGCCATCGCGCTCGGCAACCAGGCGATCTTCCACGGTCTTGGCGACGATGTACTGGGAGCTCAGGGCACCCTGCTCGGCGATCGCCTGGGTTGGATCCAGACGCACCAGTTCCTGGCCGGTGCGCACCTTGTCGCCTTCGCGCACGAGGATGGCGTCCACTTCACCGCCGGTGAGGTGCTGAACCGTCTTGCGGGCGTTGGTGACGTTGACCGTGGCGTTGGCCACTACACCTGCATCCAGTGGGGCCCATATGGCCCAGACCAGGAAACCGCCGAACCCGGCCAACACCATCCAGACGCCCCAACGGGCAGGGCGGGCGTCATCCATGTCCACGTGTGTTGGTTGATCGACCCGGACCAGGGCCTTGCTTTCGCTTGCCTGTTGCATGATCGATTACTCCTTTGCCCGCATCGACGACAGGTTGGGCGTGCCCACCGAGGGCATGACGCTGGCCTGTCGCAGCGCCGCGAAGACTTCTTCGCGGGGACCGAACAACTGCATGCCGCCATCGCGCAGCAGCAGGACCTTGTCCACCGTGCTGAGCACACTGGGGCGGTGGGAAATCAGAATCAGCGTCTTGCCGCGCTTCTTCAGGTCGAGGATGGCCTCGACCAGTGCCGCTTCGCCCACGTCGTCGAGGTTGGCGTTGGGCTCGTCGAGGATGATCATCGAGGGGTCGCCATAGATGGCCCGGGCCAGTGCAATACGCTGCTTCTGGCCACCGGACAACGGGCTGCCGTCCACGCCCAGCGGTGTGTCGTAGCCCTTCTCGAAGCGCAGGACCATCTCGTGTACCCCGGCGCGCTTGGCGGCCAAGATCACTTCCTCGCTGTTCACCTGGCCAAAGCGGGCGATGTTGTCGGCGATGGTGCCTTCGAACAGCTCCACGTCCTGGGGCAGGTAGCCGATCCAGGGGCCCAATTCATCCTTGTTCCACTGGAAGATATCGGCGCCGTCCAGACGGATCTTGCCCCCCTGCGCCGGCCAGACGCCGACCAGCAGGCGGGCCAGGGTGGATTTACCCGCCGCCGACGGTCCGATGATGCCAAGCGCCTCACCCGGCGACAGGCTGAAATTGATCCCGCGCAGGATGGTCGCTACGCCGCCGGGCGCGGCGGTCATGGCCTGCTCCACCGACAGCGCGCCTTGGGGCTTGGGCAGCGCCATGGCGTCTTTGCGCGCAGGGAAGTCCTGCAGCAACTTGGACAGACGCTCCCAGGAACCACGGGCGGACAGCAATTGCTTCCACACGCCGATGGCCTGTTCCACCGGCGCCATGGCACGACCGCTGAGGATCGAACTGGCAATCATCATCCCCGCGGTGATCTCGCCCTTGATCGCCAGCAGTGCCCCCGCACCGAGGATCAGCGACTGCAACGTGATCCGCACGAAACGGCTGGCGCCGCTGATGTAGGCGGCGCGGTCCGACGCCTGGGTCTGCTTCTCGAGGATGCGCTGATAGCCACCGTACCAGCGCTCGCGAATCGCCGGCAGCATGCCCATGGCCTCGATCACTTCGGTATTGCGCAGGTTGTTGTTGGCGAAGGAGCCGGACGACATGGCCGCCTGATTGGCCTCCATCAGCGGGCCGCGGGTGACCATCTCGGTCAGCAGCGCCAGGCCGAAGAGGATCACCGACCCCACCAGGGTGATGATGCCCAGCAGCGGGTGCACGAGGAAGATCACCAGCAGGTAGATGGGCGTCCAGGGCGCATCGAAGAAGGCGAACAGCCCATTGCCGGTGAGGAACTGGCGAACCTGCGACAGGTCCTGCAGGGCCTGGGCCGGGTTGCCGCCGGCACGCCGCAGGTTGCGCTCGAAGGACGCGTTGAAGACACGCTTGTTCAGGCCCATGTCCAACCGGTTGCCAAGGCGGATCAGCACCGTCGAACGCACCACTTCCAGCAATGACATGAGCACATAGAGTCCGACCATCAGGACCGTCAGCATCACCAGGGTGGTGATGTTGCTGCTGGCCAGTACGCGGTCGTAAACCTGCAGCATGTACAACGCGGGGGCCAGCATCATCAGGTTGATGACACCGCTGAAACCGCCAACCACATAGAAGGTTCGGCGCAAGCCGCTAAGAGCCTCGGATAACTCGGTACGGGGCTGCGAGAAATTCTTCATCCCGGCGCTCCACTGGCTGAGTGATGGGTTCGGCCTAGGTCCGGCCGTATTCTTGTAGTTCAAGCCCCAGGAGCGGAACGGCGCTGCCCCCGACAGAAGCCTACAAACATGCTTAGCCAAGAGTCCCGCACGTCGCCAGTGCGGACCCCCGCCCGCCAGACGGCTGCGGGATTAACCCCGACCAGCGACACAGCCGGCCAGGCGAGAGCTGTTCGCATCAAGGCCGAAATACCCGTCCTAGAGGGATTCATGGCTGATTTGCATGGAGAAAAGCGAGTTGCGACAGGCGTCCGCACGACCGGATTGGCGCCGGATAAATGACGTATAGCGTCTGCGCAGGCCAAACCCCGGCTGCCAACGTGCCTTGTCAGGTGCTGAAAGCGCCGCTGGTGCGCGCGGCGCACCCTACCCCGGATGGCGCCAATCGTAGGGTGTGCCATGCGCACCGCTTTTTCAGCGTGCGGGCCGAGGTCCCTCAGACGGCCCTCACCCGCAGTGCCGGGCTGAAGCGCAGCATATCCATCAGGCTGTTGACCAGGCACTCCGCCTCCGCCGCCAGGGAATAGCCATCCGGCACCAGCAGCCAGTTGGTCTGGATGCCTTCGATATAGGCATGCAGGCTGATGGCCGCGCGGCCACAGTCCAGGTCCGCCGGTAACTGGCCCCGGCTCACGGCATTGCGCAGGGCCTTGGCGATTCGCAGATCGCATTCGGTGCTGTGGTCCTGCATCTTCTGCCGCAGATCGCCCAGCTCCTCCGTGTACTCCACCTTGTGTCGAAGGATCTCGTGGATGCGCCGGCTCTGCGGGTCCAGCTCCACGCGCTTGAGCAGACGCACCAGCAACTGGTGCATACGTCCCAGGGGGTCGGGCTCATCTTCGCTCTCACTGGCGCGGGCCAGCTCTTCCAACGGCATGTGGATGCGCTCGAGCATGGCCTGGAACAGGTCGGTCTTGTTCTCGAAATGCCAGTAGATGGCGCCGCGGCTCACGCCGGCGGCAGCGGCGATCTCTGCCAGGGAGGCGCGCGAAACCCCCTTCTCGTGAAATACCCGCTCGGTGGCGTCGAGTATCTGCACGCGGGTTTCTTCGGCTTCCTCTTTGGTACGTCTGGCCATTCGCCGCTAGGACCTATCTGATTGCTTACAAAGGAAAAATCATCACAAATCCGAAACAATTTCTGACATCGGCACAGGAAGATTCGTTTTACAAACATACACGCATGTACGTATATTCGTACACCTCCGCAAGAATCCAGAACCTGTCCTGCGCCCAGCCCTCTGCCCGAGAGCTGTCCCCCAGAAAGAATGAGGTCCCTTCAGATGCCCATGAAGCCAGCCTTTGCCGCCTTGGTTTCCGCCATCGCACTGGCCACGCTCACCCTGACTGGTTGTCAGGAAGCCTCGGCTCCCCCGCCCGCCCAGACGCCCAGCGTCGGCGTTGTCACCCTCCAGCCCCAGAGCTTCACGCTCACCACCGAACTCCCCGGCCGCACGGCGGCATTCCGCATTGCCGAAGTGCGCCCGCAGGTAGACGGCATCATCCAGAAGCGCCTGTTCACCGAAGGCAGCGAGGTCAAGGCCGGGCAGCAGCTCTACCAGATAGACCCGTCCGTCTACTCCGCCACCTACAAGAGCGCCCAGGCCAGCCTGGCTTCGGCGCAGTCGCTGGCGGACCGCTACAAGGACCTGGTCAGCGACCAGGCCGTGAGCAAGCAGGCCTACGACGAATCCCAGGCCGCCCGCCTGCAGGCCGAAGCCGCGCTGGAGAAGGCAAGGATCGACCTGCGCTACACCAAGGTGCTGGCGCCCATTTCCGGCCGCGTCGGCCGCTCGGCCGTCACTGAAGGCGCGCTGGTGAGCAACGGCCAGACCACAGCCATGGCCACCATCCAGCAGCTCGACCCGATCTACGTCGACGTCACCCAGTCCACCAAGGACCTGCTGCGCCTGCGCCGGGAAATGGCCGAAGGCCAGCTTGAGAAGGCGGGAGCCAGTGGCGCCAAGGTGTCCCTGCTGCTCGAAGACGGTAGCGAATACCCGCACAAGGGCAGCCTGGAGTTTTCCGAAGTGTCGGTGGACGAAGGCACCGGCTCGGTGACGGTACGCGCGGTGTTCCCCAACCCGGAACACAACCTGCTGCCCGGCATGTTCGTCCACGCCCGCCTGGGCTCGGCGGTGAAGCAGGAAGCCATCCTCGCCCCGCAGCAAGGCGTGACCCGCGACCTCAAGGGCCAGGCCACCGCCCTGGTGGTGAACGCCGAGAACAAGGTGGAACTGCGCCAGCTGAAGGCCGAACGCACCGTCGGCGACCGCTGGCTGGTCAGCGAAGGCCTCAACCCCGGCGACCGCCTGATTACCGAAGGCCTGCAGTTCGTGCGCCCTGGCGTCGAAGTGAACGCAGCGCCAGCAACCAATGTGGCCGCCCAGCAACCGGCGGGTGACAACTTGGCCAAGAGCCACTGAGGAGCCCGCTGATGTCGAGATTCTTCATTGATCGCCCCATCTTCGCCTGGGTGATCGCGCTGGTGATCATGCTCGCCGGCGGCCTGTCCATCCTCAAGTTGCCGATCAACCAGTACCCTAGCATCGCCGCGCCTGCGGTCGGTATCCAGGTCAGCTACCCCGGCGCCTCCGCGCAAACGGTGCAGGACACCGTGGTGCAGATCATCGAGCAGCAGCTCAATGGCATCGACGGCCTGCGCTACATCTCCTCGGAGAGCAACTCCGACGGCAGCATGACCATCACTGCCACCTTCGAGCAGGGCACCAACCCGGACATCGCCCAGGTGCAGGTGCAGAACAAACTCCAGCTGGCCACCCCGCTGCTGCCCCAGGAAGTCCAGCAGCAAGGCATCCGCGTGACCAAGGCGGTGAAGAACTTCCTGCTGGTCATCGGCGTCGTCTCCGAAGACGGCAGCATGGACAAGAACGACCTGGCCAACTACATCGTCTCCAACATCCAGGACCCAATCTCGCGGACCAAGGGTGTGGGTGACTTTCAGGTGTTCGGCGCCCAGTACGCCATGCGCATCTGGCTGGACCCGGCGCGGCTGAACAACTACCAGCTGACGCCGGTGGACGTGAAGACCGCGATCCAGGCGCAGAACGTGCAGATCTCCTCCGGCCAGCTCGGCGGCCTGCCCGCCTCGCCCGGTACCCAGCTCAACGCCACCATCATCGGCAAGACCCGCCTGCAGACCCCCGAGCAGTTCGGCCAGATCCTCCTGAAGGTGAATCGCGACGGCTCCCAGGTGCGCCTGCGTGACGTCGCCAAGATCGAGCTGGGTGGCGAGAACTACAGCATCAGTGCCCAGTTCAACGGCAAGCCGGCTTCCGGCATGGCGATCAAGTTGGCCACCGGCGCCAACGCCCTGGACACCGCCAAGGCGATCCGCGCCACCATGAAGGAACTGGAGCCCTTCTTCCCCGCCGGGATGAAAGTGGTCTTCCCCTACGACACCACCCCGGTGGTTTCCGCCTCCATCGAAGGCGTTATCCACACCCTGGGCGAAGCCATCGTCCTGGTGTTCCTGGTGATGTTCCTGTTCCTGCAGAACCTGCGTGCCACCATCATTCCGACCCTTGCCGTGCCCGTGGTACTGCTTGGCACCTTCGGCGTGCTGGCGATGTTCGGCTTCACCATCAACACCCTGACCATGTTCGCCATGGTGCTCGCCATCGGCCTGTTGGTGGACGACGCCATCGTGGTCGTGGAGAACGTCGAACGGGTGATGGCCGAGGAAGGCCTGTCGCCCCTGGAAGCCACCCGCAAATCCATGGGCCAGATCCAGGGCGCGCTGGTGGGCATCGCCCTGGTGCTTTCGGCGGTGTTCCTGCCGATGGCCTTCTTCGGCGGTTCCACCGGCGTGATCTACAAGCAGTTCTCCATCACCATCGTCTCGGCCATGGCCTTGTCGGTGCTGGTGGCGCTGATCTTCACCCCGGCCCTCTGCGCCACCCTGCTCAAGCCTGTCGCCAAGGGCCATGCTGAGAAGCGCGGCTTCTTCGGCTGGTTCAACCGCACCTTCGACCGCAGCGTGCAGAGCTACGAGCGTGGCGTGCGCGGCGTGCTCAAGCGCAAAGCGCCCTACCTGATGCTCTACGTGGTGATCCTGGTCGCCATGGGCTGGCTGTTCACCCGCATTCCCACCGCCTTCCTCCCCGAGGAAGACCAGGGCGTGCTCTTCGCCCAGGTGCAGACCCCGTCCGGCGCCAGTGCCGAGCGTACCCAGGTGGTCGTGGACCAGATGCGCGAATACCTGCTGGAGCAGGAGAAGGACACCGTCCAGTCCGTGTTCACCGTGACCGGCTTCAACTTCGCCGGCCGCGGCCAGAGCTCGGGCATGGCCTTCATCATGCTCAAGCCGTGGGAAGAGCGCACGGCCGAAGGCCAGAGCGTGTTCGACCTGGCCCAGCGTGCCCAGCGGCACTTCTTCAGCTTCCGCGATGCGATGGTCTTCGCCTTCGCCCCGCCGGCAGTGATGGAGCTGGGTAACGCCACCGGCTTCAACCTGTTCCTGCAGGACCGCGCCGGCATCGGCCACGAAGCGCTGAACGCCGCCCGCGACCAGTTCGTCGAACTGGCGGCAAAGAACCCGGTGCTCAACCGCGTTCGCGCCAACGGCCTGCGCGACGAGCCGCAATACCAGTTGCAGATCGACGACGAGAAAGCCCGTGCCCACGGTCTTTCCCTGTCCGACATCAACAGCACCGTGTCCATCGCTTGGGGCGCCAGCTACGTCAACGACTTCATCGACCGTGGCCGGGTGAAGAAGGTCTACCTGCAGGGTGAGTCCGAAGCACGGATGAACCCGGAAGACCTGAACAAGTGGTACGTGCGCAACGACCAGGGCCAGATGGTGCCATTCAGCGCCTTCGCCAGCGGCGAATGGACCTACGGCGCGCCCAAGCTCGCCCGTTACAACGGCGTGCCGGCGGTGGAAATCCTCGGCGAGGCGGCTCCGGGCCACAGCTCGGGTGAAGCCATGGCCGCCGTGGAAGAAATCGCCAAGCAACTGCCCGCCGGGGTCGGCTACTCCTGGACCGGTCTGTCCTACGAGGAACGCCTGTCCGGCTCCCAGGCTCCGGCGCTCTACGCGCTGTCGCTGCTGGTGGTGTTCCTCTGCCTGGCGGCGCTGTACGAGAGCTGGTCGATTCCGTTCTCGGTGATGCTGGTGGTTCCGCTGGGTGTGATCGGTGCGCTGATGTTCACCAGCCTGCGCGGCCTGTCCAACGACGTGTTCTTCCAGGTCGGCCTGCTCACCACCATTGGCCTGTCGGCGAAGAACGCGATCCTCATCGTCGAGTTCGCCAAGGAGCTGCACGAGCAGGGCAAGAGTCTGTTCGAAGCGGCCGTGGAAGCCTGCCGCATGCGCCTGCGCCCGATCATCATGACCTCTCTGGCGTTCATCCTCGGCGTGGTACCCCTGGCCATCTCCAATGGCGCCGGCTCCGGCAGCCAGCACGCCATCGGTACCGGCGTGATCGGCGGCATGCTCACCGCAACCGTCCTGGCCATCTTCTGGGTGCCGCTGTTCTACGTGCTGGTCTGCTCGCTGTTCAAAGACAAGGCGAGCAAGGCTGCGATCAAGAAGGAGGCCCTGCAGTGAGGCGTTCCCTGATATCCCTGGCCATCGCCGCGACCCTGCTCGGTGGCTGCTCCATGATTCCCGACTACCAGCGCCCGGAGGCGCCGGTAGACGCTGCCTGGCCCCAGGGCGAGGCTTACAGCCAGGGCGCGGCGCAAGTATCCAGCGCCGCCGCCGACCTGGACTGGCGCGAGTTCTTCCAGGACCCGGCGCTACGCCAGCTGGTGCAGCTCGCCCTGGACAACAACCGTGACCTGCGCACTGCCGCGCTGAACGTCGAGGCCTACCGCGCGCTTCACCGCATCCAGCGTTCCGAGCTGTTCCCCAGCCTTTCGGCCGACGGCGGCGCTACCCGCCAACGGCTGCCCGGCTCCTTGAGCCAGAGCGGCCAGGCCACCACCAGCGGCCAGTACAGCGCCACCCTGGGCACCAACGCCTGGGAGCTGGACTTCTTCGGTCGCCTGCGCAGCCTCAACGAACAGGCCCTGGAGCAGTACTTCGCCACCGAACAGGCGCGCCGCAGCACCCAGATCAGCCTGGCGGCCTCGGTGGCCACCGCCTACCTCGACTGGCAAGCCGACCAGGCCCTGCTGCAACTGACCCAGGACACCCTCAAGACCTACCAGGAAAGCTACGCCCTCACCCAGCGCAGCTTCGACGTGGGCATCGCCGACGCCCTGGCCCTGAGCCAGGCGCGCACCGCGGTGGAAAGCGCCCAGGTCAGCCTGGCGCAGTACAGCCGCCTGGTGGCCCAGGACCGCAACGCCCTGACCCAACTGGTGGGCATCGGCCTGCCAGCGGACCTGCCAAAAGGCCTGGCGCTGGACGCCGACCTGCTGGCCGAGGTGCCGCCGGGCCTGCCGTCCGACCTGCTGCAGCGTCGCCCGGACGTGGTCCGGGCCGAACACCTGCTCAAGTCGGCCAACGCCAACATCGGCGCGGCGCGCGCGGCCTTCTTCCCCAGTGTCAGCCTGACCGCCAACGCCGGCAGCATGAGCAACGAGCTGTCCGGTCTGTTCGACGCCGGCTCCGGCAGCTGGCTGTTCCAGCCGAGCATCAGCCTGCCGATATTCACCGCCGGCCGCCTGAAGGCGAACCTCGACTACACCGAGCTGCAGAAAGACATCCAGGTGGCGCAGTACGAGAAAGCCATCCAGGTCGCCTTCCAGGAAGTCGCCGACGGCCTCGCCGCGCGCACCACCTACCAGCAGCAACTGGGCTCCCAGCGCGCCCTGGTGAAAACCACCGAGGAGTACTACCGCCTCGCCGAACGCCGCTACCGCACCGGCGTCGACAGCTACCTGACCCTGCTCGACGCCCAGCGCCAGCTGTTCAGCGCCCGCCAGCAACTGATCGGCGACCGCCTCAATCAATTGGCCAGCGAGGTGAACCTGTACAAGGCCCTCGGCGGCGGCTGGAAAGAACAGGGAGAAACCTCCCCGAACGCTTGACCCGCGACTCCCCAATCCTCACGGACGAGGAATCCACGCGGCGCCCCTGCCCTGATTGGCGGGGGCGTTTTTTGTGCAGGACGCCCCGCGAGAAACTCCCTCGCCTGCCCTGCAACAGGGCGCCCGGAACGGGCAGAGAGCTCGGAAATTCCCATGCCACTCAGTGGCTTGCAGTGGCCCGCCGGTCCTTTTTTGCACCATCTGTCAGGCCGTCTCCACGGGCTGTAACAATGGCCGATGCTGATCATCCAACTCGTGGGAAGGCGAGTGGGAAACAAGAGGACACGACGATGAAATCGACATTCAACATGACGACCCTCAGCGGCCTGCTATTGGCCCTGGCGGTGACAACGGGACCGGGCACGGCCCTCGCGGAGAACGGAAGCGACCGCCTGGACGAGTACCGGATTCACAACCAACAACTGCTGCAAATGAGAGAGGACTCCAGCGAGAGCTTCACTCGGATGGTCGAGGAACAGCCGACTGCAGCCGGACGGCAGTATCAGGATGAGGACATGAGCCCCGGTGGACGGCAACCGCCGAAGTACCAGTCGCTGATCCATCAACAGAAGGTCGAATTCGGTAAGTGACCCGAAGTGGCCACCCGTCGGATGCGCCCGACCTCCGCGCACCCGGCGGGCAGTGGAGCACCGCCCTTTCCGATAACTGGTCACCCCCTCCCAGGCCCGTTCCAGAGCCTCCATAACGTTGGCATTCCATTGCCTGCCAGGCCGTACGTCCGCTGCCTGTTGCAGCGCCAGGCGCGCCGGCCCTAGTGTGCGCACATCCCCAAACCGGTTGAGGGTCAGCCTTTCGCCGGTCATTCGCTCAACGGATTGATCCACCGCTGAACCCGGCCCCGGCCGCTTTCCCCTGGAGCATCAACCCGTTGCAGAAGCCTGCCTCCCGCCGCTTCGGCGCATCCCTGTTCTGGCAAGTACTGGCCATCACCCTGTGCGGCGGCAGCCTGCTGCTGGGCGCCGAAACCGTCGACGCAGCCTGGGGCCTCGACCCGGTCCTGCGCAAGGCGGAAAAGCGCTACGGCCGCAGCGGCCCGGCCAAGGACCGACTGCATGCCTGGCGTGACCTGCTGGATAGCGGTCGCCGGATGACCGAGCACGAGCAGCTGCACGCCATCAATCGCCAGATCAATCGCCAGGTGCGCTTCACCGACGACAGTGCGCTATGGCAGCGCCGCGATTACTGGGCCACGCCGCTGGAAACCCTGGCCAAGGGTGCCGGCGACTGCGAAGACTTCGCCCTGGCCAAATACTTCAGCCTGTTGCAGCTGGGCGTCGCCCAGGAAAAGCTGCGCATCACCTACGCGCAGGCCCTGGAGCTGAACCAGGCACACATGGTGGTGACCTACTACGAAACGCCGGACTCCGAGCCGCTGGTGCTGGACAACCTGGTGGACGACATCCTCCCCGCCTCCCGACGCAACGACCTGGCCCTGCGCTACGCCTTCGATGCCGATGGGCTCTACAGGGTGAAAGGCGCCGCGCTCAAGCGCGTCGGCAGCACCGCCGAACTGCCGGTCTGGCAGGGCTTGCTGGCGCGGATGGAGCGGGAAGGCTTTGTGCTCTGACACGCTCCTGCGCCTTTTCCTGCGGGAGAATCCATGTCAACGCCGCAGCTCTCAAGGGTGGATGGCGTTTTTCCATCCACCAGCGGCGCTATGCCGTGCCTCGAATGGTGGACCGGTGAAGCGTGGTCCACCCGGCTGAATCGAGGTCCTGTGGGAGCGAATTCATTCGCAAAACGCCCGCACAACGGACTGCCGTGCTACGACACCATCCTGCGCAACGCATCCTTGGTCACCTTGCCCGCCGCATTCAGCGGCATGGCATCCACCAGTTGCACGCGGCGCGGCACCTTGTAGTTGGCCATCTGCTCACGGCACCAGGCGAGGAACTCGCCGGTATCCAGTTCCTGGCCAGCCGCAGGCAGCAGGAAAGCCATGGCCACTTCGCCCAGTCGCTCATCGGGAATGCCGATCACCGCAGTCTGGGCCACGCCGGGATAACGCAGGATCACCTGCTCGATTTCCGCCGGGTACACATTGAAGCCACCGGTGATGAACATGTCCTTGATCCGGTCGGTGATGCGCAGGTAGCCGTCTTCGTCGAGCACGCCGACATCGCCCGTGTGCAGCCAGCCGTCGGCGTCTATGGCTTCGGCCGTGGCCTCGGGATTGTTGAAATAGCCCTGCATCAAGTTGTAGCCGCGCACCAGCAGCTCGCCGGGCTCGCCCGGCGCGACCGGGTGGCCGGCCGCGTCAACGCAGCGCACTTCCACGTCTGGGAAAGCCCGTCCTGAAGTGGTGGCCACCCGTTCGGCAGAATCCCCCGGACGGCAGATGGTGACAAAGCCACAGGCCTCGGTGAGGCCATAGGCGGTGACGATGGTTTCGAAACCCAATTCGCTGCCCATGCGCCGTACCATCTCCACTGGCACCGAGGCTGCGCCGGTGACGGCCACCCGCAGGCTGGACAGGTCGTAACGCTCGCGGCCGGGGAAGGCCAGGATCGACTGGTACAACGTCGGCGGACCAGGCAGCACGCTGACCCGCTCGCGGGAAACCCGCTCCAGCATCACCGGCACATCGAATACCTGTTGCGGCAGGATGCAGCAGCCACGCATCAGCGCCGCCAGCCAGCCGGCCTTGTAGCCGAAGCTGTGGAAGAACGGGTTGACGATCAGGTAGCGGTCGCCCGGGCGCAGACCGACCATGGCGCTCCAGTCACGCACGATGCGCAGGTTCTGGCCGTGGGCACTCATCACGCCCTTGGGCTTGCCCGTGGTGCCGGAGGTGAACAGCAGGTCCAGGAGGCTGTCTTCGTCGACCTGGCTTTCACGCACCACCAGCTCGGCCGGAGAAACGTCGGCACCCAGCGCCAGGAAGGCGTCCCAGCCCAGGCAGCCGTCAGCCGCACCACGCAGGCAGATGCGGGTTCGCAGCGCTGGCAGCGCCTCGCTGGCCAGCAGTGCCGGGTAGTCCGTGCCGAGGAATTCGCCGACAACGAACAGCAGGCTCGCGCCGCTTTCGCGCAGGATGTAGCCCGCCTCGGCGCCTTTCATCCGCGTATTCAGCGGCACCAGCACCGCGCCGACGCTCTGCAGGGCGATGGCGGCAACTATCCATTCATGGATGTTCGGCGCCCAGATGGCCACCCGTTCGCCGGCCCGCACCTCCAGCGCCAGCAGCGCGCGAGCGGCCTGGCGGCGCAACTGGTCGAGCTGGTGATAACTGAGGCGGGTGCTGTCGTCCTCGATGGCCGTGGATTCGCCATAGCGAATGGCGGCGGCGGCCAGCAGTTCAGGGATGGTCAGGGCGCTTTCCAGGTTGGGCATGGGCGTTTCTCGGGCGCGACGGGGCAGCGGCCGGGTACACCCGGCCGTGGTCAGAGCAAGGAAATCAGGCTTGCGGCGGAGCGAAGCGGCGGCCGGCGGAGAAGCCGCCATCGACACCGATCATCTGCCCACTGACGAAGGAGGCATCGTCCGAGGCGAGGAACAGCGCCACACTGGCCACCTCTTCCGGGCGCCCGGCACGGCAGAGCATGTGCTGCGAAGCGAAGAAGGCGTGGAAGGCTTCCTGCTCCTTGACCATCTGGGTCATCGGCGTGTCGATCAGGCCGGGGCACAGGCCGTTGACGCGGATATTGGCGTGGCCGTAGTCGATGGCCAGGGAGCGGGTGAGCTGGCTGATGCCGCCCTTGGAGACGTTATAGGCGGTGTTGTTGTCGCAGCCCTGCTCGCCGAAGATTGAGCCGACGTTGATGATCGAGCCGCTCTTCTGCGCCAGCATCGGCACCAGTGCGTACTTGCTGGTGAGCATGCTGCCGGTGAGGTTGATGTCCAGTACCCGCTGCCACTCGCTGGTGGGTGCGCTGGTGATATTGCCCTGGCTGGCCACCCCGGCGGCATTGACCAGCGCATCGAGCCGACCAAAGCGCTGCACCACTTCTTCCATCACTGCCTGCACCCGCGCTTCATCGCGCACATCGAGGCTCATGAACAGCGGCGCCGGATTCAGACCTTCGAGGCTCGCGGCAATATCCGCGCGCGGCTCGCCCACATCCAGTCCGATTACCTGTGCGCCTTCGGCGGCGAAACGGCGAACGCAGGCCAGACCGATACCCGACGCCGCTCCGGTGATGACCGCGACCTTGCTAGACAGACGTGCCATGGGAAACCTCGTTGCTTGTTCTTGGAATGGGGGTTTCGGCGGAGTCTACCGCTGGTACGGGCGGGAGTGATCGTCCGTTGGGACTAACTCGACATGGCACTACCCTTCGTAGGTTGTGGCTGAGCTGCGCGAAGCCCAACAGCGGGGCTGAACCGGGCTACGTTGGACTTCGCTGCGCTCAGACCAACCTATGCGGCTGCTGCGCAGCCGATCGCGAATGAATTTGCCCCGACAAGAAAAAACCCGGCCGAAGCCGGGTGTAAAGGCACAGACATACACGCTCAATACCACCCGCAAGGGCGGTAGCCCCCGGCTGTCACCCCGGAAACTTCAGTTTCAGCCGCGCGCTTGCAGGGCGGCCCTGGCAGGTCAGGGTCCAGCCTTCGGCGAGTTCCGCGGGGCTGAGGATATCGTTGCGCGAGAGCATCACTTCACCCTCTTCGACCTTGCACATGCAGGCGCCGCAGAAGCCCTCCTCGCAGGAATAGGGCGCATCGAGGCCGGCATTGCGCAGGCTCTGCAACAAGGTCTCGCCGGGCTGGACCGGCACCTCGCTGAGTTGGCCGTCGAGCTCCACCAGCAGTTCTTCCGCCGCGATCCCGGCCACAGCGGGAATGCCCGCCTGCTCATCGTGATCGGACGGCGAAACGAAACGCTCCACATGGATGCGCTCGCGCGCCTCGCCCAAGCCCAGCAGCGCCCGTTCCACCGTGTCCATGAACGGCCCTGGCCCGCAGATGTAGAACTCCGCGCCGGTGTGGGCACGCACCAGTTGGCGAACCTCGCCGTCGGTGAGGAAGCCCTGCACCGAGTCCAGCACGTGAACTACTTCCAGCTGCTCCACATGGGCCTTGGCCAGTGCCTTGAGCTCATCGCGGAAGATCACCGAAGCCTCGTCGCGATTGGCGTATACCAGCTTGATTCGGCGCCTCGTGGTGCGCAGTGCCGACTTGAGAATGGAGAACACCGGGGTGATCCCCGAACCGCCACCGAACAGCACCAGGTCGTGCTCGCCGGGGCGCAGGTGGAAGTGGCCGGCGGGCGGCAGCACCTCCAGCCGGTCGCCGGGACGTACCTGGTCGTTGAACCAGTTGGACACTCGGCCGCCATCCACGCGCTTGATGGTGACCTTGGGCAAGGCATCGCAATCCGGTGAGCTGGACATGGAATAGCAGCGCGTCAGCCGCTTGCCACCGAGCACCACGCGAAACCCCAGGTACTGCCCCGCCTTGTAGTGGAAGCGCGCTTCGAGCCCTGCGGGAATCCGCAGCACCAGCGAGCGGCTATCGTGAGTCTCGCTGATCACCTCGGCCACTTCCAGCTGGAAGGCGCCGGACTGCTGGGGCTCGATCACAAGCGGCTGCACGCTACCCATCGCTATCTCCGGATCAAAGCAGGCCGCTGACGGTCTGCGCGTTGTCGATGCGCAGCTCGCTGCCGTTGATGAAGCGCGACTCGTCGGAGGCGAGGAAGAGCACCAGGTTGGCGATGTCGCGCGGCGCGCACATACGGTTCTTAGGGTCCTGGTCCAGCACCTCCTGAGGCACCGCCTGGCCGCCCATCAGGGCCTGGGTCATGGGCGTGTTGATGCCGTCCGGGTGCACGCTGTTGCAGCGGATGCGATAGCCCTGCTCCTTGCAGTGCAGTGCCACCGAGCGGGTCAGCGCGGCCACCGCCCCTTTGGACGCGGAGTAGGCGCAGAAGGCCGGCATGCCGCCCAGCGCCGCCACCGAGGACATGTTGACGATGGAACCGCCGCCGCTGTCCTTCATCGCCGCGATGGCGTACTTGCAGCCGAGGAAGTAACCGTCGCTGTTGATGCGCTGGACCTTCTGCCACAGCTCCAGGCTGGTGTCCTCGACACTGGCCATGGCCAGGATGGCGGCGTTGTTCACCAGTACGTCGAGGCGGCCGAATTTTTCCAGGGTGACCTTGATGACGTTCTGCCAATCCGCCTGGCTGGCGATGTCCTGGCGGACGAAGATCGCATTGGCGCCGATCTCGGCGGCCACCTGGCGGCCGGCTTCTTCATTGAGGTCGGTGAGCACCACCTTCGCCCCTTCGCTGGCCAGCAGCAGCGCGTCTTCGCGCCCTACCCCGCTGGCGGCGCCAGTGACGATGCAGACCTTGCCTTCGACTCGTTTCATTGTTGTTCTCCTTGGGAAGAAGCCAGAACGGCACGAACCAGGCCCGCCACATGAGCACCGACGCGGCGTCCGGAGTGGACGCAGTCGGCCAGGGACAGGCCGGACACATAGAAATTGGACGCCACGCCCACCGCGTTGCGGCCGGCACTGAACAGGCCGGGGACGGGCTGGCCGTCCTGCCCCAGCACCTGGCCGCTGCGCTCGCACACCGTCAGGCCGCCAAGGGTGATCACCGGGCAGAGGAAAAGCTTGCTGGAAAAAGACAGGTCCAGGGCGTACCAGGGGCCCTCTTCCAGCGAGGCAAGAAAACCGCGCGACTTGCCCAGCTCGTCCTCGCGCTCGCCACGAGCTGCAGCGTTGTAAGTGGCGACCGTGCGTTCGAGATTCGCCTGCGGCAGGCCGATACGCTCGGCGAGTTGCGCCAGACTGCTGGCGCGGCGGGCGTTGAACAGCATGTTCAGCACGGCCGGCAGTCGCTGGAAGCTCCAGACCTTGCCCGGCCCTACCTGGGCGAAGGCGTCCTTCATCAGCGCACGGTTGAGGATGAGGATGGCGCGGCCGCCCTGTTCCTCCACCATGGCGTGACCGAGCTTGGCGCCGTAGGCCTCTTCGTTGCAGTAGCGCCGGCCTTCGGCATTGACGATCAACCCCCGGGCCCAGGCCAGCGGCGGATTGATGAAACGCCAGGCGCTGGCCCGTTCCATGCGCGCGGTGCATCCGCCGGCACTCTGGCCGAGGCGGATGCCGCTGCCGTCGCAACCACTGGTCCCCAGTGGCAGGCCATCGAGGTAGCGCGGCGCATGCAGCGTGAGCATCGCGCGGTTGAACACGAAGCCACCGGCGCTGAGCAGCACGCCGTGCAGGGCGCGGATCAGCCGGCGCTCGGCATGGGCCAGTTCCAGCGCACGCAGCTTGCGTCGCCAGCGATCGGCAAGCGCTGGAGCATAGGGATGGAGGGCATCGGTCCAGCGGGCGAGGCGTGCATGACGCTTCGCAGCCCGGCTGCCGACCGGCAACGCCCAGGCTTCGACGCCGAGCACGGCGCCGTCATCGCCCACCACCAGCCGTCGTGCCTCGCACTGGCGTTGCACGCGTACACCCAGGCGCTGCGCACTGGCTGCCAGCGGGCGAAACAGGTTGATGCCGGACATGCCCGAGCCCAGGGCGCGATGACCACGGGGCGCCGGACGGGCCTGGGCGGCGTAGCTCGGCACCGCCTCGTTGCCGGAGTAGTAGAGAAAATACTGGTCGCTGGGGTAGGAGGATTTCAGCGGCGGCACGCTGCCCTGGAAGGCCGCGCCGTGGCGCTCCAGCCAGGCCAGGTTGGCGCGGCTGTTTTCGCAGAACCCGCGCAGGGTCTCGGCAGAAACGGCATCCCCCACCTCCTGGCGCAGGTAGTCGTACATCGACTCGGGCGAATCCTCGAGACCGGCCTCAGCCTGTTGCAGCGTTCCGCCACCGGCATAGACCACGCCACCGCTGCGCGCCGTGGCGCCACCGCCGGCAAAGCGTTCCAGGGCCAGCACGGAAACACCCTGGCTCGCGGCCTCGATGGCGGCGCAGGCACCGGCGCCGCCGAAGCCCACCACCAGCAGGTCGGCGCTGTCATCCCAGGCCAGCTGCGCGGCGTCACGCACCCGCAGCGGCGCTTCGGGGCTCTGCTCCATGGCGGTCATGGCGTGCCCTCAGTTCGCTACGGCAAGGGACGATGCCGTGGTGGTGTAGGCGCCATTGAGATAGACCAGCGGGCTGATCTCTGCGCTGTTGTGAATCTCAACGATGCGGCCGATGAAGATGGTGTGGGTGCCATAGCTGAACTTGCCATCCTGGCGGCAGAGGATGGCCGACTGGGCATCCCCCAGGTACGGGACGCCGCCCTCGCTGTTGCGCCAGTCACCGCGCTGAAAGCGCGCCTCGCCCTTCACCGGGCCACTGCACAGGTGGGAAAGCTCCTCCTGTTCCAGGCCGAGGATGTTCACGCAGAAGTCCGCACCGGCATCCAGCACGTTGTGCAGGGAAGCAGTCTTGTTCACGCAGATGAGCAGTGACGGCGGCTCGGTGGACAGCGAATCCACCGCCGTGGCGGACATGGCGAACCGCTCCTGGCCATTGCTGGTGGTGATGATGGTCACGGACTTGGCCAGACGACGCATCGCCTGGAGCATCTCGCCTTTCAGATCGGCCTGGCTCATCGCACTGCCCTCTTGTTGTTCTCAAGTGGAGCCGATTCTTCGCCAGGGCCGGACGGGCAACATCGTCCGAGGGGACTAGTCGCCCATGTCGCCGATGCTCTTGTTTCTTGTGGGAGCGAATTCATTCGCGAAAGGGCTGCGCAGCAGACCCGATGGGGACCGGAGGGCAGGCCTGCGGCCTGCATCGCGATTGAAATCGCTCCTACAGCATATGGTCCGTTTGAGGGATGCCCGCCCCCCTTGCCCGTTGTTTGAATGCCCGGCGATAGGTGGAAAAGCCTTCAACAGGAGAACAACAACATGCTCGACCACGACCTGATCCGCCAACGCCTGAAACAAAGTGCCCGTGAGCTGGTGCCAGTGCTGCGCGAACGCGCGCCACTGGCCGCGAAGAATGGCCAGCTCCCCGAGGAAACCATCCGCGACTTCCAGGAAGCGGGCTTCTTCCGCATCCTCCAGCCGGCACGTTGGGAGGGTTACGAACTGGAGCCGCGTGACTTCTTCGAGGTGCAGATGACCCTCGCCGAAGGCTGCATGTCCTCGGCCTGGGTATTGGGCGTCGTGGCCATCCACAACTGGCAACTGGCACTGTTCGACGACCGCGCGGCGCAGGATGTGTGGGGGCAGGACTCGAGCGTGCTGATCTCCTCCTCCTACATGCCGGTGGGCAAGGTCACCCGCGTCGATGGCGGCTTCCGCCTCAGCGGTCGCTGGGGGTTCTCTTCCGGCAGCAAGCACTGCCAGTGGGCCTTCCTCGGCGCCATGGTGCCGCCGGAGAAGGACGGCGACGGGCCGGACTACCGCACCTTCCTGGTGCCGCGCCACGACTACAGCATCCTCGACAACTGGGACGTGATGGGCCTGGAAGCCACCGGTTCCCACGACGTGCTGGTGGAAGATGTGTTCGTGCCCGAGCACCGCACCCACCGCTCCATCGACGGCTTCCTGCAGAACAGCCCAGGCAATGCCGTGAACACGGCGCCACTGTTCCGCCTGCCCTTCGGGCAGATCTTCGTGCGCGCGGTGTCCTCATCCACCATCGGCGCGCTGCAGGGCGCCATCGACCTGTTCATCGAGGCCAACAAGGGCCGCGTAGGCGTGAACGATGGGCGCAAGATCATCCAGGACCCCGGCGCCCAGACTGCGCTGGCCAATGCCATGGTGACGGTCGACGAATGCCGCACCGTGCTGCTGCGCAACTTCGACCTGATGATGCAGCGCGCCAAGGCAGGCGAGCCGCTGACCATGGCCGAACGGGTGAAGATGCGCTACGACTCGGCCATCGTCCCCGACAAATGCGCCCAGGCGGTGGAAACGCTGATGTACAACAGCGGCGCCTCCACCATCTTCCGCCACCACGGCATCAACCGCACCTTCCGCGATATCCACACCGGCCGCGCCCACGTAGCCAACTGCCCGGGCAAGTACGCCCTCAACCTGGGTGGCGTGGGGATGGGGCTGGACAGCAGCGACTTCTTCCTCTGAGCACCGTTCCCCGTAGGATGGTGTGGAGCGGAGCGATACCCATCACCGCGGAGCGATGGGTATCGCAAGCTCCACCCATCCTACGAATCGGCCTCGCCACGACGCCCGCCCCGCGCGGGCGTCGTGCTTTGCGGGGCACCAAGATGACTAGTCCCTTTGGAGGATTCACGCCGATTTTCGATCCCACACCATGCGCTCAAGACCCGGCACCTGCGGGTTGACCGAACGAAGAACAAGAAGGGCCAAGCGCATGAAATTTTCCCTGATCTACGAGGCACAGACGATCGACTCCAGCCGTGAAGGCGACCGTCGCATCTTCGACGAAACCGTCGAGCAGGCCGTGCTCGCCGACAAGCTCGGCTTCGACAATTTCTGGTGCGTGGAACACACCGCGCTGACCAACTACTCGCACATGTCGGCACCGGAAACCATGCTCGCCTTCGTCGCCGGCAAGACCGAGCGCATTGGCATCGGCCACGGCGTGGTCTGCCTGCCGCCAGCGATGAACCACCCGGTGAAGGTGGCCGAGCGCATCGCCACCCTCGACCTGCTGTCCAAGGGCCGCGTGCACTTCGGCGTGGGCAAGGGCGGCACCCAGCAGGAAGCCGGTACCTTCGGCTACGACCTGGCCACCCTGCAGCCGCAGATCGACGAAGCCATGTACCTGATCCCGAAGATGTTCGTGCAGGACGAGATCGAACATAACGGCGACTTCGTGAAGATCCCGAAACGCCCGATCCACCCCAAGCCCTACCAGGACCCGCACCCGCCGATGTACCTGGCCTGCACCAACACCGAGTCGCTGAAGAATGCCGGCGGCCGTGGCATGGGCGCCCTGGTGCTGGGCTTCGGCGGCCCCGAGGAAATCGCCAAGAAGGTTGCCGTGTACCACGAAGCCTGGGACAACCGTGATGAGAAGAACCAGGTGGGCTTCCGTCCCAACCGCCACATCGCCGCGCTGTGCCCGGCCATCGTCCTCGACGACAACGAGCAGGCCCGCCACATCGGCATCCGCGGCCAGCGCTACTTCATGGAATCCCTGGCCTACTGGTACGCCGGCGGCGAGCGCCCGGACCCGGAGAAGTGGAAGGAAGACACCTTCGTCGACGGCAACGGCCAGGCGGTGATCAAGTCGCGCTTCGCTTCCGAGGAAGTCACCGTGGACTTCTCCGACCCGACCATGGCGATGATGAACCCCAACCATGCCTATGGCACCGTGAAGGACTGCATCGGCTACGTGCAGCGCCTGATCGACGCCGGCGCCGACGAAATTCTCTTCATCTGCCAGATGGGCACCGTGCCGCAGTGGGCGCAGATCGAGACGCTGAAGAACATCGGCGAACACGTGATTCCCTACTTCCGCAAACAGAAGGACTGACCTGAGCAGCGGAGTGAGGAATGGAAAACGGGCCTTCAGGCCCGTTTTTCTTTTGGGATGGCACAACGGTGGTTGGGCTCTTCCTGTGGGGGCGAATTTATTCGCCATGCAGATCGAAGATCTGCCGTAGGTTGGTCCGAGGAACGAGGCCCAACATTGCGGTCTCGATCGTTGGGTTTCGCTTCGCTCTACCACAACCTACATGACCCGCAGACTCCACAGTGTTTCCTCGCTGCTCCTCATCCCGACTTCTTCACGATGGCCTCGGCAATGCTCGCCGGCGCTTCGGCGTAACGGGCGAATTCCATGGAGAAACTCGCCCGCCCCTGGGACATGGAGCGCACGTCGGTGGCGTAGCCGAACATCTCGCCCAGGGGTACTTCGGCGCGGATGATCTTGCCGGAGACGCCGTCGTCCATACCGTGGATCAGGCCCCGCCGGCGGTTGAGGTCGCCCATGATGTCGCCCATGTAGTCTTCCGGCGTCACCACCTCCAGCTTCATCACCGGTTCCAGCAAGACCGCGCCGCCCTTCTGCGAGAGCTGCTTGGTAGCCATGGAGGCGGCGATCTTGAACGCCATCTCGCTGGAGTCCACGTCGTGGTACGAACCGTCGAACACAGCGGCCTTCAGGCCCAGCAGCGGGTAGCCGGCGAGCACGCCGTTCTTCATCTGCTCCTCGATGCCTTTCTGGATGGCCGGGACGAATTCGCGGGGAACGGCGCCACCCACGACCTCGTTGATGAATTCCAGCCCCTCCTTGCCTTCGTCCGCCGGCGCGAAGCGGATCCAGCAGTGGCCGTACTGGCCGCGACCACCAGACTGGCGAACGAACTTGCCTTCGATCTCGCAGGTCTTGCGGATGGTCTCGCGGTAAGCCACCTGCGGCTTGCCGGTGTTGGCCTCGACGTTGAACTCGCGCTTCATGCGGTCGACGATGATGTCCAGGTGCAGCTCACCCATGCCGGAAATGATGGTCTGCCCGGTTTCTTCGTCTGTCCTCACCCGGAATGAAGGGTCTTCCTGGGCCAGCCTGCCAAGGGCGATGCCCATTTTTTCCTGGTCGGCCTTGGTCTTGGGTTCGACGGCGATGGAGATCACCGGCTCGGGGAAGTCCATGCGCTCGAGGACGATCGGTTTGTTCAGGTCGCAGAGGGTGTCGCCGGTGGTGACGTCCTTCATGCCGATCAGCGCGGCGATGTCGCCGGCACGCACTTCCTTGATCTCCGCGCGGTGGTTGGCGTGCATCTGCACCATGCGGCCGACGCGCTCCTTCTTGCCTTTCACCGAGTTGAGCACGGCGTCGCCCGAGTTCAATACACCGGAGTAGACGCGAACGAAGGTCAGGGTGCCGACGAAGGGGTCGGTGGCGATCTTGAACGCCAGGGACGAGAAAGGCTCGTTGTCGTCGGCGTGACGTTCGTCTTCCTTCTCAGGATGGTCCGGATGGGTTCCCCGAATCGAGGGAATCTCGGTAGGCGCCGGCAGCAGTTCGACCACGGCATCCAGCACCAGGGGCACGCCCTTGTTCTTGAAGGAGGAGCCGCACACCGCCGGCACCACGTCGCAGGCCAGGGTGCGGACGCGCAAGCCGGTCTTGATGTCCTCCTCGCTGAGCACGCCCTCGTCGAGGTACTTGGTCATCAGCTCTTCATTGGCTTCGGCCGCCGCTTCCAGCATCACGTTGCGCCAGTGATTGGCCTGCTCTTGCAGTGCGGCGGGAATCTCCTCCTCGCGGAAGCTGGCGCCCTGGTCGACATCGTTCCAGTAGATGGCCTTCATGCGGATCAGGTCGATCTGCCCGTTGAAGTTTTCTTCCTGGCCGATAGGCAGCTGGATCGGTACCGGGGTATGACCGAGGCGCTTCTTGATCTGCTCCACCACCCGCAGAAAATCGGCGCCGGCGCGGTCCATCTTGTTCACGTAGGCAATGCGCGGCACATGGTACTTGTCGGCCTGGCGCCAGACGGTTTCCGACTGCGGTTCTACGCCGTCGGCCCCGCTGAACACCACCACCGCGCCGTCGAGCACACGCAGGGAACGCTCCACCTCGATGGTGAAGTCGACATGGCCGGGGGTGTCGATGATATTGATGCGGTACTTGTCGAGCTGCTTGCGCGAACCGTTCCAGAACGCCGTGGTGGCTGCCGAGGTGATGGTGATGCCGCGCTCCTGCTCCTGCACCATCCAGTCCATGGTCGCGGCGCCGTCGTGCACCTCGCCCATCTTGTGGTTGACCCCGGTGTAGTAGAGAACCCGCTCGGTGGTGGTGGTCTTGCCGGCGTCCACGTGGGCCACTATGCCGATATTGCGGTAGTGGCTGATGGGGGTTGTACGGGCCATGGCAATCACCTCCGTGCGGGTTTGTGGATTACGGCAAGGCCGCACGCCTTCCGGCGGTGCCTGTGGACACCTGGCTCGGGAACTCAAGGTTGTGAGCGGCTGGCCTTGCTGCAAGGGCATGGCGCAGCCCCCAGGCCGGCACCTCCCCTCCTTTAACGCTAGCACCGCCATCGCCGGGGCATCGGCCGCTCATCTGCCCGCCCGACCGGACGCCTTCCTGAAACGGCAAGGGGGAAGCCAAGACATGGCCGCCCCCTTGCCGGTGGCCGCTCAGATGTTCTTCAGGAACTGCCGGAACTCCTGCTCCGTGAAGCCACGCAGCGTCTGCGTCTTCACGTTGCCGAGTGAGGCGGTTTTCAGAAGCAGCGTAGTGGCGGCTTCTTCCGAGCCTTCGACAACCAGAACGAGGTCGTAGTGGCCGACCGTCCAGTAGGCCGCCTTGACCGAAACCCCGTGCTGCTCGGCCAACGACTTGAAGGCGGCGAATCGATCGGGGGAATCCTTGACGTTGCGAATGCCCTGGTCGGTAAAGCTTGCCAGCGTGATGTAAGTAGCCATGTGATCGCTCCTGTCGAGTTGCAGGGCGACGGTCCGATTCCCGGAAGCCAATGCATCGGAAGAAGGCCGCCACTCTCCCGGCCATGCATGCCCACAAGGCGTAACCGCCAGGGGCCCTGTCGACAAACATGCTTCCGACGACCTCCACCTGATAGGAATAGCACTCCTTGAAATGAATGCCTGACCGTTGATCCCCCCTCCTCCGGGCAGGCTCGGGACGCCGACCTATACTGAAAGGCCCGACAGGCCCACAGACCTGTCGAGAACCTTGCCGCCCACGCGGCATCCCTCAGCAGCCAGCAGAAAGGAGGATGTACATGGCAATCCGCATTGGTGACGAAGCGCCGGATTTCACCGCCGACAGCACCGAAGGCACCCTCAACTTCCACCAGTGGATCGGTGACCAGTGGGCCATCCTGTTCTCCCACCCCAAGGACTTCACTCCGGTCTGCACCACTGAATTGGGCTACATGGCCCGGCTCAAGCCCGAGTTCGACAAGCGCAACACCAAGGTAGTGGGCCTTTCCGTGGACCCGGTAAGCGACCACCGCAAATGGGTCGGCGATATCGAGGAAACCCAGGGCCACGCGGTGAACTACCCGATGATCGGCGACGAGAACCTGGTGGTCGCCAAGCTCTACGACATGATCCACCCCAACGCCAGCGCCGGCCCGCGCACCGCCGTGGACAACGCCACGGTGCGCTCGGTGTTCATCATCGGCCCGGACAAGAAGGTCAAGGCCATGCTGGTCTACCCCATGAGCGCCGGCCGCAACTTCGACGAAGTGCTGCGCCTGCTGGATTCGCTGCAGCTCAATGCCAAGCACACGGTAGCGACGCCGGTGAACTGGCGCCCGGGAGATGACGTGATCATTCCCACATCGGTGTCGGACGAGGATGCGAAGAAGAAATACCCCGAAGGCTTCAAGACCCTGAAGCCGTACCTGCGGGTGGTCGCCCAGCCGAAATGACCGTCTGCGCACCCTCCTCCGGGAGGGTGCGCGTGGGCTGCCATACTGTCCTGCATGGTCAGGGCAACGTTCCGTTTCTACGAAGAGCTCAATGATTTCCTGCCCGCCGAGCGGCGCCGGCAGGCGTTCACCTGTGCCTGTGCACGAGCGGCCACGGTCAAGCACATGATCGAGGCCCTGGGCGTGCCCCACACTGAAGTGGAACTGGTGCTGCTCAACGGCGAGTCGGCGAGCTTCGACCGGGTGATACTCGATGGCGACCGGGTGGCGGTCTATCCCAAGTTCGAAACCCTGGATATCAGCCCCCTGCTCAAGGTCCGCACCCGTCCACTGCGGGTACTGCGCTTCATTGCCGACGCCCACCTCGGCGGGCTGGCCAGCCTGCTGCGCATGAGCGGCTTCGACACCTTGTACGACAACGCTTTCGAGGACGGCCAGATCGCCGAGATCGCCGCTCACGAAGGACGCATCGTGCTGACCCGTGATCGAGAACTGCTCAAGCGCCGCATCATCACTCACGGCTGTTACGTACATGCGTTGAAGCCGTCCTTGCAGCTGCGTGAGCTCTTCGAGCGCCTGGACCTGGCCCGCAGCGCCAATCCCTTCAGCCTCTGCCTGCACTGCAACCGCCCCCTGCGGGAAATCGCCCCAGAACTCGCCCGCCCGCGCCTGCCCCCGCGCATCGGCGCGCTCTATTCGCGTTTCCTCAGCTGCGACGTCTGCGAACGCCTGTATTGGGAAGGCTCCCACTGGCGCAGCATGTGCGCCCTCCTCGACCCCCTGTTGTCTGTGGATAAGTCCGGCGAAGCCTGACGGATGCTTACCCACAAAGGCAGTGGATGAAGCTGTGGATAAGCTGTCGGGAGATGGCCAGCGGCCAGGCGTGACGGGGGCCCCTTGGATTGGGTCAATTTCTGAGCGGTTTCAAGTGGTTAGGCCATGGCCATGTCCCTGCGGGCTGATGCTGCCCTCACCCCCGGCCCCTCTCCCGAAGGGAGAGGGTTGGGGTGAGGGAAGTTGAGCCAGACTCGGACTCTCCCCCTCACCCCGGCATCCGCACCCGTCTCGACTGCTGCCCTATCGGCGTCGCCGCCGGCTGGCGGATCAGCGCCGCGCGCCATTCGTTGGCCGTGGCCGGGTCGCACGCTTGCAGCAGGTTTACCTTGTTCGCCACCAGCGTCGCCACCGGCACGCCGTCGCGGAACAGCAAGCGATTGCCCGCTACCGCCGGCACCTTGGCGCCGCCCAGCAGGGTTCCCAGCAGGTTCAACGGATCGCAGGCAGACAGGCTGGTGAGGCTGCCTTGCAGCGGACGCTTGCGCACCTCCCGCAGCAGGCCGACGGCCTCCGGTAGAGCGAACTGTTCGCCGGAAATGCCAGACACGAAACGCCCGCCACGAATCTCGCCGCGTGCCTCCAGGCGGTGGTAGACCCGCAGCAGGTCGCGCCAGGGCGGCAGCCAGTTCGCTTCCCGCTCCAGCATTCGCCAGCCCACCACGCCGTAGCGGCGCAGCAAGGTGCGTGCCACGTGCTCCAGGGCTTCGGCCGATACCTTGCCGCCAACCGCCTCCGGCTTGCCGCGCAACAGCGCCCAGCGTCCGGCGTCCTGCATGTTGGCCAGCGCCAGCCGCGCCCGACGGTCGTGGCGGCTACGGCGGGCGGCCGGCAACAGCAGCGAGCGTAAGCCGGCAAAGCTGTCGGCATTGGCCAGTCCCAGCGCCACCAGTTCGCCGAGGCAGTCTTCCAGCTCGCTGCGCAGCAGGCGGGCTTCGTCCATCAGCTCGTCGAAGAACAACGCGCCCTGGCTGGCCAGCACCTGACGTACCCGCTCAGCGCGCAGGGACGGCTCAGGCGCGGAGGCGTCCAGCAGACACGCGCGCCAAAGGCCCAGGCTATTGCGCGGCGACAACAGGATCGGCGTGCCGCGCACCGGTCCTGCCGCTGCCTTGCAGCGTCCGCCCAGCCGGCACCAGACGATGCGCCCGGCGCGGCACAGGTCGTCCAGCCAGTTGATGCCGTAGTCGGCCACCCGGCTCGGGAGGATGTCACTCTCCCAAGCCCCGGCAGCCGCCTCGAACCCCTCCAGCTGCCCCAGCACGCCAGCCAGTGCTTCGGCGCCGCGCACCTGGGCATTGGGCGCCACGCGCTGCCAGTCGAACAAAAAGCGCATGAAATCGGCCCGCTCCACCGGCTCGATCTCCCGGCGCAAGCGCTTGACCGTGTAGCGATGGATACGCGCCAGCAAGTGGCGTTCGCACCACTCTTGCTCCACCGCACCCGGCGTGAAACGGCCCCGCAGCACCTGCCCTTCGCGCTCCAGACTGGCCAGCGCAAAGGACAGCGTGGCGGGTGCCTGGCGCAAATCGGCAGAGAGCTTGCCCAGGGTCATTGGGCCAAAACCGCCCATCCGCGAACGCACCACCTCCACCCGCGCCGCGTCAGCATCCCATTCGGACGGGAACCCCGCCGGTACGGCGGTGGCCGGTTTGAGTACGGCACTCGGATAAAGGGCCCGTAAAGGTGCCAGGCGCTCAGCCGCCAGCCACAGCGCAGGCTTGCCCTCCAGCTGCAGGCAGGCAGCGCGGCGGGCCTTGGCCAGTTGGGTGAGCCAGGCGGGCCATCCGTCGTTGGCGTCCACCTCGGACTGGGTGATGCAGGCCAGGCTCAGCAGCGCTTCATGCATTTCGTCGGCATCGCGCACCTGAGGCCAGGCTTCCTCCACCACGGCGGCGATGGCGTCCAGGTCCAGGGCACCAAGGTCGTCGGCGGATTCCGGATCGCTCCAGCGGCGCTGCTGCACGGCCTGGGTGCGGCGCTCTTCCAGCGGCGCGTCATCGAGGAAGGCGTAGGGCCGCGCGCCGAGGATTTCCGCCGCCAGGGACGAGGGCGCCGGCAGGTCGCGGGCAATCAGTTCCACCTCTCCGCCCTCCATGCGCCGCAACAACGCCAGCCAGCCTTCGGTATCCATGGCCTCATGCAGGCAATCGTCCAGGGTCTGGGCCACCAGCGGGTGGTCGGGAATCTCGCGCTCGCCCACCAGGTTTTCCTGGCACGCCACCTGGTCGGGGAAGACGCTGGCCAGCAGGTCTTCGCTGCGCATGCGCTGGATCTGCGGCGCCACCTTGCGGCCGCCGGAAAATCTCGGCAGCGCCAGGGCGGCCGACGCGTTCCAGCGCCAGCGCACGCCGAACAAAGGCGCATCGAGAACCGCCTGGATCAGCACAGGCTCGGCGTTGTTGGAATGCAGATAACGCCAGACTTCATCCAGCGGGAAGCTGTGGCTGGTGGAGAGCGACAGGATCAACGCATCTTCGGTGGCCGCCGCCTGCAGTTCGAAGTTGAAACTGCGGCAGAAGCGCTTGCGCAGCGCCAGGCCCCAGGCGCGGTTGAGCCGGCTGCCGAAGGGCGAATGGATGATCAGCTGCATCCCACCGGATTCATCGAAGAAGCGCTCCATCACCAACCGCTGCTGGGTCGGCAAGGCCCCCAGCGAAGCCTTTGCCCGCGCCAGGTACTCGACTATCTGCCGCGCTGCCGCTTCGCCGAGGCCGATCTCCTCGCGCAGCCTCTCGATCGCCCGCTCGAACGGCTCCCCTCTCCCTCCGGGGGTGGGGGTGGGGGTGGGGGATGTCAGGTTCAGCTCGGTCTCCCTCAACAACTCTTCAACACGCGCCCGCAACCTCGCCACCCCCGCCGACAACTCATCCGTCCGCCCCGGCGCCTCCCCCAGCCAGAACGGAATGTTCGGCGGCTGCCCTTGGGCGTCCTCCACCCGCACCCGCCCCGGCTCCACCCGGAGGATGCGATAGGACTGGTTGCCCAGCTGGAACACGTCGCCGGCCAGACTCTCCACGGCGAAATCTTCATGCACACTGCCCACCGGCACGCCCTGGGGCTCCAGTACCACGGCATAGTCGGCGGTTTCGGGAATGGCGCCCCCGGAGGTGATGGCGGTCAGGCGCGCTGAGCGGCGGCCACGCAGGCGGCGATTGACCGCGTCGCGGTGCAGGTAGGCGCCACGCACGCCCTGGCGGCCGTTGTAGCCCTCGGAAAGCATCCTCACCAGAGCATCGAACTGCACCCGCGTCAGGTCCGCATAGGGCATGGCGCGGGTCATCAGCCGATACAGTTCGTCCTCGCCCCACTCCTGACTGGCCACTTCGGCCACCATCTGTTGCGCCAGCACATCCAGCGGCGCATGGGGAATGACCAGGGCATCAAGTTCGTCGCGGCGCGCGCAATCCAGCAGCGCCGCACATTCGATCAGGTCATCCCGCGATTGCGGGAACAATCGCCCCTTGGGCGTGCCGCCGACGCTGTGGCCGGACCGCCCGACCCGCTGCAGGAAAGCGGCGATGCTGCGGGGTGAGCCGAGCTGGCAGACCAGTTCCACATCGCCAATGTCGATGCCCAGTTCCAGCGAGGCCGTCGCCACCAGCACCTTGAGTTCACCGCGCTTGAGGCGTTGCTCGGCATCCAGGCGCAGGTCCCGCGCGAGGCTGCCGTGGTGGGCCGCCACTGCCGCGTTGCCGAGGCGCTCGGAGAGATGGCGGCTGGCGCGCTCGGCCAGGCGCCGGGTGTTGACGAAAACCAGGGTGGTGCGGTGCTCGGCCACCAGCTCAGCCAGGCGGTCGTAGACCTTTTCCCAGGCCTCATGGCTCAGCACCGCTTCCAGCGGCACGGGAGGCACTTCGATGGAGAGGTCGCGTTCGCAGCTGTAGCCCACATCGACCACAGCACAGGCGTCACGCCCCTGCCCCATGAGGAACGCCGCCACCCGCTCGATGGGCTTCTGGGTAGCAGACAGGCCGATACGCAGCAGCGGCCGGCCACACAGCGCCTCCAGCCGCTCGGCGCTGAGCATCAGGTGGCTGCCGCGCTTGCTTCCGGCGATGGCATGGATTTCGTCGATGATCAGGCTGCGGCAGCCGGCCAGCATGGCGCGGCCGGAGTCGGAGCCCAGCAGGATGTAGAGGGATTCGGGGGTGGTTACCAGGATGTGTGGTGGGCGCTTGCGCATGGCATCGCGCTCGGCCTGGGGCGTATCGCCGGTCCGCACCGCGGTGCGGATATCCACATCCGCCAGCCCCTGGCGCGCCAGCTCGGCACGAATCCCCGCCAGCGGCTCTTCGAGGTTGATGCGGATGTCGTTGGACAGTGCCTTGAGCGGCGAGACATAAACCACGCTGCAGCGATCCGGCAGGCCGACTTGCTTGAGGCCCTCGTGGACCAGCTCATCGATGGCGGAGAGGAAGGCCGTGAGGGTTTTGCCCGAGCCGGTGGGCGCCGCCACCAGGGTGCTTTGCCCGCCACGAATCGCCGGCCAGGCAAGGTCCTGGGCCGCCGTGGGTGCGGCGAAACGTGCGCGAAACCAGGCGACGACAGCGGGATGGAAGCCCTCCAGCGCAGCCGGGATGGATTGGCGGGTCGAGGTCATGACACCCACTATGGTTGCCACCGGGCAGCGGCTCAAGGGGGACGGACCGATGGTCGCCATGCCGCTTATCGGCTGCACGCGTTCCGCCAGTCGTGGCCACTGGCGGGCCACTAAACTGAAAGTGTCCCGCGATTGCGGGACACGGAAGGAGCCTCTCCAGCTCCGCACGACTCGGCTGCCGCGGCTCCTTCCACAACCCCCTCCCGTTTCCCCGCCGCCGCATTTCGCAGTCGCCCCGGCCAGCTGAATGCCCCCTTTCCAAAGGAGGAGAGGCAGTGGACGAATCCAGACTCAATGAGTTCATGGGCAAGCTGGTCGCTGATATGGGCGGCGCGGCCATGCTGGCCAACATCATCGTCGGCGACGAACTCGGCCTGTATCGCGCCATGGCCGATAGCCAGCCGGTCAGCCCGGAAGACCTGGCTGCGAAAACGGGCTGCAATGCGCGTTTGCTACGGGAATGGCTGAGCGCCCATGCGGCCTCCGGTTACATGGAGCACGACAACGGACGCTTCCGCCTGCCCGAAGAACAGGCGCTGGCCCTAGCCATTGAAGACTCGCCGGTGTACGTGGCCGGCGGTGCCTCGGTGATCGCCGCCCTGTTCCACGACAAGGACAAACTGGTCACGGCGATGCGCGGCGATGGCGGGCTGGCCTGGGGCGATCACCATCCCTGCATGTTCAGCGGCACCGAGCGCTTCTTCCGCCCCGGCTACCGCGCCCACCTGGTGACCGAGTGGCTACCGGCCCTGGACGGCGTAGTGGACAAACTGAAGGCCGGCGCCAAGGTCGCCGATGTCGGCTGCGGCCACGGTGCTTCTACCGTGATCCTGGCCGAGGCCTTTCCGGCCTCGCGCTTCATCGGCTTCGACTACCACGGCCCGTCTGTCGAAACCGCGACCCAGCGCGCCAAGGACGGCGGCGTGGCGGATCGCGCCAGCTTCATCCAGGCCAGTGCCAAGGACTACCCCGGCGACGGCTTCGACCTGATCTGCTACTTCGACTGCCTGCACGACATGGGCGACCCGGTGGGTGCCGCCAGGCACGCCTGGCAGACGCTGAAACCCGATGGCACCGTGCTGCTGGTGGAACCCTTCGCCAACGACGACCTCGACAGCAACGCAACCCCGGTCGGCCGCCTGTTCTACTCGGCCTCCACCTTCATCTGCACGCCCAACTCCCTGTCCCAGGAGGTGGGGCTCGGCCTCGGCGCCCAGGCTGGCGAGGCACGCCTGCGCAAGGTGTTCGAAGAAGCCGGGTTCACGCAGTTCCGCCGGGCCACGGAAACGCCATTCAACCTGATCCTGGAAGCACGCAAGTGAGGCACCCGGTGGGCGGCAATCCGGCCGCCCACTTCTCCTCGGGCTTGAACATCTCCAAGAAAGTCCTTGTCAGACAGACGGTAATCTCGCTATTACGCTGAATCATGACTGCCGAATCCATCCTGCAATAAATCCTTAACGTCGTAATGCCCAGATAAGAAACACCGCCTCAACCTGCGCCATGGATCACGGCGCCCCGCATTCCGCCGCGTCGGCCGACCGGCCTTCCGGCATCGTTGCAAGGAAATTCCGAATGCCCAGAAGACAAGTCATCAATGCCCAGGTCAGCCCCAAGGGCGCCCTCGACACCCTCTCCCAGCTGGAAGTGCATCAGCTCAGCGAAGCCGGTTCCGGTCGCATGTACCAGCTCTTCCGCCAGTGCGCCCTGGCCATCCTCAATACCGGCGCGCATAGCGACAACGCCAAGACCATCCTTGACGCCTACAAGGACTTCGAAGTACGCATCCACCAGCAGGACCGCGGCGTGCGCCTGGAGCTGATCAACGCCCCGGCTGACGCCTTCGTCGACGGTGAGATGATCGCCAGCACCCGCGAGATGCTGTTCAGCGCCCTGCGCGACATCGTCCACACCGAGAACGAACTGAAGAGCCGCCGCTTCGACCTGGACAGCTCGGAGGGCATCACCGACTACGTCTTCCACCTGCTGCGCAACGCCCGCACCCTGCGTGCCGGGGTGGAGCCGAAGATCGTCGTGTGCTGGGGCGGCCACTCCATCAGCACCGACGAATACAAGTACACCAAGAAGGTCGGCCACGAACTGGGCCTGCGCAGCCTGGACGTCTGCACTGGTTGCGGCCCCGGCGTGATGAAGGGCCCGATGAAGGGCGCCACCATCGGCCACGCCAAGCAGCGCACCCACGGTGGCCGCTACCTGGGCCTGACCGAGCCGGGCATCATCGCAGCCGAAGCGCCCAACCCTATCGTCAACGAGCTGGTGATCCTGCCGGATATCGAGAAGCGTCTGGAGTCCTTCGTCCGCGTTGGCCACGGCATCGTCATCTTCCCGGGCGGCGTGGGCACGGCGGAGGAGTTCCTCTACCTGCTCGGCATCCTGATGCACCCGGACAACCACGACCTGCCCTTCCCCCTGGTGCTCACCGGGCCGAAGAGTGCCGCCGCCTACCTGGAGCAGTTGCACGCCTTCGTCGGTGCCACCCTGGGCGAGGCTGCGCAGCGTCGCTACAAGATCATCATCGACAACCCGGCGGAAGTGGCCATCGAAATGGCCCAGGGCCTGAAGACGGTGAAGCAGTTCCGCCGCGAGCGCGCGGATGCCTTCCACTTCAATTGGCTGCTGAAGATCGACGAACACTTCCAACGCCCGTTCGAACCCACCCACGAGAACATGGCCAGCCTCGACCTGAGCCGCAGCCTGCCGCCACACGAACTGGCCGCCAACCTGCGCCGGGCGTTTTCCGGCATCGTGGCTGGCAACGTGAAAGACAAGGGCATTCGCCTGATCGAGCAGCACGGTCCTTATGAAATCCACGGCGATGCCGCGGTGATGCAGCCGCTGGACGAGTTGCTCCAGGCATTCGTGCGCCAGCACCGCATGAAGTTGCCGGGCGGCGCGGCCTATGTGCCCTGCTACCAGGTGGTGCAGAGCGCGGCGGCTGAGCTGGCGGGCTGAGGTCCCACAGGAACGAAATTTCGGGCCGAACACTTGTAGAAGCGAATTTATTCGCCAAGGGCGACGCAGTTGCCCCTAGCTCCATTGGGCAGGCCGTTGGCCTGCCTGGCGAATGAATTCGCCCCTACAGAAAACGCCCAGCGTGCCCCATCACAGGATTTCCGGACACAAGGGTGGATGGCGCTTTTTCATCCACCATCGGCGCAATGCCAGGCCTCGAATGGTGGACCGGTGAAGCGTGGTCCCCCTACGGCAGGAGCCCATCATTCGCCCAAGGCGTGGCACGAGGCACCACAGTCGCGGGATGGCGCTGACGGGGCTAGTCTCTCCGGGACGTTCGACAGGGGGAAAAGCGCCATGCGATCCAGCCTTGCCTCCGGCGTGACACGCCGGGAAATCTGGGCCTGGGCGATGTTCGACTTCGCCAACTCCGGCTACACCACAGTGATCATCACCGCCGTCTTCAATGCCTACTTCGTCGCCGTCGTGGCCGAAGGCAAACCCTGGGGCACCCTGGCCTGGACCAGCACCCTCGCCGTGTCCTATGCACTGGTGATCTTCACCGCGCCGCTGATCGGCGCCTATGCCGACGCTACCGCCGGCAAGAAGCGCCTGCTGCTGTTCAGCACCCTCGGCTGCGTGGTGTTTACCGCCGCGCTAGCCCTGGCCGGACCGGGCGCCCTGGCCCTGGCGGTACTCTTCGTGGTGCTGTCGAACTTCTGCTTCGGCACCGGGGAGAACCTGATCGCCGCCTTCCTCCCCGAACTCGCCCGCGACGATGCCCTGGGCCGGGTGTCCGGCTGGGGTTGGGGACTGGGCTACATTGGCGGACTGGTCAGCCTGGGCGCCTGCCTGGGGTACGTCAGCTGGGCGCAAGGCCAGGGACAAACGGCAGCGCAGTTCGTACCGGTATGCGTGATCATCACCGCGCTGCTCTTCGCCCTCGCCAGCACCCCGACCTTCCTCTACCTGAAAGAACGCAGCCAGCCGCAACCGGCCACGGCGGACGGCGCCTGGGCACGCTTCGCCCAGACCCTGCGCGAGGCGGGCCGCTTCCGCGACCTGCTGCGCTTTCTTGCCTGCACCGTCTGTTACCAGGCAGGGATTGCCGCAGTGATCAGCCTGGCGGCCATCTACGCCAATCAGGTAATGGGCTTCTCTACCCAGGACACCCTGCTGCTGATCTTCATCGTCAACATCACCGCCTCGATCGGCGCCGTGCTGTTCGGCTGGTTGCAGGACCGCATCGGCCACCGCCCCACGCTGGCGCTGACCCTGCTGGGCTGGATGGCCATGGTGGGGATGATCTGGCTGGCCAGCGGTCCGGGGCTGTTCTGGGTCGCCGCCAACATTGCCGGCCTGTGCATGGGCGCCAGCCAGTCGGCGGGACGCGCCATCGTCGGCCTGCTCGCCCCGCCCACCCGGCTGGCGGAGTTCTATGGGCTCTGGGGCCAGGCGGTGAAGCTCTCCGCCATCCTCGGTCCCATGACCTACGGCCTGGCCAGTTGGCTGTCCGGCGGCGACCACCGCCTGGCCATGCTGATCACCGGCAGCTACTTCGTGATCGGCCTGCTGCTGCTCGCCAGCGTGCGCCTGGAACGCGGGCGGCGCGCGGCGCTGGCCGGTTGAGGCGTCAGACACCGAACCAGTTCAGGGCTTCCGGGCGGGTATTAAGATAGAGGTGCTTCACCTCGCTGAACTCATCCAGCCCAGCCCGCGACAGCTCGCGGCCAATCCCGCTGGACTTGTAGCCGCCCCAGGGCGCCTGGGGGAAGGCCGCGTTGTAATCGTTGATCCACACCGTGCCGGCCCGTAGCCGACGGGCCACGCGATGGGCCGTGGCGAGGTCGCGGGTCCAGACGCCGGCGGCGAGGCCGAAGGGCGTGTCGTTGGCCAATTGCAGCGCCTCGGCTTCGCCCTCGAAACGCTCGACGGTGATCACCGGACCAAAGATTTCCTCGCGGGCGATGCGCATGGACGCACGCACGTTGCCCAGCAGGGTGGGTTCCAGCCAGTACCCCCGCTCGAATTCGCTGCCCTGCGGAATCCGCCCGCCAGCCAATAGACGGGCGCCTTCTTCCAGCGCGACGTTCACCATGCCCAGCACCTGATCGCGCTGGCCAGCGGAGATCACCGGGCCCATCTGCGTGCCGTCGGCCAGCCCATCGCCCAGGCGAATGCGTCGCACGCGGTCGGCCAGCGCCTGGACGAACTCATCGTGGATACCGGCTTCCACCAGCAGCCGCGAGCCCGCCGAACAGACCTGGCCGGCGTTGAAGTAAACGGCGTTGAGCGCCTGGTCCAGCGCCACCTCGAAATCGGTATCGGCGAAGACGATGTTGGGGTTCTTGCCCCCCAGCTCCAGCGCCACCCGCTTGAAGTTGCCGCTGGCCGCGCGCATCACCTTGCCGCCAGCGGTAGCGCCTCCAGTCAGGGACACCAAGTCCACATCCGCGCTGGCGGCCAGTTGCTCGCCGATATCACCCGGCCCGGTGAGCAGGTTGAATACGCCTTCCGGCAGGCCGACCCGCTCGATCAGTTCGCACAGACGCAAGGCCGTCAGCGGCGTCATGCTGCTGGGCTTGACCACCAGCGTGTTGCCAGCGGCCAGTGCCGGGGCAACCTTCCAGGCCAGTTGCAGCAACGGATAGTTCCAGGGCGCGATCAGCGCGCAGACGCCCACCGGCTCGCGCTGGTTATAGCTGATGACATGGGCCGGTGCATGGGTGTTGAGCGTGCCCCCCTCACCTTCCAGCAAGGCCGCGTAGAAGCGGAAAGTGGCGACTACATTGGCTACGTCGCCCAGGCTTTCGCCCAGGGTCTTGCCGGCGTTGAGGGTTTCCAGCCGCGCCAGCTGCTCGCAATCGGCCTCGATGGATTCGGCGATACGCCGCAGAATCGCGGCCCGCGCGCGCACGCCCAGCCACGGCCAGTCGCCCTGGTCGAAGGCCTTGCGTGCAGCGCTGATGGCCGCGTTGGCATCCACTGCACCCGCCACCGCCACCTGTGCCAACACCGCCTCGTTGGCCGGGTTGATCACCGGCCGCAGTCGGGGTTCGACGGGGTCGCGCCAGTGGCCGTCGATGAAGAGTTGATGGGTCGCCATGGAGCATCTCCTGAGTTAGTGCTGAAGGTGGCGTCACTGTCGGTCAGCCCGAGTGCCTGCAGTTGATGGAATGCGGCGAATCGCTGGCGCATTGCGTCGGTTGAACGAACGCGCCAATGAAGGTCGCACTGCATCAAGTCGCCAGGGTTCGGCGGCCTAGACTCGACTCCAGCCACCCACCCCACATGGAGCCCCCATGGACACGCACGAACACTGGCAGGCGCGAGTCGATCTCGCCTGCGCCTTCCGCTGGGCCGCCCGCCTGGGCCTGCACGAAGCCATCGCCAACCACTTCAGCCTGGCGGTGTCCGCCGATGGCCGGCAGTTCCTGATCAACCCGTATGGCAAGCACTTCGCGGAGATCCGCGCCAGCGACCTGATACTGGTCGACGCCGACGACCCGAGCACCCTCGACCGTCCCGACGCCCCGGACATCACGGCCTGGGCCCTGCACGGCGCCCTGCACCGCAACCAGCCGCAGGCCCGCTGCGTACTGCATACCCACTCGAAGTACGCCACCGCCCTGGCCTGCCTGGCCGACTCGCGGCTGCCGCCCATCGAGCAGAACTGCATGCGCTTCTTCGAGCGCGTGGCAATCGATGGGGGTTTCGATGGCATGGGCCTGGGCGATGAAGCCGAACGGGTCAGCCGGCTGCTGGATGGCAAGCCGGTGCTGCTGATGGGCAACCACGGCGTGATGGTCGCCGCCACCAGCGTGGCCCAGGCCTTCGACGACCTCTACTACTTCGAGCGCGCCTGCGAGACCTACATCACCGCCCTGGCCACCGGCCGGCCACTGCGCATCGCCAGCGACGAGGTGGCGCGCAAGACGGCACGGCAGTGGCTGGATTATCCGGACTTCGCCGAAAAGCATTTCGCCGCGCTCAGGCGAATGCTGGATCGGGACGAGGTGGAGTATCGGTTGTGAGGGGAGGAGCTCCCTGTGCAACGGTTCCCTGTAGGAGCGACTTCAGTCGCGAAAGCAGATCGCAGATCTGCCATTGGAAATTCGAGCCGGCCCGGCCCGCTCCCCTCACCCCAACCCCGCTCTGCGCCCCGGCCAGTTCACTTCGCGCCCTGGCGCTCATCGGCACCGAAAGCGGTGCTTTCGAAAGCGTGCCTCTTCGCCCCAGAGGGAGAGGGGGCTGTCCGTGCGGATTTCCATTTTGGGGTTTTCCCTGTGGGGGCGATTTCAATCGCTGAGCAGATCGAAGATCTGCCCGTCCCTACGCCCCTTGCCGCGTCAGCGGCTGGCGCATCACCGGGGCGGTCCAGGTCTGGCTGCGGTCTTCGCTGGGCGGGCAGCCGAAGCGGGCGCGGTAGGCACGGGAAAAATGCTCCAGGGAACCGAAACCGGAGCTGGCGGCGACCTGGGCGACACTGAGGTTGGTCTGTTGCAGCAGGTTATGGGCACGGGCCAGGCGCAGGGCGATGTAGTACTTCAGCGGCGAGAGCCCGGTGTGCTGCTTGAACTGGCGCTCCAGTTGCCGGCGCGACAGGCCGACGCGACTGGCGATGGCCTCGCAGTCCAGGGGTTCTTCCAGCGTCTGTTCCATCAGCCGGACGGCGCGGCGCAGCTTGCCTTCGTGCAGCGGCTCGCCCTTCTGGCCATCGTCCAGCTGACGCTCGGTGGGCGCCCGCACTTGCCCCACCAGCAGGTGCATGCCGATCTCCCGCGCCAGGTCGGCATCCACGCTGTTACCCAGCCAGGTGAGCATCATGTCGAGGGTGGCGGCGGCACCGGCGCAGGTCAGGCGCTGGCGATCCTGGCAATAGAGCTGAGCACGGGAGCGCACCTTGGGGTAGCTCTCCTGGAAGCCCGGCAGGTTGTCCCAGTGCACCGCCGCGTCGTAGCCATCCAGCACGCCGGCAGCGGCTAGTAGTTCAGTGCCGGTTTCCACCCCCACCAGCACGGCACCGAACAACGCCTGCTTGCGCAGCCAGCTCTTCAGCAGGTTGTTGCGGCGGTGCCGGTGTACGTCAAAGCTGGCGATGACGAAGCAGAGGTCGAACTCCTGCTCCGGGCTGATGCAGGCCTGCACCTGACTCGACAGGCCATTGCTGGCCTGCACCGGCTGGCCATCGAGGGACAGCAGCGTCCACTCGAACAGCGGCTTCTGGCTCAGCCAGTTGGCGATGGCCAGCGGTTCGGCGACCGCCGCCAGCCCCAGGCTGGGGAATGACGGCAACAACAACAGGCCAACGCGCAGCGTGCAGTCGTCGGTCAGGGAGCGCTCCCTGGAGTTCAGGCCTTCCACGTTCGGCACCTCTCGTCAGTGCTCTGGTTATCGTTGCTGTCCACGCCAGTCCGGATGGCTCCACACCGGAACCCCGGCCCGGGACAGGGGCGCCAAGCCACGGATCATATCGCTGGCCTTCTCGGCAATCATAACGGTCGGTGCATTGGTGTTGCCGCTGACGATGACCGGCATGATCGACGCGTCCACGACCCGCAGCCCCTCCAGCCCATGCACCCGCAGTTCAGGGTCGACCACCGCCTCGGGGTCGGAAGCCAGACCCATCTTGCACGTGCCGCTGGCGTGGTAGCCGGTTTCGGTCACGCGCCGGGCCCAGGCATCCAGGGCCTGGTCGCTGAGGCTTTCCGGCCCCGGCACCAGCTCCTTGCCTTTCAGCGCGCGCATGGCCGGCTGCTCGATGATCTCCCGCACCAACCGCGCACCGGCACGCATGTCGGCGCGGTCCTGCTCGGTCTTCAGGTAGTTGAACTGGATGCGCGGCGACAGATGTGGGTCGGCGCCGCGCAGGGTGACGCTGCCGAGGCTGGTGGGGCGCATCAGGTCTATATGGATCTGGAAGGCGTGCGACGGCACCAGGTCGACGCTGCCCGGCTGCACCGCGAGCGGCATGAAGGTGAGCTGCAGGTCCGGGTGCTCCACGCCCGCCCGCGAGCGGATGAAGGCGCCGGCCTCGAAGTGGTTGCTGGCCGCCAGGCCGTCGTGGCTGACGAACCAGCGAGCACCTATCCACCATTTGCCCGGTGCACGGGTCCAGGGGTAGATGGACACCGGCTGCTTGCACAGGTACTGCACGACGGTGTCCGGGTGGTCGTTTAGGCGCCGGCCGACGCCGGGCAGGTCGTGCACCAGCGGCAGGCCATGGGCACGGATTTCCTCCGCCGGACCGACGCCCGACAGCAACAGCAACTGCGGCGAGTTGATCGCCCCGGCGGCAAGGATGACTTCGCGGCGGGCGCGGGCCTGATGCACCTGGCCGTTTTGCTCGTACTCGATGCCGCAGGCGCGGCGCCCCTCGAAGAGGATGCGCAGGCTTAGCGCGCCGGTAGCGACCGTGACATTGCCGCGTTGCAGCGCTTCGGCCAGATAGCCACGGGCGGTGCTCCAGCGCCGGCCTTTGCGGGTGGTGCGATCCACTGGGCCAAAGCCTTCCTGGCGGAAGCCATTGAGGTCACGACTCTGCCCATAGCCCGCTTCCACTCCAGCCTGGACGAAGGCGGAACAGAGCGGCGTATCGATGTTGCCCGCAGTCACGTGCAGGTGCCCGGCGTCGCCGTGGTAGGCATCTGCGCCGTGTTCGTGGTTTTCCGCGCGGATGAAGTAGGGCAGCACTTCCTGGTAGCTCCAGCCGTGGCAGCCCTGCTCCGCCCAGCTGTCATAGTCGCGGGCATGGCCACGGATGTAGACCATGCCGTTGATGGATGACGAGCCACCCAGGGTACGCCCGCGAGGGGTGCCGATGCGGCGATTGTCCAGCCAGGGCTCGGGCTCGGTGCTGTAGCTCCAGTTGTAGCGGCTGCCACCGACCACGATGCCCACGGCCGAAGGCATGTCGATGGTCCAGCTCTGATCCGGTGGACCGGCTTCCAGCACCAGCACCTTCACCCCCGGCTCGGCGCCCAGACGGTTGGCCAGCACGCAGCCGGCCGAACCGGCGCCGACGATCAGGTAGTCGAACTCATGTGCGGACATGGCACCTCCTCCGGAAACGGGCTCAGGCCCGCTCCTCGCCGTGGATGCCCTGGAACACCAGGCGATGGAAGTGATGCACCAGGTGCTCGCTCTCGTTGCTGCGCTGGGCGTCGATCATGTAGCGGCCCTGGTCGTAACCGAGGGAATGCAGGCCCTTCTGCACGGTGATGTTGAGTTCGATGTCCTCCGGCCCCAGCTCTTCGTTCATCCAGCGCATGCAGGCCTTGCTGACTTCCGCCGTCTCCTCGTTCGAGCTGTAGTAGCCGAAGCGCAGCAGGGAGCGCTCGGCATCCAGCGGAATCATGATGAAGGTGCCGAGGAACTCGGAGAACGGGAAGGTGTAGAAGGTGTTGTTCGGCCACATGCCGATGTTGAAGAAGCACTCGTCCGGGTTCAGCTCGTTCTTCAGTTTCACCCCGTAGGCTTCGCCGGCCTGGAGGTTGGCCGGGGCGATGTAGGTCCACCAGTTGTCGCGCTTGGTCAGGCGGTAGCCCTTGAAGTCGATCAGCTTGGCCAGGTCGATGTGGCAGGGGCCGGACAGCTTGAAGTGATAGCCCTCGATGGAGTTGTCCATGATCACCTTCCAGTTGGCCGGCACGATCACGTCCTGCTCCTCGATCAGGCGCATGCGCTCGAGGTTGGGGAACACCCGGTGCATCTCCTCGTTGGCGCCGGGGAACAGCTCGGCCAGGGACGGCGCGTTAGGGTCGAGGTTGAAGTAGATGAAGCCGCCCAGCTCCTCCACCCGCACTTGCGGAATGCTGAACTGCTGCTGGTCGAAGTCCTTCATGCGCTCGCAACGCGGTGCGCTGCGCAGGCTGCCGTCCATCTCGTAGCACCAGGAGTGGTAGGCGCAGCGCACCACGCCGCCGGTGGTGCCGCGACGACCTTCCAGCAGGCGGTTGCCGCGGTGCTGGCAGACGTTATGGAAGGCGCGGATCTCGCCCTTCATGCTGCGCGCCACCACCACGCTCTGGTCGAACAGGTCCACCACCACGTACTGGCCCGGCTCGTGGAACTCGCTCTTGTGCCCGGCCACATGCCAGGCGTGCATGAAAATGCGGTCGCGCTCGGCCTTGAACAGGCTCTCATCGAAGAAATAGCGGGACGGCAGGGTGAAGGCGGTTTCGGGGTCCTGCTGGTCCCAGCCTTCGACGGAAGTTTGCAGCTTGATGGCTTCGACGGATTGCATGATCGGTACTCCTCCCAGGTGATCTTCGTGCGGCTCGACGGCCTGCTTCGGAAGCCAATCTAGGGGAGCGGAAATCGGCGGAGTTGACGTCAAGCGACGAGTTGCCAGCGCAAAAGATCAACGCCCTCCCCCGCCGTTTCTGGCTGCGGCAGAAGATGTCGTTTCCCATCAAGTCGCCGGTTCAGGCCCCCCTATGCTCGGGCAGGCGAAGGGGCCTTGAGAGCCCCGCTGCATCCCGCCGACTTCTGCCGTAGCCGCCCGATAGGAGCGTCAACCATGTCGAAGAAAGTCCTGTGCCTGCTCGCTGCATCCCTGTTCACCACCACCTCGCTCAACGCCCTGGCGGCCGAACCCGCCAGTTGCCAGACCGTGCGCCTGGCGGAAGTCGGCTGGGCCGATATCTCTGCCACCACCGGCCTGGCCACCACTGTGCTCAAGGGCCTGGGCTACAAGCCGCAAACTCAACTGGCCTCAATTCCCATGGCCTACATGGGCATGGAGAAGCGCAACATCGACGTCTATCTGGGCGCCTGGATGCCCTCGATGGAAGTGATTGCCAAGCCCTTCCTGGACAAGGGCAGCGTGGAGAAGGTGCGCACCAACCTGCTGGGCGCCAAGTACACCTTGGCGGTACCGGAATACACCTTCAATGCCGGGCTGAAGGACTTCAAGGACATCGGCCGCTTTCGTCAGCAGCTGGAAGGGCGCATCTACGGCATCGAGCCGGGCAATGATGGCAACCTCCTGATCCAGGGACTGATCGACAAAGGCCAGTTCGGCCTGAACGGCTTCAAGCTGGTGGAGTCTAGCGAGGCCGGCATGCTGGTGCAGGTGCGCCGTGCCGTGCAGGCGCAGAAGCCCGTGGTGTTCCTGGCCTGGGCGCCACACCCGATGAACACGAAATTCGCCATCCGCTACCTCAGCGGCGGCGACGCCAGCTTCGGCCCCGACTATGGCAGCGCGGTGGTGGATACCCATACCCGCAAGGGCTACAGCGAGCAATGCGGCAACGTTGGAACCCTGCTGAAGAACCTGGAGTTCAGCCTGACCATGGAAAACCAGATCATGGGCGCCATCCTTGACGACAAGGAACAACCCGAGGCTGCTGCAAAGGCCTGGTTGAAGGCCAATCCGCAAGTGCTGGAGCAGTGGCTGGCGGGGGTGACCACCTTTGACGGCGAGGCGGCGCTGCCGGCAGTGAGAGGTAACCTCGGGTTGTAGGCATGACGCTCGTGGCATTCTCGTAGGGTGCGCTGCGCGCACCGCATCGGCGCGCGCAGCAACGCCCGCTTCGCGAATGAATTCGCAAACAAGGTGCGCACGGTGTTCAGCCGGGGGACATAGGTAACGGGTGTCGGGAGACATGGGTAACGCATTTAGGCTTACGGAATCCTTCGACTCTGGAGTTCGAGCGATGCCGTGGCAGGAGTGCACCACCATGTCGATTCGACGCGAGTTTGTGCGGTTGGCCGAACAACCGCAGAGCAACGTGCGGGAGCTGTGTCGGCGCTACGGCATCAGCCCGAAAACCGCCTACAAATGGTTACAGCGCCACCGCGAGCACGGCGATGCGGGGTTGCAGGAGCGCTCACGCCGGCCGTTGCACAGCCCTGGGCGCAGCGACCCGGACTTGGAACAGGCGGTGGTGCAGTTGCACCACCGTTTCCCGTATTGGGGCGCCCGCAAGCTGCGCGGCCTGCTGCCGGCCGCGTTCGAGCGTCCCCACCACAGCACCCTCGACGCCATCCTCCGCCGCCATGGTTGCCGGGTGCGCTACCACGCCGAGGAGGCCGAAGCTCCGGCCACGCAGCGCTTCGAGCACTGCCAGCCGAACGAGCTCTGGCAGATGGACTTCAAGGGCCACTTCCCGCTCGCCGACGGCCGCTCGTCGCGCTGCCACCCGTTGACGCTGTTGGATGATCACTCACGCTTTGCCCTCTGCCTGGAGGCCTGCGAGGGCGAGCGCCTCGAACTGGTTCGACCGCACCTGATCCAGGTCTTTCGCCGCTATGGCCTACCGCGCCGGATCACCGCCGACAACGGTCCGCCCTGGGGCTCGAACATCGCGGGCGGCCTGTCCGCCCTGGAGGTCTGGCTGATGCGGCTCGGCATCGAGGTCAGCCACAGCCGCCCTCATCATCCGCAGACCCAGGGCAAGCTGGAACGCTTCCACCAGACACTCAAGCGCGAGTTACTGCAGCGCTCGTTTCGCGACTTGGCGCACTGCCAGCAGGCGATGGCGCACTGGCGGGAGCAGTACAACCACGACCGCCCGCATGAGGCGCTGGGCCAACTGCCACCGATCACGCGCTACCAGCCAAGCCGGCGCAGCTACCCGGAGCAATTGCCTGAACTGGACTACGAACCGGGCGACCGGGTGCTCAAGGTCGGCCGCGTCGGCCAGGTCAGTTTCCAGGGACGCAGCCTGTTCGTCGGCGGGGGGCTGTACGGGGAACGCGTCGCTCTCCGCCCCACCGCCGTCGATGGCGTCTACGATGTGGTGTTCATCCACAAGACCCTGCGCCAAGTCGACTTGAGACCGGGCAAAACATGATCATCAACCCGTTACCCATGTCTCCCGACAAGCGTTACCCATCTATCCCGGCTGAACACACCGCACCCTACAGATGCGGGATGCGCCTTAAGGACGCCGCCGATCTAGACTGCTTCCATTCCCTCCGAAAGGAAGCGCCATGCCTGACGCCACGGAAGTCCTGCTCGATTTCGCCAGCGCGCTGGCCGCCGGCCTGCTATAGGTGCCGAGCGCGGCTGGCGCGAGCGCAACAAGGAAGCCCTGCGGCTGGTGGCGGGCATTCGTTCTTTCGGCCTGACCGGGCTGATCGGCGGGTTTGCTGCCTTTCTCGGCGAGCAGTTCGGCACGGCGGTGTGGGTGGCGATCTTCGCCGGCTTCGCGGTGCTGGTGATCGCCTCCTACTTCGGCGAGCTGGTCTACATTGGCGACCTCGGCCTTTCCACCGAGCTGGCGCTGCTGATCACCTTCCTCCTCGGCAGCCTGGCGGTGGCCGGCCACCATGTGCTGTCCGCCTCCGGCGCGGTCGTCGTCGCCCTGCTGTTGAGCCTCAAGGACACCCTGCATCACGCTCTGGAGCGGCTCAGCGAAGAAGAACTGCTGGCCGCCCTGAAGCTGCTGTTCATTTCTGTAGTGATGCTGCCGGTGCTGCCGAACAAGGGCTACGGCCCCTGGGAGGTGTTCAACCCCTATGCCACCTGGTGGATGGTGGTGCTGATTGCCGCGTTGGGCTTCGCCGCCTACTTCGCCATCCGCCTGGTAGGCACCCAGCGCGGGCTGCTGCTGACGGCGTTGCTCGGCGGGACCGTGTCGTCCACCGCCATGACCATCACCCTTTCCCACCTGCAGGAACACCGTGCCCTGCGTCCGCTGCTGGCGGCGGGCCTGCTGGCCACCTCGGCACTGATGTTCCCCCGCGTACTGCTGGAAGTCGGGCTGGTGAATCCGGCGCTGCTGCCGCGTCTGGCCTGGCCCCTGGGGCTTGCGGCGCTGATCTATGCCGGCGGTGCGCTGTTCTACTGGCGGGTGGCGGCCAACGCCGAATCGCCCAATGCCGAACCGCCGCTGAAAAACCCCTTCGAGCTGGGCCCGGCCCTGCGCTTCGCCGCGCTGCTGGCACTGATCCTGCTGCTGGTGGAGGCGGCGCGTCGCTACCTGGGGGATGTGGGCGTCTACCTGGTCTCGCTGCTCTCAGGGCTCACCGATGTGGATGCCATCACCCTGTCGCTGGCCGGAGGCGCGAACCGGGAACTGGGGGCGGAAGTGGCGGTGCGCGGCATCTTCCTCGCGGTGCTGAGCAACAGTCTGGTGAAGGCCGGCCTGATTGCGGTGATCGGTGGCAAAGGGCTGGCGCTGCGCACCTTTCCCTTCATCGGCGGGGGCCTGTTGCTGGGGACGGTTGCCTTGCTGATGGTGTGACCTCGAAGTTGAAGGTTCAGCGCTTCAGGAAGCCCTTCAGCAACTCACCGACCCGCTCCCCCAGCTCCTGATTGGCCGAGAGCTGCAGCCCGCGCGCCAGCTCGCTGTCCACCACCTGCTCCACCAGCGGACGCAGCGCCAGCAACTGGCGATTGAGGTCATTCAGTTCGCTGACATGGGGCAGGCTGCTGGAGAGCAGCGGGTTGACCAGGTGCTCGACGATCATCCGCACGATGCCGGCCGACACCGGTTCCACCTGGCGACGGATGGCGGCGAACTGCTCCAACAGCGCGTCCAGCGGAATCCCTGAGCGGTAGAGCTGCACCCCGGCGCTGAACACCCGCGGGTTGAGCACGCGCAGGTGGTCGCCAGCGAACTCGATCAGGCCCAGTTCGCGGGCACGGTCCATGTTGTCGTCGGTGAGGTCGGCGCCGAACAGCACCTGCACTTCATCGAAGCCCAGGCGCGTCGGCTCGACCAGGTTCCAGGCGCCGACGATGGCCTGCTCCAGCCCCAGCACATGAGCGAGATCCCGGCCCTGCTCCCAGGCCTCCAGCAGCTCGCGAATGCTGGCGATGCTGTAGCCGCGCTCCAGCAGTTGGCCGATCAGCCGCAACCGCGCCAGGTGCTCACCGTTGTAGATGCCCACCCGCCCGCGACGCTCGGGCGGCGGCAGCAGGCCACGATCCTGATAGGCGCGCAGGTTGCGCACGGTGGTGCCGGCCTCGACGGCCAGTTCATCCACCGTGTATTCGGCATCTGGCATCGCCGGAGCCTCGGCGGCCTGGTTGAACAGCTTGTGGAGAAAGGAGGGGACGTTTTTCATGGGCCGGATCATATCGCCGCCCCTCTTCCGCCAACAACAGCGCCCGGATTGGCCCAACCATTGGCTGGACTTGCCGCACAAAGCGACCCGCCGCGCCGCAAAAAACTCGTCACAGGCGCTCTATCCTGCGCCTTGCAGCCCTTCGGTAACGCAGTAACAGCGCACCTGTCGAGCACAGCGACGCTATGGCCAGGCCCGGATTTCCTGTTCAAGAATAACCGTGACATTGACTGATGTAACAGTTGCAACACGGAGATCGCCATGCCAGCCCCAGCCCTCAGCGCCCACGACCTGTCCGGTTCGGCACTGCGCCCGCAAATCGCCACCCAGCAGGTGGCCGCATGAACGCCCCGCTGCCTCGGGAACCACAGCGCTTTGCCGTGAAAGGCGATGGCGTGGAGCTGGCCGCCTACCGCTGGGGCAATGCCGCCGGCCCAACCTTGTTGCTGGTGCATGGCTACCCTGACAACCATCAGGTCTGGCTGCCGCTGATCCGCGAACTGGCCGCCGACTACCAGATCATCGCCTACGACGTGCGCGGCGCCGGCGCCTCGGACATCCCGCGCAAGACCCGCGACTACCGGCTGGAACAACTGGCCAATGACCTGGAAGCGGTGATCGAGGCCGCCAGCCCGAACCGCCCGGTGCACCTGATAGCCCATGACTGGGGCTCGATCCAGTCCTGGGAGGCGGTGACCGAGCCGCGCATCCAGCCGCTGCTGGCCTCCTACACCACGGTTTCAGGCCCCTGCCTCGATCACGTCGGCCATTGGATGCGTGCCCGTCTGAAGGAGAAACGCCCGCGCGCCATCGGCCAAGTGATCGGGCAACTGCTCAGTTCCTGGTACATCGGCTTCTTCCACACCCCATTGCTGCCGGAACTGCTCTGGCGTGCGGGGCTCGCCCGCGCCTGGCCGACCGTGCTGCAGCGCCTGGAAGGCGTGCGCGAATCGCGTCCCAACCCGACTCAGGCATCCGATGGCCAGCATGGCGTGAAGCTCTACCGCGCCAACTTCATCACCAGCCTGTTCCGCCCACGCCAACGACCGACCGGGGTGCCGGTGCAACTGATCGTCCCCACCCGCGACCGTTTCGTGCGTCCACAACTGTTCCAGGACCTGGATCGGTGGGTGCCGCGTCTGTGGCGTCGTGAAGTGGCCGCCGGGCATTGGCAACTGATGGCCGACCCGAGCCGCCTGGCCGCCTGGATCCGGGAGTTCGTTGACCATCTGGAGGCCTGCCGTGACTGAAGGAAACCGCCTGGAGCAACGCAAGGTACGCTTCGACTTCACCGACACACCGCTGCACTGGGTGCCCGGCGAGCCGGAGGCCTCGCACATCATGAACACCCTGCACCTGATCCTGCCAGCCGGGGAGTTCTGGTTCTGCCGGGTCTACAACAAGGCCCTGCCGCTGATCACCGATGAGCGCCTGCGCGATGATGTGCGCGGCTTCGTGCGCCAGGAAGCGCAGCATGCCCGCGCCCATGACAGTGCGCTGGTGCCCTATCTGGAACGCTATGGCATCGACCCCACGCCGTTCACCAGGGGCATCTACTGGCTGTTCGAGAAGGTGCTGTGCGACTACCCCCTGGGCGAAAGCGCCATCACGCGCTGGCTGCAACCCTGGTGGTTGCGCCAGCGGGTTGGGCTGATCGCGGCGGTGGAGCATTTCACCTGCGTGCTGGGCAACTGGATCATCACCACCCGCGGCCTGGACAATGCCGACCCGGTGATGCTCGACCTGCTGCGCTGGCACGGCGCCGAGGAGGTGGAGCATCGCTGCGTGGCCCACGACCTGCACGTACACCTGAAAGGCAGCCTGCTGATGCGCTGGTTCTACATGCTGGTGGCCAGCGGTGCGCTGATCTTTCTGTTCAGCCGCGCCATGCGCACGCTGATGCGCCAGGACCCGGCCACGCGCTATCGCCCGGGGTTCCTCCGCCTCTGGCATGCCCTGGGCAAACGCGACCTGCTGCCGCCCATGGGCAGTATCGGTATGGCGGTGCTGCGCTACTTCCGACCGGACTTCCATCCGCGCACTGAAGGGGACCTGCAGGTGGCGCTGGATTACCTCGCCAGTTCACCGGCCGCACAACGGGCTGCGGCGGAGGTGACGGGTTGAACTGGAGAGGCGAATTCATTCGCCAAGCAGGCCGCAGGGCTGCCCTCTGGAATTCGCGCAAAGCATCACCGCCCTCACCCCAACCCTCTCCCAGAGGGAGAGGGGGCTGCATGCGCATGCCTCTGGCCAGGAGATCATCCTGTAGGAGCGAATTCATTCGCGATGCAGCCCGCAGGGCAGCGTAGGTTGGCGCTGAGCTTGCGAAGCCCAACAATCGGGGCCACCCGCGAGGTTTCAACCCTCTATCTGCTCATCCAGCAACGGCAAACCGGCCGCTCGCTCAAGCAGATCATTGGGAATGCTCTTGCTGGCGCGGGCGCCGAGCAGCTTGAGGTTTTCCACCCGGCTGATCAGGTTGCCACGGCCCTCCACCAGCTTGTTGCGGGCGTTGGCGTAGGCCTTGTCCAGTTGTTGCAGGCGGCTGCCCATCTCGTCCAGATCCTGGACGAAGGCGACGAACTTGTCGTACAGCGCCCCTGCCCGCTCAGCGATTTCACGGGCGTTCTGGCTTTGCCGCTCCTGGCGCCAGAGGCTGTCGATTACTCGCAGGGTGGCCAGCAAGGTGGTCGGGCTGACGATCACAATGTGCTGCTCAAAAGCTTCCTGGAACAGCCCCGGATCTGCCTGCAAGGCGGCCGCGAACGCAGCTTCGATAGGCACGAAGAGCAGCACGAAGTCGAGACTGTGCAGCCCTTCCAGGCGCTGGTAGTCCTTCACCGACAGCCCCTTGAGGTGGCTGCGCAGGGACAACACATGCTGCTTCAGGGCCTGGCTGCGGGCGGCCTCGTCGTCGGCGGCGATCAGCGCCTGGTAGGCCGTGAGACTGACCTTGGCGTCCACCACCACCTGCTTGTCCCCCGGCAGCTGGATCAGCACGTCGGGCTGGAAGCGCTCGCCCTCGGCGCTCTTCAGGCTGACCTGGGTCTGGTACTCCCGGCCCTTCTCCAGGCCGGCATGCTCCAGTACCCGCTCCAGCACCAGCTCGCCCCAGTTGCCCTGGGTCTTCTGGCCTTTCAAGGCGCGAGTGAGGTTGGTGGCCTCATCGCCCAGGCGCTGGTTGAGCTGCTGCAGACGCTCCAGTTCCTTGCCGAGGGAGAAGCGCTCTCGGGCTTCCTGTTGATAGCTTTCCTCCACACGCTTCTCGAACGCCTGGATGCGCTCCTTCAGCGGGTCGAGCAACTGGCCCAGGCGCTGCTGGCTGGTTTCGGCGAAACGCTGCTCGCGCTCGTCAAAGATTTTCCCGGCCAGTTCGGCGAACTGTGCGCGCAGGTCGTCACGGGCCGCCTGCAGGTCACCCAGGCGCTGTTCATGGGCCTCACGCTGCTCGCGCAGTTCGGCTTCAAGGCCCGCGCGGTCGGCGTCCAGGCGGCGCAACTCGGCATCCTTGCGTTCGCGTTCCTGGTTCCACGCCAGCAGGGCTTCGCGAGCACTCTGGCGCTCGAAGCCAAGCAGCTCGGCCTCGCGGCGCAGGGCTGCCAGTTCGGCCTGCTGCGCGGCGTTGAGCTGACTGAGTTCGCGATTTTCGTCACGGCTATCGTCCAGCTGCACCGCCAGGCCGTCCTGAGCCAATTGGGCGTTGGCCAGACGTTCTTCGAGCAGAGTCTGCCCGGCTTGCAGGGCAGTGAGCTTGCGCTGCTGTTGCCAGGCCAAGCCCAGCAGGGGCACGGCGGCGGCCAGCAGGCCGATCAACAGGTTGGCGATATCTAGTGGCATGAGCGGCTCCGCGCTGGAATGCCGGGAGTATACCCAGCGGCGCGCGGCGCGATTAGGGTTGCAGCGGAAGGCGGTTGAGCAGCCGCTTGGCTTCGTGGGAGCCCTGGGCGGCGGCCTGTTCCAGCCAGTGACGGGCCTGCTCCGGTTCGTTGATGCGTGGCTGGCTGCAGAAACGCCCCAGCTCAAGCTGTGCGCGGCGGTCGCCGGCGCGGGCGGCCTGGCGCAGCATGTCCAGGCCGATGCGGCGGTCACGCTGGTTGCCGCAATCGCGGCAGAGCATCTGGCCGAGGCGGCTCTGCGCAGCCACGACGCCCTCGCGCGCGGGCTGCTTGAGCAGCTTGCCGGCGAACCGCTTCACGCTCGGCGCCTGACCCAGGCGCGGGTTATCCAGCAGCCAGAGAGCGACTCGGGTCGGCAGCGTTTGCGGATTGGAAACGGACTCGGCGGGGACGCGGTACTTCATGAAACAGGGGCTGATGGCCGGAAAGGCGCGCAACTCTACTCCTTTTTCGTAGCAGGTAAAGTCTTGTAATTTCCGCAGGTCGCGTTCTAGAGCAAGTGCTTGGGACAATCCACAGAAGCTGTGGATAACTCTGTGAAGAAGATGCTCGAAACATCACCAAGTGCTTGTGGATCGGGGCCTCCACTCAAACTGATGATTTTTTCACCAATTATAAAATTCCTTATTTTTCATGTGGTTACGAAATCAGCACTGATAATCAAGCGCTTACAGGGGATTTCGCCAGCCTTTTGCGAGGCTGCTTCGCGGCTGTGCACAACTTGAAGTTGTCAATACCCTGCGCGCCCCGTTGCGGAGCATTTACCCCGAAAAACCCGCTGGAAGCTGTGTTGTACGGGCGTTCCAGTCGATGGCGAATGGCATGAGAAAGGGCCTCCAGGGACCTTCTCCGAGCGGGTACGAGCGTCCTTCTGCGCCAACTCTGTGCACAGGTTCGTCCTCTCCTTGCACAGACCTGTTTTCCGCAACCATGCCTGGCCCCTTAGAATGGTCCGCCTGGCCCTCCGACCCTGCCCTCGCCATGAACAAAGCCCGTATCCACCGCCTGATTCTCGACAAGCTCGCCGCTGACCTGCAGTTGCTGCAACGCGCGGCGCAGACCGCCTACGAAGCGGCGACCCACCAGGAGAATATCGCGGAGAACAAGTACGACACCCTCGGACTGGAGGCCTCCTACCTGGCCACCGGCCAGGCCCGACGCGCGGCCGAGATCAAGCAGGCGCTGGGCCTGTTCGAGAACCTCAACCTGCGCCCGTTCGACCCTGAGCGCGGCATCCAGCTTAGCGCCCTGGTGCTGCTGGCCGCCGAAGATGGCAGCGAACAGCGGCTGTTCCTCGGCCCGGAAGCCGCCGGCCTGAAGGTGGTGGACGAAGGCGAGGAAATCACCGTGATCAGCCCCCGCTCGCCTCTGGGCCAGGCGCTGCTGGGCAAGGTCGAAGGCGCCGAGGTGACGCTGACTATTGGCAATGGCCGGCAGACCTTCGAGGTACTGGAGGTACACTGATTCTGCCGCCCACCGCTCCGGAGGCTCCATGGTCCGTCCTCGCCGCGTCCTGCGTATCAGCTTCAATCCCCTGATCCTGACCCTGAGCGTCGCCCTCGGGGTCTGGCTCGGCTTCATCGCCATCGGCCTGACCACCTATATCGGCTACCAGTTCTATACGACCGAGAGCGAGGCCCCGGTGGCCCAGGTCTTCACCCCACCGCCCTTCCCACCGCAACCGGCGCCGGCGCCAACGCCACCGAGCACGGGCGAAGAGCGTCTGCAGAAGTACGAGGAGAACTACAACGCCGCCCAGCGCGCAGACAACGAGCGCCTGGAACGGCTGGAGGAACAACGCCGACTGAACGACGCCAAGTGCCAGTTCTGGACCGAGCAGTATCGCAATGCGCCTACCGAGAAGGCCAAGCGCAACATGGGCCAGGAGTGCGGATAGTCGTCTCGTCTGATTCCTTCGTGCCAGCCGACCAAAGGCAGCCGGCTTCAAGTGGCCGTCACAATGGCGCGGCTAGACTCAGGGCGTGCGTCCTTCACTTTGGCGCCAGAGGCGGTCTGCAATGGGTCCCGAAATCTTCATAGCCCTGATGATCATGGGCTGGCTGCTGGCAGCGGTCGCGTTGCTGTGGGCCATGCTCAGGATCTCCCACCATCACCACCATCATCACAGCCGGCCTTCGCCGCCCCACTCCTCCCGCTCGTTCCGACGGCACAAGGCGAAAGGTTCTCCGGTTACTCCGCACTGACGGCAATTCCGCAATCACCTGATGGCACCTTGTGGGAGCGAGTTCATTCGCGAATGAATTCGCTCCCACGAGAATGCTCAGCATTGAGCAGCGATCTTCGCCGATCTAATGGAAATCTCGGCTTTTCACGTCAAGCCCGGCCAGCAGCGGCGTCAGGTCCTGCAGGCGTCGGGCAATGAGATGGCGCACGCCGTCCACCGACTCCAGGCGGCCCTCCACCTGCAGCAGTTGCGAGCCCACCAGTACCCGGCGCTGGCGTTCAGCCAGGTCGTGCCAGACCACCACATTGACCATGCCGTGTTCGTCTTCCAGGGTGACGAAAATCACCCCGCTGGCGGTCTGCGGGCGCTGCCGTCCCACCACCAGGCCAGCGACGCTGACCTGCCGCCCGTGTTCCACCGCCAGCAGTTCCCGCGAACTGCGGCAACGCCGCTTGCGCAGCGCACTCCGCAGCAACGCGATGGGGTGCGGCCCGAGGGTAGTGCCCAGCGTGGCGTAGTCAGTGAGCATGTCTTCGCCCACGCTGGGCAGCGGCAAGGCCACCTGTGCCTCCTCCTGTTCCGCCAGGCCGGCGAAGAGTGGCGCCTGCACTTCCACGCCGGCCACCGCCCAGCGTGCCCGATAACGGTGCCCGGCCAAGCCGCGCAGGGCACCGGAGTCGGCCAGCTGTTCGCGGGCGCGGGCATCCAGGCGGGCGCGCTGGATGAGGTCGCTGACGCTGTTGAAAGGCGCAGCTTGCCGCGTCGCCTCGATGCGTCGTGCATCGTCCTCACGAAAACCTCGCACCATGCGCAGCCCAAGGCGGATGGCCGGTTCGCTTTCCTGTTCCAACGGTTCCAGGGAGCAGTCCCACGCGGAATGCCGCACATCTACAGGACGCACTTCGATGCCATGGCGCCGGGCATCCTGCAACACCTGGTCAGGGCTGTAGAAGCCCATGGGCCAGCTGTTGATAAGGGCGCAGGCATAGGCGGCTGGCTCGTGGCATTTCAGCCAGCAGCTGGCGTAGGTGAGCAGGGCGAAACTGGCCGCGTGGGATTCAGGGAAGCCATAGCTGCCGAAGCCTTTGATCTGCTCGAAGATCTGCTCGATGAAGGCCTGTTCATACCCCTTGGCGAGCATTCGCGAAGTCAGGCGCTGGCGATGGTGTTCCAGGCCGCCATGGCGCTTCCAGGCGGCCATGTTACGGCGCAGTTCATCGGCTTCTCCAGGCGTGTAGTCGGCGGCAACCATGGCCAGTTGCATCACCTGCTCCTGGAACAGCGGCACGCCCAGGGTGCGTTCGAAGACCGGGATGAGCTCGTCCTTCGGATAGGTCACCGGCTCTTCCTTGTTGCGCCGGCGCAGGTAGGGATGGACCATGTTGCCCTGGATGGGCCCCGGCCGGACGATGGCCACCTGGATCACCAAGTCGTAGAAATTTCTGGGTTTCAGGCGCGGCAGCATGGACATCTGCGCCCGCGACTCGATCTGGAATACACCGATAGTGTCAGCGCGGCTGATCATGTCGTAGGTGGCGGTGTCTCCCTGGGGCAAGGTGGCCAGCGTCCACCGCCTGCCCCGGTAGCGCTCGATCAGGGCGAAGCAGCGGCGCAGCGCGCTGAGCATGCCGAGAGCCAGCACATCCACCTTGAGCAGGCCGACAAGGTCGAGGTCGTCTTTGTCCCACTGGATCACGGTGCGCTCGGCCATGCTGGCGTTTTCCACCGGCACCAGGCTGTCCAGCGGCGCGTCGGAAATCACGAAGCCGCCGGGGTGCTGGGACAGGTGCCGGGGAAAGCCGATCAGCTCGTTGGTCAGCGCTAGTACCCGGCGCAACACCGGGCTTTCGGGGTCGAAGCCGACCTCGCGCAGACGCTCCGCCGAGGGCGCTGCATCGCTCCAGCCACCGCAGCAGTCGGCCAGGGCATTGACCTGGTCCGGGGGCAGGCCCAGGGCCTTGGCCACATCGCGTATGGCGCCGGCGCCATGGTAAGTGCTGACCACCGCTGTGAGGGCGGCCCTGGCCCTCCCATAGCGGTGGAACACGTACTGGATGACTTCCTCGCGGCGCTCGTGCTCGAAATCGACGTCGATATCCGGCGGCTCGTTGCGCTCCCGGGACATGAACCGCTCGAACAGGAGTTCGGTGGCATTGCACGGGTTCAATTCGGTGATGCCCAGGGCGAAGCAGACCACCGAGTTGGCCGCCGAGCCGCGCCCCTGGCAGAGGATGCTCTCTCGGCGGGCGAATTCGACGATGTCGTACACCGTGAGGAAGTAGCTCTCGTAGCCCAGCTCGGCGATCAACGCGAGCTCCTTCTCCACCAGTGTCCGCGCCTTCTGCGGCACGCCATCCGGCCAGCGCCTGCGCATGCCCTTTTCGGTCTCGCTACGCAGCCAACTGCTGGGGCTGTGCCCTTCCGGCACCACTTCGCGTGGGTACTGGTAGCGCAGTTGCGCCAGGTTGAAACCGCAACGGCGCGCGATGCACACCGACTCAGCGAGGAGTTCCGGCGGGTAAAGGCTGGCCAGCACCTCGCGGCGGCGCAGGTGACGCTCGCCGTTGGGAAACAGCCGGTGCCCGGCCTCCGCCACCGCGCAGTGGTGACGCACAGCCGTCATGCAGTCCTGCAGGGCACGGCGGCCACGGGCATGCATATGCACATCGCCAGACGCCACGGGCGGGATTCCGAGGCGCTCGGCCAGGGTCTGCAGGCGCGCCAGACGCCCGGCGTCGTCCGGGCCCTGGTGCAGCTCCACGGCCAGCCATAGCCGCTCGGGGAAGCACTGGCGCAGCCAGGGACCTTCGTGGTCATCGCTTTCCTGATCAGGTACCCAGAGGGCCAACAGGCCATCGGTGGACTCCGCGAGGTCGTCACGCAACAGGCGGTACTCGCCTTTCTTCGCCCGCCTCCGCGCTTGGGTTACCAGGCGACAGAGACGCTGGTAACCGGTCAGGTTTTCCACCAGCAACACCAGCTTGGGCCCGCCGTCGACACGTACCTCGCTGCCGATCACCAGGGGCAGTTCAGCCCGCTTGGCCGCCTGCCAGGCGCGGACGATACCGGCCAGGCTGCATTCATCGGTGATCGCCAGGGCTTCGTAGCCGTGACATGCAGCGCGCTGGAACAATTCATTGGCACTGGAAGCTCCGCGCTGGAAACTGAAGTTGGACAGGCAGTGCAACTCGGCGTAGGCGCTCATGCGAACCAGCCGTGCAACAGCAACGGCCCCTCCCCGTTCACCGTGCGAAAAGCCCAGCCGCGTTGGCCGCTGCGGGTTTCCACCAGGTAGTAGTCGCGGCGGATATCGCCGCCGTCCCACCAGCCGGACTCGATGCGCTCGGGGCCGGCCAGGATGCGGATGGACGACTCCCGCAGGGGCATGGGCTCGCGCAACAGCCAACCAGGGCGTGGCGGGCCAGGCAGGAGCGGCACGTGCGGACCGTCTGCATCCAGTTGCCAGGCGTACTCGGGACGGTGATCGGCACGGGCCGCCAGGCTGTACACCGCATCGTCCCCCAACCGTGCCCGCAGGCGTTCGCGCAATTGCTCCCAAGGCAGGAATTGCTGCGGGCGCTCGTCGAACAGCTCACGCCGCTCCGGTACGAAGGCCGGCAGGTCCCGCGCCTGCAGGCGGAAGGCCTGCACCGGCGCCGGCAGTTGCAACTGCTCCAGGCGCCCACGGGCCAGCTCGAAGAGCATGGCCGCGTCACGCTCGGCACTGAGCAGCCCCACCGGCACCTGGGTTTCAGGAAGGTCACGGTGCTCCAGATGGAGGGTGAAACGCTGCACGCCGCTATCACGCCCAGCGAGGAAGGCAGCCAGATCCGCAGTCAGGCGGCGCAGAGGGAAGAGCAACGCCTGGTGGGATTCCACCTCGAAATTCAGCTCGATGCGCAGGTCGAACTCATCCGGCGGCCGGTAATACTCCAGCGCCAGGGGACGCTCGCCGAGCAGGGTGTCGAGGTGCAGCAGCACTTCGCTGGGAAAGCGCTGGGCCACGGTGTCCCGAGGCAACGCCAGCACCTGTTCCAGATTACGCAGGCCCATGCGGGAGAACGCAGTGGCGGCCTCCCGCGACAGTCCAGCACGATCCACCGGCATGCGCCCAAGGGCCTGACGCAACTCATCCTGGCTCGCCAGCGCCAAACCATCGTAGGCATTGGCGAGAACCCGCGCCGCCGCCGGGTTGGGCGCGGCCACGATACGGTGGCGGAACCCCAGGGCCGCCAGCTCCTGCCGCAGCCGCGCTTCGAAGCGTGGCCACGGGCCGAACAGGGCGAAGCTGGACTCCACCTCCAACAACAGGCAACGCGGATAGCGCAGGCTGACCTGGGAGCTGAAGCCATAGGCCCAGGCGGCGAGCAACTGCTGCCAGCGCTCGATGGACGTCGGGTCGTATTCCACCAGGGCGAAGTCACGGGTCAGGGCATGGGCAGCGGTCAATGACTGGCCAGGACGCAGGCCCAGGTCCCTGGCTGCCAGGTTGAGCGCACGCAGCACGCGGCGCTGGGGTGTGCCGGTCACCAGAGCAAGGGGCGCCGCGGGATCGGGGTGACCGCGCAGCACGCCATCCAGCGCCAATTGCGGCAGCAATATACAGGCCCAGCGCATGACGGTTTCACCGGGCCAGGGCGATGGGCGCGGCCGGTGGCAGCCCACCCCGGCACTTGAGCACCCGCAACTGCGCCGGCCGTCCATCGACGGCGATGCGCAAGGCCGCTGGCGAGGGGTTGAGGGCGGCATCGAGCGGACGGTAGGCAAAGGCCAGGGTCTGGCCGGTCTCGGCGGCCACCTGCAAGCGACGCAGGGCGCGGTCATCGGCCTGCTGCGGCCAGCAGAGCACCGCACCGCAACTACCGGAGCGCAGGCACTGTTCGGCGGCCCAGAGCGCATCGCGGCCGCTGGCCTCCACCAGCGCCAGCCAGCGCAGGTCCACGCCAGCCGCCTGCCAGGCCTGGGGATAAGGGATATGCGGCGGTGCCACCAGCACCACACGCTCGGCACTGGCGGTCAGCCGCGCCAGTGTGTGCCAGAGCAGGCGCAGTTCACCCAGGCCCGCGGCTGGAACCAGGATTTCGCTGAGAGCGGCTTCAGGCCAGCCACCGCCCGGCAGCACGCTGTCCAGAACGCTATGGCCGGTGGGCTGCTCGCTGCCGGCCGACGGCGCACCGGACTGGCCTTTCCAGACCCGCCGCTCGTTGAGCAGGGCGTCGAGGGCAACGACAGCGCCCATCAGGCGCGCCCATTGCCGGAAGAGAAAAACGGCAGCCCCGGGGAGGGACTGCCGAAAGGGCCAGGAAATATCGCCAAGGCCATTGGGGGAAATCCTACGAATACTGTATTTATATACAGTAAATCGCAGAGGCTTCTCCCCGTCAATCAAGGAAAGACAGGAGGTTCAACCCAAGGCCGCCTCGGCGTCTTCCAGTTGCGCCAGCAATGCCGCCCGCGTCTCGTTCCGCAGCCTGATCGCCTCCAGCCAGCCCGCTCCGCCGGGCCGCAAGGGCGCACAGATGCGGACCTGCAAAGATCGCCATTGCGGGAGCCACTGGCCGTCACGCAGTACCTCGCGGGTGCCGCGAATGGCGACCGGCAGCAAGGGCACGCCGGCACTCGCGGCCAGCACGAAGGCCCCCATGTGGAAGGGGCGCAGGCCCGGTTCGCGGGTGAAGGTGCCCTCCGGGAAGAACACCAGGGATTGTCCGCCCCGCAGCGCCTGGGCCAGGTCTGCGCTGTCGGCGACGCTTCGTTGCAGGTCGAAGCGTTCGACGAACCGGGCACCCAGCCTGCGCAGGAACAGGCCGGCCACCCACTGGCCAGCCAGTTCGCGCTTGGCGACGAAGGCGAAGTGGGGCGGCAGCGCCGCGCAGAGCACGACGCCATCCAGATAGCTGGCATGGTTGGCGGCCAGTACGCTCGCCCCCACTCCGGGCAGATTGCCCAGCCCCTCGACACTGAACGGAACCCCGGCCAGGCGCAGGAAGGTGCCTGCGGACAGGTGGGCGATGGTACGGCACCACGTCTGGTGCGGCAGGGCAGCGACAACCAGCCAGGTCAGCACGGCGAATGGCCAGAACAACAACCCGACACGGGCAGCAAACAGCAGCGTCCGCCCCCTGCGCCCGGCACGTCCGAGGTAGCCGCGCAGCGCGTGCACCGACAGCCGCAGTATCTGGCGCCAGGGTGCGAGACGCGGCAGCCCCACCTCGCCCCGCTCATAGAGTTCACGGCAGGCTGCGCGGCGGATCTTGCCACTGGAGGTCTTCAGCACGCTGCGCGGCGGCGCCAGCACAATGTCATCGGGCGGCACGCCGGTCAGCTCGACCACGAGGCGATTGATCTCCTGGCGCAGGTGCTGTTGCCTGGCCAGGTCCCTCTCGGGGCTTTCCGCCATTACCACCAGGCGGTCGGTGCCGGTAGCCGGATTGCGGCTGCCGAAAGCCGCAATACAGCCTTTGCGCAAGCCAGGCAGGCGCCCCACCGCCGCCTCCACGTCATAGGGGTAGATATTGCGCCCGGCGCGGATGATCAGGTCCTTGGCACGGCCAGTGAGATAGACCTCGCCAGCGGCCATGTAGGCGAGGTCGAGCGAGTCCATCCAGCCGTCCTGCAGCACCTTGCGGGTCTCTTCCGGCGCGTGGAAATAGCCCGAGGTGGTGGAGGGTCCGCTGAATTGCAGGCGGCCTTCCCGACGTTCGGGAAGCTCTACACCGTTGCCGTCGACGATGCGCATCTGGTGGCCAGGCAGCGGCCGGCCGCAGGCGACGAAACTCAGCGCGGCCGGGTCATCCGGGCCAGCGGGCAACGCCTCGCCACGCGTCTGGAACGCTTCGCGCTGCACCCGGTCCAGCAGCGGCCCGCGCCCCAGGGGCGGGAAGGCCACGCCCAGGGTGGCTTCGGCCAGGCCATAGACCGGCGCCAGCGCGCCGGAGTCCAGGCCATAAGGTGCAAAGCGTTCCGCAAAGCGCCGCAAAGTATCAGGGCTGACCGGTTCGGCGCCATTGAGTGCCAGGCGCCAGGTACTCAGGTCCAGGCCTGCCAGGTCGCTTTCGGGAATCTTGCTCAGGCACAGCTCGTAGGCGAAGTTGGGTGCCGCCGACAGGGTCCCGCGGAAGCGGTGGATCGTCCACAGCCAGTTCTTCGGCCTGGCGAGGAACGCCAGAGGCGACATCAGCACCAGGCTGAAACCGTAATACAGGCTGCCCAGCCAGGCGCCGATAAGGCCCATGTCGTGGTACATCGGCAGCCAACTGACGAAAACGTCTCGCGACCCGACCTTCAGCGCAGCCCCCATGGCGCGCAGGTTGGCCAGCAGGTTGGCGTGGCTGACCATCACCCCCTTGGGCTGCCCGGTACTGCCCGAGGTGTACTGGAGAAAGGCGATGTCCTCCGGCTGCCGTGCTGGAGGTGTGCCTTCCACCCCGCCTCGGCTCAGCTCCGCCACGCTGGCGATACGACCCAGGCTCGGCACCTGGGGCTGGAGCAGGCGGGCGAGCAGTTTCGCCTCCGCCACCGTGATCAGCACCCTGGCCCCGGCATTGCGCAGAATGCCGGCCTGGCGCTGCAGGTGCTCCTCAATCTGTGTCAGGCGCAGCGGCGGATAGATGGGCACCGGCACCCCGCCGGCCAGGAGGATGCCGAAGAATCCCACGAGGAAATCGCGCCCAGTGGGCAGCATCAGCGCCACGGCATGCCCCGCCCGCAGGCCGCCGTCCTGCAATCCGCCAGCTACCGCCAACGCGCCACGCTGCAGGGCGCCGTAGCTGATGTCGTCCGGCTGCTCGTCGTCGCCCAGCAGGCGCACGTGGATATGCCCCGGATGCTGACGCACATGCCAGTCCAACACCTCGATCAGCGTCCGCGCACTGTCGGGGGCCTGCAGCGAGTCGTCCTCCTGCACGCGTTCGCTGACCCGCTCCGCCGCACCCTCCGGCCGGCTCACGCCGCCAGCGCGCAGTACCTGCAGCACATCGGCTGGGGTGCTGGCCGAGGCGAACAGTTGCTGCGGCAGACGCACCCCGAACACCGCCTCGATCCGCGACCAGAGCTCGACACGGGCCAGGCTGTCCACGCCCAGGTCCCGGTCCAGCACGCTGTTCAGGCTGACCCGCAGCCCAGGTGCCGCCTCGGGCCGCAGCTCGATCACGGTGCGCCGGACGATCTCCAGCAGCTTCTCCGCATCCCGGTCGCAATCAGGAACGCTGCGGGTTTCCGGGGGTGAAGGTGACATGGGTGCCCTCCCGGTCAGCGGTACTCACCTCCGTCATTATGGCCCCGCCCTGCCGCCACCACACTCGGGCAGGACGAACGCGTCGGCGGCGTGGCAGCCGTCACGGAACTTTGCTGAAAGCCTCCCTCGCCGCAGGAACCCGCCATGTGCGGCCGTTACGTCAGCCCCACGGAACGCGCCATCCATGGCCGCATGCCGGTCATCCTCGCCCCGGAGCAGTTCAAACTCTGGCCGTCACCCCGCACATCCGCCGACCGGGTCCAGCTGGCCATCGCCGACGCGCGCGACGACTTCACCGGGCATGCGATGACCACGCAGGTCAATGACGTGCGCAATGATGATGAGGGGTTGATCGAGAGGGTGGACTGAAATTCGAACCACTGGACAGCAGGGAATATGAGGGGCTGCTCCGCTCCGCCGTTGACCGCTTGAAGGACGCCCATAACCCGGCGTCGCCCTTCTCCAGCCGCCTCGACCTCGCCTGCAACGCCACGCATGCACTAGCCCTGACGGCCCTGCGTCTACGTGGATATCGTTCGGACCGGCGCTACTTGGTGTTCCAATCCTTGCCACCTGCCCTGGAACCAGGCAAGACACAGGTCAGACTGTTCACCTTGTGCCACAAACGACGAAACCTGGCGGAGTACGAAGGCTATATGGAAGTGGACGAGCGACTGCTGGCTGAATTGTTGACAGGCGTGGACGCCCTGCTACCAACCGTCAAGACGACGCTGTCCGAACTGGCGGCGACCTGACCTCATATCGAAAGCACCAGACCTAAAACCCAAGGTCCTTTTTGGGAATCGGGGTTTTGATAGGTTCGAAGTTTTTTCGAAGCCGTTGCGGGTGGATTACTCGCCCCCAGCCAGTCGCAATCGGACCGGCGTCAACGTTCGACTCGCAAGGAGTGAGCAGGAAGTTGCGTATGCGCTGATGGCTATCTGCTCAGCCAACACGAGCCGCTCAAACTCCGCCATCTGGTCATCCGACCAAGGGACTGTCGCTTCTTCCAGGAAGGCCACCATGGCGATGTGTGCGGCAGATACGTTGAGCGAGAGCTGACGTAGCTCTGCCCAGTAAGCTGGTACGATCACGAATCGCTCCTGGTGCATCACGCCATCAGATGCACTTGATTAGCAATAGCGTAACAAGTGGAAGAGCGCCAGCCAGAGAAACAAAATGTGGCGGACCGCAAACAATCGGGAAGGCAGCAAACTCCAGGGTCACGGGCCAGATGAATTTGGCACCAGACCAACTGGCTGCGCCACGTGTTCACCAATCGCACGATCAGCCCTTGCGCCACACCCAACAGCTGGTGCGCGCGGTGCGCCCTACCTGCACTTCGCAGTTTGTCCGACGGAGACTTTTCCGACGCGCAAAGACAAACCCCCGATACGCGTTGGCGTATCGGGGGTTTGGGATAGAAGCTTGACGATGACCTACTCTCACATGGAGAAGCTCCACACTACCATCGGCGATGCGTCGTTTCACTGCTGAGTTCGGGATGGGATCAGGTGGTTCCAACGCTCTATGGTCGTCAAGCAATTCGGTTGGGATCTCGTCGCGAAACGCGATCCCGAATCAGCTATATGACAGTCTATTTCCTGCGGGTTCAGACCAGCTTTCGGTCTGTCGACTCTACTGCCCGCTACCTTGAACTGGCTCCATCAGGGATTCAGCTCTGCAGTACCTTTCGGTTACCGCTCGAAGCAATCATTTCGATAGCTTTCACTAAAAGACAAACCCCCGAACCGCGTGAGCGGATCGGGGGTTTGGGATAGAAGCTTGACGATGACCTACTCTCACATGGAGAAGCTCCACACTACCATCGGCGATGCGTCGTTTCACTGCTGAGTTCGGGATGGGATCAGGTGGTTCCAACGCTCTATGGTCGTCAAGCAATTCGGTAGGGATCTCGTCGCGAGACGCGATCCCGAATCAGGTATGTGACAGTCTGGTTTTGCGGTTCAGGCCAATTTTCGGTCTGTCGACTTCACCCATCGCACCCACAATCACCAGATTGTTTGGGTGTTATATGGTCAAGCCTCACGGGCAATTAGTATGGGTTAGCTCAACGCCTCACAGCGCTTACACACCCCACCTATCAACGTCGTAGTCTTCGACGGCCCTTCAGGGGATTCAAGATCCCAGTGAGATCTCATCTTGAGGCGAGTTTCCCGCTTAGATGCTTTCAGCGGTTATCTCTTCCGAACATAGCTACCCGGCAATGCCACTGGCGTGACAACCGGAACACCAGAGGTTCGTCCACTCCGGTCCTCTCGTACTAGGAGCAGCCCCTCTCAAATCTCAAACGTCCACGGCAGATAGGGACCGAACTGTCTCACGACGTTCTAAACCCAGCTCGCGTACCACTTTAAATGGCGAACAGCCATACCCTTGGGACCGGCTTCAGCCCCAGGATGTGATGAGCCGACATCGAGGTGCCAAACACCGCCGTCGATATGAACTCTTGGGCGGTATCAGCCTGTTATCCCCGGAGTACCTTTTATCCGTTGAGCGATGGCCCTTCCATACAGAACCACCGGATCACTAAGACCTACTTTCGTACCTGCTCGACGTGTCTGTCTCGCAGTCAAGCGCGCTTTTGCCTTTATACTCTACGACCGATTTCCGACCGGTCTGAGCGCACCTTCGTACTCCTCCGTTACTCTTTAGGAGGAGACCGCCCCAGTCAAACTGCCCACCATACACTGTCCTCGATCCGGATGACGGACCAGAGTTAGAACCTCAAGCATGCCAGGGTGGTATTTCAAGGATGGCTCCACGAGAACTGGCGTCCTCGCTTCACAGCCTCCCACCTATCCTACACAAGCAGGCTCAAAGTCCAGTGCAAAGCTACAGTAAAGGTTCACGGGGTCTTTCCGTCTAGCCGCGGATACACTGCATCTTCACAGCGATTTCAATTTCACTGAGTCTCGGGTGGAGACAGCGCCGCCATCGTTACGCCATTCGTGCAGGTCGGAACTTACCCGACAAGGAATTTCGCTACCTTAGGACCGTTATAGTTACGGCCGCCGTTTACCGGGGCTTCGATCAAGAGCTTCGCTTGCGCTAACCCCATCAATTAACCTTCCGGCACCGGGCAGGCGTCACACCCTATACGTCCACTTTCGTGTTTGCAGAGTGCTGTGTTTTTAATAAACAGTCGCAGCGGCCTGGTATCTTCGACCGGCATGGGCTTACGCAGTAAATGCTTCACCCTCACCGGCGCACCTTCTCCCGAAGTTACGGTGCCATTTTGCCTAGTTCCTTCACCCGAGTTCTCTCAAGCGCCTTGGTATTCTCTACCCAACCACCTGTGTCGGTTTGGGGTACGGTTCCTAGTTACCTGAAGCTTAGAAGCTTTTCCTGGAAGCATGGCATCAACCACTTCGTGTTCTAAAAGAACACTCGTCATCAGCTCTCGGCCTTGAACACCCGGATTTGCCTAAGTGTTCGGCCTACCACCTTAAACTTGGACAACCAACGCCAAGCTGGCCTAGCCTTCTCCGTCCCTCCATCGCAGTAACTAGAAGTGCGGGAATATTAACCCGCTTCCCATCGACTACGCATTTCTGCCTCGCCTTAGGGGCCGACTCACCCTGCGTCGATTAACGTTGCGCAGGAACCCTTGGTCTTTCGGCGTGCGAGTTTTTCACTCGCATTGTCGTTACTCATGTCAGCATTCGCACTTCTGATACCTCCAGCAAGCTTCTCAACTCACCTTCACAGGCTTACAGAACGCTCCTCTACCGCTCGTCTTACGACGAACCCGTAGCTTCGGTGTCTAGTTTGAGCCCCGTTACATCTTCCGCGCAGGCCGACTCGACTAGTGAGCTATTACGCTTTCTTTAAAGGGTGGCTGCTTCTAAGCCAACCTCCTAGCTGTCTAAGCCTTCCCACATCGTTTCCCACTTAACTAGAACTTTGGGACCTTAGCTGACGGTCTGGGTTGTTTCCCTTTTCACGACGGACGTTAGCACCCGCCGTGTGTCTCCCACGCTGACACTTCCAGGTATTCGGAGTTTGCATCGGTTTGGTAAGTCGGGATGACCCCCTAGCCGAAACAGTGCTCTACCCCCTGGAGTGATACGTGAGGCGCTACCTAAATAGCTTTCGAGGAGAACCAGCTATCTCCGAGCTTGATTAGCCTTTCACTCCGATCCACAGGTCATCCGCTAACTTTTCAACGGTAGTCGGTTCGGTCCTCCAGTCAGTGTTACCTAACCTTCAACCTGCCCATGGATAGATCGCCCGGTTTCGGGTCTATACCCAGCGACTAAACGCCCTATTAAGACTCGCTTTCGCTACGCCTCCCCTATTCGGTTAAGCTCGCCACTGAATATAAGTCGCTGACCCATTATACAAAAGGTACGCAGTCACCTAACAATGTAGGCTCCCACTGCTTGTACGCATACGGTTTCAGGTTCTATTTCACTCCCCTCTCCGGGGTTCTTTTCGCCTTTCCCTCACGGTACTGGTTCACTATCGGTCAGTCAGTAGTATTTAGCCTTGGAGGATGGTCCCCCCATATTCAGACAAAGTTTCACGTGCTCCGTCCTACTCGATTTCACTTCCTGGACCCTTTCGCGTACGGGGCTATCACCCACTATGGCCGCACTTTCCAGAGCGTTCCGCTAAAATCCAAGAAGCTTAAGGGCTAATCCCCGTTCGCTCGCCACTACTAAGGGAATCTCGGTTGATTTCTATTCCTCAGGGTACTTAGATGTTTCAGTTCCCCTGGTTCGCCTCTTGCACCTATGGATTCAGTACAAGATACCTAGGTTATCCTAGGTGGGTTCCCCCATTCAGAGATCTCCGGATCAAAGTCTGTTTGCCGACTCCCCGAAGCTTATCGCAGGCTACCACGTCTTTCATCGCCTCTGACTGCCAAGGCATCCACCGTATGCGCTTCTTCACTTGACCATATAACCCCAAGCAATCTGCCTGTGAGCATGGCGGTGAAGACGACATTCGCCGAAAATTCGCGCTTGAACTCGCAAATTTTACCTTGAATCATTGAGTGCAGTGAAACACTCAACAAGTCACTTCTATCACATACCCGAATTTTTAAAGAACGATTCTGAAACAAAGTCCAGAATTCAATATCCCACAACGGATATTCAATTCTGAGCTCTTGGTCAGCCTGGAGATGGTGGAGCCAAGGAGGATCGAACTCCTGACCTCCTGCGTGCAAAGCAGGCGCTCTCCCAGCTGAGCTATGGCCCCAATGTCCAGCGGTCAGTCGACCCCGCGACAATTGGTGGGTCTGGGCAGATTCGAACTGCCGACCTCACCCTTATCAGGGGTGCGCTCTAACCAACTGAGCTACAGACCCAATCGCCTTCGCAATTGAATCAAGCAATTCGTGTGGGAACTTATGAAGAAGCTGATGTCTTCGATTAAGGAGGTGATCCAGCCGCAGGTTCCCCTACGGCTACCTTGTTACGACTTCACCCCAGTCATGAATCACTCCGTGGTAACCGTCCCCCTTGCGGTTAGACTAGCTACTTCTGGAGCAACCCACTCCCATGGTGTGACGGGCGGTGTGTACAAGGCCCGGGAACGTATTCACCGTGACATTCTGATTCACGATTACTAGCGATTCCGACTTCACGCAGTCGAGTTGCAGACTGCGATCCGGACTACGATCGGTTTTATGGGATTAGCTCCACCTCGCGGCTTGGCAACCCTTTGTACCGACCATTGTAGCACGTGTGTAGCCCTGGCCGTAAGGGCCATGATGACTTGACGTCATCCCCACCTTCCTCCGGTTTGTCACCGGCAGTCTCCTTAGAGTGCCCACCATAACGTGCTGGTAACTAAGGACAAGGGTTGCGCTCGTTACGGGACTTAACCCAACATCTCACGACACGAGCTGACGACAGCCATGCAGCACCTGTGTCTGAGTTCCCGAAGGCACCAATCCATCTCTGGAAAGTTCTCAGCATGTCAAGGCCAGGTAAGGTTCTTCGCGTTGCTTCGAATTAAACCACATGCTCCACCGCTTGTGCGGGCCCCCGTCAATTCATTTGAGTTTTAACCTTGCGGCCGTACTCCCCAGGCGGTCGACTTATCGCGTTAGCTGCGCCACTAAGATCTCAAGGATCCCAACGGCTAGTCGACATCGTTTACGGCGTGGACTACCAGGGTATCTAATCCTGTTTGCTCCCCACGCTTTCGCACCTCAGTGTCAGTATCAGTCCAGGTAGTCGCCTTCGCCACTGGTGTTCCTTCCTATATCTACGCATTTCACCGCTACACAGGAAATTCCACTACCCTCTACCGTACTCTAGCTCAGTAGTTTTGGAGGCAGTTCCCAGGTTGAGCCCGGGGATTTCACCTCCAACTTGCTGAACCACCTACGCGCGCTTTACGCCCAGTAATTCCGATTAACGCTTGCACCCTTCGTATTACCGCGGCTGCTGGCACGAAGTTAGCCGGTGCTTATTCTGTTGGTAACGTCAAAACAACCAGGTATTAACTGACTGCCCTTCCTCCCAACTTAAAGTGCTTTACAATCCGAAGACCTTCTTCACACACGCGGCATGGCTGGATCAGGCTTTCGCCCATTGTCCAATATTCCCCACTGCTGCCTCCCGTAGGAGTCTGGACCGTGTCTCAGTTCCAGTGTGACTGATCATCCTCTCAGACCAGTTACGGATCGTCGCCTTGGTGAGCCATTACCCCACCAACTAGCTAATCCGACCTAGGCTCATCTGATAGCGTGAGGTCCGAAGATCCCCCACTTTCTCCCGTAGGACGTATGCGGTATTAGCGTCCGTTTCCGAACGTTATCCCCCACTACCAGGCAGATTCCTAGGCATTACTCACCCGTCCGCCGCTCGCCGGCATCCCGAAGGACCCGCTGCCGCTCGACTTGCATGTGTTAGGCCTGCCGCCAGCGTTCAATCTGAGCCATGATCAAACTCTTCAGTTCAATACTGCTTGGGTTTTGAGAAAACCCTAAACTTGGCTCAGCAATCGCAAATAAACTCTCGAATTCACGAGTGTTACTTGTGATGCTGATAATCAGTTGACTATCAGGCTTACCTCACAAGCACCCACACGAATTGCTTGATTCAGTTGTTAAAGAGCGTTTCGATCAAGCCTTTCGTCTCAACCGAGGCCGCGCATTCTACCGCAGCCCTCCTTCCTGTCAAGCTGTTTTTCGAAAATTTCTTTTCTACTCAACCGCTTGCGCTGCCGATCCGAATCACTCTTCTCGTCAGCGGGAGGCGCATTCTACAGCGTTCAAACCCGCTGTCAACGCCTCCGCTCCCACTTCATTCGCCTGCGGCGATCTTGCGAAGCGGAACCTCCCGCCACCTTCACCAAACATTCAACTCATTGTTTTACAATGAGTTTTTCTTGGCAACTGCGCCGGAAGTGGGGCGCATTATAGGGATGCAGAATCTGCCGTCAACACTTATTTGAAACTTTTCGGTCATCCCTCATCTTCTATATAGAGGAATGTCCTTGCATGGCGCCGAGTCCGATGGGGTGATGCCCAGGCACTGATGCCTGAATGCACAATAGCCGCCTGCCCAGTCAACTCAAGCCGAACCGGTGTAGCCGAGTTCCGACAGAATCTACCAGGCCAATCGCCGCATACGTCACGACACATTCTTGCCATACGGATAGCAACGAACTGGGTGACACCCTACCCGACGCTCTACTGGATGAGCTGAAGGCGGGCCATACCGATGACTCTCGACACTTGCTCGGCCCAGAAACGCAAAAGCCCCTGAAACTCCAGAAGTCTCAGGGGCTTTCGTATTGAATATGGCGGGAAGATAGGGACTCTCAGATTAACTGCCGCCACCCTTGAAAGCCTTGATTTACAGGGATATAGCCACCTAGAGTAGTGAAATCGAGTAGTGAAATCAGGGACTCATAGATGGCCAGAAAGCACGAACGCGACCACCTGTATCAGAAGGCAGGTGAGTCCACTTGGTATGTTCGAATTGTAGTACCTGCTGACGTACGACCTGCGTTCGGGAATCGACGCACGCTCACCAAGACCACAGGCACCAGCAACAAGGCCGAAGCGCTGGTAGCGCGCTTGCCCATCCTTGCAGCCTGGAAACACGAGATTCAGCTAGCACGCCAGCAGAAGCTAGAGAACGCAGACCGCTGGAGAGAATCGCTTCACAACGAAGCTAAACGATCCGAGAGGTCACTTACTAAAAATGTAATGAGCGTGGTAAACGGACGACGCCGTAACTACACCGAGGAAGACGTAGACAAAATCATGGCCGCATTTGCTCCCTTTATGGCTGAAAGCGCAGAAAGCCTTAAAAATTCTGGTGCAGATGCCGAGCTTGTGGATCAGATATCTAGACTTGTGCGTGAAAAGTTTTTGGCTACAGGCAATGAAGCAATCAGCAAGGCCCAGGAGCTAAATTCCTTACTCCGTCAAACTGCACTGCAAACGACCAGCCATGAATATCAGCTTTCCATCGCGGAGCAAGCTGAAGCAGCAATAATTCTAGCAAACCCCAAGAGCTACAAGCCTCGCTCTCCAATCACCAAGGGCATGCTTGACCAGTGGTCTACTCACCTCGAAAGTCAGATTGCTACAGCAAAAACGAGGGACATGCACCGCAACCGGGTGCAACGGTTATCTGACTGGCTCACAAAAGAAGGTAGAAAATTGGACTTCGATAGCGTGCATGCGTTTATTGAATCGGTTTCGTCCTCACGCACCACCCGCCAAAACTACCTATGGTCAGGCAGAGATTTCTGGAAATGGGCCTGCAAATACCACCAAGTATTTCGTGATCAGTTCAGCAGCAAGCCCTGCCCCTTCGACGGCCACGCCCTTCCAAGAGCCGGAAAAGCTGCTGGGGAATCCTATGTAGCCTTTACGAAGGAGCAAGTTGAAGCTTTACACGCCAAAGCCCTATCCCTCGGTAATCAGCCATTAGCGGACCTAATACAGCTTGCCGCTTACACTGGGGCACGCCTGGAAGAGATAGGACGTATTTCCATTGAAAACACGATATTTAAGGACGGCAAGCCAATAGCCTTCAAGATCGAGCAGGCAAAAACATCAGCAGGGGTTCGTGAGATTCCCATTCACTCCCGGTTGCAGCCCGTGTATCAGCGTCTGCTAGAAACAGCACACACCAACGGCGGCCATCTGCTCGCAGGGGGCAAAAACAAATACGGCAATCGCCTTGACTACCTATCCAAGCAGTTCGGCCGGCTCAAGGTCACAGAAGGCCATGACAGCCGCCACGTTTTCCATTCCATACGTAAGACAACGACCACCGAACTGCACAGAGCACGCATGACCATGGAGGTAATACCTTGGATTTTGGGGCATGAGTCGGATAAATCTTTCACGCTCGATGTTTACAGCGCCGGTCCGTCTTTCGAGCAGAAGCAGGAAGCTATAGAGGCACTGAAATTCGATTTTCCAAGCCTTAAGTAGACGCAAGAGCTGTCACTACAAACAGACAGCCTGATCAAATAATAACCAATTCAAGCAACACAGTTAGGGGATTCAGAGAAATGCGACTTCCCCCCAACAAGCTCAAGTCGTACTGCGAAAGCACCAGCAACACCGGGGCTTACAGCGTAGATCGCCAATCTATCAAGTGTCGAGGAGTACCGAAATGCTAAGCACACGCGCTCCTCCCTCCTCATATTAGTCTTGACATGACCTATAAAACCTTTAAAATGGATACTCCACGAAATAATTTAGTGGGTAAACAAAGGCAGATGGTGATCATATGAAGCAGACAGCGATTTACTCAAGGATGAAACATCCTCGTTAACGTCGAACGCTTGATTACCTAAAAGCCGCCTTGTGCGGTTTTTTAATGCGTGAAAATTGGCTGACCACCACTGACGGTCATCAGCAAGACCATGAGATAAATCTTATGACTATTGCAAACCGCACCAAACCATCAAAAGGCACGGCCATGTAAATAGCTGAATTTCTAAATTCCTCCCTATGGAGATCGCTGAGTACATGCCGACCTTAGTCGGTTTTTTTGTGCTCAAAAATCATCATAGAGGAGAACTTGTGAAGAAACTTAATCATACAGTTAGCGCATCGAATGATAACAACATCGAGAAAGTGCGCGATCGTTCAGACGACATCATTACGCCTGCCACTGTGTTGGTGAACAGTGGTGACGCTCATTACATTGTAGATAAGCGGACTGGCGAGATATTAAGCGCTCAATACGTTTTTCCGCCTGCTACCCAGGTAAGTGCAGCAGATAAGAAATATTATTCCACCACCACTAAACCGCCAGAAGAGATCAACAACGAGTCGGACCTTAGAGACTATTTAGGTTTGTTGGTGGATGGTCGAATGAGTAAGTTTGATAATCTAACAAGCTTTCATAACCAAAGCTCTGGCGAAGCCGTCCGTAGCGGGGGAAGGCGTGTATTTAGCGCAGCACACCTAAAGGTAATGGAGCAGTTAGCCAAGATACTGGTTTATCGTAATATTGTTATTGGCAAGACCGAGGATGTTGCTGCAAGTCTTGGAACGACTAAAAGTAATATTTCAGCCAAACTAACCCCGCTTGAGAATGCCGGACTCTTGAGGTTTTTCACCTACCCGCAGGATATGATTAAAGGTGAAATTAAAATCCTGGTTAATCCAGCATATATTTTTAAAGCCTCAAAATCAGGATACGCAAAAAGACTATCAGCCATCCATGGTTGGTATTCAAAATCGTTCAGCGCCAAAGGAAATGAAGTTCTAAAAGCGCTGGAGCAGGATGCCTTGCATAACCTTGAGAAACACAAGCTAACACATCCACCACAAACAGAGGCCGAGTTCTTAGCCGAAATTCGTCGCGTCGATGCTTACGCAATGCAAGACCTGGATTACAACTACGCTACACCAAGACGTAAAAAGATAAACATTGCCGCACTTGACCTAACCAACCTGATTCCATGCCCGCCTACAAGAGGTGCGGCCTGAATTCCTGGTCTTAGATTTTAAATAAACTTAAGGGGCCGCACCCCTGGACCCTTAGTGCCACGGGAGGATAGCAAAACAATGTAATTAACTAAAAGGAAACAAACGATACACAAGAAATTTATGTCTACCAAAACCGAACAAGCCACCCAGTGAAGGTGTGGGCTAAGCATTAGAATGCAATCAAGGTTTAACTAAGACAGAGAAAAGATATGAAAAAATAAACCATAATGGAGAAAGAAATGAAGAACAGAAAAATCAACGTTTACACTTACGAAATTGATCCCCCACACAAAACCACCATTTCACTGCCTGATTATTTGTTTGAATTATTTGCTGTGAAACTTGGCGGAACCACACAAGCTCAAGATTGGATTCAGGCAGAATTAGAGCGCAATCCAACAAAGTATGCGATAGATACGAGTCAGCAGGTGCGTAAAACCATCACCCTGCTTCTTACTGTTCCATCGCTTGCTACGTAAAATCAAAGTTGAATGAAGAGAGGAGGGGCTAACCCCCTCCTCTCGCACTCAACTCTATCCCTCACAAGCCTATCAAGTAATTGATTTTAACTACCTGCGTAAACTTACCTCTATTGTACCTGCGCGCTGCGGTTCAAAGTAGCAGTTAGCTGTATAGCCTATTTCAGCTCCATATTCATTTTTAGCATCAAAGTTAAAAGTTATAACTACACGACCATCTGCTTGAGACCTATATACATCAGACCCAAAAACATGGATATCTACTGAGCTTGGAATAGTTGCGTTATCTTTAATTAACTCGCGACAAGCAGTTCTTGCATCATCCGTATCCCAGGCCTTTTCAGATTCTGCCCTTACAGGGGTAGCATCTTTTATTTCTTTCTCACTCAAGTAAAAGCGTTGCTGATTGGTGCAGTCAACCCAAATATGAATATTCCTTAGAGAGCTTCTGCTATCACTAAGCTCAACCGCTTCAACGTAGTCACATTTACCACTATCAATAGCCATTTCAGCAGCACGACGACGCATTCTCTCAATTTCTTTAAGTCGCGATTTATACTTGGCTACCGTTTTCGGATATTGATCAACTGTATACGGATCAAGAGCATAGCTTCTAATTCTGGTCTTATAGTTTTCTTCAGCTTCTATTTTTGCCTTTTTGGCAAGTTCTATCTCTCTAGCCTTAGCCTCGGCCTGTTCTTTAGCTTTTCGCTCAGCATCTAGCTTTTGCTCATAAGCCGCTCTGGCTGCGTAATATGCATTTTCTTTTTCTGTGAAATTAGGATCTTTAACAATGCTGTAATTTTTAATTAGTTCACTCGCCGCCTCTATATCCATGCCCTGAGTTGCAGCATCTAACCTTGATAATATCTCCCCCTTGTTGATTTTAAAGTCAGCCGCAACCAATTCAACTCTTTTACGCTCTGCATCCTCTTGTTCTTTTTTCTGCTGAGCAGCCAACTCAGCGGCTTTCTTAGCTGCAATGTCAGCCTGCTGCTGTAGCAAAGCCTGCCTATTTGCCTCTATCTCGTTTTGGTGCGCATACATTACGAATGGTGCCGAAACAAGTAGAAGCCACGTTCCAACCACCTGCAAATTCATCCATTTATTTAACCTTAGCTTTTCTTTTATTCGTAAATAAATGAATGGATTTGAAATAACAGAAGCAAATAAGACAATCAGGGCCGCCTTCCAACTCGAAGCCGCCAGGTATATACCTAATGCCAACAATCCGAACGAAATACCCCACCAAGCGAAAGTATCGGAAGAAATCTTGCTTCCCTTTTCCATAGCCCTCATCCCTTATCTACCCTGAATGTAGCTGGATATATCAAATCTCTGAGGAAAAACATCATAACAGAGCAAGTCTTTAATCAAACCAGTAGCAAATACATAAAACTCTTCTTTTTTAGAAGGCGTACTATTAACTTGACTCATGGTTGAGGATGGAAGTAGCGGAGCAACTATCATGAATACAAAACGCTTTAACTCCTGCTCCCATTCAGACGTGTCAATTACCCCATACCCCTTATCCACAGTAAGCATCATTTCCTTATCCTTCAACTCAGCAAAATGCGCTTGAACTGCCCTGTATGTAGAGTCAGAGTAATTGTGCAGCCTGTTTAACTTGAGCGTCTCAACCACAAGCCGCCTGTAATAGAAAAAGACAAACAAACTAAAACCCAAGGAAACAAGAGAGAGAAGGAATAGGGGGTGCATTTAAAACTCCTGCATAGAAACAATAATACTCAGTAATTTGCAAGTTACAGGGCTATCGAAATGTCATATCCCCATTAATGTTTCGAATAACCTTTACTGGCTTCCCTCCCTCGGCCCGTGGATTTTTTTGCAGGGTGCAGTCAAACAAGCGATATGTCTGCCCGTTCTCACTTGAGACTTTATTTTCAAAGAATTCACACTCTACTAGCTTCTTATAAGCCACACTTCCTTGGGGCATTCTTACCATCCCAACCAGTTCGCCAAGGCTCTTCATTCTTGGCGCTTGAAGCTCGCTAACTAGGAACAAGTCATTATTCACAGGCTGGCCGTATGTAAAGGGACCGAATTCGCTCCTGACAAATATCGTTAGCTCGTCGTCAACCCGATAGGAAACTAACCTTTCCATCTGCGTTTCCATGTATTTCGTCCCAATTTTTATGTCTTTGGGTGGATCGGCATTAACTGTGGTGCTAGCGACTAGAAGTGCTCCGGCCATGAATCTAGTAAGCATTGAATAGCCTCCATCCCTGAATGTCACGATTAGTGTGTTCACGATTAGAGCACATCAAAGGACGATGGGCGAATGTCTTCGCCCTCCCTACGCCGTAGTTTTGGCAACCGCATCCGTGAGCTTCGTCTTGCTACAGGCATGACCCAAGAAGCTTTTGCGGACAAGTGCGGCTTTGCCCGAACCTACATGTCACGTGTGGAGACTGGAGGGGCTAACCCAAGCCTTGATGCAATCAAGGTTCTAGCGGATGCCCTTGGGGTAGACCTTTCTACGTTATTCCAAGGGCTCTAGGCATTCCGCTATGTCGGCGTGAAGGGCACCACTAGGCTGTAATCACAGGTCGCACAGCGCCTGAGCGCATGCTTGTCCCCGATATCGATGACCTGGTGAAGGGTTTGTTTCTCGCAATGCGGGCAAATAAAGCCCTTTCCAGAACCTGGCTTGACGGACCTATTCCAGCCCCACCCGGTCGTGCCACATTTTGAACATTGAGAGGTAGGACCTTTATTGAAGAAGGTCCTCTGCTTGCAGTGGGGGCACTCTGATCCTGCCATTTCCATTCCCTCGGTTGTTGTTCGCATGAAGGCAGATTGCCACTTACCCGCCTCTTGTCGCAACACGGCTTCATTCGTGTTCATTTGAGTACACCCTCATGAGCACTCGTCAGTGAATACAGGCACCCTGCAAAATTCGTATTCATTAGGGTTGCTTTTGGTTCTGAATACAGATATCGTCTCAGCATCTAGAAGCAAATGAATACAGGAGAGGCAAAATGGCAAAGGTCGGCTATGTACGGGTTAGCTCGGTAGACCAGAACACCGAGCGTCAGCTTGATGGTGTGCAACTGGACAAGATGTTCACTGACAAAGTGTCCGGTGCCACCACAGACCGCCCCCAGCTTCAGGCCATGCTGGAGTACGTCAGAGAGGGGGATACCATCGTTGTCCACAGTATCGACCGCCTTGCACGCTCTCTGGCTGACCTGCTGCGGCTGGTGGAAGAGCTGAACACCAAGGGCATCCACATCCGCTTCCACAAAGAGCAGTTGGAGTTCACTGGCGAGAACAACGCCATGCAGAAGCTCATGCTCTCCATGATGGGCAGCTTCGCAGAGTTCGAACGCTCGATGATCAAGGAACGCCAGCGGGAAGGTATCGAGCAGGCGAAGGCCAAAGGCGTATACAAGGGGCGGGTTAAGACCGTGGATGATGAGGCAATCCGTGCTGCTGTAGTTGGTGGCCTGTCGTTCCGTAAGGCTGCTGAAGAGCTTGGGGTTAGCTTGAGCACAGTACAGCGAGCTATGAAGGGGGCTTGATTGCCCCCCAATCGGCCTGAAGGGCCCCTACCATCAACGATGAGCAGAAACGGCAACCAAGGGGAGGGCCCTGGCTACACCCCCAAATACACGCTTGCAGAGCCTTGACGATATTTCTGATTCGTACCAGTCCGGTCTGGTCAAAAAATAATCACTGCTTGAAACGTCTTATCCCGCGACGGTCCTGGAGATATTTTCCAGCTAGACCAAGACCGTCCCTACGAATGTGTCCAGTTGACCATGGAGCGGCTATTTCAGGTTGCATGCCTGAAGGAAACGGTCTGCTTCTCTTGTGGATCCAGCAACAGAGGAGGTACCAGACCACTTGCTACCCGTCTCTGTGATCTGCAATCCAATCTGTATTTGAGCCTGGGCATCGCGAATTTCTTTGAGCAGCCCGAGAATCTTGTCTCTGTCTGCCGTAGAGGACTGCACGTACTGCTCGTTTCTCTGAGAACCTTTCGCGGCAAAATCGTAGATCGCCCCTTGGTCCACCTTCACCAGCAGCCGGTAGCTGGCGAGTTCCATTCCTTCCTGCCACTTCGACTTTTCAATGAGGCTGAGGGCTAACCTTTCGGAGTCGCAGTCAAATACCAATGCGTGGAACGGGTCCACTTCCCCTATGAGCATGGCCTTCTGCCCCCCGGAGAAAATGTCGTCTTGTGTAGTTGTCATCCAGCCTGCACTGGCCAGTGATGAGAACGTCAGTGCAACTACTGCAGAAATCACGCTTAGCTTGGGCATGTGCTGTCCCTTTCCTATGCTCAGAGCGGTAATGCTCGCCCGGCTAGGCTAATGCAGTGATAGCAATTTGCAACCCAGCCGATGCGTCGAGTACGACCAAAGGTTGTGAGGCGGCTTCCGATGAGTAGTGAAATTGAGTAGTGAAATCAGAAAAGAAAAAGCCCCGTAACTCGTTGAATTACGGGGCTTTTCTATGTATGGCGGGAAGATAGGGATTTGAACCCTAGGTGCCATTGCTGACACAACGGATTTCGAATCCGTCCCGTTCGGCCACTCCGGCATCTTCCCGAACGGCGCGCATCATACCAGCTCGTGGGCTAATGTCGAAGCCCACGATGGATTTTTTTCGCGTGGTTTCAGTCAGTTGCGATTCGAAGCGAATCGCAACGCGATCCTTGAGAAAAAATTCGCCCCTGCAGATGAGGGGCGAACAGGGAACTGGTTTATCAGGAAGTCAGCTTGGTCAGGGCTTCGCGGTACTTGTCGGCAGTCTTCTGCGCGACGTCCGCGGGCACTGCCGGGGCCGGCGGTTCCTTGTTCCAGCCTGTCGATTCCAGCCAGTCACGGACGAACTGCTTGTCGAAGCTCGGCGGATTCTTGCCTTCTACGTAGCTTTCCACTGGCCAGAAGCGGCTGGAGTCAGGAGTCAGCACTTCATCCATCAGGGTCAGGGTGCCATCTTCATCGATGCCGAACTCGAACTTGGTATCGGCGATGATGATGCCGCGCGTGGCTGCGTACTCGACAGCGGTGCTGTAGAGGGCGATGGCGGTGTCACGGACCTTGGCAGCCAACTCCTTGCCGACGATGGCTTCGCACTGTTCAAAGGAGATGTTCTCGTCGTGGTCGCCTACGGCGGCCTTGGTCGAGGGGGTGAAGATAGGCTGAGGCAGCTTGGAAGCTTCTTTCAGGCCGGCCGGCAGTTGGATGCCGCAAACGGTACCGGTCTTCTGGTACTCCTTCCAGCCGGAACCCACGATGTAGCCGCGCACGATGGCTTCAACGGCTACGGGCTTCAAGCGCTTGGTCACCACCGCGCGACCTTCCACCAAGGGCAGCTCGGCCGCCGGAACAACATCCTCAACCTTATCGCCAGTGAAGTGGTTCGGAACGACGCCCGAGAGTTTGTCGAACCAGAAATTCGAGATGGCGGTGAGAATCTTGCCCTTCTCCGGAATGGGTTGCTCGAGGATCACGTCGAATGCGGAAAGGCGGTCAGTAGCGACCATCAGCATGCGCTTGTCGTCGATTTCGTAGAGGTCGCGGACCTTTCCCGAATAGATCTTCTTCAGGCTGAGAGTGGTGGGTGTGCTCATGTCATTTTCCGCCTTTATCAAACGAAACAGGCGAAACCCTGGGGTTTCGCCTTGTTGCTTCCACGCTACGCCGCCGAGCGGCGCCAGTTAGCCGAGGTTTTCCTGGATCAGGGTCAGCACACGCCGCGCCACATCGGCGGGCGCAACGGTGTTGATGTCCTTCTCGACGGTAACCTGCACGCTGTCGCCAACACGGGTCAGACGCACCTGGTAGCGCTCGGCACGGGCTTCGACCTCTTCGTCACTGGGAGAACTGCCCCACAGGCTACTGAAGAAGCCGGGCTTCTCGTCTTTCTTCTCCGCACCTTCGGCAAGGTTGATGTAATAGACGCCGAGGCTGCGGTTGATGTCGTCGACACGTACGTCACCCATCTCCAGGGCACGACCGACACTGGACCAGGAACGGTCGAAGTCGGCGCCGAGGCTGAGCATGGGGTTGCCGTTGCCGTCTTCGGAGAGGGTTACACGGTTCGGCGCATCGAAATCGCGAGCGGCCAGCAGGGAAACGGAACCACCCTGCTCGGCGCTGCGCGCCATGCTGGCGAGCATTTCGTCCAGCAATGCAGCTTCCAGGCTCGGGCTGTCGGAACGGCTCGGCCAACCAGTATCGGCAGTGCTGCCGGCCGGACGGCTGGTGGTCACGACGAAGACTTCACTGGTGTTGCGCTGCACGCCCGGCTCGATACGAACGCGGGCGCGGATTTCGCTATCCGGCTCGACGCCACTGACGCGGCTACCCAGGCGACGAGCCAGGGGGCCGGAAAGCTGGTCAAGACGCTGCCAGTCGGTGCTGAACTCGCCGGTCTGCGGACGTTCGTCAGCAATGCGGAAGCCACCATCTTCGAAGAACTGACGCGCCACCGGCCAGACTTCAGCCGGTACGCGCTGGGCAACCACCCAACGCGAGTCGCCGCTCTTCTGCAGGCTGTAGTCGCTGACTTCGCCCCTGGCCTGCAGGGCCTGCGGACGAGGCACTTCGAATTCACCTTCGGAGCGGCTATCGGCGACATTCATCGGCACCGGCAGCAGCGGGTCAAGACGTTTGGTTTCAGCATTCGGCGGCAGCTGCATGGGCGCGGTCTGGCGCGCCTCCAGGTAGTCACTGCCGCGGTCACGGAAATAGCCATCTTGGCCCCAGAGCCAGCCGCAACCGCTGGTGCTGGAAATGATCAGGGCGAGTGCGGAGAGTCCGGCCAGTCGCTTCATGCGGAATGTTTCCTTGAATTAGGCCAGTACGCCGGACTGGCGCATTGCTTGGCGCAGCGGTTCGTGGCAACGAGGACTGAGCCAGGTCAGCGGCAGGCGGATGCCATCGGGGATCAGACCCATTTCGTGCAGAGCGAACTTCACCGGAATCGGGTTGGACTCGATGAACAGCGCCTTGTGCAGCGGCATCAGCTTGTCGTTGATCGCGCGGGCTGCTTCGGCGTCGCCACGCATGGCGGCGGCGCAGAGGTCAGCCATGGCGCGCGGGGCAACGTTGGCAGTCACGGAGATGTTGCCCTTGCCACCCATCAGCATCAGCTCGACGGCGGTGGCATCGTCACCGGAGTAAACGAGGAAGTCCTTGCTGACGCGATCCAGCACTTCCTGGCCGCGTTGCAGGTCGCCAGTGGCTTCCTTGATACCGATGATGTTGCCGATCTTCGACAGGCGCTCGACGGTTTCCGGGAGCATGTCGCAAACGGTGCGGCCCGGTACGTTGTAGAGAATCTGCGGAATGGCAACGGCTTCGGCGATGTGGCGGAAGTGCTGGTACAGGCCTTCCTGGGTCGGCTTGTTGTAGTAGGGGGTCACCAGCAGGCAGGCATCGGCGCCTACCTGCTTGGCCGCGTTGGTGAGCTCGACCGACTCGCGGGTGGAGTTACCACCCGTGCCGGCGATAACCGGGATGCGGCCGTTGACCTGATCGACGACGCGACGGATTACTTCCACATGCTCGGTGACGTCCAGCGTGGCGGATTCGCCCGTGGTGCCGACGGCGACTATGGCGTTGGTGCCCTCTTGAAGATGGAAGTCAACGAGTTTGGCCAGGCTGTCCCAGTCCAATTGACCCTGCGCGTCCATGGGCGTAACCAGTGCCACCATACTGCCCGCAATCATGCAACCGCTCCTGCCGGAAAAAGAGAGCCGTAATGGTACTGTCGGCTCTGGCCTTGCACAAGGTGAACTCAAGTGCCGTCAGGCGGTTGCGGCATTTCCCTCGGCGGCGCTTTTCGCTAACCTTCCCCGTTTGAACAGAGCGGCCTCGGCCGCCTCCCCTCGCTTTAGGAATGCTGCATGTCCACCACCCCGCCCCGCGAACAATTCCTCCTGATCAGTGCCTTGGGCCGCAACCCGATGGAGCTGACCAACGTGCTGTGCCGCGCCAGCCAGGAAAACCGCTGCGCAGTGGTCAGCAGCCGACTGACCCGCCACGGCGAGTTCTGCGCGCTGGTACTGCAGATTTCCGGCAGCTGGGATGGCCTGGCACGCCTCGAGTCGGGCTTGCCGACCCTGTCCAAGCGCCATGGCTTTACCGCCAACGTGACCCGCAGCAACCCCCTGGACTCCCGCCCCCAGGCCCTGCCCTACGTGGCCTACGTCAGCGCGGCTTACCGCCCTGACATCCTCAACGAGCTGTGCCAGTTCTTCATCGACCACCGAGTCGAGCTGGAAAACCTCACCTGCGACACCTACCAGGCCCCGCAGACCGGCGGCACCATGCTCAACGCCACCATCACCGTGACCTTGCCGGCCGGCACCCAGATCAGTTGGCTGCGCGACCAGTTCCTGGATTTCGCCGACGCCCTGAACCTGGACGCCCTGATCGAACCCTGGCGCCCGCAACATCCCTGAGGAGCAAGCAGACATGGCCGTTTCCCTGAATCAACCCGTCGCCGATTTCTCCGCCCAGGCCACCAGTGGCCAAGAGATCAGCCTGTCGGCCCTCAAGGGCAAGCAGATCGTGCTCTATTTCTACCCGAAGGACAGCACCCCCGGCTGCACGACCGAAGGCCAGGGCTTCCGCGACCAGCATGAGGCCTTCCTTGCGGCCAATACGCTGATCTTCGGGGTCTCCCGCGACGGCCTGAAGTCCCACGAGAACTTCAAGTGCAAACAGGCATTTCCCTTCGAGCTGATTTCCGACAAGGACGAAACGCTCTGCCAGCAATTCGACGTGATCAAGCTGAAGAAGCTCTATGGCAAGGAATACATGGGCGTTGACCGCAGCACTTTCCTGATCGACCACGACGGCGTGCTGCGTCAGGAATGGCGCGGCGTAAAAGTCCCGGGCCATGTGGATGCGGTACTCGCCGCCGCCCAAGCGCTGAACAAGGGCTGAAGTCCACACCAACGAAAGAGGCCGCGATTGCGGCCTCTTTCATTTTCGGAGCATCAGTGTCCAGGCTGCATTGACGGACCGGCACGGGGCCAAGCATCCAGCACCGCTTTGAACAGGGTGGCCAGAGGGATGGCGAAGAACACACCCCAGAAGCCCCAAAGGCCCCCAAACAGCAGCACGGCGCAGATAATCGCGACTGGGTGCAAATTCACTGCCTCGGAGAATAACAGCGGCACCAGCACGTTGCCGTCCAGGGTCTGGATGACGGTGTAGACCACCATCAGGTAGATGAACTGATCGCTCCAGCCCCACTGGAACAGGGCGATCAGCGCCACCGGCACCGTTACCACCACCGCGCCGATGTACGGCACGACCACCGAGAGCCCCACCAGCAAGGCCAGCAGCGCCGCATAGTTGAGGCCCAACCAGACAAAAGCCACATAGGTGACAGCGCCGCAGATGACGATCTCGATCACCTTGCCGCGAATGTAATTGGCGATCTGGAGATTCACCTCATCCCACACCTCGGTCATCAGTGCGCGCTCGCTGGGCAAGTAACCGCTCAGCCAGCGCACTATCAGTTCCCGGTCCTTGAGGAAGAAGAACACCAGAATGGGTACCAACACCAGATAAATCATGATGTTGACCAAAAGCGGCAAGCTGGACAGGGAAAACGTCAGTGCCCACTGGCCGAACTTGCCCACCTCACTGCGGGTGACCTCAATAGCCTTGAGGACCTGCTCGTCGGTCACCAGGTGCGGATAGCGCTCCGGCAGCAGCAACAACAGGGACTGCCACTCACCCAGCATCCCTGGCAGCTCCTCGAAGAGCTTGCTGAGCTGCTGCCAGAGCAGCGGCACCAACACCCCCAGAATCAACGCCAAGGCGCCGATGAAGAGGGCGAAGACGAGCCAGACCGCCAGCGCCTGGGGCAACCGCAGGCGCTCCAGCAGGCTTACCAACCCCTGCATGAGGAACGCCAGCACCAGTCCGGCCAGCACAGGCGCGAGCATGTTGCCGAGGGTCAGCACGGCCGTAAAGCCGAGCACAAGGAAGACGGCCAGCACCACGGCTTCTTCATCGGAGAAGTAGCGCTGGACCCAGTCGCGAAGCACCTTGAACATCAGAAATCCTTGGATGGCCCTTAAAGAGCCCGGGGGTCAGGCTTTGCGCAGCCAGTAGCGGAATACGCCGTCTTCGACCTCTTCATGCAACAACTGGTGCCCGGCCAACTGCGCGAAGGCTCGAAAATCGCGCTGGGAACCTGCGTCGGTGGCAATCACCTTGAGTACCGCACCGCTGGGGAGGCGATTGAGCTCAAGCTTGGCCTTGAGCAAAGGTAGGGGGCAGTTCAGGCCGCTGGCATCCAGCTCGGCGTCGAACACGTCGGTTCGACTGGTGGTGTCAGTCATGGGGATTCTCCGGGGAAGGCGCCTGGCGGGTCGCTCGGGAAGGTCGCGGGACAGGAATACTTGAGCGAGCGGTTAGGATACCCAAGGTAGAGCGCCGCTGGCCAGTTGGCTGGCCTGGACGCTACAGTTAGGCCTTTGCCGCCAACGAGCCCAGTGCATGAATCTTCTGCGCCCCACTCTGCTGACGCTTGCCTGTTTTCTCGCTCCACCTGTCATGGCTGACGACCTGCCTTCGCTGGGGGACTCCAGCTCTTCGATCGTTTCTCCCGAACAGGAACATCAGTTGGGCCGAGCCTGGCTGAGCCTGCTGCGCGGTCAGGTGCCCCAGCTCAACGATCCTCAGCTCAAGGATTACGTCGAAACCAGCGTCTACCGCCTGGCCGAAACCAGCCAACTGCAGGACCGCCGCCTGGAATTCGTGCTGCTCAACAGCCCCCAGCTCAACGCCTTCGCGGCCCCTGGTGGGATCATCGGCGTCAACGGCGGCCTGTTCCTCTACGCCCCCAACGAAGCCGAATACGCCTCCGTACTGGCTCACGAACTCGCGCACTTGTCCCAACGTCACTTCGCTCGCGGCGTCGAGGCCCAGCAGCGCATGCAGATTCCGGTGATGGCGGCGATGCTGGCCGGTATCGTTGCCGCAGCGGCCGGCGCCGGTGACGCCGGCATGGCCGCGATCATGAGCACACAGGCGGCGGCCATCCAGGAACAGCGCCGCTTCTCCCGCCAGAACGAACAGGAAGCCGACCGGATTGGCCTGCTCAACCTCGAGAAGGCCGGCTACGACCCCCGCGCCATGCCGCGCATGTTCGAACGCCTGATGCGCCAGTACCGCTACGATGCCAAGCCGCCGGAGTTCCTCCTCACCCACCCGGTGACTGAAAACCGTATCGCGGACACCCGCAACCGCGCCGAACAGCTGCCAGCCGGCGGCATCGAGAACAGCCTGCGCTACCAGTTGATGCGCGCCCGTGTGCAGTTGATGTTCGAGGAAACCCCAGGCATCGCCACCAAGCGTTTCCGCGCCATGCTCGACGAGGATCCGAAACTGGATGCGGCCCGTTACGGCCTTGCCATTGCGCTGATCAAGGGTGGACAGCTCAATCAGGCACGAGAACACCTCGAACCATTACTGGTCAAGGCCCCCAACGAGATCGTCTACAACCTGGCCCAGGTGGATCTGGACATCACCGCCAACCGCCTGGCCGAAGCCCAGCAGCGCGTAGACCGGTTGCTCGGCCTCTACCCCAACAACTACCCGCTGAAGCAGATGCGCAGCGACCTGTTGCTGAAGCAGAGCAAGGCGAAAGAAGCCGAGAATGTTCTCGACCAGCTGCTCAAGAGCCGCCCGAACGATCCGGACGTGTGGTACCAGATGGCCGAAGTTCGTGGTCTGGCGGGCAATACCATCGGCCTGCATCAGGCCCGCGCCGAGTTCTTCGCCCTGGTGGGCGACTTCGACCAGGCCATCGAACAGCTAGACTTCGCCAAGCGTCGCGCCAGCAGCAACTTCCCACTGGCGGCACGAATCGACGCGCGCCAGCAGGAGCTGATCGAGCAGCAGAAGATGGTCAAGCAGATGATGCGTTGAGACCATCGTAGGTTGGTGTAGAGCGTAGCGAAACCCAACGATTGGCGACGCGACATGCGCGGCACCCGAAACTCCGCCTGTTGGGTTTCGTTCCTCTGCGGAACGCCGCCCGACCCAACCTACGGGACTGATCTCGCGCCCGGAAACGAAAAAGCCCGGACAGGTCCGGGCTTTTTCATGGGCAGGAATCAGGCGTTGCCAGCCTGCTTGAGCCGCGCCGCCTGGGTGAAGTCCAGCATGCGCTTGAGCGGTTTGATCGCCTTCGAGATCAACGCCGGATCAACAAAGATTTCGTTGGTGCCCTCACGCAGGCACTGCAACGTGCGCTCCAGGGTGTTCATAGCCATCCACGGGCAGTGGGCGCAGCTGCGGCAGGCCGCGCCGTTGCCAGCCGTGGGCGCTTCGATGAACTGCTTGTCGGGGCACAGCTGCTGCATCTTGTAGAAGATGCCGCGGTCGGTGGCAACGATGAAGGTTTTGTTCGGCAGGGTCTGCGCAGCCTTGATCAACTGACTGGTGGAACCCACCGCATCGGCCAGTTCGATCACCGCCTCGGGGGATTCCGGATGGACCAGTACCGCGGCATCCGGATAGAGCGCCTTCATGTCCTCCAGCTGCTTGGCCTTGAACTCCTCGTGGACGATGCAGGCACCATCCCAAAGCAGCATGTCGGCGCCGGTTTCACGCTGGATGTAGCGTCCCAGGTGCTGGTCCGGTGCCCAGATGATCTTTTCGCCGTTGTCCATCAGGCTCTCGACGATTTCCAAGGCACAACTGGAGGTCACGACCCAGTCGGCACGGGCTTTCACAGCCGCCGAGGTATTGGCGTAGACAACAACGGTGCGCTCGGGATGCTGGTCGCAGAATGCAGAGAATTCCTCGATGGGGCAACCCAGGTCCAGCGAGCAGGTCGCTTCCAGGGTCGGCATCAGCACGCGCTTTTCCGGATTGAGGATCTTCGCGGTCTCACCCATGAATCGGACACCGGCAACGACCACGGTCTGCGCCGAGTGCTGGTTGCCGAAGCGGGCCATCTCCAGGGAGTCGGAAACACAGCCGCCGGTTTCCTCGGCCAGGGCCTGGATCACCGGGTCGCAGTAATAGTGCGCAACCAGCACAGCATCACGGGCCTTCAGCTCGGCGGCGATGGCAGCACAGTAGTGCGCCTCCTCTTCGGCCGTCAGCGGTTTGGGCTGCTTGGCGGCAAGATGGGCCTGGACCAGGAAGCGTTCGGAAAGCTGTGTCATATGGGCTGGACCTGCGAGCGCAATGGCGCGAATTCGATTATACACCCGCCCTTTTTTGGCCACGGCGCCTCGGGCGGGCGCGCGGATGATAACGCAGATTTGGCGGCTCAGGGACTGCCCCGGCAAGCACCATCCGTCCGCCCCGCGAGGAGTTCGCGGCGGAAAAACGAATCATCCGGAAACGAAAAAGCCCGCCTGAAAAGGCGGGCTTTTGAAGGTGGTGGGTCGTGTAGGATTCGAACCTACGACCAATTGGTTAAAAGCCAACTGCTCTACCGACTGAGCTAACGACCCAACGCGAGGCGCATGATACTGATTTTATTCAGGAATTCAACACCTCTTGGAAAAAAATTACTGATAGCGCGTCGGATCGTTCACACCAGCGGCAGCAAAGCCCGCTGCACGCAGTCTGCAACTGTCGCATTTGCCACAAGCGCGCCCATCATCATCGGCCTGGTAGCAGGATACGGTCAGGCCGTAATCCACACTGTGGCGGACACCCGCCTGAACAATCTCTGCCTTGCTCAGGTTCTGCAGGGGCGCACGAATGCGGAAACCCTCCCCTTCCACCCCAGCCTTGGTCGCCAGGTTGGCCATCCGCTCGAAGGCCTCGACGAACTCGGGGCGGCAGTCGGGATAGCCGGAGTAGTCCACGGCGTTGACGCCAATGAAGATGTCACGCGCACCGAGTACTTCAGCCCAGCCAAGGGCCAGGGACAGGAAGACCGTGTTACGGGCCGGGACATAGGTCACCGGAATACCTTCGGTGGGGCTTTCGGGAACGTCGATGGAGGTGTCGGTCAGGGCAGAGCCACCAATACCGTTCAGATTGAGGCCGATCACCTTGTGCTCTACCACGCCCAGCTGGCGAGCGACATGCTCAGCCGCATTCAACTCGGCGCGATGGCGCTGGCCGTAATCGAAACTCATGGTGTAGCAGGCGTAGCCTTCCGCACGGGCGAGGGCGACGACCGTGGCAGAGTCCAGGCCACCGGATAACAGGATGACCGCTTTCTTTTCGCTCATGGCATATCCCTCGAAATCGGCCCGTCCGTACGCTTGGCGCAGACGGGCAAAGTGCACAGGCGAGCCGGATCAGTGACCCGGCTCGTCGTTCCAGAGAATCTTGTGCAACTGCAACTGCAAGCGCACAGGCAGGTTGTCGGCGACGATCCAGTCCGCCAGATCGCGTGCGCTCACCTCTTTGTGGCTAGGCGAGAACAGAACCTCACCAGCCCGCTGGTCGAGGCGATACTCGATCAGCTTGGAAACAGCCCAGTCATAGTCTTCACGGGAACAGATGACGAACTTCACCTGGTCGTTGGCCGTCAGGTGGGCGATGTTCTCGTAGCGGTTGCGGCCCACCTCGGCGGAACCCGGGGTCTTGAGGTCGACCACCTTGCTCACCCGCGGGTCCACAAACGAGACATCCAGGGCTCCACTGGTTTCGATGGATACTTCGTAACCGCTATCGCACAGGCGTTGTAGTAGAGGGATGCAGTTAGGCTGTGCCAACGGCTCGCCGCCTGTTACGCAGATGTAGCGCGGCTTGTAGGCGGCAACGCGTTCGAGGATGGCGTCGAGCGACATGAGTTCACCACCGCTGAAGGCGTAGGCAGTGTCGCAGTATTGACAGCGCAGGGGACAGCCGGTCAGGCGCACGAAGACCGTCGGTAAGCCGGCGGTACGTGTTTCCCCCTGCAGCGAGTAGAAAATCTCGGTAATGCGCAGGGTTTGATGCATATCAGCCACGGGCGTGACGGCTAAACAGGCCATCCGCCTCCGTTGCGGGAATGAAGGGTGGAAGCCGGCGATTCTAACGAAAAAACCCGCGACAGGCGCGGGTTTTCGTGATCCGGGGATCTGGAATCAGGGCAGGCGCTGCAGGTCGCGTTGAGCGAGTTGCGCCGCCGAACTGCCCGGGAACTGGGTGACCACCTGCTGGAGGATCGTCTTGGCCTTGGCCGTATTGCCCAGCCGTTGCTCGACATCAGCCAGTTTGTACAGGGAGTCCGGCACCTTGGGGTGCTGCGGATAGGCCTGGCCGACACGGGCAAAGGCCTGGCTGGCACCTGGCAGGTCGCCTTTGGCGAGGTTCACTTCACCCAGCCAGTACTGCGCGTTACCAGCGTACTGGCTATTGGGGTACTTGCGCAGGAAAGCGTTGAAGGCCTGGCTGGCCTTGTCGAAGTCCTTGGCCTTGATCAGGTCGAAGGCTGCATCGTAGTACAGCTTTTCCTTGGCGGGGTCGCCAGGCTCGCTACTGGCAGCCGGTTGCTGCGCGGGAGCGGCGGGAGCACCGTTGGCGGCAGGAGTGCCAGCGGCAGGGGAATTCTGGGTAGCCGGCGCGCCGGCAGCGGCACCACCGGAAAGACGGCGATCAAGGTCCTGGTAACGCTCCAGGCTTTCCTGCTTGAGGCGCTGGACCTCGTACTGTTGCTCCTCGAGCATGCCACGCAGGCGAGTAATCTCCTCCTGCATCTGCTGGAGCTGCATGAACAGCTCGCCCTGCGCGGAGACAGGGGCCGCAGGGGCCCCTGTTCCGGCGTAGGCAGCGCCAGTCGTGCCGTAACCGGCCGGTGGGTAACTACCGCCGTAACCGGCGTTGTTATCCACCACGGGAACCTCAGCCAGCGCCGCGAACGGCAGGCTGGCGAGAGCCAGGAAAGTCAGAGCACGACTGGACTTGCGCATAGCGAATTACTTACGCAGTTCTACGCGGCGGTTTTGCGCCCAGGACTGCTCGTCGTTGCCAGTGGCAACCGGACGCTCTTCGCCGTAGGAAACCAGTTCAGCCTGAGCCGGGGAAACGCCCTGCAGAACCAGGTAGCGCTGAACGGCCTTGGCACGACGCTCACCCAGAGCCATGTTGTACTCGCGGGTGCCGCGCTCGTCGGTGTGGCCTTCCAGGACAACGCGGTTGCCGTTGGCTTTCAGATCCTTGGCGTGTACGTCCAGAGCGCGCATGGCTTCCGGCTTCAGGTCGGAGCTGTCGTACTCGAAGTAGAAGGTGGTGATAGCGCGCAGAGCGGCTTCTTCGCTCATGCTGCCGTCTACACCGCTGCCACCGGCGTTGTAGCCAGCATTCGGGTCAACAGCGCCTTCGCCAGTGCCTTCGCCGCCTTTGGACGAGCAACCAACAGCTACAGCCATGGCCAGAGCAAGAGCGGCAAATTTGCCGAATTTCAGCATTTCCATCATGTAACTCCTAATGAACCCCAGGTGTGTTTAGCAAAGGTATTTTTAATGACCGCTTCAGTTCAGGTACGGCGACCAAGAAGGTTCGCGAATGTCGCCCTGAACGGTAGGAATCGGGACCCGTACGCGCCCGTTTGTAGACACGAGCATCAGTACGCCGCCCCCCTGCTGGCGAGTTGCGTAGATTAACATGGTGCCATTGGGCGCAACAGTGGGCGAGTCATCCAGAGAGGTGCCCGAAAGGATGCGCGGAGCCGAGCCTGCGCGGGTCAGATCCTGGGCAGCCACCTTGAAGTTGGTAAAGCCGTCCTGACGGTGGATCATCACCAGCATTTTCTCGTCAGCCGAGAGTTTCGGGTTGGCGTTGTAGTTGCCCACGAACGTCACGCGCTGGGGTTCGCCACCGTTGATATTGGTCTTGTAGATCTGCGGCTTGCCGGCGCGATCGGAGGTGAAATAGATGGTCTGGCCATCAGCCCCCCAGAACGGCTCGGTGTCGATCGCCATGTTGTTGGTGACGCGTCGCAGCTGGCGGCTGCCCAGGTCCATCACGTAGATCTCCGGGTTGCCATCGCGGGACAGCACGAACGCCAGGCGGTTGCCTTCCGGCGACCAGGCCGGGGCGCCGTTCAGGCCTTCGAAGTTGGTGATCTGCTCACGACGACCGGTGTCGATGTGCTGGATGAAGATGCGCGGACGCTTCTGCTCGAAGGACACATAGGCAATGCGACGGCCATCCGGTGCATAGCGCGGCGACAGGATCGGCTCGCGGGACTGCAGCAGGGTCACCGCACGCTGACCGTCATAGTCGGAGCGCTGCAGGGTGTAGCGGGTGTTGTTCACCGAAAAGCGTTCAGCGGTGACGTAGAGCATCCGCGTAGAGAAAGCACCCTTGATGCCGGTGAGTTTCTCGAAGGACTGGTCGGCGATGTAGTGCGCCATGTCACGCAGCTGGTCGGTCGAACCGCTGACGTTGCCCGCCATGACCTGCTGCTCGGTGGTCACATTGAACAGGGCGAACTGCACCTGCAGGCGACCACCGGACGGGACGACACTGCCCACCAGCACGTACTGCGCACCCAGGGCCTTCCAGTCGCGGTAGATGACCTCACTCGCCTGGGACGGCAAGCTGATCATGTTCTGACGCGGAATCGGCTCGAAGTAACCGGAGTTGCGCAGGTCGTTACCGACCACTTCGGAAATTTCGGTGGGCAGTACGGTGCCGCCCTGCCAGCCAAAGGGCACCACGGCAATCGGGGTGGCCCGGTCGGTACCGCTGGTGATCACCAGCGGGTCGGCGGCCTGGACGGAGCCGACCAGCATGGCCACTCCGAGCAGGACGATACGAATCAGGGTATTCACAGACCTAAATCCTCCGGTTTGAAGATGATGCGGCGCTGCCTGTACATCTGGTCAAAGGTAGCGCGATCCAGTTGTTGCATCTCGGGGATGCGCCCGACGCTGCGGACCGCACTCACGGCCGAGCTATCGAAAGGCGCATCGCCGCTGGAGCGAGTGACGCTGGCATTGGTGATGGTGCCATCGGGCAACATCTCGATCAGTACTTCTACGCTCATGCCGTTACGCGCCGATGGCGGACGACGCCACTGCTCGCTGACCAGCTTGATAATCAGGTCATCAAGGCTACCCGAGACCTGATCGCCCACTTCGTCGGCCAGCGCCTGCTGACGACCCACATCTTCGGACAGCAGTTCGGCCAGGGCTGCGGCCTTCTTGTCCTCGGTGGCCTTGCGCTTGGCATCCTCAGCCGCTTTCTTCTTCGCGGCATCGGCAGTGGCTTTTTTCTTGGCATCCTCGGCAGCCTTCTTCTTGGCTGCCTCGGCTGCCGCCTTCTTCTTCGCGTCTTCGGCGGCCTTTTTCTTGGCCTCCTCAGCTGCTTTCTTCTTGGTCTCTTCGGCCGCCTGCTTCTTGGCTTCCTCTTCGGCCTTCTTCTTGGCGAAATCAGCCTGCTTCTTCGCTTCGGCCTTCTTCACTTCGTCGGCTTTCTTCTCCGCCTGTTCGGCCTTTCGAGCTTCGTCGGCTTTCTTTTGTTCCGCCGCCTTGGCCGCCGCTACCTTCTGCTCCTCGGCCTTCTTCTGCTCCATCTGTTCGGTTTCGAACTGCGGCGCAGAGGTCTTCTTGGCCTCGCCAGCGATCTTCTGGTTGGTCTGGGTAGTGGCCTGGCTCTGGGACTTGAGCTGGTACAGGGTGGCCTGCACGATGGGACGAGCCGGCGGCAGTTCCGGTGTGAAGGCGAAGCTGACGAACAACATGCCGAACATCAGGACGTGCAGGGACACCGCCCAGACGGTCGGCCAGAAGTAACTTTCCGAGGAGGAGCGTTCGCTCTGCTGCTGCATCAGGGCGCCTCAGTGATCAGCCCGACATTACCCACGCCGGCCTGCTGCAGGCCGCCCATGACAGCCATAACGGAGCCGTAGTCGACGGCTTTGTCGCCGCGCACGAAGACCTGCACTTTCTTACCCTGGCTGGTGTTCTGACTCATGATCGCGGTGACCGTCTGCACCAGTTGCGGCAACGCAGTAGCGGTTTCGCTGCCTTTGCCCTGGTCGGGGTCGACTTCCTCGCCCATGTTCCAGTAGTACGTCTTGTCAGCCTTGATGGAGATGGTCAGCACGCGGGAGTCGTTGTCCTGCGGCAGGGCCTCGCTGGAGACCTTGGGCAAGTCGACCTTGACGCCCTGGTTGAGCATGGGTGCGGTGACCATGAAAATCACCAGCAGCACGAGCATGACATCGATGTAAGGCACGACGTTCATCTCGGCGACCGGTTTGCGTTTGTGGCGAATTCTGGCCATGGCTTGAAACCTTTCCTCTCAGGGTCTCGGCGGCTTACTCGTCGCTGGTGTGCACTTTGCGGTGCAGGATGGCCTGGAACTCGTCAGCGAAGGTGTAGTAACGACCGATGAGGGTCTCGCCACGCGCAGCGAAGCGGTTATAGGCGATTACAGCCGGGATCGCCGCGAACAGGCCAATCGCGGTTGCGATCAGGGCTTCGGCGATGCCGGGAGCCACGGTAGCCAGGGTCGCTTGCTGGACCTGGGCCAGGCCACGGAACGAGTTCATGATGCCCCAGACGGTACCGAACAGGCCGATGTAGGGGCTGGTGGAACCGACGGTGGCCAGAAAAGGCAGGCTCTGCTCGAGCTTTTCCTCTTCACGGGAGATGGCGACACGCATGGCGCGGGCCACACCCTCCATCACCGCATCCGGGTCGACGCCGGACTGCTGGCGCAGACGGGAGAACTCCTTGAAGCCGGCACGGAATATCTGCTCGACACCGCAGTCCGGGTCCGGGTTGCTGCCGGCTTGGCGGTACAGCTTGGACAGGTCGATGCCGGACCAGAAACGCTCTTCGAAGGTTTCCAGGGACTTCTTGGCGGCACGCAGCATATTGCTGCGCTGGAAAATCATGATCCAGGAGGTGACCGAGGCGGCCACCAGGATCAGCATGACCAGCTGCACCACGATACTGGCGTTGCTGATCAGGCTCCACATGGAGGTATGGTCGACGACGTTGGCTTCCACGCTTAATCTCCTGCTGGGAATAAACCCGGGTCGGCGGCGAAGGCTTCACGCAGCGCTTCGGGGATCGCCCGGGGTTTCAAACTGTCTGCACGTATACAGGCGATCAGGAACTGCCCTTCGCATAGCAATGCATTATCGGTAGCTCGCCTGACCTGTTGACGAAAACGCAGGCTGGCACGGTTCAACTCCATTACCTCGGCACTGACATTCAGTTCGTCATCCAGCCTGGCAGGCGAGATATAACGCGCCTCAGCCGAATGCACGACGAACAGCAGGTTCTCCCCGGCCAGCTCGGACTGGGCAAAGCCCAGGCTCCGCAGACGCTCGGTTCGAGCCCGCTCCATGAACTTGAGGTAATTGACGTAGTAGACGATGCCGCCAGCATCGGTGTCTTCGAAATAGACACGACAACGGTGCTGGAATGACTGGGCCCCATTTTGCGCGCGCATACTCTAGTGCTTACTCCTAAGGTTGCCAATCCGGCGAGGCAACTGTTTTTTCATGGCTTAGTCCCTGCCGAGCGGTTCGACCACAAAAGCCGCTATTCGTCACCCGCGCCGAACAGATCGGCGGTCGGATTGTCCGCCATGCGCTTGGGCAGGTTCAGCCCGAAGTGTAAGTAGGCATGACGGGTTACCACCCGCCCCCGCGGGGTACGCATGATGTAGCCCTGCTGGATCAGGTAGGGCTCGAGCACGTCTTCGATGGTGTGGCGTTCTTCACTGATGGCCGCCGCCAGGTTGTCGACACCCACCGGCCCGCCGTCGAACTTGTCGATCATGGTGAGCAGTAGACGCCGGTCCTGGTGGTCGAAGCCACGCTCGTCGACATCCAGCAGATTCAACGCCTTGTCGGCAATGGGGCGCGTGATCTCGCCCTGACCACGAACTTCGGCGAAATCTCGCACCCGACGCAGCAGGCGGTTGGCGATACGCGGCGTTCCGCGGGCGCGACGGGCAATCTCGAAGGCGCCTTCCGGTTCGATGTGCAGGCCGAGGATGCCGGCCGAGCGCACCACGATAGTGGATAGATCCTGGGTGTTGTAGAACTCCAGGCGCTGCACGATCCCGAAGCGATCACGCAGCGGATTGGTCAGCATGCCCGCGCGAGTAGTAGCGCCTACCAGGGTGAAGGGCGGCAGGTCGAGCTTGATCGAACGAGCCGCGGGCCCCTCGCCGATCATGATGTCGAGTTGGAAGTCTTCCATCGCGGGATAGAGCACTTCTTCCACTATGGGCGAGAGGCGATGGATCTCGTCGACGAAGAGCACATCGCCGGCTTCCAGGTTGGTGAGCAGTGCAGCCAAGTCGCCCGGGCGCTCCAGCACAGGGCCGGAGGTGCTTTTGATGGACACGCCCATCTCGCTGGCGATGATGTTCGCCAGGGTGGTCTTGCCCAGGCCCGGCGGACCGAAGATCAAGGTATGGTCGAGGGCCTCGCTGCGCCCCTTGGCAGCCTGGATGAACAATTCCATCTGCTCGCGCACCACCGGCTGGCCGATGTAGTCATCCAGCCTCAGCGGACGGATGGCGCGGTCCAGTTGCTCGTCGCGGTCGCGGCTGCTGGCGGTGATCAGGCGGTCGGCTTCGATCATGCGGGGTTACACCATTCCTTTCAGGGCGCGGCGGATCATTTCTTCGCTGGAAAGCCCCTCTTCCTTGATGGCGGACACCGAGCGGCTGGCCTCCTGGGGCTTGAAACCGAGGGCGATGAGCGCGCTCAGGGCGTCGCTCTCCGCACTGGAGACCGCCACGCCAACTCGGGGTTCGACCACCAGGGTGGCGATGGCCGGCATGGTTTCCCACGCCTTGAAGCGATCCTTGAGCTCCACCAGCAAACGCTCGGCGGTTTTCTTGCCCACACCGGGTATTTTCACCAGGGTCGAGGTGTCCTGGGCCTGCACGCATCGTACCAGTTCATCTACTTCCAGGCCGGACATCAATGCCAGCGCCAGCTTGGGCCCCACCCCGTTGAGCCGGATCAGTTCACGGAACAGCTCGCGCTCGCGCTTCTCGAAGAAGCCGTAGAGCAAGTGCGCGTCCTCGCGCACCACCAGATGGGTGTGCAGGGTCACCGGCTCGCCCACCGAAGGCAAGCGATACAGGGTGGTCATGGGCACTTCCAGCTCATAGCCCAAGCCGTTGACGTCGAGGATCAGGTGCGGCGGTTGCTTTTCAGCCAGGGTGCCGCGCAGGCGTCCAATCACGAATAGCGTCCTTTGAAAGGGTTACAGTCGGAGCCGGCCGCTCCGCCGCTTGGCGGTCGCCAGCCCGTGGGGAATCAGGCTCTGTCGATGGTGTGCATGGCACAGGGCGATTGCCAGGGCATCGGAGGCGTCGATCTGGGGCTTTTGCACCAGTTTGAGCAAATGCATGACCATCATCTGCACCTGCTGCTTGTCGGCGCCGCCGGTACCGGCGATGGCCTGCTTGACCTGGCTGGCGGTGTACTCGGCAATCTCCAGGCCGGCCTCCGCCGCCGCGACGATGGCCGCGCCACGGGCCTGGCCCAGTTTCAATGCGGAGTCAGCGTTGCGCGCCATGAACACCTGCTCGATGCCCATGGTCACCGGTTCGTAGGAGCGAATCACCTCACTCACACCGCGAAAGACGATCTGCAGACGCTCATGCAGCGCGCCGGCGCCTGTGCGGATGCAACCCGAGGCGACGTATTCGCAGCCACGACCGGTATCGCGAACCACGCCGTAGCCGGTAATACGCGAGCCAGGATCGATACCAAGAATCAGGGTCATGCCGCCGCTTGCTCCACGGAGCCGACGCGAGGCCGGCACACTGTCTATTTATCCAGCCGCGAGTATACGGAGCGGACCGCCAACAAAAAAGCCGGAAGCGCGCGAGGCGACTTCCGGCTTCAGGATCAACCCAGCGCTCAGCCGAGCTGCTCCATGATCTCGTCGGGGATTTCGGCGTTGTGGTAGACGTTCTGGACATCGTCCAGGTCTTCCAGCATGTCGATCAGCTTCATCACTTTCTGCGCTGTTTCCAGGTCGGTAATGGGCGCGGCGATGGACGGGATCATCGCCACCTCGGCCTCGTCACCCTTGAAGCCGGCGGCGGTCAGGGCCTCGTTCACCGAGAGGAAATCGGCGAAGGTGGTGTAGACCTCGACGGAACCGTCTTCTTCGGCCACGACATCATCGGCGCCTGCTTCCAGCGCCGCTTCCATCAGGGCGTCTTCGTTCACGCCAGGGGCATAGCTGATCTGGCCCTTGCGGTCGAACATGTAGGCAACCGAACCATCGGTACCCAGGTTGCCGCCGCACTTGCTGAACGCATGACGCACTTCCGCCGCGGTGCGGTTGCGGTTGTCGGTCATGGCTTCGATGATGATGGCGACGCCGCTCGGTGCGTAACCCTCGTAGCTCAGTTCCACCATGTTGTCAGCGTCGTTGGAGCCGGCGCCGCGCGCGATGGCACGATCGATGGTGTCGCGGGTCATGTTCGCGGTCAGCGCCTTGTCCACGGCGAGACGCAGACGTGGGTTGTCCGCCGGGTTGCCGCCGCCGTGCTTGGCGGCCACAGTCAGCTCACGGATGAGCTTGGTGAATATCTTGCCGCGCTTGGCGTCCTGGCGTTCTTTGCGGTGCTTGATGTTGGCCCATTTGGAATGACCAGCCATAACTCACTCCGTACTCTCTGAACGGACGGCGCCAGTGGGCGCCATCTCGGGTTGGTTCTACTTACTCAGCCTTGGCCTGTTCACGCAGGCGGATATTCAGCTCGCGCAGGGCCTTGGCATCCACGGTGCCTGGCGCCTGGGTCATGACGTCGCCGGCGCTCTGGGTTTTCGGGAAGGCAATCACTTCGCGGATCGACGCCGCGCCAGTCATCAGCATCACCAGACGGTCCAGGCCGAAGGCCAGGCCACCATGCGGCGGTGCGCCGTACTTGAGCGCATCGAGGAGGAAGCCGAATTTCTCTTCCTGCTCCGCATCGTCGATGCCCAGCACACGGAACACCGCCTGCTGCATGGACTTGTCGTGGATACGGATAGACCCGCCGCCCAGCTCGGTGCCGTTCAGCACCATGTCGTAGGCACGGGACAACGCGGCGGCCGGGTTGGCCTCCAGCTCCTGCGGGGTGCACTTGGGCGAGGTGAACGGGTGGTGCAGCGAAGTCAGGCTGCCGTCGTCGTTCTCTTCGAACATCGGGAAGTCCACAACCCACATCGGCGCCCACTCCCTGGTGAGCAGCTTGAGGTCATGGCCGACCTTGATACGCAATGCGCCCAGGGCGTCGCAGACGATCTTGGCCTTGTCGGCGCCGAAGAACACGATGTCGCCATCAACCGCACCCACGCGATCGAGGATCACATTGAGATTCTCTTCGGGGATGAACTTGACGATGGGCGACTGCAGGCCTTCCACGCCCTTGGCGCGCTCGTTGACCTTGATGTAGGCCAGGCCCTTGGCGCCATAGATGCCGACGAACTTGGTGTAATCATCGATCTGGCTGCGCGGCATGGAAGCGGCGCCCGGCACGCGCAGGGCGGCGACACGGCCCTTCGGATCGTTGGCTGGACCGGAGAACACCTTGAATTCCACGGCGTTCAGTTGGTCGGCGACGTCAACCAGTTCCAGCGGGATACGCAGGTCGGGCTTGTCCGAACCGTAGCGGCGCATGGCTTCTTCGAACGGCATGTGCGGGAACTCGTCGAACTCGACATCCAGCACTTCCTTGAACAGCTGGCGCACCATCTTCTCGGTAATCCCGATGATGTCGCTCTCATCCAGGAAGCTGGTCTCGATGTCGATCTGCGTGAATTCCGGTTGGCGGTCGGCACGCAGGTCTTCATCACGGAAGCACTTGGCGATCTGGTAGTAGCGGTCGAAGCCGGCCACCATCAGCAGTTGCTTGAACAGCTGGGGCGACTGCGGCAGGGCGAAGAAGTGACCCGGGTAGGTGCGGCTCGGTACCAGGTAGTCGCGGGCGCCTTCCGGAGTCGGACGGCCCAGGATCGGGGTTTCCACGTCGAGAAAGCCGTTCTCGTCCAGGTAGCGGCGGATGCTGCTGGTGATGCGCGCACGCAGCTTCAGCTTGGCGGCCATTTCCGGACGGCGCAGGTCGATGAAGCGATAGCGCAGGCGGGTTTCCTCGCCCACGTCGGAGTGTTCGTCCAGCGGGAACGGCGGGGTCTCGGCCTGGTTCAGCACTTCGAGCTCGTAGCCCAGCACTTCGATGGCGCCGGACGCCATGTTCGCGTTGCGCGCGCCTTCCGGACGCAGGCGGACCTTGCCGGTGATTTTCACCACATACTCGCTGCGGACACGGTCGGCGCGGGCGAAGGTGTCTTCGCGGTCCGGGTCGAACACTACCTGGGCCAGGCCTTCGCGATCACGGATATCGAGGAAAATGACCCCGCCGTGGTCACGGCGGCGGTGTACCCAACCGCAGAGGGTGATTTCCTGGCCGTCCAGGCTCTCGTTCAGTTGGCCGCAATAGTGGCTGCGCATCATGGTCGTGTTTCGCTTCTCTTGAGTCGTGAATTCGTCCGCCCGCCCAGGGGCTGCGGATCATCCGGCGGAGGTGCAACCCCCTGCCGGACAGGCCGGGGTTCGCGGCAAAGAGCGGGATTATATAGCGTAAATGGCTACCGCGCAGCCGCCCGCCCCGATGCCTCGCAAGCCCCGAGCGAGAGCAGGTCCGCTTGATGAGCCCAATGGCAGTGTCTAAGCTCGCCAGCACTCGCCCGACGGACGGACGCGATGTGCACAAGGAGTGAAAATGCAATCGTTTACAGGGAAGGTCGCGATCATCACGGGCGCCGGTTCCGGCATAGGCCGGGCCCTTGCCGGTCAACTGGCCAGCCAGGGTTGCCATCTTGCACTGGCCGACATCGACCCTGAAGGCCTCGAAGCCACCGCGTCGCCATTGCGCCGGGAAGGACTGCGACTGTCCACCCACGCCCTGGATGTTTCCAGCCGCGATGCCGTGCATGCGTTCGCCGATGCGGTCATGACCCATCACGGCCAGGCCCACCTGGTGATCAACAACGCCGGCGTGGCGGTCTCCCAGACCATCGCCGAACTGCGCTACGACGATTTCGAATGGCTGATGGGCATCAACTTCTGGGGCGTCGTCCACGGCACCAAGGCCTTTCTGCCACACCTCCTCGCCCAGGGCGAAGGCCATATCGTCAATCTGTCGAGCATCTTCGGCATCGTCAGCGTACCCACCCAGGGCGCCTACAACGCCAGCAAGTTTGCGGTTCGCGGCTTCACCGAGGCCTTGCGCCAGGAGCTTTGCGGAACACCGATCAACGTCAGTTGCGTTCACCCCGGCGGCATCCGCACCAACATCGCCCGTTCCGCACGCTTCTATCGGGGTGTCGATGGCAAGACGGACGCCACCAAGGCTGCGGCACGTTTCGACAAGCTGGCTCGCACCTCCGCCGACCAGGCCGCACAGATCATCCTCAAGGGCATACGCACCAACCGGCCACGCATCATGGTGGGCGCGGACGCCCGCTTCCTCGATCACCTGCAACGCCTACTGCCTGCCAACTACCCTCGCCTGCTGGGCAAGTTGCTGAGTAAGGGTTGAACCCCGCACGCACCAATGATTTCTAATCATCGCTTTCATTGATAGAAGACAAAGTCGGCCCACATATGACCCATGCTAGGCTCTGCCCATCACGGGCCCGGCCCGGGCCACAAGCCTACCGAGAGGAAAACTGGTATGGAAATCAACATCGGAATCGCCGAACAGGATCGCGCAGCCATCGCGGAAGGCTTGTCCCGACTGCTGGCCGATACGTACACCCTCTATCTCAAGACCCACAACTTCCACTGGAACGTTACCGGGCCGATGTTCAACACCCTGCACCTGATGTTCGAAGGCCAGTACAACGAACTCTCCCTGGCGGTCGACGCCATCGCCGAGCGCATCCGCGCCCTGGGCTTCCCCGCTCCTGGCACCTATGCCGCTTACGCCCGCCTGTCCTCCATCAAGGAAGAAGAAGGTGTACCGGCCGCCGAAGACATGATCAAGCAACTGGTCCAGGGCCAGGAGGCCGTCGTACGCACCGCCCGCGGAATCTTCCCGCTGCTCGACAAGGTCAGCGACGAACCCACCGCTGACCTGCTGACCCAACGCATGCAGGTTCACGAAAAGACCGCATGGATGCTCCGCAGTCTGCTCGCCGCCTGATCTCCAGTCGAAGCAAAAAGGCCCGGAAAACCGGGCCTTTCGCTATGCGCAACCGCCCGCCTGCTCTATGCTCTGGCAATTCGACATCTCGCAACAGTGAAGTGCATGAGCCAGCCTCCGAAACCGCCGTCGCTGCTTGAGCTTTACCCCGAAGAAACCCGTGAGGCTGCCGACCTGCTGAAACAGGCCATCCCCCACATGGTGCGCCATTCGATCCCGCCAAATCCGGTGCACTACGCCCTCTGGTACACCTACAGCAAGGGCATTGAACCGGACCTCAATCGCCGCCTCGACAAGATCACCAGCGATTTCGACGTCTTCCCCCCGGAGTCGGCCCTCAAGCTGTTCCGTGACTACATCATTCGCGGGGAACTGGAAGACGCGCGCCAAGGCCAACAGCAGGTCATCGACCTGGTAGACGACATCGAGGGCGACGTCAGCCGCAGCGTCACGGGCAGTCAGGCGTACCAGAACAGCCTGACTGCGGGATTGGCCGCCCTGCACGAACCCATCATCGACGACCTGCCCAGCGTGCTGAACCATTTGCAGGAAAGCACTCAGCTGATGCAGGAGCAGCAAGAACAGTTCCTCTACCGCCTGCGCGCCGCACAAACGGAAATCCAGCACCTGCGCAACCAGCTGGAGCGTGCACAATTAGCCGCCACCCTGGACGGGTTGACCCAGGTGTTCAACCGTCAGGCCTTCACCCGACTACTGGAGCAGTCGCTGAAGAACGGTCAGGAAGGCGTGGCACTGGTCATGCTGGATATCGACCACTTCAAGCAGTTCAACGACCAGTTCGGCCACCCACTGGGAGACCGCGTACTCCAACATGTGGGCCAGTTGTTGCGGGAACTGCTGCCCCCCCGCGCAATGGCTGGCCGCTACGGCGGCGAGGAATTCTGCGTGGCGCTGCGTGACTGCCACGACCTCGGCGCAGCCCGTACCTTTGCCGAGCAACTGCGCAGCAAAATGCAGGCCCTGCGGGTCAAGGTTCGACGCACCGACCAAATCCTCGACACCATTACGGCCAGCTTCGGACTGGCACTGGCGGAACCGGGCGACACCCTCGAAAGTCTCATCACCCGAGCCGACGACGCCCTCTACCAAGCCAAACACAATGGCCGTAACCGGGTGCACCCACCAGAAGCCGAAGCAGCGCTAACCGCTTGATTTGAGAAGCCCTCTCCTTTGCTGTTAAATACAGCCGGTGCCGCATGCCAATCCCGAGGCATGCTGCATAGGCCGAAGCCTGCGCTCTTTTCATCCTGCGCGGCCCGGCTCCTCCGTCAGAGATTCCGTTTCCAAGGTGAATCCATTGAACATACTTAAAATCGTCCATCTGTTGACGGGCGCTGCCGCGTTATTGCTGTCCTTCATTCCTAGTCTCCGCGCCGACGCCCTGCCCTACCCGCAGCAGCCCGATGCCCTGTACCTGGCCTTCTTCGGCCTGCTCAACCTGCTACTGGCTCCGGTTGTTCCGGCCTGGGCAAAAGGCCTGCACAACCAACTGCAGGGTCTGGTATCCGCCCTGTTGGTGCTGGCGGTCATCCTGCAAACCCTGGTTCTCCTGGCGCCAATGCCGGTGATCGGCGGGCACCCTGCGATCCTGATCAGCGTCCTCGCCGCGATCCTGGCCGTCGCAGTGCACCTGGCGATCAACCTGCGCAAGGTGAACCAGGCCTCACCGCTGCTGCAGGACATGACCAACCGCGAAACCGGCACGGTGAAGTGGTTCAACACCTCGAAGGGCTTCGGATTCATCTCCCGCGATTCCGGGGATGACATCTTCGTGCACTTCCGCGCCATCCGTGGCGAAGGTCACCGCGTGCTGATCGAGGGTCAACGCGTAGAGTTCTCCGTCATCCAACGGGACAAGGGCCTGCAGGCAGAAGACGTCATTGCAGCACTGCCCAGTCGCCGCTGAACCAAGCCATGAAGACGCCCGCCGAATCAGGCGGGCTTCTTCATGCACGATCAATAGTGAGGCGGCGGCGCCTCATCCTCCCCGGAACCGAACTGACTGAGCAGTTCCTCCTGACGCTTGGCCAGTGCGGCCAACTGAAGCTGAAGGCGGTCCACCGCCCGCTGCTGCTCGACCAGCACATCGTTGAGTGCCTGAATCGTGTCATCCTGAAAAGCCAATCGGCTTTCCAGGTCTGCGATACGCATTTCCAGACTCATGACTCAGCCCTCTACGAATTGGAAATCGTCGGCCAGCACCAGGCGAAGCTTGGCGCGAATGGCCCCGACCTGATCCGCCGAGTAAGGCACCGCCGGGTGACGCCCCCAGACCGGCGCAGGCCAGGCGGCATCATGGCGACGCCGAACGATCACGTGCATGTGCAACTGACTGACCACATTGCCCAGGGTGGCGACGTTCATCTTGTCGGCACCAAAGGTGTCTTTGAGGGTTTCAGCCAGGAAGGTGGTTTCCTGCCAGAGCTGGCGCTGCTCTTCGACGCTGAGCTGAAACAGCTCGCTGACCTCTTCGCGTCGAGGCACCAGAATGAACCAGGGATACTGGGCATCATTCATCAACAGCAGCTGGCACAGGGGAAAATCACCGATGAGCAGGGTGTCCTGCTGAAGTCTTGGGTCCAGGGCGAACATACTGGCCTCTCCTGTTCGACGGTAGGAAATCCGAGCTTAACGCGCACCCCGGTCACCAGCCCAGCGGCAAGTGACCAGGATGGGGGCGCAGCATACCCAAGGCGAGAATCGAGCGGAATCGATCAACGTGCGCCGGCGACCTCCTCATATAAAAGAGAAAGGCGAAAGCCAGCAGCGTTACCGTGCGCACCAGAATCGCGCACGCCGAACAATTCGTTACCGCTCGCAACACTCGGTTACGCCCACTCCATCCAGGCATAAACCCGCGCCAGCGGTGGAGAGACCCGAACACTGGCTGTCAATAGCCACCCCGCACGCAATCCGCTTCATTTCGGGGCATCCCATTCCCTCACCAGCCATGCAGGCATCAGGCCCCGGACCGCCTGGAACGATCGCACCACATGGGCAGAGCGGAATTTAACCCTGGCAAGCCGGTTTTGTGCACGTTTGTTGCTTAAGAGCTGCCAGGTCACACGCGGGCTCGGGAACAACTCCAATGAATGCCCGACCGCAAAGTGCCTTGATACATAGGGGATGAAGGGATGCAAGACTGAACCTATAGATATGCGACACAGTTCTTCTCGATTTGCGACAGCACTGTGAAGAAATCGTAAGGACCTGGTTTCAACTATCGCCATTATTGTCGCCGTGCTATAAGTTAGCGCCGACACAAAAAGAAAGAACCGCCTTCCATTAATAAGAAAGCGGCGAGAATCTTCAAAACCAAAGGAGCAATCACAATGCAAGTGATGAAGTGGAGCGCACTGGCTCTGGCCGTGACCGCCGGTAGCATGCAGTTGGCTTTTGCCAGCGCCCAAGAAGAGTCCAAGGGCTTCGTAGAAGACAGCAACCTGACTCTTCTGAACAAGAACTTCTTCTTCTACCGCGACTTCCGCAACAACCCCAACACCAGACAGAACTACCGTAAAGAATGGGCCCATGGCATCAGTGCCATGTACGAGTCCGGCTTTACCCAAGGCACCGTTGGCTTCGGCGTTGACGCCCATGCCATGCTGGGCCTGAAACTGGACAGCGGCAACGGCACCAACGGTACCGGCCTGTTCCCCACTGGCTCTGACGGTCGTTCCCAGGACGATTACTCCTACGCTGGCGGCGCAGTCAAAGCACAGCTCTCCAACACCCAGCTGAAGTACGGCAACCTGTTCCCGACCGCTCCGGTGTTCGCCACTGGTACCGCTCGCCTGTTCCCGGGCTCCGCTGAAGGCTTCCAGCTGACCAGCAGCGAGATCGAAGGCCTGAACATTGACGCCGGCCACTTCACCTCCATCCGTGACGGCAGCGCCTCCACCAACCGCCACGGCGAAATCACCACCACCTACACCGGCATCGCCAGCAATAGCGCTGACTACGTGGGCGGCTCCTACTCCTTCACCGACAACGTCAGCGCCAGCCTGTACGGCGCCGAGCTGGAAGACATCTGGCGTCAGTACTACGGCAACCTGAACTGGAACATTCCGTTCAGCGACAGCCAAGCCCTGAACCTGGACTTCAACGTCTACCGCACCCTGGACGAAGGTCAGGCCAAGGCCGGCGACCTCGACAGCACCGCCTGGTCCGCTGCCGCCGCCTACTCCATCGGCGCCCACAAGCTCACCCTGGCCTACCAGAAAGTGAACGGTGACGAGCCCTTCGACTACATCGCGATGGACGGCGCAAACTCCGGCGACTCCATCTTCCTCGCCAACTCCGTTCAGTACTCCGACTTCAACGGCCCGAACGAGAAGTCCATCCAGGTTCGCTACGACCTGAACATGGCTGAGTACGGCGTGCCCGGCCTGAGCTTCATGGCTCGCTACATCACCGGTGACGACGTTGACGGCACCAAGGCCGACCCGAACGGCGCCTTCGCTGGCGCCATCGGCGAAGACGGCAAGGAATGGGAACGCAACATCGAAGCCAAGTACGTGGTTCAGGAAGGCGCTGCCAAAGACCTGTCCATCCGTATTCGTCACGCCAGCTGGCGTGCCAACAGCGACATGGCCTTCTTCGGCTCCGCTGGCGGTACTGCAAGCGACGAAATCCGTGTAATCACCGAGTACCCGCTGGATATCCTGTAATATCCCTCGCGTACGCTTAAGTGATTAAAGAACCCCGGCCCAGGCCGGGGTTCTTTTTTGCTCAAAGTTTAACCAACCAATGGCAACGCATAAGTACCGGTCACATGAGCGACAAGATTCTCCTCCTCACCCAGCGAATAGAGCGAGACTTCACAAACAGCTTGACGCCGACCAAGTTTAAGTATCCGCGCGTCGGCAAGTAGATCGACGGGTGCAGGCCTGGACAAGAAGTTGATGTTCAAGTTGGACGTCACCGCCATTTCAACTTTCCCCAGCCTGCCCAACACCACGGCATACATGGCCGCATCAGCGAGCGCCATGATGGTCGGTCCGGACAGGGTGCCACCCGGACGCACCAATCTGGGCTGGAATGGAACCCGCGCCAGCGCCCCCTGATCATCGATCCGTTCAATCCGCAGATCGATGCCCTCTGCCATGGGTACCCCGCCGCGAATCAGCGCCTGTACCTGCTCTGCTGTCAGACTCACTACGTCGCCCTCTCCTGTCTACCGGACCGCAATCCTGTACGCCACTTGATCAGGGCCGTACAATGCCGAGCCATTCAAATCCATCGCAACCGACAAAACGGCCAAACATGCGTACCAGTCAGTACCTGCTGTCTACCCTCAAGGAAACCCCCGCCGATGCCGTGGTAATCAGCCACCAGTTGCTGCTGCGCGCCGGCATGATCCGCAAACTGGCCTCCGGCCTCTATACTTGGCTCCCAATGGGTCTGCGGGTGCTGCGCAAGGTCGAGACGGTGGTCCGCGAAGAGATGAACGCCGCCGGTGCGCTGGAGGTGCTGATGCCCGCTGTGCAGCCTGCCGAGTTGTGGCAGGAGTCAGGCCGCTGGCAGCAGTACGGCCCAGAACTGCTGCGCCTGAAGGACCGCCATGAGCGTGACTTCTGCGTTGGCCCGACCCATGAAGAAGTGATCACCGATCTGGCGCGCAACGAGCTGAACAGCTACAAGCAGCTGCCGCTCAACTTCTACCAGATCCAGACCAAGTTCCGTGACGAAATCCGTCCGCGCTTCGGCCTGATGCGCGGCCGCGAGTTCGTGATGAAGGACGCCTACTCCTTCCACATGAACCAGGAATCGCTGCAGGAAACCTACGGCCGCATGCACCAGGCGTACTGCAACGTGTTCAGCCGTCTGGGCCTGGATTTCCGCCCTGTGCTGGCCGACACCGGCTCCATCGGTGGCACCGGCTCCCACGAGTTCCATGTTCTGGCCGACTCGGGTGAAGACGACATCGCCTTCAGCGACAGCTCCGACTACGCCGCCAACGTCGAGAAGGCCGAAGCCCTGCCCCGCGAGACCGAGCGTCCCTCCCCGGGCCAGGAGCTGAAACTGGTCGACACCCCGAACACCAAGACCATCGCCGACCTGGTGGAAAACTTCAGCCTGCCTATCGAGAAGACCATCAAGACCCTGGTGGTGCATGCTGCCGAGGAAGGCAAACTGGTCGCCCTGATCATCCGCGGCGACCACGAGCTGAACGAGATCAAGGCCGCCAACCTGGCCCAGGTCGCCAGCCCGCTGGTATTCGCCAGCGAAGCCGAACTGCGCCAGGCCATAGGTGCCGGTGCCGGCTCACTCGGCCCGCTTAACCTGCCACTACCCTGCGTGGTGGACCGCTCCGTTGCCCTGATGAGCGATTTCGCCATCGGCGCCAATATCGACGACAAGCACTACTTCGGCGTGAACTGGGAGCGCGACCTGCCACTGCCGGAAGTCGCTGACCTGCGTAACGTGGTTGCTGGCGACCCGAGCCCCGACGGCAAGGGCACCCTGGTGATCAAGCGCGGCATCGAAGTCGGCCACATCTTCCAGTTGGGCACCAAGTACAGCGAAGCCATGAAGCTGAATGTACTCAGCGAACAGGGCAAGCCGGTCACCCTGAGCATGGGCTGCTACGGCATCGGTGTTTCCCGCGTGGTGGCTGCCGCCATCGAGCAGAACTACGACGAGCGTGGCATCCTCTGGCCGGAAGCCTTGGCGCCGTTCCAGGTCGCCCTGGTCCCGCTCAAGTACGAGACCCCCGCAGTCAAGGAAGCCACGGACAAGCTCTATGCCGAGCTGCGCGCAGCGGGTGTCGACGTCCTGCTGGATGACCGTGACAAGAAGACCAGCCCCGGCGTCAAATTCGCCGACATGGAGCTGATCGGCATTCCGCACCGCATCGTCGTGAGCGAGCGCGGCCTGACCGAAGGCAACCTGGAATACAAGAACCGCCGTGAAACCGACAGCCAGGCTGTGCCGGTCTCCGAGGTCCTGCCCTTCATCACCGCCCGCGTAAAACGCTGATCGAGAAAATGCCCAAGCGTAGTTCCCATTACCTCGCCGGTGCCGCCTTGTGCGGCACCCTCTTCGTCAGCGGCTGCGCGAACCATTTGCCACAGCGCAGCGAGCACGAGGAGCGCGTCGAGCGCAAACTGCTCAATCACAGCCTGCAGATCGACGTAGGTGATCCCCAGGTACTGGAACTGCCGCAGCGACGCATCCGCATCAATGAGCAGAAGACCTTCGAAGTCACCGAATTCGAAGTCAGCCGGCACTACGACCGCTATACCCCCTACCAGCCCTGGCGCGAGCTCTACGAGGTTCCGCTGGGCGCGGTGGCGGTGGCCGCAGGAGTCGGCGCCAACGTCCTTAACGTAGTGTTGCTCGGCAGCCTGCCAGACACTGCCACCAAGGACTGGATCAGCTACGGATTCGCCGGCCTCAACCCTGCCATGAACGTGGAATCCAACGGCCGCTCCGAGCAGAACCTGGCCAGCATCGATGAGAAGCAACAGGACAAGCGCATGGAGTATTCCAGCTTGCCCTGGGCCGAACGCCCGGTGCTGGTCAAACTGGGCAAGCAGACCCATGAACTGCTCACTGACCGCAACGGCATCCTGCGCCTGAACCTGCTGGATGGCCCCTTCGCTGACCAGGACCTCAGCCGCATCGGCATGCTCCAGTTGAGCGTCCAGGATCCGACGGACAGCGCACGCGCCGACGCCACCCTGGGCATTAGCCATGCCTTGCGCGGAAAGCTGGTAGAAGCCCACGCACTGATCTTCGAAGACCTCGAGGACGATGAAGTCCCGCAGTGGGTACACCGGGTCAAGCGCTTGTCGGATCTTGGGCTGGAAGAAGAGGCCAGCGAACTGGAACAGAGCCTGATCGAGCTGACGCGCAATGATCCGGAATTGCAGCAGGAGTTTCTGAAATCGCTGATGATGGATGCAGGGCGCCTCGCGGCAGACCCTGGCGATTCGGACTGAGCCAGACCGGGAGCGAAGCCTGTTTCGCTCCCACCTTGCGCATTCAGCGCCTTACGATGAAGCCGGTGATCCCCTGCAGCGGCTGTTCCTGCAGATCGACCTCCGTCACCTGCGCCTCGTCCGGGCCTTGTTCCAGCCAGGCAGCCAACTCGCGCACCGCGCCCTCTTCACCTTCCACCAGTACCTCGACCCGACCGTCAGCCAGGTTACGCACCCAACCGTCCAGGTCCAGACGATCCGCTTGCTCCTGGGTTGATTGGCGGTAGTAGACGCCCTGCACTTTGCCGCTCACGTAGCCATGCAGACAGATTCGCCCCATTCCTCTAGCTCCCTTTGCGCAGTTCATCGAGTCGCGCAGTGAGCCCTGCGGCGCTCTGCTCGCCCAGCAGGCGCTCACGCAGTCTGCCCTGAGCATCGATGATGTAGGTGACAGGCAATGCCTCGCTGCGTGGCAGGTCATAACGCTTGGAGGGGTCTTCGGCCAGCACAGTGAACTGGATGCCCATCTTCTGCGTGGCCTGGCCGAGCTCGTCGCCTTGCAGACCATCGAAGTTGACGCCGAGGACTTTCACGCCCTTGTCGCGCTGCTGCTCGGCGAAAGCGTTGAGCTCGGGGATTTCCGTGCGGCACGGCGCGCACCATTCTGCCCAATAATTGATCACCAGCCACTGGCCTTCGAGGCGCTCAACCGCTACCTTCTGTCCATGCTGATCGCCCCCCACGTCGTCCGAGCAGCTGGCCAGGAGCAGGCCGGCGCCCAGCAGAACCAATCCCCCTATTACAGCCTGGAGTCGCGATCCCATGCATTCGGTCCTCGTGTACGCGGGGTTGATATGACGCTGGATGCCCTGCGCCTGGAAGTGCCGGACATCCTGGAAGAAAACAGCACGCCACTGGCAAGCATTCCGGCGCTCCTCGCTGAGGCCCGCCGACTCCCTCAGGATAGTGCCCTGCAGCAGGTCCTGGGTCTTTTGTTCAGGCTCAACCGCAGCGCACTGACCTTACTCGAAAGGCAGCGCGTGCTGCAAAGCTTCAGCGAGGAGTTCCGCCACTACGCCCAGGCCTATCAGGACCGGACGGCGCCGCCCAGTCTCTTCGCAAAGCTCTGTGACGAGCTGGCCTGCGGTTTCAAGCGCCTGCTGTTGCAGATTATCCAGGGGCACCAACCCTCTCTGCCACACCTGGCCTGGTGCCTGTATATGGCCCAGCATTTCCTGGCCCAGACCCAGCTGCGCCACTACCAGCTCTACCAGGAGCCGAGCGCACGACTGTGGCGGGACAGCCACCTGCTGTACTGGATCGGCGAGCATCAGAACTGCCTGGATGAGCCGGTAGCCGCCGCCTTCCGCCCGATGCCGGCCAATACACTGCGCGGGCTCTACCAGCAGATGCTGCTACTGGCTCTGAGTAACCCTTTCCACCTGAGCGAAGGCGACTGCCCCCTGCTGTTCGGTGCCCTGGCCCCCCTCGCCGGGTTCGCGCGATTGCTGCCCTGGGACGATGACGACGAAAACAGCAGCCCCACGGTCGATCTCACGGAATCCCAACCCTGTCTGCCCCTGGACCAGCGTCCTGATGGCGCCAACACATACCTGCGCCGCTTCGAGTTGGGCGCGCTGCTGATCGCCCTTCACGAACCCGCGCCCCTGCGCAGCGACGACGAACGCCAGTTGCTGGAGAAGGTCCGCCAACATTGGCTCGGCCGCCAACAACGGCGCCACCCGCGTACCGAGCAATCGGGACAGTGCCGTCTGGTAGTCGGACTTCCGGCCATCCATGCCGAGTTGCTGGCCCAGCACCCTGACCACTGCGACGCGCAGATTCTCGATGCCAGCCCCGGTGGCGCACGGCTGCTCTGCCACGGCGACCTGGGCAACCCGTTACCCGTGGGACAGCTAGTGCTGGTTCAGACCCAGGGCACCCCCGTTCTCGCCCTGGTCCGCTGGCGTTATCAGAATGCCGAAGGTCTGCACCTGGGCCTGCGCTACCTCAAAGGCCTGCCGCGCCCGGTCTGGCTGCGTCGCGCGCCCAGCGCACAAACCCACCCTGGCGTACTGCAGAGCACGCCCGCGCCGGGTAACGGCTGGCATCACGGTCTCTGGCTGCCGTGCAAGCAGTTCATCGAAGGGGAGAACCTTTGGCTGCAGTTGGCCAGTGTGCATAATCAGGCCATTGTGCCGCTGCCAGCCCACAACCTTTGCAGTTCGCTGGTGGCGCGCTATCCCCTGCAACTTGCCTGAGTGGTCAAACTGCGAGCCGGGTCACGCCTGGCGGGGGCCGGGGCGCACAGTTCGTTCAAGACGGGCTGCTTATAATCCCGCTTCATCGGTACGAGCGTACCTTTTCCAGCCTGGATGCCCCATGCAGCAGCAAGACAGCCTGATCGGCCCGGTCCCGGCCCGCATCGTCGAAGTCGCCCGCTCCACCCTCACGCCCTTCGAAGGCCGGGTGACGGACTTCAATGTCGCGGCCTGGCTGCACGTGCCGGGTATGACGGAGCTGCCGGTTTCCCTGATCGCGAGCTACATGGACGGCGACCAACGTCGCGAAGTCTCGGTGGATCACGGCCGACTCAATGCCAAGGGCAAGATTCTGCTGGCCGGCGTTGCCCGCCTGCCCTTCAAGCAGAAGATCGAACAGCTGCAGGTGCGTCTGCGCAGCGCCGCGGCGCTCAAGGGGCTACTGGTGGAAGAACTCTTCGTCCAGGCAGTTGAACTGGCCGAACCCGCCAACCGCAAAGCCAGCGCCTGAACAGGCTCAGCCAGGCATCACCCGGCCGCTCTCCACGGTGGGCACCTCTGCTTCGCCACACTCTTTCCGTCTCTCCTCCTGCACCAGCGATTCCGGCCAGTGACGGAAATTCAGGCCGGTGACCCGGTTCAACCCCTCCAGTGCCCGTTGCGGTACGCGTTCATGCAGGTGGATCAGTGTGTCTTTCGCGCTACCCATCACCTTCGCCCCCTGGCCACCGGTTCGATGGCCCCTTCCCTGTAGAGCCATAAACATGCCAACGGTGCCGGCTCGCCATTGCAGGCCTTGCCGTTGGATCAACTCAGTGGAACCGCTCTGCAACTGACGAATTTCGTCAGTCGTGTCTCGGCTTGAGCCATTGCGCCAGGCTGCCGCCAAACAACGCCTGCTGTTCTTCCTGAAGCAGCTCCAGCGCCTTGCGCAACGGCGGGTACCACTCCTCGTCCAGATGCTCGGGCAACTGGCCAGGACGCGGCAGCGGCCAGGGCATGTGGCTTAGCAACTGATAAAGACTGTAGCCGCCGAGATCCCGACAGAGGACCCAGGAACCACCACTGGCGCGGCAGACCAGGTGCTGGCTCTCCAGCAGTTCCAGCATTTCCAGCCACTCGTCCTCCGGCAGATGCCAGCCCGCTCGCTGCACGTCCAGGTGACGCACCGGCATGCCGCGCATCTGGCGATCATGGAAGACCCGCAAGATACCCAGCATTACTAGCAGCCGCGGTAACGCACGGCGGCGCCAGTGCCAGGGCGTGGAGAGGTTACACACCAGTTCGGCGCCGAACAGCACGATCACCCACGACAGGTAAATCCACAGCAGGAACAGCGGCACTGTGGCAAACGCACCGTAGATCAGCTGATAACCGGGAAAGAAGCTGACGTAGAGGCCAAACAAGGCCTTCGCCGCCTCGAACAGCAAGGCCGTGAAAACACCCCCTGCCAGCGCATGGCGCATCGGCACCCGGGCATTGGGCACCGCTGCGTAGATCAGGGTGAAGGCCGCGACACTCGACAACAGCGGCATGAATCCCAGCAGTGTCTTGACGCCAATCAGCGCATCCGGACCTGAGATCAGCGACAGCGAGGTGACGTAGGTACTGACGGCGAACCCCGCTCCCAGCAACAAGGGGCCCAGGCTGAGGATCGCCCAGTAGAGCAGGAAACTCGACACGCCGCGCCGCGGCTGGCGCACACGCCAGATGGTGTTGAAAGCCTTCTCGATGGTCACCAGCATCATGAAGGCGGTCACCACCAGCAATCCGACGCCGACCCAGGTCAGATGCCGGGCCTGCACCGTGAAGCCACGCAGATACTCCTGCAGGGTTTCACCGGTGGAGGGTACGAAGTTATGGAAGATGAAACGCTGGATCTGCTCGCCCGTGCCCTGGAAGGCCGGAATGGCCGAGAGCATGGTGAAGGTCACGGTCATCATCGGGACCACGGCGAACAGGCTGGTATAGGTCAGCGCCGCGGCGCTGTTGGTGCCGCGATCGGCAATGAACCGCTGCAGCAGAAAGCGCCAGAATTCAACGACGTCGGTGAGGCGTTGGCGCATTCCATCTCCTTGATTCAGATCGGTCCGGCCCGACTCAGCAGACCGCAAGCACAGCGCACGGTTCAGGACGGCGGTGCGACGCGGTTAGAATAGCCGCCTCGACCAAGCCCATGCGACCCCCGACATGACTGAACTGACCCTCTACCACAACCCGCGTTGCTCCAAGTCCCGCAGCGCCTTGGAACTGCTGGAAGCCCGCGGCCTGGCCCCTACCATCGTGCGCTACCTGGAAACCCCGCCCAGTGCTGCCGAGTTGCGCGACCTGCTGGCCAAGCTGGGCCTGTCGGGCCGCCAGCTGCTGCGCAGCGGTGAGGATGAATACAAGGCGCTGAACCTGGACGACACCAGCCTCTCCGAAGCGCAGCTGATCAACGCCATGGTCACCCATCCCAAACTGATCGAACGGCCCATCCTGATCGTAGGTGACAAAGCGGTGGTCGGTCGCCCGCCGGAAAAGATTCTGGAGATCCTTCCTTGAGCGCGCCCTACATCCTGGTCCTTTACTACAGCCGCCACGGCGCCACCGCCGAAATGGCCCGGCAGATCGCGCGCGGCATCGAGCTGACCGGTCTGGAAGCACGTCTGCGCACCGTACCGGCGGTTTCCACCGAGTGCGAAGCGGTCGCGCCGGACATTCCCGCAGACGGTGCCCTCTACGCCACCCTGGATGACCTGCGCCACTGCGCCGGCCTCGTCCTGGGCAGCCCCACCCGTTTCGGCAACATGGCGGCGCCCTTGAAGTACTTCCTCGATGGCACCAGCAGCCTCTGGCTGACCGGCGAACTGGTCGGCAAGCCCGCAGCGGTATTCACCTCGACCGCCAGCCTGCACGGCGGCCAGGAGACGACCTTGCTGTCCATGCTGCTGCCGCTGATGCACCACGGCATGCTGGCCACCGGCCTGCCCTACAGCGAATCGGCACTACTGGAGACCCGTGGCGGCGGCACCCCCTATGGCGCCAGCCACCATGCGGGTGCCGATGGCAAACGCCCGCTGGATGAACACGAAATCACCCTGTGCCGCGCCCTGGGCCAACGCCTGGCGCAGATCGCCCAACGCCTGGAGGCTCCGCGTGGCTAAGAAACCCAAGAAACTCCCGGAGCTGGCCTGGCTGACCCCACGGATGACCGCCAGCCGTGCAATCAGCCTGGTCAGCTTCATCGCCCTGGCCGTGCTGCTGGCCGTGAACACCCTGTTCTTCGCCGACCTGCACGGTGCGCGGACCTGGGTAGTCCTGGCCATCCAGCTGGTGCCCCTGGCCCTGCTCGCCCCCGGCATGATCCTCGGCAATGCCCGCGCCCACGCCTGGGCCTGCTTCGTGGTGAACATCTACTTCATCCAAGGCGTACTCGCTGCCATCGACCCCTCGCGCAGCCTGTTCGGCTGGCTGGAGGCTGGTCTCGGCGTGGTGCTGTTCTGTGCAGCCCTGCTCTATACCCGCTGGCGCTTCCAGTACAACCGCAAGCTTGCCGGGGAGTGATTCCCGGCCAGTAACAAAAAAGCCCGGATCTCGATTCGGGCTTTTTTGTTTGGCGTGCAGGAAGTCCTGGCTACCAGCCGAAGATTTCCTTGAGGAACGGGATGGTCAGCTTACGCTGGGCCTGGAGCGACGCCTGGTCGAGGATGTCCAGCAAGTCGAACAAGAGGTTCATGCTGCGCGGGCCACGCGTGAGGATGAAACGCCCGACTTCGTCGGTCAGGTGCAGGCCGCGGCGCGAGGCGCGCAGCTGCAAGGCCCGCAGCTTGTCTTCGTCGGACAGCGCATGCAGCTGGAAAACCAGCGCCAGGGTCAGGCGCGACTTCAGATCCGGCAGCTTGATACCCAACTCGCGCGGTGACTTGTTGGCCGACAGCAGCAATTTGCGCCCGGCATCGCGCAGGCGGTTGAACAGGTGGAACAGCCCTTCTTCCCATTCGGGACGGCCGGCCAGGGCATGAAGGTCGTCAAGGCAGACCAGTTCGCACTGTTCGAGGTTGTCGAAGACTTCCGGGCCGTAATGCACCAGCTCGTCCATCGGCAGGTAGATCGCCTGTTCGTCGTGCTGCTCGAAGCGCAGGCAAGCCGCCTGCAGCAAATGACTGCGTCCGGAACCTTCTCCGCCCCAGAGGTAGATCAGGCTTTCAGTCCAGCCGGCGTCGGGCTCGCACAGGCGCTCGACATAGCCGAGGGCCGCAGCGTTGGCGCCTGGATAGAAGTTGGCGAAGGTGGCGTCATCACGCAGACGCACACTCAGGGGGAGCTGGATCGGTGTCATGCCGTACTGGGAGGGTCGTCTGGACCGCTACTCGACTGTCCGTAAAGGTCGGAAAGTTTATAGAAATCATGCGCATGGCGCAGCAAAACCATGATGATCGCCGCCACAGGCAGGGCTAGGAGCACGCCGGTGAAGCCAAACAGCTGGCCGCCGGCAAGTATCGCAAAGATCACGGCGACCGGGTGAAGTCCTATGCGATCGCCCACCAGCAACGGCGTCAGCAGCATGCCTTCGAGCAATTGCCCCACGGTGAAGACGGTTATGACGCCGATCAGCGGATAGAGTTCGAAACCGCCAAACTGGAAGAGCGCCGCAACCAGCGCGGCCCCGAAACCCACGACGAAGCCCATGTAGGGCACGATGCTGGCCAGACCCGCCAGCAAACCGATCAACAGCCCGAGGTCCAGCCCCACCAGCATCAGACCGACAGCGTAGATCAGGCCCAGCGCCAGCATCACCAGCAACTGTCCGCGCACGAACGCGCCCAGTACCTCATGGCACTCGCCCACCAGCCCGACCACGAAGAACTCGCGACTGCGCGGCAACAAGCCGCGAAGCTTGGCCACCATCAGGTCCCAGTCACGCAGCAGATAGAAGCCCACCACGGGAATCAGCAGCAGATTGCCCAGCCAGCCCAGCAGGGCCAGCCCCGAGGCCGTAACGCTGGCCAGCAGGGTTCCGGCGATATCGGTGGTTTGGCCAAGATGGCCACTGATCACAGCCTTGAGCTTGTCGAAGCGCCAGAACTCACCCGGCAAGCCGAGCCGCGCCTGGACCCAGGGCAGCGCGCTTTGCTGCAACCAGTCGATCATCTGCGGCGCCACCTCGTAGAGGCGGAAGAGTTGGCGACCGAGCATTGGCAGCAGCACCAGCAGCAGCGCCAGCAGGATCAGGCCGAACAACCCGAATACCAGTACCACGCCCCAGGTCCGTGACAAGCCCAGGCGCTCCAGCCGGTCCACCAGCGGGTCGCCCAGGTAGGCCAGCAACATGCCCACCAGGAAGGGCGAGAGTACCGGGTGCAGCTGATAGAGCAGCCATCCCAGCAGCAGGAAGCCACCCAGCCAAAGCCAGCGGCGTGAATCGGTCATATCAGGCCCTCATCCTTGCGTAACGAAATTTCCGTCCCCAGATCCAGATGTACTGGGCGCCACTGCACAGCGTCACCAGCAGCACCAGCCAGGTCAGCGGCCAACGCAACGGCAGGATTGCCGGCGCCAGGCTCAGCTCCACCAGCAGAAACAGCACCAGGACCATCTGCAACAACGTACTCAGCTTGCCCAATCGGCTCGGCGCGAACTCGGCGGCCCCGACCAGCAGGCGGAACAACAGTGCCCCTACCAGGATCAGCAGATCCCGCAGGAGAACCGCCAGCGTCAGCCAGAACGGCAGCACCTGGAGAAGGGTCAGACAGATGAAACTGGTCACCAGCAGGAGTTTGTCGGCCAGAGGGTCGATGAACGAACCCAAGCGGCTGGTCCAGCCGAAGCGTCGGGCGAGGAAGCCGTCCAGGGCATCGGAACCGCCCGCCACGGCAAACAGCAGCAGTGCCTCAGTGTAGCGATCAGACAGCAGCAGCCCGGCAATGGGTAGAACCAGTGCCAGGCGCAGCAACGTCAACAGATTGGGCAACTGGTGCATGACATCCCCGTCACGGGTAGGCCAGCAGTGTACGCCCGCTACCAGTGGAAACGCAGCAGGTTGTTGCGCGGCACCACCTGGGGCGCTGGCGCGGCTTGCGGGTCACTCGAGGCCGCTGGAGCTTCCGGAGCGGCCTCCTGCAACCCTGCCAGGGCCAACTGGGCACGCAGTTGCTCGGGGCTGGCGTTCACCCGGTACTCCAGGCGATCGCCATCGACCTTGATCAGGCGCGCCCCGAACGGCTCCAGCAGGCGCGACAGCTCGGCGTAACGCGCCAGATCGGCCCCCTGCACTTCCAGTTGGAGATCCTGCCCAGCACCGAGCGCGACCACAAATCGCGGCGCGAGGCGTTGGCTCACAGCCGCCATCACGGCATCGGCCAGCGCGGCGCTGTCGGCCCCTTCGGCGGCGCCCTGCTCACGGCTGTCACCCAGCCACAGGCGCCACTGCGCCTGCCATTTGCCGTCTGCTTCACTGGCATCTACCGCCAGCAGGGCATCCGCGTCGTATCGCTCGGAAGCCTGGGTCAGCGCGCCGGGCTGGGCGGAAGTGAGTTGCTCGGGCGTCGCCAGCAATTGTTCATCGAGGTCGGCCAGCGGCAGACGCAACGGCAGGCCGCGGTTCTCGGCAGCGTGGCGCAGCGGTGCGGCCGCTTCCTGGCCATCGCCCACCAGGCTGTTGCTCTGGCTGGAGCGATTCAGCCACCAGGCCAGGATGGCCGGACGGTTGGCGCTCCATAGCGGAATGCCGGCCTGGCGCAGGGTACGCTCCGTGGTAACCGGGTCGAAGTCCACCACCAGCTCCTGGCCTTCATAGCCGTACTGGCTGATGAGCTGCTGCGGGTCTTTGCGCACCGCTTCCAGGGCCGGACTCTGGGCCGCCTTGGGGTCGCCCGACAGGCGCAGCACCAGGGTCTCCAACGCTCGCACCAAGGCCTGGTTGCGCTCCTCCGGCTGCTGCGACGCGACAGTTTCGCGAACCTGGTAGAGGTTGTTGACCGTTTCCGCGTGGGCCGACAGGCCGAGCAGCGTGAAACAGAGCAGGAAAGCGTGAGCGATCAGGCGCATGGCGGATTCTCTGTGGACGAACAGGTGCAGCATAGGCCGCAATAGAAGGGCTATACCTTAATCAGCCGTCTGCCCAGGGGCAACGCGGACGTTTTTCACTCGCTTTATCCCCGGCGCCGACCGCTGCCGATGGCCGCTACCGGGCAAGCCTGATAAAATCGCGCGCCTTCGCAAACCGGCAGCCAGACTTGCCGGTCGATCCTCGAATTTCCCCCTATAGGCCTGGATTTATGAGCAAGCAACCCTCCCTGAGCTACAAGGACGCCGGTGTAGACATCGACGCAGGTGAAGCCCTGGTCGAACGCATCAAAGGCGTGGCCAAGCGCACCGCGCGCCCGGAAGTGATGGGCGGCCTGGGTGGCTTCGGCGCCCTCTGCGAGATCCCGGCCGGCTACAAGCAGCCGGTACTGGTTTCCGGTACCGACGGCGTCGGCACCAAGCTGCGCCTGGCGCTGAACCTGAACAAGCACGACAGCATCGGCCAGGACCTGGTCGCCATGTGCGTGAACGACCTGGTCGTCTGTGGCGCCGAGCCGCTGTTCTTCCTCGACTACTACGCCACAGGCAAGCTCAACGTTGACGTGGCGGCCACCGTGGTCACCGGCATCGGTGCAGGTTGCGAACTGGCCGGCTGCTCCCTGGTGGGTGGCGAAACCGCCGAAATGCCCGGCATGTATGAAGGCGAAGACTACGACCTGGCCGGCTTCTGCGTCGGCGTGGTGGAAAAAGCCGAAATCATCGACGGCTCCAAGGTCCGCACCGGCGACACCCTGATCGCCCTGCCCTCCTCCGGCCCGCACTCCAATGGCTACTCGCTGATCCGCAAGATCATCGAAGTCAGTGGCGCCGACATCGAGCAGGTCCAGCTCGACGACAAGCCCCTGACCGACCTGCTGATGGCCCCGACCCGTATCTACGTCAAGCCGCTGCTGCAGCTGATCAAGGAAACCGGCGCCGTGAAGGCCATGGCCCACATCACCGGTGGCGGCCTGCTGGACAACATTCCGCGCGTCCTGCCGGACAATGCCCAAGCCGTGATCGACGTGGCCAGCTGGCAGCGTCCCGCGGTCTTCGACTGGCTGCAGGAACAAGGCAACGTCGACGAAACCGAGATGCACCGCGTCCTGAACTGCGGCGTAGGCATGGTCATCTGCGTGGCTCCCGAGCAAGCCGAAGCGGCCCTCAAGGTACTGCGCGCCGCTGGCGAACAACCCTGGGTCATCGGTGAAATCGCCGCTGCCGCCGAAGGCGCCCAGCGCGTTGTGCTGAACAACCTGAAAAGCCACTGATGGTCGCACGCTGTGATGTGGTGGTGCTGATCTCCGGCTCCGGCAGTAACCTGCAGGCGCTGATCGACAGCGTCACCGGTGACGATCATCCGGCCCGCATCCGCGCGGTGATTTCCAACCGCGCCGATGCCTTCGGCCTGGAGCGCGCGAAGCAAGCCGGTATCGATACCCAGGTACTCGACCACAAGGCCTACGCCGACCGCGAAGCGTTCGATGCCGCCCTGATCGAAACCATCGATGCCTATTCACCACGACTGGTCGTGCTGGCCGGCTTCATGCGCATCCTCACCCCTGGTTTCGTACGCCATTACCAGGGGCGCCTGCTGAACATTCATCCCTCGCTGTTGCCCAAGCACAAGGGTTTGCATACCCACCAGCGCGCACTGGAAGCCGGCGATTCGGAACACGGCTGCAGCGTGCATTTCGTCACCGAGGAACTCGATGGCGGCCCTCTGGTAGTGCAGGCCCTGATCCCGGTAGAGTCGGATGACTCGCCGGAAAGCCTGGCCCAGCGGGTTCACGTGCAGGAACACCGCATCTATCCGCTGGCCATGCGCTGGTTTGCCGAAGGTAGACTGCGCCTGGGCCCGAACGGCGCCGAACTGGATGGACAAGCGTTGCCCTCGTGCGGGCAACAACTGCGTAACTAGGAGATTCGCCAATGCGTCGTGCCTTGCTGTTGCTCCTCGCCTTCTTCACCCTGCCCACCGTGGCGGCCGAGCTGAAACCCTTCGAAGCCAGCTATACCGCCGACTGGAAACAGCTGCCCATCAGCGGCACGGCCGGTCGCAGCCTGAAGCAGCTCGACAATGGCCGCTGGGAACTGGACTTCGAAGCCGCCATGCTGGTCGCCAGCCTGAGCGAAGTGAGCACCTTCCGCGTCGAAAGCAACGCCTTCCTGCCCCTGACCTACCGCTTCAGCCGCAGCGGCCTGGGTAAGAGCAAGCAGGTGGAATTCGACTTCGACTGGGCCCAGAAACAAATCATCGGTACCGACCGCGGCAACCAGGTGCGCCTGCCCCTGAACCGTGGCCTGCAAGACAAATCCACCTATCAGCTGGTGCTCCAGCATGACGTCGCCGACGGCAAGAAGAGCATGAGCTACCAGGTGATCGACGGCGACGAGATCGAAACCTACGACTTCCGCGTACTGGGCGAGGAGCGCGTGCGGACCAAGGCCGGCCTGGTGGATGCCATCAAGGTCGAGCGCGTGCGCGATCCGACCCAGAGCAGCCGCAAGACCGTGCTCTGGTTCGCCAAGGACTGGGATTACCTGCTGGTCCGCCTGCACCAGGTGGAAAAGGACGGCAAGGAATACCAGATCATGCTCAAGGAGGGCACGGTGAACGGCAAGGCGGTCCAGGGCCTGCCGGAGTAACACCGGCCTCACACGGAAAACCGGGCCCAGTGCCCGGTTTTTTGTGCCCGCTGAAAAGCTCGCCGTACCTTGGTCGGGCCCCGGATGGACGAAACGGGCTGATACTTGAAGGACAGTCAGGGCGCGCTGCCAGCGCCTATGCTGTTCACCCGGCACGCCGCAGAGGAAAACGCCATGACCGAGGAATACCTGCCGCTCTCCTGCGACCTTTACGACTATATCGAGATCGCTTGCCTGCACCGTTACCAGCTGCATATCGAACTGGCCGGCGGCGCCCGCCTGGACGCTCGCGCCATGACCACCCTGACGACACCGGACAAGGAGGAGTTCCTGATCGTGCAGAACGAGGGCGGCCAGGAGCGCCTGCGGCTGGACCAGATCACGGCGATCACGCCGCTGACCGAAGGGGCGAGTTTCGGACGGGTGTTGCTGGGGAATCAGATCTGCTGAGCCCCCCGGATTGCATCCGGGCTACAAGCTGAAGCTCCTTGTGGGAGCGAATTCATTCGCGACTGAAGTTGCTCCCACCACCTACGCCACCCGGCAGCCGGCAGCCGGCCAGACGAACCTCCAAAAGAAAACCGGGCCAGGGCCCGGTTTCTTCATCGCATCACCACATCAGGTCGTCCGGTACCTTGTAGGCGGCGTACGGATCATCCGCATCCGGCTCTTCGGTCTGGGTATTGAGCAGCACCACCCGGCGCGGATCACGCTCCTGGATGCGCAGGGCCGCATCACGCGGAATCACCTCATAACCACCGCCGTGGCGGACGACGGCCAGGGAACCACGGCTCAGCTTGTCACGCATCAGTGCGTTGACGGCGATGCGCTTGACCTTCTTCTCGTCGACGAAGTTGTAGTAGTCGTCGGAGGTCAGCTTGGGCAGGCGGGAGCTTTCGATCAGTTGCTTGATCTGCGCAGCCTTGGCCTTCTGCTCGGCCTTTTCCTGCTGCTGGCGGTTCAGTTCCTGATCGCGGGCGGTCTTGTCGGCGTTGGCCTGAAGGGCCGCCTGGCGCAAAGAGTCGTCCTTTTCGACCTGGTTCTTCTTCTCCAGGCGTGTTTGCTTCTGCTGTTGCTTGGCGGCCTGCTTGGCCTGCTTTTCGTTCACCAGCCCGGCTTTCAGCAGCTGGTCGCGGAGGGAAAGGCTCATAAAGAAATTCAATCTCTCGAGTTGTCAGGCTGTTGAAAAACTACCTGCTAGCAGCCAAGGCTGAGTTTTTCTTGCTTCTTGGCTTCGCCCCACAGGGCATCCAATTCTTCCAGGGTGCAATCTTCAATGGGACGCCCCGCTTTGCGCAATGCCTCTTCGATGAATCGGAAGCGGCGCTCGAACTTACCATTGGCGCTGCGCAGGGCAGTTTCCGGATCGACTTTGAGGTGACGCGCCAGGTTGACCACCACAAACAGCAGGTCGCCCACCTCGTCGGCGATGGCCTGCGGGTCGTTCTCGCTCATGGCCTCCAGCACTTCGTCCAGCTCTTCGCGGAGCTTGTCGATCACCGGCAGGGCCTCGGGCCAGTCGAACCCCACCTGGGCGGCACGCTTCTGCAGCTTGGCGGCGCGGCTCAGGGCGGGAAGCGCGGCGGGCACGTCGTCCAGCAGGGAGAGCTGCTCGGGCGCGGCAGCTTTCTCGGCGCGCTCCTCGGCCTTGATCTCTTCCCAACGCTGCTTGATCGCGGCCTCCTCCAGCCGCGCCATGTCCGGCGCGCCGTAGAGGTCACCGTCGGGGAATACGTGAGGATGGCGACGCACCAACTTGCGGGTAATCGCGTCCACCACACCGGCGAACTCGAACCGCCCCTCCTCCTTCGCCAGCTGGCTGTAGTAGACCACCTGGAACAGCAAATCGCCGAGCTCGCCCGGCAGATGATCGAAGTCGCCACGCTCGATGGCATCGGCCACTTCGTAGGCTTCCTCAATGGTGTGCGGGACGATGCTTGCGTAGTCCTGCTTCAGGTCCCAAGGGCAGCCATATTGCGGATCGCGCAGCCGGGCCATCAAGTGCAGCAGGTCGTTGAGTAGATACATGACGGAATCCTGTGGGGATCTTCCGTAGGTTGGTGCAGAGCGGAGCGAAGCCCAACATGGGCGTTGGGCCTCGCAAGCTCGGACCAACCTACATCAGGCAGCCCGATTGCGACGGGCTTCGATGATGTTCGGCAACTGCGAGATACGCGCCAACAGCCGGCCCAACGCATCCAAACCGGGAATTTCGATGGTCAGCAGCATTGCGGCGGTGTTGTCTTCCTTGTTCGAGCGGGTGTTCACCGCCAGCACGTTGATGCGCTCGTTGAGCAGCACCTGGGAAACGTCACGCAGCAGGCCGGAACGGTCGTAGGCACGGATGATGATGTCCACCGGGTAGGTCTGCACCGGCACCGGGCCCCAGCTCACCTGGATCATCCGTTCGGGTTCGCGACCCGCCAGTTGCAGGACCGACGGGCAGTCCTGGCGGTGAATGCTGACACCACGACCGAGGGTGATGTAGCCCACGATCGGATCGCCCGGCAGCGGCTGGCAGCAGCCCGCCATCTGGGTCAGCAGGTTGCCCACGCCCTGGATCTGCACGTCGCCGCGCTTGCCCGGCTTGTGGTGGTGGTATTTGCGCGGAATCAGCTCCAACTGCTCGCTGTGGCCACGCTCCGGCTCCACCAGGGCCTGAGCGGCATTGACCACATGAGCCAGGCGGAGGTCGCCCGCGCCGAGGGCGGCGTGCATGTCTTCGGCCGTGCGCAGGTTGCACTTCTCGGCCAGCTTCTCGAAATCCACTGGCGGCAGTGCCAGACGCGACAGCTCGCGCTCGAGCATGGCCTTGCCCGCGGCGACGTTCTGGTCGCGAGCCTGCAGCTTGAACCAATGAACGATCTTCGCCCGCGCCCGGGACGTGGTGATGTAGCCCAGGTTCGGGTTGAGCCAGTCGCGACTGGGTGCACCGTGCTTGCCGGTGATGATTTCAACCTGTTCGCCGGTCTGCAGGCTGTAGTTCAGCGGCACGATACGGCCGTTGACCTTGGCGCCGCGGCAGTTATGGCCGATCTCGGTGTGCACCCGGTAAGCGAAGTCCAGCGGCGTAGCGCCCTTGGGCAGGTCGATGGCGTGGCCATCCGGGGTGAAGACGTAGACGCGGTCGGGCTCGATATCCACCCGCAGTTGTTCGGCCAGGCCGCCGATGTCGCCCAGCTCCTCGTGCCACTCGAGCACCTGGCGCAGCCAGGCGATCTTCTCTTCATAGTGGTCGGAGCTCGATTTGACGTCGGTGCCCTTGTAGCGCCAGTGGGCGCAGACACCCAGCTCGGCCTCTTCGTGCATGGCATGGGTGCGGATCTGCACCTCCAGCACCTTGCCGTCCGGGCCGATCACCGCGGTGTGCAAGGAGCGGTAGCCATTTTCCTTCGGGTTGGCGATGTAGTCGTCAAACTCCTTGGGAATATGTCGCCAGAGGGTGTGGACGATACCGAGCGCGGTATAGCAATCGCGCAATTCAGGCACCAGCACGCGCACCGCACGCACGTCGTAGATCTGGCTGAACTGCAGACCCTTGCGCTGCATCTTCCGCCAGATGGAGTAGATGTGCTTGGCGCGGCCGCTGATATCGGCCTTGATGCCGGTGGCGGCCAGTTCCTCGCGCAGCTGCTTCATCACGTCGGCGATGTACTGCTCACGGTCCAGGCGGCGTTCGTGGAGCAGCTTGGCGATCTGCTTGTACTGCTCCGGCTCCAGGTAGCGGAAGGACAGGTCCTCCAGCTCCCACTTGATGTGGCCGATACCCAGGCGGTGGGCGAGCGGCGCGTAGATGTCGAACACCTCGCGGGCAACGCGGTGGCGTTTCTCCTCGTCGGTGTTCTTCACTTCACGGATGGCACAAGTACGCTCGGCCAGCTTGATCAGGGCCACGCGCACGTCGTCGACCATGGCCACCAGCATCTTGCGCAGGTTTTCCACCTGCGCCTGGGTACCGAGCACCATGGATTGCCGGGGGTTGAGACTGGCGCTGATGGCCGCCATGCGCAGCACGCCTTCGATCAGCCTGGCCACCACCGCACCAAAGCGCTGTTGCACGGCCTGTAGCTGGATCTTGCCTTCACGCACGCCACGGTAGATCACGGCGGCCACCAGGGACTCCTGGTCCAGCTTCAGGTCAGCGAGTATCTCGGCGATCTCGAGCCCCGTCTGGAAACTGGAGTTGCCCTCCGCCCAGCGATTCTGTGCGGCTATGGCCTGCTGTTCGGCGTCGCGGGCGAACTCGCACGCCTCCTTGAGCACCGCTCGGTCGAGCACCGGATCGAGGCTGATGACATGGTCCAGCCACGCCTCGAGGTTGATGCTGCCGTCCGTATTGACCGGCTGTTGCGCTCTCACCTGTACCATCTTGCCTACCTTCCCTACGACGTGAACCCCTCACGTCGAATTGTCGCCAGCCTCTGTCGTGCCGGTCGGATTACGCGGGCTTCCTAGCCCACCTCGAATAACGCCATGGCCTCGACATGGGCCGTTTGAGGAAACATGTCGAGAATCCCGGCCTTCTTCAGCTGGTATCCCTGCTTGACCAGTTCGGCGCTGTCACGCGCCAGGGTCGCTGGGTTGCAGGATACATAGACCACTCTTCGCGCACCGGTTGCAGCCATCTGCCGAACGGCTTCGAACGCACCGTCGCGCGGCGGATCGAGCAGTACGGCATCGAAACCCTGTCGTGCCCAGGCAGCATCGGCCAGGGGGTTCGACAGGTTGGCCTGGAAGAAGTGCACATTCTCCAGGCCATTGGCGGTGGCGTTGCCACGCGCCCGTTCAACCATGGCCTCGACCCCCTCCACCGCCACCACTTCACGCACCTGGCGCGCCAGTGGCAGAGCAAAGTTGCCGAGCCCACAAAACAGATCCAGCACCCGTTCGCCCGGCTGCGGGTTCAACCAGTCTAGCGCCTGCGCCACCATCGCTTCATTGACCGCCTCGTTCACCTGAACGAAATCGCCGGGGCGATATTCAAGCTCCAGGTTCCAGCGCTCCAGGCGATAGCCCAGGCGTGCATCGGGCTGGTCCGGGCAGGGCTCACCCTCGCCATGCAGCCAGAGCTGCGCCTGGTGGGCCGCGCAGAATTCACGCAGGCGTTGCAGGTCGGCCTCGCTCAAGGGCTGGGTGTGACGCAGCAGCAGCGCCGAAGCGGTGCCGTGGAACAGCTCGACATGCCCCACCGCTTGTGGCTTTTCGAGGCCACGCAGCAGTTCGGGCAACGCACGCATCAGCGGTTGCAAGGGCTGTACCAGTACCTGGCAATCCTTGATCCCGACGATCGCCTGGCTGGACGCCGCACGGAATCCGACTTCCAGCTCGCGGACCTTGGCGTCCCAGCGCACGGCGATGCGCGCACGGCGCCGATAGCCGAATTCGGTCCCCACAAGTGGGGCCGCCAGCGTCTGCGGAGCCAGGTCGGCAAAACGTGCAAGTTGCTCCACCAGGGTGCGCTGCTTGAGGGCGAGTTGGTCGCCATGGGGCAGGTGTTGCAGCGTGCAGCCGCCGCAGTGGCCGGCATGGGGGCAGGGTGGAACCAGGCGCAACGGACTGGCGCTCAGCACTCGCTCAGTGCGGGCCTCCACCACCTGGCTACGAGCGGCGAGCACACGGGCTTCCACTTCCTCGTCCGGCAGGGCGCCGGCGACGAACCAAGTGCGTCCATCGACGAAGGCGATACCGCGCCCGTCGTGAGCCAGCCGCTCGATGGTGAGGCGCTGCTTCTTGCCCACAGGGACTTGCGGGGTCCGCGCTCCGCCGCTGGGCTGGAAACGCAGGCCTGTGTTACGCCGGGACATTGGGGTCTTCGTAAATACCAGTTGAAAGGTAGCGATCGCCCCGGTCGCAGATGATCGCCACCATCACGGCGTTCTCCACTTCACGGGACAGGCGCAGCATGGCCGCCACGGCACCACCGGAAGATACGCCGCAGAAGATGCCTTCTTCACGGGCCAGGCGGCGCATGGTGTCTTCGGCTTCGCTCTGGGCCATGTCGACTACGCGGTCGACACGCTCGGCCTGGTAGATCTTCGGCAGGTATTCCTGCGGCCAGCGGCGGATGCCGGGAATGGCCGAGCCTTCCTGCGGCTGCAGGCCGACAATCTGGATAGCCGCGTTCTGCTCCTTGAGGTAGCGCGACACTCCCATGATGGTGCCGGTGGTGCCCATGGAGCTGATGAAGTGGGTGATGCTGCCCTGGGTCTGCTGCCAGATTTCCGGACCGGTGCCGACGTAGTGGGCTTCCGGGTTGTCGCCATTGGCGAACTGGTCCAGCACCTTGCCGCGACCACCGCGCTGCAGGCTTTCGGCCAGGTCGCGGGCCCCTTCCATGCCCTCTTCGCGACTCACCAGGATCAGCTCGGCACCGTAGGCGGTCATGGCGGCCTTACGTTCGGCGCTCATGTTGTCGGGCATGATCAGCATCATCTTGTAGCCCTTGATGGCCGCAGCCATGGCCAGGGCAATGCCGGTGTTGCCGGAGGTGGCTTCGATCAGGGTGTCACCGGGCTGGATATCACCGCGCAGTTCGGCGCGGGTGATCATCGACAGGGCCGGGCGATCCTTGACCGAACCGGCGGGGTTGTTGCCTTCGAGCTTGACCAGGAGGGTGTTGCTGGTTTCGCCAGCCAGGCGCTGCAAACGCACCAGCGGCGTATGGCCGATGCAATCGGCGATTGTGGGGTACTGCAGGGTCATGGCGGGTTTCGCAATCCAGACGCAGGGGGTGCATATGATAGCGGCAAACCGAGCAACGCCATATGGCGCAAGCGTTTCGGCTTATGGCGTGCGGCTATATATATGTGCCGAAATCACAGATACCCGGAGGCAGCGCCGGGCGGCTCATCCACACATAAGGCGCCGCCGACGGGCGGCCTGGACGGCAATGGGTAGCAGGCCTCCGGTTTTACAGCCTGAATGAAAATAAATACTATTCGCCTCCTTCTCACTTCGCCCCGGTGGCCCGCCATGCTCCTGCACATTCCCGGCATCTTCACGACGGATGAAGCAGCACGTATCCGCGAGGCCCTGGAACAGGCCGAATGGGTGGACGGCAAGGCGACAGCGGGCTACCAGTCGGCAAAGGCCAAGCACAACCAGCAACTGGCCGAAGGCGCTCCACTGGCCCACGAAATCAGCACCGCCATGCTGCAGCGACTTTGGAACAATCCCCTGTTCATGTCCGCGGTACTGCCCAACAAGGTCTACCCGCCGCTGTTCAACCGCTACAGCGGCGGCGGCACCTTCGGCTATCACATCGACAATGCCATTCGCGCGATCAAGGGCAGCCCGGAGCAGGTGCGCACCGACGTTTCCGCCACCCTGTTCTTCAGCGATCCGGCGTCCTACGACGGCGGTGACCTGGTGATTCAGGACACCTACGGCGAACACCGCGTCAAACTGGCCGCCGGCGACTTGGTGATCTACCCCGCCAGCAGCCTGCACAAGGTCGAACCGGTCACCCGCGGCGCACGCCTGGCATCGTTTTTCTGGGTTCAGAGCATGATTCGCGAAGACAGCCAGCGCACCCTGCTGTTCGAGATGGACCAGGCGATCCAGAGCCTCGCCCGCGACGTGCCGGACCACCCTTCGCTGGTCCAGCTCACCGGCAATTACCACAACCTCCTGCGCCGCTGGGCGGAGGTCTAGTCCGTGAGTTTCACCCTGACCCGCACCGAAACCCTCAGCAGCGACGAGCTGCACGAGCGCCTGGCCCGCGACCCGCGCCAGGCGGCCAGGACCATCCTGGCGGCTGCCCGCGAAGGCGTGGTGGAAGCGCAGACGCTGCTTGGCCAGATTCTTCTGGACGGCAACGGCATCGAGCGCGACCCGGCCCTGGCGCGCACCTGGTTCAGCATCGCCGCCGAGCGCGGTGACGCCATGGCGCGCAACATGCTCGGTCGCTGCCTGGAACAAGGCTGGGGCGGGCCGGTGGACCTCGAACGTGCCGCCGCTCAGTTCCGCAAGGCCGTGGCCGCCGGGCTGGACTGGGCGATGTACAACTACGCCGGCTTGCTCGCCACGGGACGCGGTGTGGAGCGCAACCAGAGCGAGGCCTTCGTCCTCTACCTTCGGGCCGCCGAGATGGGTCATGCCAAGTCAATGAACCTGGCGGGGCGCTATTACGAGGGAGGCATCGCCGTCGAGCCCAGTGTCAAAACCGCGTTCACCTGGTATCGCCGCTCTGCCGAAGCCGGCGACTTTCGCGGCCAGTTCAGCCACGCCGCAGTGCTGACCGCCCAAGGCAAGGTGGACGAGGCCATCGGTTGGCTGGAGCAGGCACTGTCCGGCGGCAACCTCAACTTCCTGCGGGTCAGTCGCGCCAGCCTGGCCGAAGCCACGGAACCGCGTATCCGTGCCCTCGGCCTGGCTTACCATGAACGCGCCGCCGAGCTGGGTGACGACAGCGACCACGAGGCCCTGGCGGCATTCGTCAGCGCCTGAAGGCCATTCCTGACCGACCTGCCCCCACCTTGCACATCGGTCTGGAGTTCAACGACCCAGGCCAGCGCCAACAGGGGCGCCGTTCCCAAGGGTGGCCGGCCACCAGCGGGTCGTCCTCGATGGCCAGGATACGGGCGGGAGCGCGATGGAAACCCAGCACGGGAGATAAAATGCAAATAATAATTATTACGTAATACAGCTGCAATTCTACAAGACTGTCAGCAGATTCCCATCCAATGTGTCGCTACACTGCGCGGAAACGCATGGGGAGGACGGGTGTGTACAAGGATCTGGGTATAAAGGGCCGCGTGCTGCTGCTGACGTTGCTGCCCACCAGTCTGCTGGCCTTGGTACTCGGGGGCTACTTCACCTGGGTGCAACAGGCCGACATGCAGACCCAGTTGCTGCAACGTGGCCAGATGATCGCCGAGCACCTCGCGCCGCTCGCCGCCCCTGCACTGATTCGCGGCGACGCGGTACTCCTGGAGCGCATCGCCGATCACGCCCTCGACCAGGCTGACGTCCGCGCCGTGAGTTTCATCGGCGCCGACCACAAGCGCCTGGCCCATGCCGGGCCGCGCATGCTCAACGAAAGCCCCGACGGCGAGGGCGACAACCTCGCCCTGAAAAGCAATACCGACGCCACCCGTTTCCTGCAACCCGTGTTCGAACGCCACCGCGTGCTGTCCGGCGACACCACGCCATTGCCCAACGACAACCTGCTGGGCTGGGTGGAGCTGGAAATGTCCCACCAGGGCACCTTGCTGCGCGGCTATCGCAGCCTGCTGGCCAGCCTGTTGCTGATTTCCACCGGTCTCGGCGTCACCGCCCTGCTCGCCCTGCGCATGAGCCGCGCGATCAACGACCCTCTGCGCCGAATTAAGCAGGGCGTTGCGCTGCTCAAGGAGGGCCGACTGGAAACCCGCCTGCCGCCGCTGGGCAGCCATGAGCTGGATGAACTGGCCTCGGGCATCAACCGCATGGCTGAAGCCCTTCAGTCCGCCCAGGAAGAGCTGCAGCACAACATCGACCAGGCCACCGAGGACGTCCGCCAGAACCTCGAAACCATCGAGATCCAGAACATCGAACTGGACCTGGCGCGCAAGGAGGCCCTGGAGGCGAGCCGCATCAAGTCCGAGTTCCTCGCCAATATGAGCCACGAGATCCGCACACCGCTCAACGGCATCCTCGGCTTCACCAACCTGCTGAAGAAAAGCGAACTCACCACACGCCAGCAGGACTACCTGGCCACCATCGAGAAGTCCGCCGACAGCCTGCTGGGCATCATCAACGAAGTACTCGACTTCTCGAAGATCGAGGCTGGCAAACTGGTACTGGAGAACATTCCCTTCAACCTCCGTGACCTGATCCAGGACACCCTCACCATCCTCGCCCCGGCGGCCCACGAGAAACGCCTGGAACTGGTCAGCCTGGTCTACCGCGACACACCGCTGCAGCTCATGGGCGACCCCATGCGCCTCAAGCAGGTGCTGACCAACCTGGTGAGCAACGCCATCAAGTTCACCCACGAAGGCACCATCGCCGTACGCGCCATGCTCGAAGACGACAGCGACGACGAACTGGCGCAGTTGCGCATCAGCGTCCAGGACACCGGCATCGGCCTCACCGACGCGGACCTCCGTGCGCTGTTCCAGGCCTTCACCCAGGCTGACAATTCCCTGTCCCGCCAGGCGGGTGGCACGGGTCTCGGCCTGGTGATTTCCAAGCGCCTGATCGAGCAGATGGGCGGCGAGATCGGCGTCAGCAGCACGCCAGGAGTGGGCTCGGAGTTCTGGATCACCCTCAGCCTGCCCAAATCCCTGGACGAGATAGACGACCTCGCCCAATCCAGCCTCGACGGCCGTCGGGTGGCGATACTCGAACCCCAGGAACTGACCCGCCAGGCACTGCGCCACCAGTTGGAAGACTGCGGCCTGGACGTACTGGAATACCCCGGCATCGACACCCTGGTGGACGAAGTGGCCGCACGTCGCCTGGGCAACCGCCCCATCAGCCTCGCGGTGATCGGCACCGATGTGCAGACCCTGTCGCCAGAGCAGCTCAGCCAGCGCATCTGGGAACTGGAACAGCTCGGCTGCAAGAGCCTGGTGCTCTGTCCCACCACCGAGCAGGCCCTCTATCATCGGGCCCTGCCCGAAACCCACAGTCAGTTGCAGGCCAAGCCGGCCTGCACCCGCAAGCTGCAACTGGCCCTCAGCAGCCTGGTCAGCCCACGCCAGCCGCGCCTGGAACCCCCCCAGATGAACAACAGCCGAGCACCACGGCTGCTCTGCGTGGACGACAACCCGGCCAACCTGCTGCTGGTACAAACCCTGCTGACCGACATGGGCGCGCAAGTGCGGGCCGTGGACAGTGGCTTCGCCGCCGTCGACGCCGTGCAGCGCGAGCGCTTCGACCTGGTGCTGATGGACGTGCAGATGCCCGGCATGGACGGCACCCAGGCCACCGAAGCCATCCGTCGCTGGGAGATCGAACAGCGCATCGACCCGGTGCCCATCGTCGCCCTGACCGCCCACGCGCTGGCCAATGAAAAGCGTGCCCTGCTCCAGGGCGGCATGGACGACTACCTGACCAAGCCCATCGGCGAGCGCCAGTTGGCCCAAGTGGTGCTCAAGTGGAGCGGCCTCAGCCTCGACGGCCAACCCATGCAGCGGCAGCGGCCGGGGCGGGAAGATCAGGAGGCTGACGGTCTGAGTGTGCTGGACCCGGAAGAAGGCCTGCGCCTGGCAGCCGGCAAGCCGGACCTCGCGGCCGACATGCTGTCCATGCTGCTCGCCTCGCTCGAGGCCGACCGCGAAGCCATCCGGCTGGCGGCGCGCAGCGGCGACCGCACCACCCTGCTGGAGCGCGTCCATCGCTTGCACGGTGCCACCCGCTACTGCGGCGTACCTCAACTGCGGGCAGCCTGCCAGCGCAGCGAAACCCTGCTCAAGCAGAACGACCCGGCCGCCCAGCAGGCGCTGGAGGACCTGGACGCGGCCATTGCCCGCCTGGCCGAAGTGGCGCGGATGGAGGCCTGATCCAGAGCAAGCTGCAGTGGCCAGGCGCCAGCTATGCTGCTGAACAACCAAGGAGATTCCATGCGCACCATTCTGTTCAGCAGCCAGGCCTATGACCGCGAAAGCTTTCTCGGTGCCAGCCCCACCTTCGAACTGCACTTCCAGCAGGCACGGCTGACCCTCGACACCACCACGCTGGCCAATGGCTTCGACGTGGTCTGCGCCTTCATCAACGACGACCTGTCTGCCCCGGTCCTGGAACGCTTGGCCAACGGCGGCACCCGACTGATCGCCCTGCGCTCGGCAGGCTACAACCACGTCGACCTGGCCGCCGCCAAGCGCCTGGGAATGACCGTGGTACGCGTGCCTGCGTACTCGCCCCACGCCGTGGCCGAGCATGCCGTGGCGCTGATCCTGGCGCTGAATCGCCGCCTCCATCGCGCCTACAACCGCACTCGCGAAGGCGACTTCACCCTCCACGGCCTGAGTGGCTTCGACCTGGTAGGCAAGACGGTCGGCGTGGTCGGCACCGGCCAGATCGGCGCGACCTTCGCCCGCATCATGGCGGGCTTCGGCTGCGGACTGCTGGCCTTCGACCCCCAGCGCAATCCCAGTGTGGAAGTGCTGGGCGCGGTCTATGTCGAGCTGCCGGAACTACTCGCCAACAGCGACATCATCAGCCTGCACTGCCCCCTCAACGACAGCACCCGGCATCTGGTCAACGCCCGGAGCCTGGAACGGATGAAACCCGGCGCCATGCTGATCAACACCGGGCGCGGCGCCCTGGTCGACACCCCCGCGCTGATCGACGCGCTCAAGTCCGGGCAGCTCGGCTACCTGGGCCTGGATGTCTATGAAGAGGAAGCCAACCTGTTCTTCGAGGACCGCTCCGATCTGCCCTTGCAGGACGATGTACTGGCACGGCTACTGACCTTCCCCAACGTAATCGTCACCGCCCACCAGGCCTTCCTCACCCGCGAGGCCCTGGCCGCCATCGCGCGCACCACACTGGACAACATCAGCGCCTGGGCCGCCGGGTGGCCGTGCCATCAGGTGGACTCATAGGCCATGTTAGGATGCGTGCCCTAGCCGGAGGACCTATGGCCGAACACGATTTTCGCTACAACCTGCTCAACCCCGCCCACACCCTGAATGAATGCCGCGCATTGTCGCCCGGCCTCTATCAGGTCACAGGCACCGGCGGCTCCATCCAGACCGGCGACACCCTGCTGGTCACCCTCAAGGGCAGCCGCGACCTCAGCATGCGCCTGACCGTGGACAAGGTGCGTCACCTGATCAACCCGCCCGGCCAGTGGCTGGCGGTGGCCAAGGGCCCGGTCTTCAAGGAACTCTCGATTCACAACTGGCAGGTGGATTGCGACGCCTGCGGCAAACACCTGGACTTCGAGTTCGCCGTCGACGGCGGTCTTGGCAAGCAAGCCCAGACGCCCGCCGCCGAAGCGCGCATCGCCGAGCTGGGCTGGCGCAACCACGCCGGCAAGCACTTCTGCCCGAACTGCCGTCAGGAGGACACACCATGACCCGGAACGCTTTGCTGCTGGCCTCACTGGCCGCTGCCCTCACCGGCTGCGCGACCGATCGCCCGCAACTGGATACCGGCACGACCTACCAGGTGGAATGGATCGGCGAACGCCCGCTGATCGACCGCAGCCACCTGACCATCACCCTGGGCGACGACAACCGCGCCTATGGCAACGCCGGCTGCAACCACTGGTTCGCCTCCTACACCCTGGAAGGCGGCAAGCTGACCTTCGGCGCCGCCGGCAGCACCCGCAAGATGTGCGCCCCCGCCCTGATGGAACAGGAACAACGCTTCCTCGAGGCACTGGGCAAGGTGCAGCGCTGGGACGTCTCCCCCATCGACCAGTTGCGCCTGTGGCCGGCCGAGGGCAAACCGATCCGGCTGTGGCCGGTGGAAGGCTAAAGTCCCCCTCATTCCCGTTGCCTTCCTTGTGGGAGCGAATTCATTCGCGATGAGGCCCTTCGCGAATGAATTCGCCACAGAAAAGCAGGCCATGCCTCAGAAGAGGCTCAGTTGCTCGACCGCCCCCCGCAGGTCCTGCAACCTCACCCCTACCCCGATCAACCTCACCGGTTTGTCCCCGCGGGCGAAAGCTGTGCTGAGCAATTGCCGATAACTGTCCAGGTCGCGGCGCGCTCCGGCCTGCTCCAGGGTCGTTTGGGTAAAGTCGTGGAACTTCAGTTTCACGAAGGGCTTGTCCGGCTTGTAACTGCTGTCCAGCCGCGCCATGCGTCCGCGCAGCTCGTCCAGCAAGGCCGGCAGTTGCTCCAGGCACGCCTCCAGGTTGGGCAGGTCCTGGTCGTAGGTGTTCTCGACACTGATGGACTGCCGCCGGCTGTCCACCTGCACGCTGCGATCGTCTTCCCCCCGGGCGAGGTTATAGAGGCGCTCGCCGAAGCTGCCGAACTCCCGCGCCAGCGCCAGCTTGCTCCAGTCGCGCAGGTCGGCGCAGGTGCGCACGCCCAGGCGCGCCAGCTTTTCCGCTGTAACCTTGCCCACCCCATGCAACTTGTTCACCGGCAACGCGGCGACGAAATCGTCCACCTGGTCGGGCGTGACCACAAACAAACCGTCGGGCTTGCGCCAGTCGCTGGCGATCTTGGCGATGAACTTGTTCGGCGCCACCCCGGCAGACACCGTGATATGCAGCTCCGCCGCCACCCGCCGGCGGATATCCTGGGCAATGCGTGTCGCGCTGCCGTTGAAATGCGGGCTGTCGGATACGTCCAGGTAAGCCTCGTCCAGGGACAGGGGCTCGATGACCTCCGTGTAGTCGCGAAAAATCTGGTGAATCTGTCGCGATACACCTTTATAGACATCCATCCGCGGCCGAACGATGGTCAGGTCCGGGCACAACTTGACTGCCGTACGCATCGGCATCGCTGAGCGCACCCCGTAGGCCCGCGCCTCGTAATTGCAGGTTGCGACCACGCCGCGCTTATCCGGCGAGCCCCCAACGGCCAGCGGCTTGCCCCCGAGCGCGGGGTCGTCGCGCATCTCGATGGCGGCGTAGAAGCAATCACAGTCAATGTGGATGATCTTTCGTTGCGACATGGCAGCTGACGGCGCGGGGGTTTCCGGTGGCAGGCGGTGAAGGATGAGCAGCGCCGGACAAGGCCCCGGACCGGGCCATGATACCGCAGCCAAGGACGCTCTCCAGCCCGACGGAGACGCCTCGAGCACCGTTCCGGACCGATCGTAATAAACGCCCCGAGTCGCTAAATATTTGAGAGAAAAAGATTTTCCTTCAGAAACCGTTTGACAGCCCCCCGCAGAAATGTAGAATGGCGACCGCGGGATGGAGCAGTCTGGTAGCTCGTCGGGCTCATAACCCGAAGGTCGTTGGTTCAAATCCAGCTCCCGCAACCAACATGAGAAAAAGGCCACTCTTCGGAGTGGCCTTTTTCGTTTGGGCTCGAAGTAAGTATTTGATTTAAAAAGCAGAAATCATTTGACAGCCCCCCGCCGATCTGTAGAATTGCCGGCGCGGGATGGAGCAGTCTGGTAGCTCGTCGGGCTCATAACCCGAAGGTCGTTGGTTCAAATCCAGCTCCCGCAACCAACATGAGAAAAAGGCCACTCTTCGGAGTGGCCTTTTTCGTTTCCACCCCTTTCTCTCCGTCCGTCCAAGCTGTCCGTCAGCCGCCCGCCCGGGCAACCCACCACCTCTATACTTCTAGCGCACCCATCCACAGATGGAGCTTGGCCATGCCCGCGCACTGTGCCTCCAGCGAGGAAGTCGAATACCTCAACCGCGCCCTGCGGACGCTCAGCGGTTGCAACCGCGCCCTGTTGCGCGCCGAGGATCCGTGCTTCCTGTTCCAGGAAATCTGCCGGGTGGTGGTGGAGGAAGGGGGTTACCGCATGGCCTGGGTCGGCCGCGCCGAACAGGACGAAGCGCAATCCGTGACGCCCCTGGCCCATGCCGGACTCGACAAGGAGTATATCGACTCCCTCAACATCACCTGGGCCGACCGCGAGCGCGGTCACGGCACCACCGGCACCGCCATCCGTACCGGCGTCCCGACCATCACGCGCAATATCCTCACCGATCCCCGGCTCAGCCCATGGCGGGAGCGCGCCATCACCCACGGTATTGCCTCGGTCCTGTCCCTGCCCCTGCGGGTGGACGGCCAGATCTTCGGTGCCCTGGCCATCTGCGCCAAGGAGCCGGATGCCTTCGGCGAGCGGGAACTGGAGCTGCTCAGCGAAGCCGCCGACGACCTCGCCTTTGGGCTGCAAGCCCTGCGCGGCAAAGCCAAGCGCCGGCAAGCCGAGCTCCAGGTCGAATCACTCAATCGAGCACTGGCCACCCGCGTGGCGGTAAACCACGCGGTCATACACGCCACCCAGGAAACACCGCTGCTGGCGGATATCTGCCAGGTGCTGGTGGACGAATGCGGCTACTGCCAGGCCTGGGTCGACTACCGCCAGAACGATCCAGAGCGCCCTTCTTATAAAGTGATGGCCTGCCACGCCGCCAACGGCATCTGCCAGGGCTGGGGCGCAGGCAGCCACGACAGCAACTTCCATGGCGAGCTGGAACAGGTGCTGCTGGCCGGCCATCCACTGGTGATGCGCGACCTGCTCGACAATCCCGCCGCCGCCCTGCACGAGGAGGCCCGCGAGCTGGGTTTTGCCGCCGCCCTGGCACTGCCCCTGCAGGTAGAAGACGCGCTCGTCGGCATGCTGGTGATCATGGCTGCCAGCGCCGATGCCTTCGACGAGAAGGAAGTGGAACTGTTGTTGGCGATGGCCAATGACCTGGGCTTCGGCATCGCCACCCTGCGCACCCGTGCCCGGGCCGTGGAGGCTGAAGCGACCATCCGGCGGATGGCCTATGAAGACACCCTGACCGGCCTGCCCAACCGGCTGAGCCTGCGCGAATTACTGGATACCGCCATCGTCAACGCCCGCCAGGAGCGCCGCGCCTTCGGGCTGTTGCATCTGGAGATCGCCCGCAATCAGGAAATCAACGAAACCCTTGGCTTCCGCGAAGGCGACCGCCTGCAACTGGAAATCGCCAACCGCCTGAAGCAGGCCGTGGGCGCGGAACGCACCGTGGCGCGGATGGGCGAATGCGAGTTCGCCGTGCTCATGCCCAGCGGTGGCGCCGAGCAGGCTTCGCAGTTGGCCAAGCAGATCCTCACGGCGTTGTATGACCCGGTGGAACTGTCCGGCCTTTACCTGGAGGCGCGCGCGAGCATCGGCATCGCCCTCTACCCCGGCCATGGCACTGCGCCCGAAGCACTGATCCGCCGTTCCGGCAGCGCGATGGAACAGGCCAAGCGCTCCAATGCCGGCTTTGCCGTGTTCCAGGGCGGTCTGGATCAGGAATGCGCCCAGCACCTGACACTGATGGGGGATCTGCGTCGCGCCATCGACCGCAACGAATTGCTGCTCTACTACCAGCCCAAGGTGGAGATCGCCAGTAACCGGGTCTGCGGCACCGAGGCCCTGGTGCGCTGGCGCCATCCGCTACATGGCATGCTGCCGCCGGACGCGTTCGTCAAACTAGCGGAGAACACTGGCCTGATCACCCCGCTGACCCTCTGGGTGCTGGATACCGCGCTCGGCCAGCGCTACGCCTGGCAGGAGGAAGGCGACGAGCGCCCCATTTCGGTCAATCTCTCGGCCCACGACCTGCGCGACCCTCGGTTGCTGGAGCGCATCCAGGGCTCATTCGCCACCTGGGGGGCAAAACCCCACTGGATCGAGTTCGAACTGACCGAAAGCGCGCTGATGGAAGATCCGGTGGCCTCGTTGCAGACCCTGTCTGCGCTCAAGGAACTGGATGCCCGCCTGACCATCGACGACTTCGGCACCGGCTATTCCTCCCTCGCCTACCTGCAGAAGCTGCCGGTGGACTCACTGAAGATCGACCAATCCTTCGTCAGCCGCATGAGCACCAACGACGGCTCGGCCAAGATCGTCCGCTCCATCATCGAACTGGCCCATAACCTCGACCTGACGGTCGTCGCCGAAGGCGTGGAAGACCAGACGACCTTCAACCAGCTCGGCCAGTACGGCTGCGATATCGCCCAAGGCTACAAGATCAGCCAGCCGATCCCTGCCGAGCAGTTCCGCGACTGGGAGACCCACTCGGCCTGGCACTGACCGGCGGGGCTCCGCCCGCGACAAATTGCCGCCCAAGGTTTTCCTACCTCGGCCGCCCACTGCGGCCGTACACCAGGCTCGCCTAGACTTGCCGGCGTACCGGGCGCTTCTGCACCCGGTGCCGGCCGCGATGCCCGCGAAGAAAAATTCGGCCTGACACTTGGAACTTGATGTCGGCGCCCACACTCAGTGGCGCACACTGCCCAGAGGTGCACGATGCGCGCCAACGATCCGCAATTGGATAACGTGGAAACCCCGGCCAACGGCCAGCCCAACGACGAACCCGCCCCACTCCGCTGGCTCGACAACCTCACCGCCTACCGACAGTGGATCGTCATCGCGTTCACCCTGCTGGTGTTCGTCCTCGGCCTGCTGGCCTGCTGGCATCTGCTGCGGGAACTCGACCCCAACGCCCTGCGTGCCGCGATCCGCGAGGTTCCCGGCAGCAGTCTGTTGCTGGCCCTGGGCGCTACGACCGTCAGTTTCATCGCCTACGTCGGCTATGAATGGTCCGGCTGCCGCTTCGCCGGGGTTCACCTGCCCCTTCAACGCATGGCCCTGGGCAGCTTCTGCGCGTCCGGCGTCGGCAACGCCGTGGGGCTGTCCATGCTCACCGGTGGCTCGGTGCGTTTCCGTCTCTATAGCCGTGACAACCTCGGCGCGGCGGATATCGCTCGCATCACTCTCTTTGCCAGCCTGGCCCTGGGCTCGGCCCTGCCGCCACTGGCTGCCCTGGCCGCCCTCAGCGCACCGGCCGCCGCCTCACTGGCCCTGCGCCTGCCGCAAAGCCTGGTGACCGTCCTGGCCCTGGGCGTGCTGCTGGCCGGTGCACTCTTGATCCTGTGGATATCTCGCCAGCGGGCCCCGCAAGCTCCAGTGCCAGGCTGCATCGATATTCCCTTGGGCAACCGCAGTGTGCGCCTGCCCGGCTTGCGTCTGTCGGGCTTGCAACTGCTGATTACCGTGGTGGACGTCTGCGCCGCCGCCTGCGTGCTCTACGCCCTGCTGCCCGAAGCCCCGCCGCTCGGCGCCTTCCTGCTGGTCTACATGCTGGCCCTGGCCGCTGGCGTACTGAGCCATGTCCCCGGCGGCGTCGGGGTGTTCGAGGCCGTGCTGCTGGCGGCCTTCGCCGGCCAGTTGGGGGCGGCGCCGCTGGCCGCAGCCCTGCTGCTCTACCGCCTGATCTATGTCGGCCTGCCCCTGGTCCTGGCCTGCCTGTTGCTGCTGGCCAATGAAGCCCAACGCCTGTTCCCGGCGGGCCGCCAGGCCCTGCGCGCCGCCTCTGGCCTGGCGGCTCCGGTGCTGTCGCTGCTGGTGTTCCTGTCTGGCGTCGTGCTGCTGTTCTCCGGCGTCACCCCAGCGGTAGATACGCGTCTGGAGCACCTGAGCTTCCTGATTCCCCATCGCCTGATCGATGCCTCGCACCTGGCCGCCAGCCTGGTGGGCGTGCTCTGCCTGCTGCTAGCTCACGGCTTGCGCCATCGCCTGTCGGCGGCCTGGGCACTGACCGTGGTGCTGCTGCTGGCCGGCGCCGGGCTTTCGCTGCTCAAGGGCTTCGATTGGGAAGAAGCCAGCCTGCTGACCATGACCGCCGTGCTGCTGGCCATCTTCCGATCGGCCTTCTACCGCCCCAGCCGCCTGCTCGAAGTCCCCTTCTCGCCGCTCAACCTCGCGGCCAGCGCCTGCGTGCTGCTGGCCGCGCTCTGGCTGATGTTCTTCGCCTTCCAGGACGTGCCCTACAACCACGAGCTGTGGTGGCAGTTCGCAGTGGACGGCGACGCCCCGCGCTCCCTGCGCGCCTCCCTGGCCAGCGGCGTGCTGCTGGCCGGCATCGCCCTCGCCTGGTTGCTGCGGCCGGTGCCACCGACCATCCACGAGCCCACGGTAGAGGAACTGCAACGCGCCGCCGAGGTGATCCGCAGCTCCGACCAGCCCGATGGCGGCCTGGTGCTGACCGGCGACAAAGCCCTGCTCTTCCACCCACAGGGTGATGCCTTCCTCATGTATGCCCGCCGCGGCCGCAGCCTGGTGGCGCTATTCGACCCCATCGGCCCGGCCGCCCGCCGTGCCGAGCTGATCTGGCAATTCCGCGACCTGTGCGACTTCCACCACGCGCGGCCGGTGTTCTATCAGGTACGCGCGGAGAACCTGCCCTACTACATGGACATCGGACTGTCGGCGCTGAAACTGGGCGAAGAGGCGCGCGTCGACCTGCCCCGCTTCGACCTGGACGCCAAGAACAAAGCCATGAAGGACCTGCGCTATACCCTTAGCCGTGGCCAGCGCGACGGCCTTGCCCTGGAGATCCATGAAGCAGGTGCCGCCCCGCTGGACTCGCTGCGCGCCATCTCCGAGGCCTGGATGCAGGGCAAGCAGGCCCGCGAAAAAGGCTTCTCCCTGGGCCGTTTCGACCCCGATTACCTGAACCACTTCCGCATTGCCACCATCCAGTTCGAGGGCAAACCGGTGGCCTTCGCCAACCTGCTGGAAACCGAAGGCAACACCTTGTCGAGCATCGACCTGATGCGAGTGCATCCGCAGGCGCCGAAGCTCACCATGGAGTTCCTCATGCTCAGCCTGCTGCTGCACTACAAAGAGCGCGGTCATACCCGCTTCAGCCTGGGCATGGTGCCGCTGGCGGGTTTGCAGCCGCGCCGTGGCGCCCCCCTCACCCAGCGTCTGGGCGCCCTGGTGTTTCGCCGTGGCGAGCAGTTCTACAACTTCCAGGGCCTGCGCCGCTTCAAGGAGAAGTTCCAGCCCGACTGGGAGCCGCGCTACATGGCCGTGCCCGCCGGTCTCGATCCGCTGGTGGCGCTGGCCGATACCGCGGCCCTGATCGCCGGCGGCTTCACTGGCCTGGTCAAACGTTGAGGTGCACATGCTCAAGCGCAACTGGCGACACCTGCTGCTGATCCTGATCCTCGCCCTGGTGGGTGCGGCCCTGCTGGTCTGGAGTCGCCCGGTGCCCCAGGCGAAACTCGACCGCCTCAAGCAGCCCGACGGCAGCCCCATCACCCTGGCCACCCCCGCTGGCGCGGTGCAACACCGCGTACTCCTGGTGGCCAACGGTGACCAGCGCCTGGCCGACGCCGACCTCCTGGCGCTGGCCCGCGGCAACAACGCCCGGCTCCTGCAACTGGACCTGCCAGCCAAAGACTGCACGGCCCAACAACAACGCCTGCAGCAGGCGCGCGAACAACTCGGCGGCGAGCCGACCCTGGTGGCTGGCATCGGCCCGGGTGCCGTATTCGCCTGGCGCTGGCTGGCCAGCCAGGCCGATGACAATGCCCGGGCCCTGTCCGTTGACTTCAGCCTGGATGCCCCGGACTGCTCCAGCGCCCTGCCGCAGAAAGCGCCTCACGGCCACTGGCTGGTGGCCTGGAACGACAACCCGGACGACCCCAGCGCCGCCTTCGCCCGTAACCAGGCCAACGCCGAAACCCTGATCAGCGACTACGACACCAGCCTGGTGCAGCTCCTGCTGCAACGCCTGCAAAGTCTGCTTCAGAGCCAGGGCGAGCCGTTGCCGGTGGTGGAAGTGCCCGCGTCAAAACCCGCCGGGACCGTGACCCTGTTCTATTCCGGCGACGGCGGCTGGCGCGACCTGGACCGTGCCGTGGCTGATGAAATGGCCAAGCGCGACTACCCGGTGGTCGGCATCGACGCCCTGCGCTACTTCTGGCAACACAAGAGCCCGGAACAAGGCGCCGCCGACCTCAGTCGGCTGATGAAGGAGTACCGCGAAAAATGGGGCGCCAGGCGCTTCGTGCTGGCCGGCTACTCCTTCGGCGCCGACGTGCTGCCGGCCTTCTACAACCACCTGCCCAAGGCGGACCAGGATCAGGTGGATGCCATCCTGCTGCTGGCCCTGGCCCGCAGCGGCAACTTCGAGATCGAAGTGCAGGGCTGGCTCGGCAAGGCCGGCCAGGAAGCCGCCACCGGCCCGGAACTGGCGAAACTACCGGCAGCCAAGGTGCTCTGCGTGTTCGGCAAGGAAGAGGCCAATGAAAGCGGCTGCACCCAACCGGGCGCCGTGGGGGAAAACCTCGAACTGCCCGGCGGCCACCATTACGACGAAAACTACCCGGCATTGGCGGAGAAACTGCTGGCAGCGGTGGCGAAACGCCAGGAATCAGTGGCCAAGGATTGACCCAGGTTCAGATTCGCTTAAGACAACGCGGTTATCCTGCCCGCCCGTTTCGCCATAAAAGACGAGAAAGAGGAACCGTGATGAGTCTCAACAACACACCTGCCCGCTATGGGAGCCTGTCCATCACCCTGCACTGGCTGATGCTGGTGCTGATCGCCGCCGTGTATGCCTGTATCGAATTGAAGGGCAACTTTCCCAAAGGCAGCGACACCCGCGAACTGCTCAAGCAGTGGCACTTCATGCTCGGCATGGCCGTGTTCTTCCTGGTCGGGCTGCGCCTGATCGGGCGGATGATCGCGCCAACGCCCGCCATTCAGCCCGCTCCGTCAGGCTGGCAGAACGCGCTCTCCAAGCTGATGCACCTGGCGCTTTACGCCCTGATGATCGGCGCGCCCCTGGCGGGTTGGCTGATCCTCAGCGCCGCCGGCAAGCCCACCCCCTTCTTCGGCCTGGAACTACCGGCCCTGATCGGTCCGAACAAGGAACTGGCCGGGCAGATCAAGGAACTCCATGAACTGGCGGGCACCGCCGGATACTGGCTGATCGGCCTGCACGCGGTGGCGGCGCTGTTCCACCACTATGTGAGCCGGGACAACACTCTGGTGCGGATGCTGCCGGGACGCGGCTAAGCGCCCTGTCCGGTAGGGTGCGCCGCACGCACCGGCCCCCTCGCGCGGTGTTGCGGCGCACACGGCGCACCCTACTTTCCGTCCCCCTCAGATCTCCACCTGCGTCCCCAGTTCTATCACCCGGTTCAGCGGCAGGTTGAAGTACTTCAGGTTGCTGTTGGCGTTCTTCAACAGGAATGCGAACAGCGCTTCGCGCCAGCGCGCCATACCGATGCGCTTGGTGGGAATGACCGTCTCGCGGCTGAGGAAATAGGTGGTGCTCATCGGGCTGAAAGCCAGCTCATTGAGATGACAGAGCTTCAACGCCGCCGGCACGTCCGGCTCCTCGATGAATCCGAAGTGAAGAATCACCCGGAAGAAGCCATCTCCATAGGCATCCACCTCGAAACGCCGGTCCGCCGCTACCCGCGGCGTGTCCTCGCCCACCACGGTCAGCAGCACCACCTGCTCGTGCAGCACCTGGTTGTGCAGCAGGTTATGCAACAGCGCGTGGGGCACGGCGTCCGTCCGCGCGGTGAGGAACACGGCGGTGCCTTGCACCCGGTGCGGCGGCTGCGAGCGGATGCTGGAGATGAACAGGGGCAACGGCAGCGCGGTTTCGTCCAGACGCTCAACCACGATCTGCTTGCCACGCTTCCAGGTGGTCATCAGGACAAACAGCGCGGCACCGGCGACAACCGGGAATGCACCGCCCTGGAAGATCTTCGGCACGTTGGCGGCAAAGAACAGGCTGTCGACGAAGAGAAAGCCCAGCAACACCGGAATCGCCAGCCACCAGGGGGTTTTCCACAACAGCAGCATCACCACGGACACCAGCAGCGTAGTGATCAGCATGGTGCCGGTCACCGCCACGCCATAGGCCGAGGCCAGCGCACTGGACGACTCGAAGCCCAGCACCAGCAGCACCACGCCCACCATCAACGCCCAGTTCACCGCGCCGATATAGATCTGCCCCTGCTCCTGCTGCGACGTGTGCTGCACGAACATGCGCGGGATGTAGCCCAGTTGCATGGCCTGGTGGGTCAGGGAGAACGCACCGGAAATCACCGCCTGGGACGCAATTACCGTCGCCAGGGTGGACAGCAGCACCATGGGCAATAGCGCCCAGCCCGGCGCCAATAGATAGAAGGGGTTACGCGCAGCGGAAGCATCACCGAGGATCACCGCGCCCTGGCCGAAGTAATTCAGCACCAGGCCCGGCAGCACCAGGTAGAACCAGGCGCGGGCGATGGGCTTGCGGCCGAAGTGACCCATATCGGCGTAGAGCGCCTCGGCTCCGGTCAGGGCCAGCACTACTGCTCCGAGTATGGCCACGCCCACGCCCGGATGGGTAATGAAGAAATGCACGCACCAGTAGGGATTCAGGGCCTTGAGCACCTCGGGCTGCTGGACGATCCCGAAGACGCCGAGAGCACCCAGCACGCTGAACCAGAGCACCATGATTGGCCCGAAGAAGATGCCGATCCGCGCGGTGCCGTGCTTCTGGATCAGGAACAACCCCACCAGCACGATCAGTGACAAGGGTACGACCCAGTGGCTGATACCGTCGAACGCCAGGTCCAGGCCCTCGATGGCCGACAGCACCGAAATCGCCGGTGTGATCATGCTGTCACCATAGAACAGCGCGGTCCCGAACAACCCGAGCAGCAGCACCGCCGCCTTGAGTCGCGGATACGACTTGGCGGCCCGCTGCGCCAGCGCGGTCAACGCCATGGCGCCGCCCTCGCCATCGTTGTCGGCACGCAGGATGAACAGCACGTACTTGATCGATACCACCCAGATCAGCGACCAGAAGATCAGGGACAGTATCCCCAGGACCCCATCGTGATTGACCTGGACCCCATACTGTTCGGAAAACACCTCCTTGAGGGTGTACAGCGGGCTGGTACCGATATCGCCGTAAACCACCCCGGCGGCGGCGACCAGAAGGCCGAACCCTGAGGCCGTATGTCCGGCGTGGGGCTCGGCGGGTTGAGTGATGCTCTCGCTCATCTGAACCTTCCTGCTGATGACTGTTGGCGCGCAACGCCTCATTAGCCTTCCCGGCAACGAGAAGCATCCCGCTTTCGCTCCGCCAGCTTCCTACAGGCTAGCTGCGAAATGACAACAGATGAGGGTGGAAATGGCCTTCGCCTGCCGCTAGAATTGCGCACTTTTTGATCAGAGGCGCCCTTCCGAGCGCCCATCGAGGTTAGCCGCAATGTCCACCGCCACCCCCAAAGTCGGATTCGTCAGCCTGGGTTGCCCAAAGGCCACAGTCGATTCCGAACGCATCCTCACCCAACTGCGCATGGAAGGTTACGAGATCGTACCGACCTACCAGGATGCCGACGTGGTCGTGGTCAACACTTGCGGTTTCATTGACAGCGCCAAGGCCGAATCCCTGGACGCCATCGGCGAGGCCATCGCCGAGAACGGCAAGGTAATCGTCACCGGCTGCATGGGCGTATCCGAAGATTCCATTCGTGATGTGCACCCGAGCGTGCTGGCCGTGACCGGCCCGCAGCAGTACGAGCAGGTAGTCAGCGCCGTGCACGAGGTCGTGCCTCCCAAGGCCGACCACGACCCCTTCGTCGACCTGGTCCCTCCGCAGGGTATCAAGCTGACCCCGCGCCACTACGCCTACCTGAAGATCTCCGAAGGCTGTAACCACAGCTGCAGCTTCTGCATCATCCCCTCCATGCGCGGCAAGCTGGTCAGCCGCCCGGTGGGCGATGTGCTCTCCGAGGCCGAGCGCCTGGTCAAGGCCGGCGTGAAAGAGCTGCTGGTGATCTCCCAGGACACCAGCGCCTACGGCGTCGACCTCAAGTACAAGCTGGACTTCTGGAACGGCCAGCCGGTCAAGACCCGCATGCTGGAACTGTGCGAGGCACTCTCCGCCATGGGCGTGTGGGTACGCCTGCACTACGTCTACCCGTACCCGAACGTGGATGACGTGATTCCGCTGATGGCCGAAGGCAAGCTGCTGCCCTACCTGGACATCCCCTTCCAGCACGCCAGCCCGAAGGTGCTCAAGTCCATGAAGCGCCCGGCTTTCGAAGACAAGACCCTGGCGCGCATCAAGAAGTGGCGCGAGATCTGCCCGGACCTGACCATCCGCTCCACCTTCATCGTCGGCTTCCCCGGCGAGACAGAGGAAGACTTCCAATACCTGCTGGACTGGCTGACAGAAGCCCAGCTGGACCGCGTTGGCTGCTTCCAGTACTCGCCGGTAGACGGCGCCCCGGCCAACGACCTGAGCCTGGAACCGGTGCCGGACGATGTGAAACAGGACCGCTGGGAGCGCTTCATGGCGCACCAGCAGGCCATCTCCACCGCTCGCCTGCAGCTGAAGATCGGCCGTGAAGTCGAAGTGCTTATCGACGAAGTCGACGACGAAGGCGCCGTGGCCCGCTCCTGGGCGGACGCGCCGGAAATCGACGGCAGCGTGTTCATCGAATCCACCAGCGTGAAGCCGGGCGACAAAGTGCGCGTGCGCATCGTGGATGCCGACGAGTACGACATGTGGGCCGAGTTGGTCTGATGTGATGTTGTGCTGAAAGAGCCCCGCTGATGCGGGGCTCTTTCTTGGTACAGCTGATGCACTGTGACTGAACACAGAGGTCGAATCGAGTCGTAGGATGTGGCGAGCGGCGTTCCGCTGGAGCGCAGCGATCCCCATCACCGGAGCCCGCCATGCTCAAGGTCTTCTACGACGGCGCCTGCCCCCGCTGCATCGCCGACCGCCGCTGGTACGAATCCCTGCCCCGCGCCACCGAAGGCGTGGAATGGATCGACATCACCGGTCGCGACGCCGAACTGCGCGTCCTCGGCATCGATCCCTACCTGGCCCTCACCGAACTCCATGTTCAGGACGAGAGCGGCCGCCTCTACCGCGAACTCGACGCCTACATCCTCCTGCTGTCCCGTGTCCCCAGGCTGGCACCGCTGGCCTGGCTGATCGGCCTGCCTCTGGTCAAACCACTCCTGTCGCTCGCTTACCGCCACTGGGTACTTCGCCGGCTGCGCCGCAGCGGCAGGGCCTAGAGCCAGGGTCTAGACTCGCTCCATCCACGGACCAAGCGGAACCACAACAATGACCCCACAAAACCGCCAGGTAACCCTCTATCACTGCCCTTACACCCGCTCCACTGGTGCCCTGACGCTGCTGGAAGAACTCGGCGCCGACTACAAGCTCCACGTGATGAACATGAAGCTCGGCGAGCAGCGCCAACCTGAGTTTCTCGCTATCAACCCCATGGGCAAGGTGCCCACCCTCACCCATGGCGACGCGGTCGTGACCGAGCAGGTGTCAGTCTATCTCTACCTTGCCGACCTCTACCCCGAAGCCAGGCTGGCACCACCGCTGGGCGACCCGTTGCGCGGGCCTTACCTACGCTGGATGGTGTTCTACGGCTCCTGCTTCGAGCCAGCCGTGGTAGACCGGGTACAGCAGCGCGAGCCCATCCCCGAGGCTCGCTCGCCCTACGGCGACTTCGACAGTGTGATGAAAACCCTGGTCGCGCAATTGCAGAAAGGCCCCTGGTTGCTGGGTGAACAGTTCACCGCCGCCGACGTGCTCTGGGGCAGTGCGCTGAACTGGACCACGCAGTTCGGGCTGATCCCGGAAGTGCCGGCGATCAAGGGCTACATCGCCCGTTTCATCGAACGCCCGGCCTACAAGCGAGCCCTGGCCAAAGACGCCGAACTGGCCGCCGCCCAGGCCGCACCGGCCTGAAATGCCGCTGTATTCCGCGCCTCGATAATGCCCCCGCCCCGGCACAGTCGGGGCTAGGGTATGGGCCTTTCCAGGCTCACTCGCGAGGACTGCAGCATGCACCCCTACTTCAACCTCCAGGGTCGCACCGCCCTGGTCACCGGCGGCACCCGTGGTATCGGGCGGATGATTGCCCAGGGCTTCCTTGAGGCGGGTGCGCGCGTGTTCATCTGCGCTCGCGATGCCGAAGCCTGCCGTGAAGCCGCTGCCGAACTCTCGGCCTTTGGCGAATGCCACGGCCTGACGGCCGACCTTTCCAGCGAGGAAGGCGCCAAAGCCCTGGCCGACGCACTGCAACAGCACCTCGAACAGCTGAACATCCTGGTGAACAACGCCGGCACCACCTGGGGCGCTCCCCTGGAAAGCTACCCGGTGAAGGGCTGGGAGAAGGTCATGCAGCTCAACGTGACCTCGGTGTTCAGCTGCATCCAGCAACTGCTGCCGCTGCTGCGCGCGGCCGGCAATGCAGCCAACCCGGCGCGGATCATCAACATCGGTTCGGTCGCGGGCATCACCTCCCACGGCGAGGAAGCATATGCCTATGGCCCGAGCAAGGCCGCGCTGCACCAGCTGTCGCGCCTGCTGGCGCGGGAGCTGGTGGGCGAGCACATCAACGTCAACGTCATCGCCCCCGGCCGTTTTCCCAGCAAGATGACGCGGTTCATCGCCAGCGATCCTGACGCCATGGCGCGCGATACCGCGCTGATCCCGATGAAACGCTGGGGCCGCGCCGAGGAAATGGCCGCACTGGCCATCAGCCTGGCCAGCACGGCGGGCGCTTACATGACCGGGAACATTATCCCCATCGACGGTGGTTTCCACCTGTAACGCATCGCTTGCGCAGCGCATGGGCCGGCGCTAGGGTAGCCGCGCTATCCACCGGACTCCGCCCATGCGCCTCGCCCTCCTGACACTTCTACTCACCCTCGCAGCTTCGAGCTTCGCCGCGCCGGCACCCTTCTTCATCTGGCAGAGCAAGCTGGATGGCGCGCTGACCTGCGCCCAGACCAGCCCCGGCGAAGGCTGGCAGCGCTTGGGCGGGCCCTTCCGCGACGCCGGCTGCCGCGTGTCCTACTGATATGCAGCACAGCGTTTCCCCAGTCGGCTACGTCCGTTCCTGCTTCAAGGAAAAGTTCGCCATACCCCGCCAGCCCCACCTGGCGCCTGCCGCCCGTGGCGTGCTGGAACTGGTGCCCCCCTTCGACAGCGGCGATGCCGTGGCGGGGCTGGAACAGGTCAGCCACATCTGGCTGCTGTTCCTCTTCCACCAGGCCCTGGAAGACAAGCCACGGTTGAAGGTACGCCCGCCGCGCCTGGGTGGTAACCAGTCCATCGGCGTGTTCGCCAGTCGCTCCACCCACCGCCCCAACGGTATCGGCCAGTCGGTGGTGAAGCTGGAGAAGGTGGAGGCCGGGCGCCTCTGGCTGTCCGGCATCGACCTGCTGGACGGTACGCCGATCATCGACATCAAGCCCTACGTGCCCTACGCCGACTGTCAGGACACTGCGCTGAACGCGATCGCCGATGCCGCGCCGGAACTGATTCCGGTGGACTGGGCCCCCGCCGCCCTGCTCCAGGCCCGCGAGCATAGCCAGCGCCTGGGCGAGCCCCTGGCCGAGCTAGTGGAGCAGTGCCTGGCCCAGGACCCGCGCCCGGCCTACCAGAAGCCCGAACCCGAACGCCGCTACGGGGCGCGGCTGTGGGATGTGGATGTTCGCTGGCACTACCCCGAGCCGGGGCGGATTCGTGTTCTGGAAATCGCGCGGGGCTGATTCCGGGTGGATCACGCCTCATCGATCCACCAATGACGCTCGACGCTGGCGACGATGGTGGAAATGAAGAGCGATTTCTACCCTACGTGGCGAGCTGGCGGGCAGCGTTGAGCGCCAGGGAATCCGCCTCGATGGCGTCCTGCTCGAGGATCAGCGGGTTGATCAGCGGCCGGCTGGCAAGGAAATGCGGGGTCAGCATGTGCGCCTCGAAGGCGGCTTCGTCGGTGTAGACCTCATAGAGCCAGACGAGATCGGGGTCGCTGCGGTCTTGCAGTACATCGAACACCAGGCAACCGGGCTCATCGCGCACCGAAGCCGCGGCGTTGATGCGCATGGCATCCATGAATGCGTCCAGGCTACCGGGGCGCAGGCGGGTCTTGAGAAGAAGGCAGTACACGTTTAACTCCGCTTTGTCTTATATTTCCATAAAATTGTATACAAAACTGGAGTCAAAGAAATGCCCAGCCGTCCAAGCCGCCTCAACGGCCTGCGTCATATCGCCATCGTCGTGCCCAATCTGGAGGAGTGCGAACGCTTCTACGTGGAGGTGCTGGGCATGGAAGTCCTAAACCGCGCCAATGAAGACCTGGTCTACCTCACCTGCGGCAATGACAACCTGTCCCTCGGCCGAGCCTTCGCTCCCAGCAGCGGCGTGCAGGCGGTGGACCATTACGGCTTCGTGGTAGACAGCCTTGAAGAGCTGGACGCCTGGTACCACTACCTCAAGGCCCAGGGCGTGACCATGCTGGACCGTCCCTTCGCCCATGGCGACGGCGCCCACAGCTTCCATGTACTGGACCCGGCCGGGAACAAGATCCAGCCCATCTATCATCCGGCCATCTCCGGGCAGCGTTTCAGCTTCCCGGTGTGACACCCGGAAACGACAGAGCCCGCCAATTGGCGGGCTCTGTCTTGGGGCAGCGCTTACTTCTCGACGAAGGCTCGCTCGATCAGGTAATCGCCCGGCTCACGCATACGCGCGGAGATCTTCAGGCCGAAGCTGTCGAGAACTTCGCTGGTCTCGTCGAGCATGCTAGGGCTACCGCAGATCATGGCGCGGTCGTCCTGCGGGTTGATCGGCGGCAGGCCGATGTCTTCGAACAGCTTGCCGCTGCGCATCAGGTCGGTCAGGCGGCCCTGGTTCTCGAAGGGTTCGCGGGTAACGGTGGGGTAGTAGATCAGCTTGTCTTTCACCGCCTCACCGAAGAACTCGTTCTGCGGCAGGTGCTCGGTGATGAACTCGCGGTAGGCTACTTCGTTCACGTAGCGCACGCCGTGGACCAGGATCACCTTCTCGAAGCGCTCGTAGGTTTCCGGGTCCTGGATCACGCTCATGAAGGGCGCGAGGCCGGTGCCAGTGCTCAGCAGGTAAAGGTGCTTGCCGGGGTTCAGGTCATCGAGAACCAGCGTGCCGGTGGGCTTCTTGCTGATGATGATCTCGTCGCCTGCCTTCAGGTGCTGCAGCTGGGAAGTCAGCGGGCCATCCGGCACCTTGATGCTGAAGAACTCCAGGTGCTCTTCCCAGTTCGGGCTGGCAATGGAGTAGGCGCGCATGAGCGGACGGCCACTGGGCTGCTGCAGGCCGATCATGACGAACTGACCGTTCTCGAAGCGCAGGCCCGGATCGCGAGTGCACTTGAAGCTGAACAGCGTGTCGTTCCAGTGATGAACGCTGAGGATGCGCTCGGAGTTCATGTTGCTCATTTACGGGGGCTCCGAAAATTTGGAAGTCGCCAGCGCCCCTGGAGGGGGTGCAATTGCGCGCCATTGTAATGACCGCCACAATATCTGTTAACTGAATTATCAAGATATAGGTTATCGGTTATATAGATATGCGATTTACTCTCCGTCAGCTCCAGGTGTTCGTCGCGGTCGCCCAGCAGGAAAGCGTGTCCCGCGCGGCTGAGCAGCTGTCCCTGTCGCAGTCCGCCACCAGCACCTCGCTGACCGAACTGGAGCGCCAGTCCAGTTGCCAATTGTTCGATCGCGCCGGCAAGCGACTCAGCCTCAACGCCCTGGGTCGCCAACTGCTGCCCCAGGCCGTGGCCCTGCTGGATCAGGCCCGGGAGATCGAAGACCTGCTCAACGGCAAGACTGGCTTTGGCTCCCTGGACGTCGGCGCCACCCTCACGGTAGGCAACTACCTGGCGACCCTGCTGATCGGCGCCTTCATGCAGCGCCATCCCGAGTGCCAGGTGAGCCTGCACGTGCAGAACACGGCGAACATCGTCCAGCAGATCGCCCTCTACGAACTTGATCTGGGTCTAATCGAAGGCGATTGCCAACATCCGGATATCGAGGTCCAGCCCTGGGTAGAGGATGAGCTGGTGGTGTTCTGCGCACCCCGCCATCCCCTGGCCGCAAAAGGCCAGGCGAGCCTGGAGGAGCTGAGCCGGGAAGCCTGGGTCCTTCGTGAGAAGGGCTCGGGCACCCGGCTGACCTTCGACCAGGCGATGCGCCATCACCCCACGCCGTTGAATATCCGCCTGGAGCTGGAACACACCGAGGCCATCAAGCGCGCAGTGGAATCGGGCCTGGGCATCAGCTGCATCTCGCGGCTGGCCCTGCGCGACGCCTTCCGCCGCGGCAGCCTGGTGCCCGTGGAAACCCCTGGGATCGACCTGCGCCGGCAGTTCTATTTCATCTGGCACAGGCAGAAGTACCAGACCGCTGCCATGCGCGAATTCCTCGATCAGTGCCGGGCACTGACTGCGGGGGTCAGCCGGAGCGACGAGATCGTGCTACCGCCGATCGCCTGAGAACCTCAGCCGAGCAGAATCGTTGCCCAGACTGCGGTAATCAGGGTCAGTGCGGTGAACTGCGCAGCGCTGCCCATGTCCTTGGCATTCTTCGACAACGGATGTCGCTCGAGGGAAATGCGGTCGATGGCCGCTTCCACCGCCGAATTCAGCAACTCGACGATCAGTGCGAGCAGGCACACGCCGATCATCAACGCGCGTTCGCCGCGGCTGACATCAAGGAAGAACGACAACGGGATCAGCACCACGTTGAGCAGCACCAATTGACGGAACGCGGCTTCCCCGGTGAAGGCGGCGCGCAGGCCGTCGAGGGAATAGCCGGCGGCGTTGAGGATGCGTTTGAGGCCGGTCTGGCCTTTGAATGGCGACATAGAAGACGGAACTGAAGAAAAGGAGCGCGCAGCCTAGCGCAACGCGCTTCAAATTTGCGTGAAATGACCCGGATCAGGCCGAAGGAATCGATTCCATCTGTTGCAGCAGCAGCGCGGCCTGGGTACGGGTCCGCACATTGAGCTTGCGGAAGATGGCCGTAACGTGGGCCTTTACCGTGGCTTCGGACACATGCAGCTCGAAGGCGATCTGTTTGTTCAGCAACCCCTCGCAGACCATGGTCAACACACGGAACTGCTGGGGCGTCAGGCTGGCAAGGCCCTCGCTGGCGGTCTTGGCTTCGTCGGACAGGGCCTGGGCCTCTTCCAGTTGAGGCGGCCACCAGGTATCGCCATCGAGGACCGCACGCACAGCATTCTGGATGACTTCGAGCGGACTGGATTTGGGAATGAATCCGCTGGCGCCGAACTCGCGGGAACGCGCCACCACTGCGGCTTCTTCCTGGGCGGAGATCATCACAACCGGGATCTGAGGGTACTGTCCACGCAACAACACCAAGCCGGAGAAACCGTAGGCGCCGGGCATGTTCAGGTCCAACAGGACCAAGTCCCAGTCGGCGCGCTCGGCCAGGCGGGTTTCGAGCTCGGCAATGCTCGCCGCTTCCGCCAGCCGCGCATCCGGCCCGAGGCCCAGGGTCAGGGCTTGCTGCAGGGCGCTGCGAAACAGCGGGTGGTCATCGGCGATGAGGATTTCGTATGAGGCCATGGGCATGTCCTTTTTGTAATGGGCCCAGACACGCCTCTCCGGGGGTGAGGAGAAGCTTTTCGGCACGACGGGATACGCTGGCCAGGCCCGAAGCTTGATACAGGCAGGCCGTAAAGCGGCGCTCAGCATGCCGAGCCGGAACGGGGTGGTCAAGTCGAACGCTTTGCGGCAAAGTTCTCGGCTTTTCCCGTCGAGAATCTCCATGCGAAGCCAAGCCCTGCGCGCCGACATCCTGATGCTGATCACCGCTGCCATCTGGGGCGCGGCCTTCGTTGCCCAGCGCCTGGGCATGGACGCGATCGGCCCCTTCCTTTACACCGGCCTGCGCTTCACCCTCGGCGCCCTCATCCTCCTGCCGCTGCTGCTGATCCTGCCCAGACCCGCGGTGAAGCAACCGCTCAACCGCGGCATGTTATTGGGCGGCCTGCTTATGGGGCTGGCGCTGTCGCTGGGCATCAATCTGCAGCAGGTGGGCCTGCTCTTCACCACGGTCACCAACTCCGGTTTCATTACTGGCCTCTACGTCATCATTGTGCCGCTACTGGGCCTCTTCCTTGGCCATCGCACGGGCCTGGGTACCTGGCTGGGTGCCTGCCTGGCGGTGGTGGGGATGTTCCTGCTCAGCGTCGGCGAAGGCTTCCACGTTGCGTCCGGCGACTGGCTGCAACTGGCCGGCGCCTGCGTCTGGGGCGTGCACGTGCTGCTGGTCGGTTTCTTCGCCAGCCGCTATGACCCGATCCGTCTGTCCATCCTGCAGTTCGCAGTCTGCGCGGTGGTCAGCCTGGTCCTGGCGGTCGTATTCGAGGAAATCAAGGTCGACGCCATTCTTCAGGCTGGCCCGGCCATCCTCTATGGCGGCGTGATCGCCGTCGCCATCGGCTACACCTTGCAAGTCGTGGCGCAACGTCATGCCATTGCCTCGCACGCGGCCATCATCCTGTCGCTGGAAGCGGTGTTCGCGGCCATTGCCGGCGCCCTGCTGCTGGACGAATCCCTCCACGCACGCGGGTACTTCGGCTGCGCCTTGATGTTCGTCGGCATGCTGGTGGCCCAACTCTGGCCGCAAAAGCACCTGCCGCAGCCCGAGCCCGCAAAGGCGCCCGCCTGATCAGAGGAAGGCGCGCAATGCCTGGTGCGCCGGGCTCTCCTCATCCAGGGGCAGGGCCCGCTTGGCGTCGAGATAGCGCTCGGTAAAAACATCCAGGTAAGCATTCAGCGCGGCCCCCGCCTGCTCATCCCCAGCCAACTCCAGACACAAGGCCCCGACTTCCGCGGTGCACAGGTGCTCGTCACGCTTGGAACGGCGCAGGCGATAGCGGGATATCTGCTCGGGGGTCAGGCTCAGCACCGGGAAGCGATCCAGGTAAGGGCTCTTGCGAAACATCTTGCGGGCTTCGGCCCAGGTGGCGTCCAGCAGGATGAACAGCGGTCGCTTGCCCTCCTCGGCCTCCACTCGGTCCACGACTCGCTCGGGCTCCACGTATTCGCCGGGGAACACCAGATAAGGCTGCCACTGCGGATCATCCAGCAGCGCCAGCAGCACCTCATCCACCTCGGTGCGGGACCAGCCGAATGCCCAGGTATCCGGCACCAGGTCGGCGATCAGCCAACCGGTATTGCTCGGCTTCATGGGCTCCGAGTGGTACATCAGCAGGCACGCGCCCGAACGCACAGGCACCTCGGGGCGCCAGGCACAGAAGCAGTATTCGAAGGCCACTCGGCATCCCGGGCAGCGAGGCGACCGCGAGCCACGGGCGACAAAGGGACGGGTACTGCGCGCAAGGCATTCGGCGCGCAGGCGAAAAACAGCGTGACTCATCGAAGCAGATTCCAGTAAAGCGGCCCGGCACCCGGCGCATTCCAGATCGGCAACGGGCGGCCACTTTCGGCAGTAGGAGGAAGATCTGGCAAATTCTACCAGAGGCGCAGGACGTCGCTGGCGACCGTCTGGAACAGATTTTCCACGCGACAAGCGTTGCCTGCGAACGCACAATTGCCGCGCTGGTCAAACAGCTACTTTTCGTTAGGAGATACCCATGCTGCGCCTCACCGCCCTCGCCCTCTGTGCGACCCTGCCGTTCTGCGCCCAGGCCGCCTCGCTCAAGGACTACGAGCTGACCAAGATGCTCGAGCAAGTTGCCAAGGAGAGCAGCGCTGGCACGCCCCGGGCAATCAATGAGGACATCCTCGACCAGGGCTACACGGTAGAAGGCAACGAGCTGGTGAACCACCTCAGCGTTCGCGAGACACACGCCGCACAGATGCGAGCGAACCCGGACGCCGTGCGCGCTCAACTGGGCGCCAGCGTTTGCCGCAATACCGGCTACCGCCAGCTGCTGGCCCGAGGCGCCGGCCTGCGTTACGAGTTCGGCGAGTACAAGACCAATCGCCCGGTAAGTTCCGAGCGTTTCATTGCTCAGGACTGCGGCCTGAAGGCCAAGTCCAACTGATCGGGCGGACGGCGCTCCTGCCCGGGGAGCACCGCACTGCGACAGCTTTCTCCCCGTCCGTATCCCGCCATGTACTGATCCGGACACGTCGATTCGTTTCATTCGAAGTGCGGCGAACTGGAAAAGATCCGGCCCCTGCCGCAAGCTGTAGTTGAGCGGCTCGACTGGGTCGCCCGGATTCCGGACATGGCCAGCGGAGCTGCTCTGAGATAATGAGCAAGGAGAACGCTATGCCCTATGATCCGGACGACTATCTCTCCCGGCATTTCCAAACCAGCGGCATCGACCTGACCCAGAAAGTCGATGAACTGATCAACCTGACCGTCCCAAGCGGCAGCCCGAACCTCGCCCTCTACCGCGAAATGCTGATTACCGTGGTGCGCATGGCCCAGGCCGACCGCAATCGCTGGGACGCCAAGATCATGCTGCAGACACTGCGCGAAATGGAGCACGCGTTCAGCGTGCTGGAACAGTTCAAACGGCGACGCAAAGTGACAGTCTTCGGCTCGGCCCGAACGCCGGAAGGCCACCCGATCTATACACTCGCCCGCCAACTGGGCGCCGAACTCGCCAAGCGCGACCTGATGGTCATCACCGGCGCGGGCGGCGGCATCATGGCCGCAGCCCATGAAGGCGCGGGGCTGGAAAACAGCCTGGGGCTGAACATCACCCTGCCCTTCGAGCAGCATGCCAACACCACGGTGGACGGTACCGAACATCTGCTGTCGTTCCACTTCTTCTTCGTGCGCAAGCTATTCTTCGTCAAGGAAGCCGACGCGCTGGTGCTCTGCCCGGGAGGCTTCGGCACCCTGGACGAGGCACTGGAAGTGCTGACGCTGATCCAGACCGGCAAAAGCCCGTTAGTGCCGGTGGTATTGCTGGATGAACCGGATGGGAGCTACTGGGAGGACGCCATCGGTTTCCTGCACGAGCAACTGGAGCGCAACCGCTACATCCTCCCCAGCGACATGAACCTGATGCGCCTGGTGCGTAACGCTGACGAGGCTGCTGCGGAAATCGCCCAGTTCTATCGCAACTACCACTCCAGCCGCTGGCTGAAGAACAACTTCGTGGTTCGCATGAATCACGCCCTCAACGAGCGGGCACTCGGCCAGATTCAAGAGCAGTTCGCCGACCTCTGCCTGGAGGGTGATTTCAGCCAGCAGATGTACTTGGAATCCGAGAAGGATGAGCCGGAGTTCAGCGAGCTGATTCGTCTGGCTTTCCGCTTCAATGGCCGTGACCACGGCCGCCTGCGGGAACTGATCGACTTCATCAACCTGCCGCAGCATTGGGCCGGCAAGGCCTGATCCGAATTTTCAGACACCCCTCCAGCAACCAGCCATGCGCATACGCGCATGGCTTAAGGCTGCCCGCACAATCAGTCGTCGGGATTACCCCGCAGGAGGCGGCTGATCATCTCCATGGAATAACCACGGTAGGCAAGGAATCGGCCCTGCTGGGCACGCTCACGGGCATCCTGGGGCAGTCGGCTACTGAACTTGCGGCGCCAGACGTCACGCAGCTGTTCGCTCCAGTCGACATCGGCCTCGCGCAGGGCTCGGTCGATATCGCTACGAGGCAAGCCGCGTTGTGCCAATTCCTCACGGATGCGCTGTGGTCCGTAGCCACCGCGAGCGCGGCTGGCAATGAAGCTTTCGAGATAACGGGATTCGGAGAGCAGGCCCTCTTCCATCAAACGGTCGAGAGCACTGTCGATCAACTCGGGGGGGGCGCCGCGCTGACGCAGCTTGCGCGTCAGCTCGACTCGCCCGTGTTCGCGCTGCGCCAGCAGATCCATGGCGGCCCGCCGCACGGCGGCTGGGCTGTCGAGCACAACGGGCATGGTGGGATCAGAGGTCTACGTCGGCCAGGTCATCGACCGAAGCGTTCGCTTTGTTGCTGGCCGTGGAGTTGACCAGCAGCTTCTCGCGAATGATCTTCTCGATGGCGCTGCCGACTTCCAGATTGTCTTCCAGGTACTTGGCGGCGTTGGCCTTGCCCTGGCCGATCTTGTTGCCCTGGTAGCTGTACCAGGCGCCGGACTTCTCGACCAGGCCCAGCTGCACGCCCAGGTCGATGATTTCGCCGGTGCGATAGATACCCTTGCCGTACATGATCTGGAACTCGGCTTGACGGAAGGGCGGTGCCACCTTGTTCTTCACGACCTTGACGCGGGTTTCGCTGCCTACCACTTCCTCGCCTTCTTTGACCGCGCCGGTACGACGGATGTCGAGGCGCACGGAAGCGTAGAACTTCAGGGCGTTACCACCAGTGGTGGTTTCCGGGTTGCCGAACATCACACCGATCTTCATACGAATCTGGTTGATGAAGATAACCAGGCAGTTGGCGTTCTTGATGTTACCGGTGATCTTGCGCAGCGCCTGGGACATCAGGCGCGCTTGCAGGCCAACGTGGGCATCGCCCATCTCGCCTTCGATTTCGGCCTTGGGCACCAGAGCCGCCACGGAGTCAACGATGATCACGTCAACAGCATTGGAGCGCACCAGCATGTCGGTGATTTCCAGTGCCTGCTCGCCGGTGTCCGGCTGGGATACCAGCAGGTCGTCGACATTCACCCCGAGTTTACCGGCGTAGTCCGGGTCCAGTGCGTGTTCGGCGTCGACGAAGGCGCAAGTGGCCCCCATCTTCTGGGCTTCGGCGATGACAGAGAGGGTCAGGGTGGTCTTACCGGAGGATTCCGGACCGTAGATCTCGACGATACGGCCTTTCGGCAGGCCGCCGATGCCGAGGGCGATGTCCAGGCCCAGGGAGCCGGTGGAAATAGCCGGAATGGCCTGGCGGTCGTGGTCGCCCATGCGCATGACCGCGCCTTTGCCGAACTGCTTCTCGATCTGGCCCAGGGCAGCAGCCAAGGCGCGCTTCTTGTTCTCGTCCATTGAAGTCCTCACTAAAATCAAGAGGGCCTGGCGGCCACCAACAACTGTATAAGTAGACAGTATTATTCCATAGGGCAAGTCGCTCGCCTACCCCTGGGTGGCTTTTTCTCCTGCAGCTAGTCGGATCAATCCCTGAAGCGCCTCGGCGACGGTCTGCCGGCGCACGGCCAATCGATCCCCCGGAAAATGGCGGCGCACGGCCTCCACAGCACGTCCATTTCCCCAGGCGAGCCAGACAGTACCCACCGGCTTCTCCGGCGAGCCGCCATCGGGTCCGGCGATACCACTGACGGCCACCGCAAAACGCGCACCGCTGCGCTCCTGGGCACCTCGCACCATAGCCTCGACCACCTCGCGGCTGACCGCCCCAACCTTGGGGAAAAGCTCGGCCGGCACCGCCAGCTGTGAGGTCTTCTGCTGATTGGAATAGGTGACGTAGCCCGTCTCGAACCAGGCCGAACTGCCTGGAATACGGGTGATGGCCTCGGCGATGCCACCTCCCGTGCAGGACTCGGCGGTGCTGACCAACTCACCGCGAGCCTTCAATTCTTCGCCCAGGCGGGCAGCCAGCAAAGTCAGCTCATCTTCGGTAACGGACATGTGCACTCCGGGGTTAAAGCGGGCCAGCGGGATACCGTACACTAGCGCCTTTTGCACGCAAGGCCAGGCAATGAGTCAGAGCGATCTCAGCGACCACACCCCCATGATGCAACAGTACTGGAAGCTGAAGAACCAGCATCCGGACCAACTGATGTTCTACCGCATGGGCGACTTCTACGAGATCTTCTACGAGGATGCCAAGAAAGCCGCCAAGCTCCTCGACATTACCCTGACCGCCCGCGGGCAATCGGCAGGCAAGTCGATCCCCATGGCCGGTATTCCCTTCCATGCGGTCGAAGGCTACCTGGCCAAGCTGGTCAAACTCGGCGAGTCCGTGGTGATCTGCGAGCAGATCGGTGACCCGGCGACCAGCAAAGGGCCCGTCGAGCGGCAGGTCGTCCGCATCATTACTCCAGGCACGGTCAGCGACGAGGCGCTGCTCGACGAACGCCGCGACAACCTGCTGGCTGCCGTACTGGGCGATGAGCGCCTGTTTGGTCTGGCGGCGCTGGATATCACTAGCGGTCGCTTCAGTGTTCAGGAAATCAAAGGCTGGGAAAACCTGCTGGCCGAGCTGGAGCGCCTAAACCCCGCGGAACTGCTGATTCCCGATGACTGGCCCCAGGGACTTCCGGCCGAGAAACGTCGCGGCGTGCGGCGCCGCGCCCCCTGGGACTTCGACCGCGACTCCGCGAAGAAGAGCCTGTGCCAGCAGTTCGGCGTTCAGGACCTCAAGGGTTTCGGCTGCGAAACCCTGACCCTGGCCATCGGCTCCGCCGGCTGCCTGCTGGCGTATGCCAAGGAAACCCAGCGCACCGCCCTGCCCCACCTGCGCAGCCTGCGCCATGAGCGCATCAACGACACCGTCATCCTCGACGCCGCCAGCCGCCGCAACCTGGAGCTGGATGTGAACCTCTCCGGCGGCCGCGACAATACCCTGCAATCGGTCATCGACCGCTGCCAGACCGCCATGGGCAGCCGCCTGCTGAGCCGCTGGCTGAATCGCCCGCTGCGCGACCGCGCCGTGCTGGTTGCCCGTCAGGACGCTATCGACTGTCTGCTGGATCGTTACCGTTTCGAAGGCCTGCAACCGCAATTGAAGGAGATCGGCGACGTCGAGCGCATCCTCGCCCGTATCGGCCTGCGCAATGCGCGCCCGCGCGACCTTGCCCGACTCCGCGACGCACTGGCCGCCCTGCCGCAACTGCAGGGGGCCATGACCGAACTGGAAGCACCACACCTGCAGACACTGGCCGGCGGCATTTGCACCTATCCGGAACTGGCCGACCTGCTGGCCCGAGCAGTCATCGACAACCCGCCAGCCGTCATTCGCGACGGCGGCGTGATCAAGACCGGCTACGACACCGAGCTGGATGAACTGCAGGCGCTCAGCGAAAACGCCGGCCAGTACCTCATGGACCTGGAAACCCGTGAGAAGGCCCGCACCGGCCTGCCTAACCTGAAGGTCGGCTACAACCGCATCCACGGCTATTACATCGAGCTGCCGCGCGTGCAAGCCGAACAGGCACCGGCTGACTACATTCGTCGCCAGACGCTGAAAGGTGCCGAGCGCTTCATCACGCCGGAACTGAAGGCCTTCGAAGACAAGGCGCTATCCGCCAAGAGCCGTGCCCTGGCGCGGGAAAAGCTGCTCTACGACGAATTGCTGGAGCTGCTGATCGTGCAACTCGGGCCATTACAGGATACTGCCGCGGCACTAGCTGAACTGGACGTTTTGAGCAACTTCGCCGAGCGCGCGCTGAACCTTGACCTGAATCGCCCACGCTTCGTCGATGAGCCCTGCATGCGCATCAACCAAGGCCGTCACCCGGTAGTGGAACAGGTGCTGGATACGCCGTTCGTAGCCAACGACCTGGCGCTGGACGATGCCACTCGCATGCTGATCATCACCGGCCCGAACATGGGCGGTAAATCGACCTACATGCGCCAGACTGCGCTGATCGTACTGCTCGCCCATATCGGCTGCTTCGTGCCGGCGGCCAGCTGCGAACTGTCGCTGGTCGACCGCATCTTCACCCGTATCGGCTCCAGCGACGACCTGGCCGGTGGTCGCTCTACCTTCATGGTGGAAATGAGCGAGACGGCCAACATCCTGCACAATGCCTCTGCCAGCAGCCTGGTGCTGATGGACGAGGTGGGCCGCGGCACCAGTACCTTCGACGGCTTGTCGCTGGCCTGGGCAGCGGCCGAGCACCTCGCCCGCCTGCGCGCGTTCACCCTCTTCGCGACTCATTATTTCGAGCTGACCGTGCTGCCGGAGAGCGAACCCGTCGTGGCCAACGTTCACCTCAACGCGACTGAGCACAACGAGCGGATCGTGTTCCTGCACCATGTGCTGCCCGGCCCGGCCAGCCAGAGCTATGGTCTGGCGGTGGCGCAGTTGGCGGGGGTGCCGGGTGATGTGATCCAGCGTGCCCGCGAGCATCTGGCACGCCTGGAAACCACCAGCCTGCCCCACGAGACTCCGCGTCAGATCCCCGGCCTGCCCAACGCGCCCATGCAAAGCGACCTCTTCGCCAGCCTGCCGCACCCGGTGCTGGACGAATTGGCGAAGATCAAGCCGGATGATCTGACGCCCCGGCAGGCGCTCGAGCTGTTATATACACTGAAGTCACGCATCTAACCCCTAAACCGCACAAGCTGATAGAATCCCGCGCGCTCTGGAATACACCCGGGAATCAGCCTGCCCGGCGCCGCGAGTTCCCGAGCCGAGAAGCCGGATATAGAAGGCTTCCGAGCCGCCGCTTGAGGAGAAGAATAGAAATGACCTTCGTCGTCACCGACAACTGCATCAAATGCAAATACACCGACTGTGTGGAAGTCTGTCCGGTGGACTGCTTCTACGAAGGCCCGAACTTCCTGGTCATTCACCCGGACGAGTGCATCGACTGCGCGCTTTGCGAGCCTGAATGCCCCGCGCAAGCCATCTTCTCCGAGGATGAAGTGCCTGAGGACATGCAGGAGTTCACCGAACTGAACCGTGATCTGGCTGAAGTCTGGCCAAACATCACCGAGAAGAAAGACTCCCTGCCCGACGCCGAAGAGTGGGATGGCGTCAAAGGCAAGCTGGAGCACCTGGAGCGCTGATCCACTTCCGCAGCCCCAACGCAAAAAGGCCCGCATCTGCGGGCCTTTTGCTTTTCTGCGGACGAAAAAAGGGGCGGGGATTACCCGCCCACTCTTTTGTCCCTATTCCCTGTAGTCCTTGCTCATCATCCTGATGAATCGCATCCGGCGATGTCCTTGGTCGATGTCCTTATCAACCTGCATACATCCTGTACGCAAGAGTGATATTAGCGATCCGGGAGGAACGAGCAAGCGCGTGGAAGTGCCCGAAAAGAGCGAAAAAGCTCGCACACATAAAATTAAAGATCATATATTTCAACAGCTTACTAATTATCCACTTCCTATCCTCACCATTCTCGAGCAGCAATTTCCTCCAATCACGTACATAGCATGTAAGCGATGGCTTACATTGCAATGTATAAAAGAGGATCTCCTTGCCTTTCCATGTCACCAAGTTGCATCACTGCGAACGCGATCAAGCAGCAGGTAGCCGCGCTCGGAAACGGGAGCAAACCCTTGCACCAATGCTTCCTCTATCGATCGGAAAAGCACCGGAGCGACCTATCGAAGATCACATCGCTATAAAAAAGGGTTCATCGCGCTTTCCCGGGGAAGGCGTCCTTGATTTTCAGGAAGAAGTACGCCGAGTCCCGGAAACCATAGGCCATGCGCTTGATCGCCTTGATGCGGTTGTTCACGCCCTCCAGGACGCTGGTGTGCATGGGGAAGCGAGCACTGGCGAGGATGCCCCGGAGCGTATTTGCGCAGGTTGCGGGCGAAGCGTTGGAGCGGCGCGAGGCCGCTGTCCCGGGCGTGCCGCAGCCAGGTTCGCCAGCGCCGCCAGCCTTCCCGCACGCTGGGGGCGTACCAGACTTCCTTCAGCGCATCCTTGAGCACATAGACCGTGGCCAGTGGCTGGTTGGCCGCGAGCAATTCCTGCAACTGCACGGCCTGCCCGTCCTTGAGGTTCTCGCGATTGCGCAGCAACAGCCAGCGGCTTTGCTTGACCACCTTGCGCGCCGGTTTGTCTTCGCGCAGGAGGTTGGCCTGGTCGACCCGGATGCGGTCGATCACCTCACGGCCGTAGCGCGCCACCACATGGAACAGGTCGTACACCACTTCGGCCTGCGGGCAGTGCTGCTGCACTTCCAGGTCGAAAGCGGTGTTCATGTCCATCGCCACCGCCTCGATCTGCTGGCAGCGCGCGCCGAGCAACTCGAAGAACGGGCGAATGGCCTCGCGGCTATTGCCGTGGCCGACCCACAACACGCGCGTGCGCTCGGCATCCATGATCACCGTGGCGTAGCGATGGCCCTTGTGCAGGGCAAACTCGTCCATCACCAGGCGGCGGACGTCGCCCGGCTCGAAGGTCCCGACTTCGGCTTCCAGGCGGCGTTTGTCCAGCGTCTTGAGGGTGTGCCAGTGCAGGCCGGTGAGGCGGCTGACGTGGCTGATCGGCAAGAGCTGCAAGAGGCTTTCGAGCCAGACCTGCAAGCGTCGAGTCAGCCGTGAGGCCGGCTCCAGCCAGTCGATCCGCTCGGTCACCCGCCCACAACCCAGGCAGTCGACGCGGCGCACGGGCAGTTGGAGCAGGACGCGCTGATCCAGCAGGTCACGGTCGCGCACCTGGCGGATACGCCGCTCGTGGATCAACGGGCTGGGCTGCAGGCAGCGCCCACATCGGGGCACTCGGTCGACCTGGGGCTCCAGTTCAATCAGCAGGGTGTGTTCAGCAGCGGGACGACAGGCGACGACCTCGTAGCCTGGCCAGAAAGCGGCAAGATCAATAGGATGCATGGCGACAGCAGGGCGTGGGGGTTGGTGTGTTTGGCGACTGCCAATTTACCCGCTTCCCTGACTGTCAACTCGCTCTTCCCCCAGACTCCGCGAAGAACCTAAAAAAGCCCGGCCAAAGCCGGGCTCCTTCAGATCATCAACGCTCTACTGGAACAGCGCATCGCTGGACAGGCCATTCTTCTCCAGAATCTCACGCAGACGCTTCAGCGCCTCGACCTGGATCTGCCGCACTCGCTCGCGAGTCAGGCCAATTTCCTGGCCTACTTCCTCAAGCGTGCAGCTTTCATGGCCACGCAGCCCGAAGCGCCGCACCACGACTTCGCGTTGCTTATCAGTCAGCTCGGAAAGCCACTGATCGATGCTCTGCGAAAGGTCATCATCCTGCAGGAGTTCACAGGGATCGGTTGGACGATCGTCCGTCAGCGTATCCAACAAGGTCTTGTCGGAGTCCGGCCCAAGTGAAACGTCCACCGAGGTTACCCGCTCATTGAGGCCGAGCATGCGCTTGACCTCATCGACCGGTTTCTCCAGCAGATTGGCAATCTCTTCCGGCGATGGCTCGTGGTCGAGCTTGTGGGTCAACTCGCGTGCAGCACGCAAGTAAACGTTGAGTTCCTTGACCACGTGAATCGGCAAACGAATGGTACGGGTCTGGTTCATGATGGCCCGCTCAATGGTTTGGCGGATCCACCAGGTCGCATAGGTCGAGAAGCGGAAGCCCCGTTCGGGGTCGAACTTCTCCACCGCCCGGATCAGGCCGAGGTTGCCCTCTTCGATCAGGTCGAGCAGCGAGAGACCACGATTGACGTAACGCCGCGCGATTTTCACCACGAGACGGAGGTTGCTTTCGATCATGCGCTTACGCCCGGCAGGATCTCCGCGCTGCGCAAGGCGCGCGAAGTGCACTTCTTCTTCCGGGGTGAGCAGGGGGGAGAAACCGATTTCGTTGAGGTACAGCTGAGTTGCGTCGAGCGCGCGGGTGTAGTCGATGTACTTGTGTTGCTTGGGTGAGGTTGAATGTCGGGATTTTGCGGTGGGCAGAGGCGCGTCACTCTCCTCGCTCAACGCTTCATCCAAAATGACCCCCGGCTCCAGGAGGAGCAGTTCGTCATCGACGTCAAACTCCGGCGCTTCTTTATTGAGTGCCATTGTTGTTGTCCCTTGCTGAGTTCGACAACAAGCCCTGGCGAAGCCTTGGTTCCCTGGCGCCGCCCGAGCCCGTCCTTACCACGTGGTGGAACGGGCTGAAAACGGGTCAACGACGTGGCAGGTATTGCAGCGGGTCTACAGGTTTTCCTTGACGGCGAATTTCAAAATGAAGCTTCACCCGGTCAGTCCCCGTTGAGCCCATCTCGGCAATTGTCTGCCCGACTTTGACCTGCTGTCCCTCCCGCACCAGCAGCCTGCGGTTATGACCGTAGGCGCTTACGTAGGTATCGCTGTGCTTGATTATGACCAGTTCACCGTAGCCCCGTAATCCACTTCCGGCGTAAACAACTGAACCATCTGACGCAGCCAAGACAGGCTGGCCTAATTCCCCAGCGATATCAATCCCTTTATTCAAACTGCCGTTTGACGAAAAACGACCAATCAGAGTGCCGCCCGCGGGCCATACCCAACCCGCCGCAGAGCGCGTGCTAGACGCGTTCGGCGCAACCACAGGCTTTGCGGCTACAGGTTGCTGCGTGGCGGGTTGCGGGCGGACAGCCGGTTGCTGCGGCTGCACCGGCGGGCGACTGGAAGCACTACTGCCAGCCCTGGGATTGGCAACCACAGGCGCCGTCACGACCGCGGCAGGACGCGCCTGGCCGGGCTGACCGTCGAACCGAATGATCTGACCGGGGCGAATCACGTAGGGAGGGGGAACGCCATTGCGTGCGGCAAGGGCCTTCCAGTCCCAGCCGAATCGAAAGGCGATGGAATAGAGCGTGTCACCACGCTGGACGCGGTACTGGCCGCTGGTGACGGGCTGCCGCTGTGAGGCCGTGGCCGCGCCGGAATGATTGCGATCAACCACACTAACACTGGTCTTCTGAGTGCTGGAGCAGCCGGCCAGCAAGATGCCAACGGCAATAGCGGGCAACCAGGTGAGCCCATTCCCCATGCTGATCCTCTGCCGAATGGCCATCAGGCTCACTCTTGTCCCCTTTCCCAACGTTCCATGGTGTTAGTTATTGTGCCGGAAATATCCAGTCGAGCCAGCCGCCAGCCGCACAAAGTGCAGCAAGACACCGACGTGGCGATGCATCAGATAGTTGCCCGCAGCGTGGGTTCCTTCGGTGCGGGTCAGGCCAGCGGGCCGTGCAGCAGCGGTACGAAGCGCACCGCATCCAGCACATGGCGGGTGAACCCCTGCTCTTCGCGGATGATGAGCATCAACTGCTGGACGTCACCAGCCCCAACTGGAATCACCAGGCGCCCACCCGGTGCCAGTTGGTCGAGCAACGCCTGCGGCACATCTGCAGCCGCCGCGGTCACGATGATGCCGTTGTACGGTGCCAGGGCCGGCCACCCTTCCCAGCCATCGCCCCAACGGAACACCACGTTGCGCAGATTGAGAACGCCAAGGCGCTCCTTGGCCTTGTCCTGCAGCACCTGGATCCGTTCCACGGAAAACACTCGTTCCACCAGCTGCGCGAGAATCGCCGTCTGGTAGCCCGAGCCGGTGCCAATTTCCAGCACCTTGTCCAGCGGGCCCGCGGCCAGCAGCAGCTCGGTCATCCGCGCGACCATGTAGGGCTGGGAAATGGTCTGGTTATGACCAATCGGCAGCGCCGTATCTTCGTAGGCGCGATGGGCCAGGGCTTCGTCGACGAACAAGTGACGCGGAGTGCGGCGAATGGATTCGAGCACGCGGGCGTTGGACAGCCCCTCCTCGTACAACCTCTGGATAAGGCGCTCGCGAGTACGCTGGGAGGTCATGCCGATCCCCCGACGCATCAGGTCGTCCTGTTCCCGGGACATCAGAGCAGCCCCTCCACCCAGCTATCGAGGCTCTGGAACGCCTCGTTGAAAGTCCGGTCGAGCTGCAGGGGGGTAATGGAAACATAGCCCTGCATCACCGCATGGAAATCCGTGCCCGGCCCACCGTCTTCGGCGTCGCCGGCCGCGGAAATCCAGTATCCCTCCTTTCCCCTCGGATTGACCACTTTCACCGGCGCAGCAGCGCGCGCGCGATGGCCCAGCCGGGTCAGCTGGATACCGCGGATACGCTCCAGCGGCAGGTTGGGAATGTTCACGTTGAGGACGGTGCGCGGCGGCAGATCGAGACGGTCATGCGCGGCCACCAGCCGACGGGCGATATGGGCCGCGGCCGGCAGGTTGTCCACCTGGCGTGACAGCAACGAGAAGGCGAATGCCGGCAAGCCGAGGAAGCGTCCTTCAAGCGCCGCCGCCACCGTGCCGGAATAAAGCACGTCATCCCCCAGGTTAGCGCCGAGGTTGATGCCCGACACCACCATGTCCGGCAGTTGTTCGAGCAAGCCATTGAGCCCCAGATGGACGCAATCGGTTGGCGTGCCATTGAGGCTGATGAAGCCATTGTCCAGCATGCTGGGGTGCAGCGGGCGGTCCAGCGTCAGGGAACTGCTGGCACCGCTCTTGTCCTGCTCGGGTGCGATGACCACGCAATCAGCGTAATCCTTGAGCGCACCATGCAGGGCAGCGAGACCGGGGGCATTCACCCCGTCATCGTTGGAAATCAGAATGCGCATGGGTTTTCCGTCTGCCCCGCCGGCAGCAGATCGACGAGCTCACGCACCACTGCGGTGGCGAAGCATCCAGCCGGCAGGACGAATTCCAGTTGCAGAACGTCAGGCTCGGGATAATGCCACGTCAAGCCGCCGATGGGGAGGCGGAGGATGCGCCGTTCGTGCTCCAGTCCCGCTTCTGCAAGCCACCGGCACAATGCCTCCTCGGCGGCCGCCACGCGTTGCTCCACGGATTGATTCGCCCCGCCTGCGGGCGAGGCGCCAGCGCCCCAGAGCGGTCCGGTCGGGTGCAGGTCAAGTTCTGCCAGGCGTGGATCGACGCACTCCGCCTCGCCGGCAGCAAAGAAGCTGCGGCTGTCGGTAAAGGCCAGCAGATCGCCGACCTGCGCCTGATTCCAGGTGCCAGCGGCAACGCGCTCGGCCAATACGCGGTTGAACAGGAAGCTGCGCCCCGCCGATAGCAGGCGAGAGCGCACGTTGCGCTGCACCGGCAGCTCCTTGCGCTCGGCAAAGGCACGGGCGTCAACGACGTTGCCGCCGCCATGACCGAAACGCTGCAGGCCGAAGTAGTTGGGGACACCAGCTTCCGCCAGGCGCTTCAGGCGCTGCTCCAGCGCCTCGCGATCAGCCGCCAGGCGGGCAAGACGCAGGGTGAAACCGTTGGCCGAATGGGCGCCGCGCTGAAGCTTGCGCTTGTGCCGGGCGCTCTTGAGGATGCGCAGGTTGGCGTTCTCCGCACCAGACAGATCCGGATCGGACTTGCCCGGCAGGTGCAGGCTGAACCATTGCCGGGTCAGCGCCTGGCGATCCTTGAGCCCGGCGTAGCTGACCACTTTCAGTGGTACGCCGGCGGCGCGGGCAATACGCCGCGCCGCCTCTTCGGTGTTCAGTTCGCGCTTTTCCACCCAGAGCCATAGATGCTCCCCCTCACCCGCCAGGGGAATATCCAGCACCTCGTCGACCTGGAAGTCTTCGGCGACTGCTTTCAACTGGGCCTGCCCCAGCGCCTCGCCATGGGCACGCGGGCCCAGCAGTTCGAGTTCGGTCATGCTGGCATCAGCAGGGCGACCGCATGTACGGCGATGCCCTCCTCACGCCCGGTGAAGCCGAGCTTCTCGGTGGTGGTGGCCTTTACGTTGACCTGATCCAGTTCGACCTCGAGATCCGCGGCGATGTTGGCGCGCATGGCCTCGATATGCGGCGCCATCTTCGGTGCCTGAGCCACGATGGTTCCGTCGACGTTGCCGACCTTCCAGCCCTTGGCTTTGACCTGGGCCAGAACGTGACGCAGCAGCGCGCGGCTATCGGCGCCCTTGAACTGCGGATCGGTGTCCGGAAAGTGTTTGCCGATGTCACCCAGCGCGGCGGCGCCCAGCAGCGCATCGGAAAGCGCATGGAGCAACACGTCACCGTCGGAATGGGCGATAAGCCCGAACGTGTGGGAAATGCGCACACCGCCCAGGGTGATGAAATCACCCTCGCCGAAGCGGTGTACGTCGTAACCGTGGCCAATTCGCATAGTCAGAAAAACGCCCTGAAAAGTCAGGGCGTGATTCTACCTGCTTTGGGGGTGCTTAGGCTTTCAGGGCCTCGGCGTGGTGCCGCAGGTGATCGCCGATGAAGCTGGCGATGAAGTAATAGCTGTGGTCGTACCCCGGCTGCAGACGCAGGGTCAGCGGATGGCCCGCGGCCTTGGCCGCCGCTTGCAGGACCTCGGGCTTGAGCTGGTTGGCGAGGAAGTCGTCGCGATCGCCCTGATCCACCAGGATGGGCAGCTTCTCGCTGGCTTCGGCCAGCAAGGCGCTGGCGTCCCACTCGCGCCAACGGGAACGGTCTTCACCCAGATAGCGGCTGAGGGCTTTCTCGCCCCAGGGGCAGCCCATGGGATTACTGATCGGCGCGAAGGCCGACAGCGACTGGTAACGACCCGGGTTACGCAGCGCGCAAACCAGAGCGCCGTGGCCGCCCATGGAGTGGCCGCTGATACCGCGCTTCCCGGAAACCGGGAAGTTGGCCTCGATCAGCGCCGGCAGTTCGTGCACCACGTAATCGTGCATGCGGTAATGCCGCGCATAGGGCTCCTGGGTCGCGTTGACATAGAAGCCTGCACCCAGGCCAAAGTCCCAGGCGCCATCGGGGTCACTGGGTACATCCCCGCCACGCGGGCTGGTGTCCGGGGCCACGATGATCAGCCCCAGTTCCGCCGCCAGACCCTGCGCGCCGGCTTTCTGCATGAAGTTCTCGTCAGTGCAGGTCAGCCCCGAGAGCCAGTAGAGCACCGGAAGTTTCGCGCCCTGCTCCGCCTGGGGCGGGAGGTAGACGGCGAACACCATGTCGCAGTTGAGGCTGGTGGAGCGATGACGGTAGCGCTTGTGCCAACCGCCGAAGCTCTTGTTGCTGGAAACGATTTCGAGGGTCATGAAGCGTTCTCCGCCGAAGCCACGAGCCCAGGACAGAAAGCGCCGCTGACAGCGCGCTGCCTGCCCTGGGCTACCCGCTTGATTAGAAGTGGACGACCGAGCGAATGCTCTTGCCTTCGTGCATCAGGTCGAAGGCCTCGTTGATGTCGTCCAGCCCCATGGTGTGGGTGATGAAGGTGTCCAGCGGGATCTCGCCTTTCTGCGCCTTCTCCACGTAGCTCGGCAGTTCGGTACGGCCTTTTACGCCGCCGAACGCCGAACCGCGCCAGACGCGGCCGGTAACCAACTGGAACGGACGGGTGCTGATCTCGGCACCCGCAGGCGCAACGCCGATGATGACCGACTCGCCCCACCCCTTGTGGCAGCACTCCAGGGCAGCGCGCATCAGGTTGACGTTGCCGACACATTCGAAGCTGTAGTCCACCCCGCCATCGGTCATCTCGACGATGACGTCCTGGATCGGTTTGGCATGGTCCTTCGGATTGACGAAGTCGGTGGCACCCAGTTCACGGGCGACGTCGAACTTCTCCGGGTTGATGTCGATGGCAATGATGCGCGAAGCCTTGGCCATCTTGGCGCCGATGATCGCCGCCAGGCCGATGCCACCCAGGCCGAAGATGGCCACGGTAGCGCCCTCTTCCACCTTGGCGGTATTGAGGACGGCACCGATACCGGTGGTCACACCGCATCCCAGCAGGCAGACCTTCTCCAGCGGCGCTTCCTTGGGAATCTTCGCCAGGGAGATTTCCGGCAGCACGGTGTACTCGGAGAAGGTGGAGCAGCCCATGTAGTGATAGATCGGCTGGCCGTTGTAGCTGAAACGGGAGGTACCGTCCGGCATCAGGCCCTTGCCCTGGGTGGCACGGACTTTCTGGCAGAGGTTGGTCTTGCCGGATTTGCAGAATTTGCACTCGCCGCATTCGGCCGTGTAGAGCGGAATCACGTGGTCGCCGACGGCGAGCGAGGTCACGCCCTCACCCACCGCTTCGACGATACCGCCACCCTCGTGGCCAAGGATGCAGGGGAAAACGCCTTCGGAGTCGGCGCCGGACAGCGTGTAGGCATCAGTGTGGCAGACACCGGTGGCCACAATCCGCACCAGGACTTCGCCAGCCTTGGGCGGGGCCACGTCCACTTCGACGATCTGCAGCGGCTGGTTCGGTGCGAAGGCCACGGCGGCACGGGACTTGATCATGGTGACTCTCCATCTGATTGAAATGGCCAAGGAGTGTAGTTGAGCCGCTGATAGTAAATAATCCACCACAAGGCAAAACTTTATTGCTGTGGAGGGATAATCCATGAGTCGCTGGGAAGGTCTGGACGAGTTCGTCGCCGTGGCCGAAACGGGTCAGTTCACTGCGGCGGCCGATCGCCTGGGCATTTCGTCCTCCCATGTCAGCCGGCAGATCGCACGTCTGGAAGAACGCCTGCAGGTTCGTCTGTTCTATCGCAGCACCCGCAAGGTGGCGCTGACCGAAGCCGGGCAGACCTTCCTGCAGCATTGCCAACGCCTGATGGATGCCCGAGAGGAGGCGCTGCGTGCGGTGAGCGACCTGAACAGCGAACCCAAGGGACTGCTGCGCATGACCTGTGCGGTCGCCTATGGCGAGCGCTTCATCGTCCCGCTGGTCAACGAGTTCATGGCGCGGCATCCGCAATTGCGGGTGGATATCGAGTTGAGCAACCGCACCCTGGATCTGGTGCATGATGGCCTCGACGTGGCGATTCGCCTGGGCCGCCTGCAGGACTCGCGCCTGGTCGCGACCCGACTCGCGCCACGGGTCATGTACCTGTGCGCAGCGCCGTCCTACCTGGAGCGCTACGGCCGTCCCCACAGCCTCTCGGAGCTGGCCCGGCACAACTGCCTGATTGGCAGCGCGGACCATTGGGACTTCCTCCAGCAAGGACGCGAACACGCCATCCGGGTCCAGGGCAACTGGCGCTGCAACAGTGGACAGGCCGTGCTGGATGCAGCGCTGCGGGGGTTCGGTCTGTGCCAGTTACCCGATTACTACGTGCTGGAACACTTGCGCAGCGGCGCCCTGGTGTCGCTGCTGGAGCAGCACCGTCCGCCGAACACCGCAGTCTGGGCACTTTATCCACAGCAACGGCATCTCTCGCCCAAGGTGCGGCAACTGGTGGATCTGCTGAAGGTAGGACTGGCCGAACGGCCGGAGTACGCAGCGGCTCAGCCCCGCGTGGACCAGCGCTGACGCAGCCAGTCGAGGTCTTCGGGGCGAGTGATCTTGAGGTTGTCGGCCCGGCCTTCCACCAGCTTGGGAGCATTGCCCGCCCACTCCATGGCAGAGGCTTCGTCAGTGATGGCGACGCCAGCTACGAGGGCATCGGCCAGCGCCCGATGCAGGGCGCCAAAGCGGAACATCTGCGGCGTGTAGGCCTGCCAGATCAGGCTGCGGTCGACGGTTTCCGCCACCCGGCCATCGGCGCCGACGCGTTTCAAGGTATCCCGCGCTGGAACGGCGAGGAGGCCACCGACCGGATCATCGGCCAGTTCGGCCAGCAGCAGATCGAGGTCGAAACGCGACAGGTTCGGCCGCGCCGCATCATGCACCAGAACCCAGTCGTTGGCGCGAGCGCCGTGCTCGGCGAGGCGCAACAGGGAGCTGAGCACCGAGTCCGCGCGTTCCTTGCCGCCGTCTGCTCGGATGATGCGGTCGTCAGAGGCACAAGGCAGCGTCGGCCAGTAGGGGTCATCCACGGACAGACTGATCACCAGCCCCTTGAGTTGCGGATGATCAAGGAAGCAATCGAGGCTGTGCTCGAGAATGGTTCGCCCAGCGAGTTCGAGATACTGCTTGGGACGGTCGGCGCGCATGCGGGCACCGACACCTGCAGCGGGAATCACCGCCCAGAAGAAGGGGGTATCGACCTGGTTCATTCGGCAATCTGGTAGAGGGTTTCGCCTTCCTTGACCATGCCCAGCTCATGACGGGCACGCTCTTCAACGGTTTCCATACCCTTTTTCAGCTCCATCACTTCCGCTTCGAGAATGCGATTGCGCTCCAGCAGGCGCTCGTTCTCGCCTTTCTGCTCAGCGATCTGGTGCTGTAGATCCTGGACCTGCGCCAGGCTGCCGTCGCCCACCCAGAGGCGATACTGCAGGCCAGCCAGCATCAGGATGAGGACAACAAACAACCAGTAAGTGTTAGGGCGAGTCATTTTGCCAGGGAGTATCCATGCGAAAAGGGCAGCCTGCGCTGCCCTTCTACCCTTCCCTGCCGACCAGGCAGGTTGAAATCAGGAGATGACGCGCAGTTTACATGAAGTAAAGAGGCATTCAGCGCTAGTTTTCAACCTGGCCTGACCGATTGCAGACGCAGTCTCAGCCGCGGAACTCGGCACGCCCACGGTACGGGGCCTTCTCGCCCAGTTGCTCTTCGATGCGCAGCAGCTGGTTGTACTTGGAAACGCGGTCGGAACGGCACAGCGAACCGGTCTTGATCTGGCCAGCGGCAGTGCCTACGGCCAGGTCGGCGATGGTGCTGTCCTCGGTCTCGCCGGAACGGTGGGAGATCACCGCGGTGTAGCCAGCAGCCTTGGCCATCTGGATGGCTTCCAGGGTCTCGGTCAGGGAGCCGATCTGGTTGAACTTGATCAGGATCGAGTTGCCGATGTGCTTCTCGATGCCTTCCTTGAGGATCTTGGTGTTGGTCACGAACAGGTCGTCACCGACCAGCTGGACTTTGGCGCCGATCTTATCGGTCAGGTCTTTCCAGCCGGCCCAGTCGGACTCATCCATACCGTCTTCGATGGAAATGATCGGGTAGCGCTGGGTCAGGCCAGCCAGGTAGTCGGCAAAACCGGCGGCGTCGAACACTTTGCCTTCACCGGCCAGGTCGTACTTGCCGTCCTTGAAGAACTCGCTGGAAGCGCAGTCCAGGGCCAGGGTCACGTCGGTGCCCAGCTTGTAGCCAGCGTTGGCAACGGCTTCGGCGATGGCGGCCAGGGCGTCTTCGTTGGAAGCCAGGTTCGGGGCGAAGCCACCTTCGTCACCCACGGCGGTGTTCAGGCCACGGGCCTTCAGCACGGCTTTCAGGTGGTGGAAGATCTCGGCACCCATGCGCAGGGCGTCGGCGAAGTTCTTGGCGCCAACCGGCTGCACCATGAACTCCTGGATGTCGACGTTGTTATCGGCGTGCTCGCCACCGTTGATGATGTTCATCATCGGAACCGGCATCGAGTACTGGCCCGGAGTGCCGTTCAGGTCGGCGATGTGGGCGTAGAGCGGTACACCCTTGGCCTGGGCAGCAGCCTTGGCGGCAGCCAGGGACACGGCGAGGATGGCGTTGGCACCCAGCTTGGCCTTGTTCTCGGTGCCGTCCAGTTCGATCATGGCGCGGTCGAGGGCTTTCTGGTCAGCAGCATCTTTGCCCAGCAGCAGGTCGCGGATCGGGCCGTTGATGTTGGACACGGCCTTCAGTACGCCCTTGCCCAGGTAACGGCTCTTGTCGCCATCACGCAGTTCCAGTGCCTCGCGGGAACCGGTGGAAGCACCGGACGGCGCGCAAGCGCTGCCGATGATGCCGTTCTCGAGGATCACATCGGCTTCCACGGTGGGGTTGCCACGGGAGTCCAGAACCTCGCGGCCCTTGATGTCGACGATCTTTGCCATTGTTGTTAGCACTCCAAAAGTTGACGAAAACGCTCAGCAGAAAGTGAGGCGATCCGCCGGGCCTCGGGGTCGGCTGACCCGGCGAATGTCCTGACCATTCGGTCAGATTGTGCCCACGCGGCACTTTACCGGAGATCGGCCCGTTCAGGCAGTCTCGATTGGCGGAAAACGCTTGATCAGCTCATCCAGTTGCTTGAGCTGGGAGAGGAAGGGTTCCAGCTTATCCAGGCGCAGGGCGCAGGGGCCGTCACATTTGGCGTTGTCGGGGTCCGGATGGGCTTCGAGGAAGAGACCCGCCAGGCCTTGGCTCATGCCGGCCTTGGCCAGGTCGCTGACCTGGGCACGGCGGCCGCCAGCCGAGTCCGCACGTCCGCCCGGCATCTGCAGGGCATGGGTGACGTCGAAGAACACCGGGTACTCGAACTGCTTCATGATGCCGAAGCCGAGCATGTCCACCACCAGGTTGTTGTAACCGAAGGAGGAACCACGCTCGCAGAGGATCAGGCGATCATTCCCGGCTTCTTCGCACTTGGTGAGGATGTGCTTCATTTCCTGCGGTGCGAGGAACTGGGCCTTCTTGATGTTGATCACCGCGCCGGTCCTGGCCATGGCCACCACCAGATCGGTCTGGCGGGACAGGAAGGCCGGCAGCTGGATGATGTCGCAGACCTCGGCCACCGGGGCGGCCTGGTAGGGCTCGTGGACATCAGTGATCACCGGCACGCCGAAGGTCTTCTTCACTTCCTCGAAGATCTTCATGCCCTCGTCGAGGCCCGGCCCGCGGTACGAGTTGACCGACGAGCGATTGGCCTTGTCGAAGCTGGCCTTGAACACGTAAGGGATGCCGAGCTTCTCGGTCACCCGCACATATTCCTCGCAGACCTTGAGGGCCAGGTCGCGGGACTCCAGCACGTTCATGCCACCGAACAGCACGAACGGCTTGTCGTTGGCGATCTCGATATTGCCGACGCGGACAGTCTTCTGCGCCATGGGTCAGGCCTTCTTCGCTTTCTGCGCCAGGGCGGCGGTAACGAAGCCGCTGAACAGCGGGTGGCCATAACGCGGCGTAGAGGTGAACTCCGGGTGGAACTGGCAAGCGACGAACCACGGATGGTCCGGAGCCTCGACCACTTCGACCAGGGCACCGTCGCCAGAACGGCCGGTGACCTTCAAGCCAGCTTCCTGCAACTGCGGCAGCAGGTTGTTGTTCACTTCGTAGCGATGGCGATGGCGCTCGACGATCTCGTCCTTGCCATAGCAGTCGTGCACCAGGGAACCGCTCTCCAGCTGGCAAGCCTGGGCGCCGAGGCGCATGGTGCCGCCGAGGTCGGACGCTTCAGTACGGATTTCGGTGGCGCCAGTGGCGTCTTCCCACTCGGTGATCAGGCCCACGACCGGGTGGCCGCTGGACTTGTCGAACTCGGTGGAGTTGGCGTCGGCCCAACCCAGTACGTTACGGGCATATTCGATGACCGCAACCTGCATGCCGAGGCAGATACCGAGGTAGGGGATCTTGTTCTCGCGGGCGTAGCGCACGGTGGTGATCTTGCCTTCCACGCCGCGCAGGCCAAAACCGCCGGGGACCAGGATGGCGTCAACGCCCTCCAGCAGGCCGGTGCCCTGGGATTCGATGTCTTCGGAGTCGATGTAACGCAGGTTCACCTTGGTGCGGCTCTGGATGCCGGCGTGGCTCATCGCTTCGATCAGCGACTTGTAAGCGTCCAGCAGCTCCATGTACTTGCCGACCATGGCGATGGTGACTTCGCTCGAAGGGTTCAGCTTGGCATCGACCACGCGGTCCCATTCGGAGAGGTCAGCGCCGTTGCATTGCAGGCCGAAGCGCTCGACGACGATGTCGTCCAGGCCCTGGGCATGCAGCACGGACGGAATCTTGTAGATGGTGTCGACGTCTTGCAGGGAAATGACCGCGCGCTCTTCCACATTGGTGAAGAGCGCGATCTTGCGACGCGAGGACAGGTCGACATCATGGTCGGAACGGCAGATCAGCACGTCCGGTTGCAGACCGATGGAGCGCAGCTCCTTCACCGAGTGCTGGGTCGGTTTGGTCTTGGTCTCGCCGGCGGTGGCGATGTAGGGCACCAGGGTCAGGTGCATCAGCATGGCGCGCTTGGCACCCACTTCCACGCGCAACTGGCGGATGGCTTCGAGGAAGGGTTGGGATTCGATGTCGCCGACGGTACCGCCGATTTCCACGAGGGCCACGTCCGCACCAGCGGCGCCCTTGATGATGCGGTGCTTGATCTCGTCGGTGATATGCGGGATCACCTGGATGGTCGCGCCCAGGTAGTCACCACGGCGCTCCTTGCGCAGCACGTCGGCATAGACGCGGCCGGTGGTGAAGTTATTGTTCTGGGTCATCGTGGTGCTCACGAAGCGCTCGTAGTGGCCCAGGTCGAGGTCGGTCTCGGCGCCGTCCTCGGTCACGAAGACCTCACCATGCTGGAACGGGCTCATGGTGCCCGGATCCACGTTGATGTACGGGTCAAGCTTGAGCATGGTGACCTTCAGTCCCCGCGCTTCCAGAATGGCGGCCAAGGATGCCGAGGCGATGCCTTTCCCCAAAGAAGAAACAACACCACCCGTGACGAAGATGTAGCGCGTCATGAAAAACCCTAGAAGTCTGCGTTTAGGCGGAATGCCGCCGGGGAAAGCGATGAAGGGCTATGGCCTTCAACCATGGAGCGCCACTGGGACGCTGCTTCAAAAGCAACAACCGCCGACTCTGAAGGAATCAGCGGAAGCTAAGTAAGACGGGAGCGTAGTCTACCGGAAAGACCCTACCAGCTCAAACCTTGGTCATTCGTCGGTGGCCTCCAGCGAAGCTGCCAGGCACCCTGCCGCGAACCATCCAGTCCCGGCAGGTTGGCCACAGCCAGTAGCGCTCCCTCCACCACCAACAGCGGCAATCGGCCGCGGACGAACGCTGGCAGCCGCGCTTCATTGAGCAGCCGCTTGAGGTCGCGACGCCCCCGTCCCGGCAGGTCCAGCACCTCTCCACCCTGCCGGTAATGGATTTCGATCCGACCGGCCGGCGGCCTGCCCAATACCTCCAGGCGGCCATTACCAGGCAGCTCGAGCGGCTGACCGGGGTCAGTCCATGAGAGGTTCGCCGCCGGCGTTTCGAGCCATTCACCGGACAACCACCACAACCGTCCGTCGGCCCGATGCAGCTCGCCCTTCGCCAGACGCCAGATGGGCGCAGCGTCGGCCGCCGCATCGCGCAGGTCATACCAGCCGGCCCAGTGGTCGCTGTCCGGCAGCGGTGTCAGGGAGGACAACCAGAACCGCAAGGCATTGCGCTGCCGCGCGGGCGTCAGCGCGGCCAGCGACGCCATGTCGAGGGACGGCAGCGGCAACCAGGGAAAATTGCACGAGCCTTGTGCCCGCTCGATATCCGTCAGGGCCAACTCATCCAGCAGGCTCTGCGCCTCGGCCAGATGCGCGGCACTGCGCGCCAGGCTGTCCGCCGCACGCGGCCAGCGCGCCTGCAACGCGGGAAGAACGTTCTGACGCAGGAAATTGCGGTCGAGCCCAATGTCGGTATTGCTCGGGTCCTCGACCCATTCAAACCCTTCGGCTCGGGCAAAGGCCGCCAACTCGGCACGGGACACCTGCAACAGCGGCCTGACCAGGCTGCCCCGCCCCAACGGCCGGCTCGCGGGCATGCCCGCCAGGCCACGCACCCCCGCTCCACGGAGCAGGCGAAAGAGTAAGGTTTCAGCCTGGTCATCGCGGTGCTGGGCACTGAGCAGCACCTCCCTGTCGCCCAACTGTTCCGCAAAGGCGGCATAGCGCGCATTCCGCGCCGCACGCTCCAGACTGGCTCCGGAGTCCAGCGTTACCCGCAGTACCCTGAGCGGAACGCCCAAACCATCGCAAACCCGCTGGCAATGAGCCGGCCAGGCATCGGCCGCGGCCTGGATACCGTGATGGACATGGAAGGCGGAAATTGGCGGCAATCGCTCGTGGCGCGCGAGGCGTGCCAACAGGTGCAGGAGAACGGTGGAATCGAGCCCGCCCGAGAATGCGATGCGCCAGGCCGGCGCATCGCGCCATGGAGCCAGGGCTGTCAGAAGGCGGGAGTCAAGGGACATGGACGGCTCAAAAAGAAATCGGGCCCCAAGCATAAAGCCGGGGCCCGATCTTTACAGCCTGAAGCGGGATCAGGCTACGCCGTAGCTCATCAGACGCTCATAGCGACGCGCCAGCAGGTCCTCGCTGCTGAGCTTCTGCAGCGACTTCAGCTGCTCGGCGAGTTCCTTGCGGATGGACTCGGCAGTGGCCGACGGGTCGCGATGGGCGCCGCCCAAGGGCTCGGCAATCACCTTGTCGACGATACCCAGGCCCTTCAGGCGCTCGGCGGTGATGCCCATGGCTTCGGCCGCGTCGGGTGCCTTCTCGGCGGTTTTCCACAGAATAGAAGCGCAACCTTCCGGGGAGATCACCGAATAGGTGGAGTACTGCAGCATGTTCAGACGGTCGCAGACGCCGATGGCCAGCGCGCCGCCGGAACCACCTTCACCGATCACTGTAGCGATGATCGGCGTCTTCAGGCGCGCCATCACACGCAGGTTCCAGGCGATGGCCTCGCTCTGGCCGCGCTCCTCGGCATCAATGCCCGGATAAGCACCGGGCGTGTCGATGAAGGTGAGGATCGGCATCTTGAAGCGCTCGGCCATTTCCATCAGGCGGCAGGCCTTGCGATAGCCCTCGGGGCGCGGCATGCCGAAATTGCGGCGAACCTTCTCACGCACTTCACGGCCTTTCTGGTGGCCGATGATCATGACCGGCTCGTCGTTCAGACGGGCCACGCCGCCGACGATCGCCGCGTCATCCGAGAAGTGACGGTCGCCATGCAACTCGTCGAACTCGGTGAAGATGTGCTCGATGTAATCGAGGGTGTAGGGCCGGCGCGGATGGCGCGCCAGTTGAGCGATCTGCCAGCTGGAGAGATTGCCGAAAATGCTTTCGGTGAGCGCGCTGCTCTTCTCCTGCAGACGGGAAATCTCGTCGGTGATGTTCAGGGCGTTGTCGTTACCGACCAGACGCAGCTCCTCGATCTTGGCTTGCAGATCGGCGATGGGCTGTTCGAAATCCAGAAAGTTCGGGTTCATAGGCTTCCGTCGTGCGCTTGGGGCCAGGCGGCTGGTTCCATTTGGCGCCCTACCTTAAGGGGTCGGGCGCGTACGGGTCGAGATCAAATCGAAATCGGGCCGGGGCGAGCGTACTGCCACGCTCGCATCAGCGGTAGTGCAGGAAGACGTTGTCGCGCCCGAACTGGTCACGCAATGCCTGAATCAATGCATCGGCCGGGGCAATTCGCCAGTCATCGCTGAACTGCAGCAGAGCCTTCGCATCATTACCGCTGTAGTCCAGGGTCAGGGGGCAGGAGCCACGATGACGGCGGCAAAGCTCCGCCAGCCAGCGCAGTCGATCACCTTGCAGGGCGGAGAAATCCACCTTCATGCGCAGGCTCTCGGCAAGGCCGGTACGGGCGTCCTCCAGGCTCAGCACGCGCTTGGCACGCAGGCGCAGACCGCCGGAGAAATCGTCATGGCTGACTTCACCTTCCACCACGACCAGTGCATCGGTCTGCAACAGGCCATGGGCCGCATTGAAGGCGTCGGCAAAAAGCGAAGCCTCGATACGCCCGGAACGGTCATCCAAGGTAATGAAGCCCATCTTGTCGCCCTTCTTGTTCTTCATCACCCGCAGGTTGACGATCAGGCCGGCGATGATCTGGGTGTCCCGCGCTGGTTTCAGTTCGACGATGCACTGGCGGGCGAAGCGACGGATCTCGCCTTCGTACTCGTCGATCGGGTGGCCGGTCAGGTACAGGCCCAGAGTTTCCTTCTCGCCCTTCAGGCGTTCCTTGAGGGACAGTTCCTTGGCGTTGCGGTGGTTGACGTACATGTCCGCCTCGGGCTCGGCGAACAGGCCACCGAAGAGGTCCATGTGGCCGCTGTCGTGGCTGCGCGCGGTCTGTTCGGCGGCCTGGGTGGCTTCTTCCATGGCGGCCAGCAGCACCGCGCGATTGCGGTCGATGCCTGCCTGGTAGGCCTTGGGCTCATTACTGAAGTACGGGCCGAGGCGGTCCAGGGCACCGCCCCGGATCAGGGCTTCCAGGGTGCGTTTGTTGATGCGCTTGAGGTCGACACGGTTGCAGAAGTCGAAGAGGTCCTTGAACGGCCCTCCCTCGGCGCGGCATTCGGTAATGGCTTCCACCGGGCCTTCGCCCACGCCTTTGATGGCCCCCAGGCCGTAGACGATCTGGCCGTCGTTGTCGACGGTGAAGCGGTACTCGGAGTTGTTCACATCAGGGGCGACGATGCGCAGCTTCATGTGCCGGCATTCTTCGATCAGCGTCACCACCTTATCGGTGTTGTGCATATCCGCAGTGAGTACCGCGGCCATGAACGGCGCCGGGAAATGCGCCTTGAGCCAGGCGGTCTGGTAGGAGACCCAACCGTAGGCGGCCGAGTGGGATTTGTTGAAGCCGTAGCCGGCGAACTTTTCCACCAGATCGAAGATGTTGCCCGAGAGATCGGCAGAAATACCGTTACTGGAGCAACCCTCGATGAAGCCGCCGCGCTGCTTGGCCATTTCCTCGGGCTTCTTCTTGCCCATGGCGCGGCGCAGCATGTCGGCGCCACCGAGGGTGTAGCCGGCCATCACCTGGGCGATCTGCATCACCTGCTCCTGATACAGGATGATGCCGTAGGTGGGCTTGAGCACTGGCTCCAGGCCCTCGTACTGGTAGTCCGGGTGCGGGTAGGAGAGCTCGGCGCGGCCGTGCTTGCGGTTGATGAAGTCGTCCACCATGCCCGATTGCAGCGGGCCCGGGCGGAACAGCGCCACGAGGGCGATCATGTCTTCCAGGCAGTCGGGCTTGAGCTTCTTGATCAGCTCCTTCATGCCGCGCGATTCGAGCTGGAAAACCGCGGTGGTCTCCGCCTTCTGCAGCATGTCGTAGGTTTTTTTGTCGTCCAGCGGGATGCGGTCGATATCCACCAGTGGCAGGCCCTTCTTCTCCTGCTCGCGGTTGATCATCTCCATGGCCCACTTGATGATCGTCAGGGTCCGCAGGCCGAGGAAGTCGAACTTCACCAGGCCCGCGGCCTCCACGTCGTCCTTGTCGAACTGGGTCACCAGGCCGGCACCTTCTTCGTCACAGGCGATCGGCGAGAAGTCGGTGAGCTTGGTCGGCGCGATCACCACACCACCGGCGTGCTTGCCGGTACCCCGGGTGATGCCTTCCAGCTTGAGGGCCATGTCCCAGATTTCCTGGGCCTCCTCATCCGCCTTGAGGAAGTCGCGCAGCACTTCTTCCTGGTTGTAGGCGGCCTCAAGGGTCATGCCCACTTCAAACGGGATCATCTTCGACAGGCGGTCGGCCAGGCCGTAGGACTTGCCCTGCACCCGAGCCACATCGCGTACCACCGCCTTGGCCGCCATGGAGCCGAAGGTGATGATCTGGCTCACCGCGTTACGGCCGTACTTGTCCGCCACGTAGTCGATCACCCGGTCACGGCCGTCCATGCAGAAGTCGACGTCGAAGTCGGGCATGGAAACCCGTTCGGGATTGAGGAAGCGCTCGAAGAGCAGGTCGTAGGCGAGCGGATCGAGGTCGGTGATCTTCAGCACATAGGCCACCAGCGAGCCGGCACCCGAGCCCCGTCCCGGGCCTACCGGCACACCGTTGTTCTTGGCCCACTGGATGAAGTCCGCAACGATCAGGAAGTAGCCGGGGAAGCCCATCTGGATGATGGTGCCGAGCTCGAACTCCAGACGGTCGATGTAGAGCTGGCGCTTTTCTTCATAGTCCGGTGTGGTTTCCTTCGGCCAGAGCACGGCCAGACGCTCTTCCAGGCCCTCGTAGGACGCATGGCGCAGGTAGTCGTCGATGCTCATGCCGTTGGGCGTGGGGAAGTCGGGCAGGAAGTGTTTGCCCAACTGCACCTCGATATTGCAGCGCTTGGCGATCTCGACGGTGTTCTCCAGCGCCTCGGGGATATCGGCAAACAGCGCGGCCATCTCCTCGGGGGACTTGAGGTACTGCTGGTCGGAGAAGTTGCGCGGCCGGCGCGGATCATCGAGCACACGGCCTTCGCCGATGCAGACGCGGGTCTCGTGGGCCTCGAAATCGCCGGACTTGATGAAGCGCACGTCGTTGGTGGCCACCAGCGGGGCACCGCAACGGTCGGCCAGGGCGACGGCGGCATGCACATGCTCTTCGTCATTAACGCGCGCGGTGCGCTGCAGCTCCAGGTAGAAGCGGTCGGGGAAGACCGCCTGCCATTCGGCCAGCAAGGCCTCGGCGCCGACCTGGTCGCCGTTGAGCAAGGCCATGCCGACCTCACCTTCCTTGGCGCCGGACAGGGCAATCAGGCCTTCGGCGGCCGCTTTCACCCACTCACGCTGGATGATGACCAGGCCATTGCTCTGCCCCTCGGACCAGCCACGGGACACCAGCTCGGTCAGATTGCGATAGCCCTTGGCGTTCATCACCAGCAGGGTCATGCGGCTGAGGGGGCCATCCTCGAAGGGGCTGGCCAGCCAGACATCGGCACCACAGATGGGCTTGATGCCGCCGCCCATGGCGGCCTTGTAGAACTTCACCAGCGAGCACATGTTGCTCTGGTCGGTGATCGCCACCGCCGGCATGCCCGCTCCCGCCACGGCCTTGACCAGCGGCTTGACCCGTACCAGGCCGTCTACCAGGGAGTACTCGGAATGCAGACGCAGATGGACGAAGGAAGCGGTCATGGAAGTCCTATGCATAACGCGAAAACGACAAGGCCCGGATTGTACCGGGCCCTTGGGCAAAGCTACAGGTTTGGGGCGAGGTCGCGGATGGGCGCGACCGGAGCCGTCAGAGCTTGTTCACGACCTTGCGAGCTAGAGCCATGCAAGGCAAAGCAGGCGAGGAAGAGGACTGGGCTCGCACACGAGTTTACGAGCTGTAAATGAGCATTCTGACCGGGCTGGCGCTCCAGCCTGCTTTTAACGCAGTAGGGCCGACGCGCAGCTGGTCGTGAGCAAGCTCTCAGCGGCTGCCTTCGATGAGCTCCCGAACTGGGCCGAAAGAGCGGCGATGGATCGGGGTCGGCCCCAGGCGGCGCAAGGCTTCCAGATGGACCGCGGTGGGATAGCCCTTGTGCCCGGCGATGCCGTAGCCGGGGTATAGCGCATCCAGCTCGGCCATCTCCCGATCGCGGCTGACCTTGGCCAGGATGGAGGCAGCGGCGATGGCCGGCACCTGGCTGTCACCCTTGACCACCGGCGCGCTGGGCACCTTGAGCTTGGGGCAGCGGTTGCCGTCGATCAAGGCCAGCTTTGGCGTCACGCTGAGACCTTCCACGGCGCGCTGCATCGCCAGCATGGTGGCGTGAAGGATGTTCAGCTGGTCGATTTCTTCCACCTCAGCACGCGCAATGCACCAGGCAAGGGCCTTCTCGCGAATCTCGTCAAACAGCGCATTCCGACGAGCCTCGGAGAGCTTCTTCGAATCGTTCAGACCGAGGATCGGCCGCGCCGGGTCGAGGATCACCGCGGCGGTTACCACCGGACCACAGAGAGGGCCACGGCCGACTTCGTCGACGCCGGCGACCAGCTCTTCCACCAAGCTGAAATCCAGACCGAGCTGCATCAGGGCACTCCAACCAGTTGCAGGATGGCATCGGCCGCGACGCGCGAGGCGTCCTGGCGCAGCGCGCGATGGATAACGTCGAAGCCGTGAGTCTGCACGTCGCCATCGTCCAGCAGCGGCGACACGGCCTGAGCCAGGGCGCCTGGCGTCGCAGCGTCCTGCAGCAACTCGGGCACCAACAGGCGCTGCGCGAGGAGGTTGGGCAAAGACACGTAAGGGCTCTTCACCAGGCGCTTGAGGATTCGATAGGTGAGCGGCGCCACCTTGTAGGCCACCACCATGGGCCGCTTGTACAGCAGCGCTTCCAGGGTGGCGGTTCCGGAAGCGATCAGCACCGCATCGCAGGCCGCCAGCGCTTCGTGGGAGCGGCCGTCGAGCAACTTCAGCGGCAGGTCGCGACCGGCCAGCATCGTCTCGACCTGGACGCGCCGTTCCGGCGTGGCACAGGGCAGGACGAAACGGATACCCGGACGAATCGAGCGCAATCGCTCCGCCGCATCGAGGAAGAGCGCGCCCAGCTTGCCAACCTCACCGCCCCGGCTGCCCGGCAACAGCGCGACCACGGGAGCGTCGTCGGGCAGATCGAGTACGGCACGAGCAGCAATGCGGTCAGCTTCGAGCGGAATGGCATCGGCCAGCGGGTGACCGACAAAGCGCACAGGCACGCCCTGCTCTTCGTAGAAACGCGCTTCGAAGGGGAAGAGCGTGAGCATCAGATCGCAACCTTCGCGAATCTTCAGCACACGCTTCTGCCGCCACGCCCAGACCGAGGGACTGACGTAGTGCACGGTCTTGATGCCGGCGCGGCGCAGCTTGAGTTCGACGCCCAGGTTGAAGTCAGGGGCATCGATTCCGATGAAGACATCGGGACGCTCGTCGATCAGCGCCTGGATCAACCTTTTGCGGCGGGCGAGCAGTTCGGGGAGGCGCCCCAGCACCTCCACCAGGCCCATGACCGCCAGGCGCTCCATCGGGAAGTAGGAATTCAGGCCTTCCGCTTGCATGCGAGGGCCGCCAACGCCGATGAACTGGGTATCAGGATAGCGCGCCTTGAGCGCTTGCATCAGGGTGGAGCCGAGGATGTCGCCGGACGCCTCGCCGGCAACCAGCGCGATGCGCAGGGGACGATTCATGGGCTCAGCGGGTAATGCCGCGGGTCGAGGACTGGATGGAGTCGCGGAACACCGCCACTTCAGGGAACTGGGCAGACGTCTCGGCGAGTTCGGCCAGGGCCTGATCCACGGTCAACCCCTGGCGGTAAACCACCTTGTAGGCGCGACGCAGGGCGGCGATGGCCTCGGCACTGAAGCCACGGCGACGCATACCCTCGAAGTTCATGCTGCGGGCCTCGGCCGGATTACCGAAGACGGTGACGTAGGCCGGCACATCCTTGCCAATGGCAGTCCCCATGCCGGAGAAGCTGTGCGCCCCGATGCGGCAGAACTGATGCACGAGGGTGTAGCCGGACAGGATGGCCCAGTCATCGACATGCACGTGGCCGGCCAGCGCGGTGTTGTTCACCAGGATGCAATGATTGGCAATCACACTGTCATGACCGATATGCACATAGGCCATCAGCAGGTTGTGGTCGCCAATAGTGGTCTCAGAGCGGTCCTGCACCGTACCACGGTGAATGGTCACGCCTTCGCGGATCACATTGTGGTCGCCGATCACCAGGCGCGTGGGCTCGCCCTTGTACTTCAGGTCGGGCGTGTCCTCACCTACCGAAGAGAATTGGTAGATGTGGTTGTGCTTGCCGATACGGGTCGGGCCCTTGATGACCACATGGGGTCCGACGACTGTCCCCTCGCCGACTTCCACATCGGGCCCAATGATCGACCAGGGGCCGACCTGGACACCATCCGCCAGCTTTGCCGACGGATCGATAATGGCGCGAGGGTCAATCAAACTCATAGTTTGCGTTCCGCACAAATGATCTCGGCCGAGCAGACTTCCTTGCCATCGACGCTGGCACGGCAGTCGAACTTCCAGATACCACGTTTCACGCTGAGGAACTGCGCTTCGAGGATCAGTTGATCGCCCGGCAGAATCGGCTGGCGGAATCGCAGCTTATCGGAACCCACGAAATAGTAGAGGGTACCGTCAGCGGGTTTGACATCGAGCATCTTGAAACCGAGGATGCCAGCCGCCTGCGCCATGGCCTCGATGATCAGCACACCCGGCATGATCGGGTGCTGCGGGAAGTGGCCGTTGAAGAAAGGCTCGTTGATGCTGACATTCTTGTAGGCGCGAATGCGCTTGCCTTCAACATCCAGTTCCACCACTCGATCCACCAGGAGGAAAGGGTAGCGGTGCGGCAGATATTCGCGAATCTCGTTGATGTCCATCATGTTCCTGGAGCCTTTTGAGAGGATTGGGGATGCACGGCGCTGCGTGAATCACGCTTCTGATGAAGCATCCCCGCCCGGGGTCACTGCCGCCAGGCGTTTTTCCAGTTGCTGCAGACGACGCGCCATGTCATCCAACTGGCGAATCCGGGCAGCGCTCTTCTTCCAGTCCGCGGCAGTCTGCATCGCGGTGCCGGAGGAATAAGCGCCCGGCTCGGTAATATTGCGGGTCACCATGGTCATGCCGGTGACGAACACGTTGTCGCACACTTCAATGTGGCCAACCATGCCCACACCGCCGGCAATCATGCAATTGCGACCAATCCTGGTGCTACCGGAAATGCCGACACAGCCGGCCATGGCGGTGTTGTCACCGACCTGTACGTTGTGCGCGATCATGATCTGGTTATCCAGCTTCACGCCATTGCCGATCAGGGTATCGGACAGGGCGCCGCGGTCGATGGTGGTATTGGCCCCCACTTCCACGTCATCGCCCAGGGTAACGCCGCCGATCTGTGCGATCTTCTGCCAGACGCCCTTCTCGTTGGCGAAGCCGAAGCCTTCACCACCGATTACGGCACCCGACTGGATCACCACGCGCTTGCCGATCTTCACATCGTGATAGAGGGTGACACGCGGGGCCAGCCAGCCACCGTCACCGATGACGGTGCGTGCGCCGACCACGCAGTGAGCGCCCAGGGTCACCCCGGCACCAATCTGCGCGCCGGATTCAATCACCACATAAGCGCCGATGCTGGCGCTCGGATCGACCTTGGCATCAGCCGCAACCACGGCAGTCGGGTGAATACCCGGCTGCGCCTTGGGCTTGAGATCGAACAGGTGGGAAAGCTCGGCGTACGCGAGGTAAGGGTTCGGCACCAGCAACGCATTACCGGCGTAGCCTTCTGCGTCGGCAGGGGTCAGCAGGACAGCTGCGGCCTGCGTGCTCGCCAGGAACTTGCGGTACTGCGGGTTGGCCAGGAAAGTGAGCTGGCCGGGACCCGCCTCCTGCAAGGTGGCCAAACCGCTGATCGGCTGGTCAGCGGAGCCACGCAAGGTGGCTCCGAGACGCTCGGCCAACTGGCCGAGGGTAAAGACCGGGGCTGCCATCATTAACGCTGCTGGTTCATGCGCTCGATGACCTGGCGGGTGATGTCGTACTGCGGTTTGACGTCAACCACTGCACCACGCTCCAGCACCAGGTCAAAGCTGCCCTTCTTCAGAACTTCCTCGACGGCCTTGTCCAGCTTCGGCTTGAGCTGCTTGAGCATGTCACGGTCAGCGACGGCCTTGGCTTCGTTCAGTTCCTTGGACTGGAACTGGAAGTCGCGGGCTTTCTGCTTGAACTCGAGCTCCAGACGCTCACGCTCGGCCTGTTGCATCTTTTCGCCGTCTTTCACCAGACGGTCCTGAATACGCTTGGCGTCGCTTTCCAGGGTTTTCAGCTTGTTCAGCTGCGGGCCGAACTTCTTCTCGGCATCGACGGCGTACTTCTTGGCGGCGTCAGATTCCAGCAGGGCCATTTGGTAGTTCAGTACGGCGATTTTCATTTCCGCGAAAGCCGGAGTCGCCATCATGGCAGCGGCAACCAGAACGAATTGAGTCAACTTACGCACGATGCAACTCCTGCAACACTAACTGTTGTCTTGATGAAACGCTTAGAAAGTCTGCCCCAGGGAGAACTGGAATACCTGGGTGTCAGCATTGTCCGGCTTCTTGACTGGCATGCCCAGACTGAAGCTCAGCGGGCCCAGAGCGGTAATCCAGGTCAGCCCCACACCCACGGAGCTGGCCAGGTCGCCGGCGTTGATACTGCTGCAGTTGGACGCGGTGGACGAGCAACTGGTGTCGAACACGTTACCCACGTCCCAGAACAGCACGGTGCGCAGCTGACGCTGGTCCTTGACGAACGGCAGCGGGAACAGCAGCTCGACGCCGCCCTGCACCAGCACGTTGCCGCCGAAGGGCAGCGGATCCTGGTCCGGGTCGGCCGCGGTTCCTACGTTGCCGGTAACCGCCTGGCCACGGCTCGGAGTGCTGCGCGGGCCCAAGCTGCTGTCTTCGAAGCCGCGTACGGAGTTGAAACCGCCCGCGAAGTAGTGCTCGTAGAACGGCAACTCGGAGGTGGAGCCGTAGCTGTCGCCGTAGCCCAGCTCGGTGTGCCAGCGCAGCGCGGTGTTCTGGCTCAGCGGGGTGAACAACTGGCCACGGTAGTCGAGCTTGTAGAACGACAGGTCGCTACCCGGGATGGTGCTTTCCAGCACCAGGCTCTGGGAATGGCCGCGAGTCGCCAGCACGCCCTTGTTCAAGGTCGATTCGGACCAGCCGATGGAGCCCTTGAAGTTCAGGTAGCTGTCGCCTTCCTGCTGGATGAAGTCGAAGATCTCGTCGACGGTGTAGATACCGGTGTTGATCTTGTCCTGCTGCACGGTCAGGCCGTAGGTCAGGCGCCCAGTTTCGCTGATCGGATAACCGATGCTGACGCCGGCACCCAGGCTGTCCACCGCATAGCTGGACACGTCCACGTCGAGGTCGTCGTAGTCGGTACTGCGGTAGAAGGCGTTGTAACCCAGGCTGACGCCGTCGGCGGTCCAGTAGGGGTCTACGAAGCCGAAGTTGTAGCGAGTCTGGTACTCGGAGCGGGTCAGGCCGATGCTGACCTTGTTACCGGTACCCAGGAAGTTGTTCTGGCTGATGGAACCGCCGAGGATCAGGCCTGCGCTCTGAGCGAAGCCCACGCTGGCGGTAATGGAGCCGGACGGCTGTTCTTCCACGGTGTAGTTGACGTCCACCTGGTCGTCGGTGCCGGGCACCTGCGGGGTTTCGACGTTCACTTCCTTGAAGAAGCCGAGGCGCTCCAGACGGGTCTTGGACTGGTCGATCAGGTAGGTCGACGCCCAGCCACCTTCCATCTGGCGCATCTCACGGCGCAGCACTTCGTCTTCGGTCTTGGTGTTGCCGCGGAAGTTGATACGGTTGACGTAGGCGCGCTTGCCCGGATCGACCACGAAGGTGATGGAAACGGTGTTGTCCTCGTCGTGAGCTTCCGGCACGCCGTTGACGTTGGCGAAGGTATAACCCTCGTTACCCAGGCGGCGGGTGATCAGCTCGGAGGTGGTGGTCATCACCTTGCGCGAGAAGACCTGACCTTCCTGCACCAGCAGCAGGGACTTCACGTCGTCCTCGGGCACCTTGAGGTCACCGGAGAGTTTCACTTCACGGACGGTGTACTTCTCACCCTCGTCAACGTTGACGGTGATGTAGACGTGCTTCTTGTCCGGGGTGATGGATACCTGGGTAGAGGAGATATCCATGTTGATGTAGCCGCGATCCAGGTAGTAGGAGCGCAGGCGTTCCAGGTCACCGGACAGCTTCTCGCGGGCGTACTTGTCGTCGTTCTTGAAGAAAGACAGCCAGTTGGTGGTCTTCAGTTCGAACAGTTCGGCCAGGTCTTCATCGGGGAAGACGGTGTTGCCGACGATGTTGATGTGCTGAATGGCTGCAACCGAGCCCTCGTTGATCTTGATCTTCAGCGCCACGCGGTTGCGCGGCTGCGGAATCACTTCGGCTTCGATCTCAGCGGAGTAGCGGCCCTGGGCTACGTACTGGCGCTGCAGTTCGTTACGTACACCTTCGAGGGTCGCACGCTGGAAGATTTCGCCCTCGGACAGGCCGGATTGTTTCAGGCCTTTGAGCAAGTCTTCGGTACTGATGGCCTTGTTGCCTTCGATCTCGATACTGGAGATCGACGGACGCTCGACGACCGAGATGACCAGTACGTCGCCGTCGCGACCCAGTTGGATATCCTGGAAGAAACCGGTCTTGAAGAGTGCGCGGGTGGCCTCGACCAGACGGCGGTCATCCGCCGCTTCGCCGACGTTGAGCGGCAGGGCGCCAAATACGCTGCCGGCGGAAACCCGCTGCAGGCCGTTGACGCGGATGTCGGAGATGGTGAAGGACTCGGCGTGAACCTCGGCGATCATGAGTGCGGCAAGCACCGCAGGTATCAGCAGGCGTTTCATGAAGTCCTTTTTTTATTCCAACCGGTAATAAAGAATCTGCCGCACAAGGCGGCAGACTCGGCATTCAGTGACTCGTTACAGACGGCTCAGATCGTTTACCAGGGCGAGCAACATCACCCCCACGACCAGACTGATGCCGATCTGCACCCCCCAGGCCTGCACCCGCTCTGACAATGGACGGCCTCGCGCCAATTCGATCAGATAAAACAACAGGTGCCCCCCATCCAGGACAGGGATTGGCAAAAGATTGAGAACCCCCAGGCTTATGCTCAGGTAGGCGAGGAAGTTCAGGAAATCCCCCACCCCGGACTGGGCCGAAGCGCCCGCCACTTTAGCAATGGTTATCGGCCCGCTCAAGTTTTTTACCGAGAGCTCGCCGAGCAACATTTTCTTTAGGGAATCCAGAGTTAGCAGACTCATGGACCAGGTTCTGGCTGCTGCTTCGGTCACCGCATCGAGTGGACCGAAACTCACTTCGCGAAGCATTTCCGCCGGCCATTCGACGCCCTGGACCCCGGCACCGAGGTAACCGCTGCGGGCCACACCTTCGCCGCGAGCAGCGAGGGTCAGCTTGACCTCACGCACCAGGCCTTCGCTTTCCACGCTGAGGGTGATGTTTTCAGCCGGGCGCTTGCGCACCGTTTCCACCAACTGCTGCCAGTCGTTCAGGCCCTGGCCATCGAGGCTCAGCAGGCGATCACCAACCTTCAGGCCGGCGGCCTGGGCCGGCCCCTTCGGGTCCAGCTCGGCGAGAACCGGCGGGATGGACGGGCGCCAGGGCGTGATCCCCAGGGAGCCAATGGGGTCAGGCTCGTCGACACCCTTGAGCCAATTACTCAGTTGAAGCTGCCGAGTCTGCTCGGTACTGGCCCCCTCTTCTCGCACACCCACCAGCAGCGTGCCGCTCTCGCCGAGACGACGCACCAGCTGCAGGTTGACCTGGGACCAGCCATTGACGGCTTCGCCGTCGACCGAAACGATCTCCTCACCGGACGCAAGTCCCGCCTGGGCTGCGATGCTGTTCGGCGCGACGTTGCCGATCACCGGGCGCACCTGCTGGCTGCCAAGCATTGCCAACAGCCAGAAGAACAGCAGAGCAAGGAGGAAGTTGGCGATGGGGCCGGCCGCGACAATGGCGATGCGCTGCCCCACAGGCTTGCGATTGAAAGACTGGCCGAGCAGCTCGGCAGGCACTTCGGCCTCTCGCTCATCCAGCATCTTCACGTAACCGCCCAGCGGAATGGCGGCTACAACGAACTCGGTACCATGGCGGTCATGCCAGCGGAACAGCGGCGTGCCGAAGCCCACGGAGAAACGCAACACCTTGACCCCACAGCGCCGCGCCACCCAGAAGTGACCGAACTCGTGGAACGTCACAAGCACCCCCAAGGCAACCAGGGTGCCGATAATCATGTAAAGCGCGCTCATCGGTTTCCTCCGGGGCAAGCCGGTTGCCTAAAAGCTACCTGCGTTGCCGATACAGCATTGGAAACGGCCTCGACCTACTCACTTACGTATGTCATTTCAGCCGCTTCTGCTTTGTCTCACCTGCATTGCCGACAGGTTCTGTCGACCTCATCGCCCCTGGCGGACCAACCACTGCTGCGCCGCTGCCCGAGCACGGGCATCCGCCAGCAGCACGGAATCCAACGATTCGACCTTGATGGCCGCTTCGCGGTTCAGCACTTCGTCGATGATACTCGCGATCTCGGTGAAGCGGATGCGTCGCTCCAGGAATGCGGCCACGGCCACCTCATTGGCGGCATTGAGCATTGCCGGCGAGCTACCGCCCTCCTCCGCCGACTGCCGCGCCAAGCGCAGGCAGGGGAAACGCTCTTCGTCCGGAGCCTGAAAGTCCAGGCGCGCCACGGAGAACAGATCCAGGGGAGACACGCCGGAATCGATACGCTCAGGCCAGGCCAAGGCGTGGGCAATAGGGGTGCGCATGTCGGGATTGCCCAACTGCGCCAGAACCGAACCGTCCACATAGTCGACCAGTGAATGGATCACGCTCTGCGGATGAATCACCACCTCGACCTGGGCAGGCCGCGCATCGAACAGCCAACAGGCCTCTATCAGCTCAAGCCCCTTGTTCATCATGCTGGCCGAGTCGACGGATATCTTGCGCCCCATGGACCAGTTGGGATGGGCGCACGCCTGTTCAGGCGAAACGTCCGGCAGTCGGTCCAACGACATTTCACGGAACGGCCCGCCGGATGCAGTCAGCAGGATGCGACGCACACCCACAGGGGCAAGCCCTCGGGCGTAATCCTGGGGCAGGCACTGGAAGATTGCATTGTGCTCGCTGTCGATCGGCAGCAGCACCGCACCGCTCTTGCGCACCGCCTGCATGAACAGGGCACCGGACATCACCAGCGCTTCCTTGTTGGCCAGCAGCACTCGCTTGCCCGCTTCCACCGCGGCCAGGGTCGGCTTGAGACCGGCGGCGCCAACAATAGCAGCCATCACCACATCGGCTTGCGGATGAGCGGCAACCTCGCAAAGCCCCTGCTCACCAACCAGCACGCGAGTCTGCAGCCCGGCAGCCAGCAGTCCGCCCTGCAGATGCCGAGCGGAGTCGGCATCGGGCACCACTGCGAATTCAGGGCGATGGCGCAGGCACAGCGCCTCCAGCTCGCTCAGGCGACTGTAGCCACTAAGGGCGAAAGCCTGGTAACGCTCTGGATGGCGACCGATGACATCGAGGGTACTGAGGCCGATGGAACCGGTGGCGCCCAGGACTGTGATGCGTTGCGGCTGACTCACAGGGCACCCCAGCCAGCCGCCCAGAGCAGCGCCGCGAAGAGCGGAATTGCAGCCGTCAGGCTGTCGATTCGATCCAGTACACCACCGTGCCCCGGCAGCAGGTTGCTGCTGTCCTTGATCCCGGATTGGCGCTTGAACATGCTTTCGGTCAGGTCACCGACGACCGAAATCAGCACCACCAGGGCCGCACCGACCAGAGCCAGCATCAGCTCGGAACCGACCCAGCCACGGTAGAAACCAACGCAGGCAGTAATCAGCAGACTGGCCAGCAACCCGCCCACCAGCCCTTCCCAGCTCTTGCCGGGACTGACCTGAGGCGCCAGCTTGCGCTTGCCAAAGGCCTTGCCGGAGAAATAGGCGCCGATATCAGCCGCCCATACAAGCACCATCACCGACAGGATCAGCCAATTGGCCAGCGGCCATTGCTTGAACAGCACCAGTCCCTGCCAGGCCGGCAGCAGAATCAGCAGACCAATGATCAGTTTGCCGGGAGTGCCACCCCAATAGCGGCTGGTTTCCGGATAGCCCAGTACGAGGACAGTTGCCGCCCCCCACCAGAGCACGCCAAGCACCAGCACGAGAGGCGCCAGGGCAGGCATGAGATAAAGCCCGTAAAGCAGCGCTGCCACGATGAGGCCGTAGGCAACACGCCGAGGCTGCGACGAAAAGCCCGCCAGGCGAGCCCACTCCCAGCCGCCGAGGCTAACCACAGCACCAATGAACAGGGCGAACGCGCCACCGTCCAGCCAGAAGAACCCCGCAAGGGCGATGGGCAGCAGCACCAGGGCGGTGATGACGCGTTGTTTCAGCATTTGGCTCGTGCCTCGGCTTCCATCTGCTCGCTGGTCTTGCCAAAGCGACGCTGGCGCTTTGCGTAGTCGGTCAGCGCCTTACGCATGGCTTCGTGCTTGAAGTCAGGCCAGAAGAGATCGGAGAAATACAGCTCGGCATAGGCGATCTGCCAAAGCAGGAAGTTGCTGATGCGATGCTCGCCACCCGTGCGAATGCACAGGTCAGGCAACGGCAGGTCTCCGGTGACCAGGCAGCTTTGCAGCAACTGCGGAGAAATATCGTCGACTTGCAGATGACCGGCCTGGACTTCACGCGCCAGCCGCTGCGCAGCCTGGGTGATGTCCCACTGGCCACCGTAGTTGGCGGCGACCTGAAGGACGAATTTGTGATGGCTCGAAGTCAGCTGCTCGACCTCGCGCATGGCAGCCTGTAACTCCGGGTGGAACCGGGAACGGTCGCCAATGATGCGCAAGCGGATATCGTTCTGGTCCAGGCGCCGCGCCTCGCGGCGCAGCGCCCCGAGGAACAGCTCCATCAGGGCGCCGACCTCATCGGCCGGACGCTGCCAGTTCTCACTGGAGAAGGCGAACAGGGTGAGCACTTCGACACCCGCCTCGGCGCACACCTCGATCACCGCCCGGACTGCATCCACGCCGGCCTTGTGGCCGGCTACACCCGGCAGCAGGCGTTTCTTCGCCCAACGGTTGTTACCGTCCATGATGATCGCCACATGCCGTGGCACCGCGAGGTTGACGCCTTGCTGGGATTTGTCCATGACGATTCCGGGAGTCAGACCGCCATCAGGTCTTTTTCTTTGTTTTCCAGCGCCTTGTCGACTTCGCCAACGAACTTGTCGGTCAGCTTCTGGACATCATCGGCTGCACGACGCTCGTCGTCTTCGCTGATTTCCTTTTCCTTGACCAGATCCTTCAGCTGCGCGAGGGCATCGCGGCGGATATTGCGCACAGCAACACGGGCGTTCTCGGCCTCGGAACGCGCCTGCTTGGTGAAGCCCTTGCGGGTTTCCTCGGTCAGGGCGGGCATCGGCACGCGAATGGTGGTGCCGGCAGTAGCCGGGTTCAGGCCGAGGTCGGAGGTCATGATGGCCTTTTCCACAGCCTGGATCATGCTCTTGTCGAACACGGTCAGGGCCAGGGTGCGGGAGTCTTCGGCAATCACGTTGGCCACCTGGCGCAGCGGAGTGTCGGAGCCGTAGTAGGACACCATCACGCTGTCCAGGATGCTCGGGTGCGCACGCCCGGTGCGGATCTTGGCGAAAGCATGATCCAGCGATTCCAGGGTCTTCTTCATGCGCTCCTGCGCTTCTTGCTTGATCTCGTTGATCACTTTTCGCCCTCCTCGATCAGGGTTCCTTCGGCGCCGCCAACCACGATGTTCAGCAGGGCACCCGGTTTATTCATATTGAAGACCCGCAGGGGCATCTTCTGATCACGGCACAGACAGATGGCCGTGAGGTCCATGACACCCAGCTTGCGATCCAGCACCTCGTCATAGGTCAAGTGCTCGAACTTCTCGGCATTGGGGTCCTTGAACGGGTCGGCAGTGTACACGCCATCGACCTTGGTGGCTTTCAGCACCACGTCCGCATCCACTTCGATGGCGCGCAGGCAGGCGGCCGAGTCGGTGGTGAAGAAGGGGTTACCGGTACCAGCGGAGAAGATCACCACTTCACCGGAACTCAGGTGGCGCATGGCCTTGCGGCGGTCGTAGTGATCGGTCACGCCGACCATGGAAATGGCCGACATCACAATGGCGGGAATGTTGGAACGCTCCAGCGCGTCGCGCATGGCCAGCGCGTTCATCACGGTAGCCAGCATGCCCATGTGGTCGCCGGTCACGCGATCCATGCCAGCAGCGCTAAGGGCCGCACCACGGAACAGGTTGCCGCCGCCGATCACCAGACCGACCTGGACGCCGATGCCGACCAACTGGCCGATTTCCAGCGCCATGCGATCGAGGACTTTCGGATCGATACCGAACTCCTCGGAGCCCATCAGGGCCTCACCGCTGAGTTTGAGCAGAATGCGTTTATAGCGAGGTTGGCGACCACTCACCTGCTGAGCCATTGCGTATCTCTCCTGCGGCGCTATTTGAATTCGTGGACCCCGAAAGGCCCTATGTACTAGCGAGTCCTGAGACTGCGCAAACGGCGGTTGGTGCCCGACAACCAGATCCCGCCGTGGAAACCGCCCCGAAATGGTTCCCCAGTTTGACGAAGAGGCCGCACGCGTGAGCGGGCAGCCTCTTGCGGGGCGACAGCCGAAGCCGTCTTATTGCTTGGTAGCAGCGACCTGGGCAGCTACTTCGGCAGCGAAGTCGACTTCGACTTTCTCGATGCCTTCGCCTACTTCGTAGCGAACGAAGGAAACGATCTCGGCGCCGGCCTTTTTCGCCAGGTCACCGACCTTGACTTCCGGATCCTTGACGAAAGGCTGCTCGACCAGGCTGGCTTCAGCCAGGAACTTGGCGATACGGCCTTTGACCATGTTCTCGACGATGTTTTCCGGCTTGCCGGCGATCTTGTCGGCGTTCAGGGCCAGGAAGATTTCCTTTTCCTTGGCAACAGCTTCTTCGGAAACCTGGCTCGGGTTCAGGAACTGCGGGTTGCTGGCAGCCACGTGCATGGCGATGTCCTTGGCCAGTTCCGGGGTGCCGCCCTTCAGGTTCACGACTACACCGATGCGGTGGCCGTGCAGGTAGGCACCAACCACGTCACCTTCAACGCGGGTCAGACGACGGATATTGACGTTCTCGCCGGTCTTGGAAACCAGGGCCAGACGAGCTTCTTCGCGGGACTCGACCAGCGGAGCAGCGTCGGTCAGCTTTTCATTGAAAGCCTGGTCCAGAGACGCAGCAACGAAGGACTTGAAGTCATCCTGCAGGGCCAGGAAGTCGGTCTGGGAGTTGACTTCGATGATGACGGCAACCTTGTTGTCGTCAGCCACTTTGACAGCGATGGCACCTTCGGCGGCGATATTGCCAGCCTTCTTGGCAGCCTTGATGGCGCCGGCAGCGCGCATATCGTCAATGGCTTTCTCGATGTCGCCTTCAGCTGCGGTCAGCGCCTTCTTGCAATCCATCATGCCCAGGCCGGTACGCTCGCGCAGTTCTTTAACCAGGGCTGCAGTAATCTCTGCCATGTCGCAATCCTCTTGAACAGGTTTTCAACCATTCAGCCCGGAGTTCCGGGCATTCACAATTCGGAGGTGGCAAAAAGGGGGCCTAGCCCCCTTCTTGCGCACCGGGTAACGCTAGATGGCTGTGAACTCAGCCTTCTGCGGACTCGGAGGCAGCTTCTTCGACGAACTCGTCAGCACCGCCAGCGGCATTCTGACGGCCGCGGATTACAGCATCAGCGAAGCTGGCGAGGTACAGCTGAACGGCGCGGATTGCGTCGTCGTTACCCGGAATGACGTAGTCAACGCCTTCAGGGCTGCTGTTGGTATCGACAACACCGATGACCGGGATGCCCAGCTTGTTGGCTTCGCTGATGGCGATGCGCTCGTGATCAACGTCGATCACGAACAGAGCGTCCGGCAGGCCGCCCATATCCTTGATACCACCCAGGCTGCGCTCGAGCTTCTCGAGGTCGCGGGTACGCATCAGGGCTTCTTTCTTGGTCAGCTTGGCGAAGGTGCCGTCCTGGGACTGGGTTTCCAGCTCGCGCAGGCGCTTGATCGACTGACGGATGGTCTTGTAGTTGGTCAGCATGCCGCCCAGCCAGCGGTGATCGACGTACGGGGAGCCGCAACGAGCAGCTTCTTCACGAACGATCTTGCCAGCGGAACGCTTGGTGCCGACGAACATAACCTTGTTCTTGCCCGCAGCCAGTTTCTCAACGAAGGCCAGGGCCTCGTTGAACATCGGCAGGGTTTTTTCCAGGTTGATGATATGGATCTTGTTACGCGCGCCGAAAATGTACTTGCCCATTTTCGGGTTCCAGTAACGGGTCTGGTGACCGAAGTGCACACCGGCCTTCAGCATATCGCGCATGTTGACTTGGGACATTTCTATTCCTCGATAAATCGGGTTAGGCCTCCACGCATCCCAATATCCAACCCTTTCAGGCACCCAGGATATCGTGTCGATACGTGTGTGGGTTTGGGCCTTGCGGGCACCAGGCCCGTAAAGCGGCGCGTTTTATAGCACAAAAAGATGCCCCAAGCTACTGGAACCCTGCGTACAAGAAGTGGCCACCTCCTGCTTGCCGCTTATGGCTTGCGGCTTGAAGCTGTTAATATCAAGCCTTTTCCGTTTGCGCCCGAGACCCAATATGACCGTCACCATCAAGACGCCCGCAGAAATCGAGAAAATGCGCGTTGCCGGCCGCCTGGCCGCCGAAGTGCTGGAGATGATCGGCGAGCATGTCAAACCCGGCGTGACCACCGAGGAACTGGATCGCATCTGCCATGACTACATCGTCAATGTGCAGCAGGCCATCCCCGCCCCCCTCAACTACAAGGGCTTCCCCAAGTCGATCTGCACTTCGGTCAACCACGTGGTCTGCCATGGCATCCCCAACGAGAAGCCACTGAAGGATGGTGACATCCTCAATATCGACATCACCGTCATCAAGGACGGCTACCACGGTGACACCAGCAAGATGTTCCTGGTGGGCAAGGCGCCGGAGTGGGCCGACAAGCTCTGCCGTGTGACCCAGGAGTGCATGTACAAGGGCATCCAGCTGGTCAAACCCGGTGCGCGCCTGGGCGATATCGGCGAAGTGATCCAGAAACATGCCGAGAAACTCGGCTACTCGGTGGTCCGTGAATATTGCGGCCATGGCATCGGCGCCGTATTCCACGAAGAGCCGCAAGTCCTGCACTACGGTCGTGCCGGCACCGGCATGGAACTGAAGGAAGGCATGACCTTCACCATCGAGCCGATGATCAACCAGGGCCGCCCGGAAACCCGCCTGCTCGGCGACGGCTGGACCGCCATCACCAAGGACCGCAAGCTCTCCGCCCAGTGGGAGCACACCGTCCTGGTGACTGCCGACGGCTACGAGATCCTCACCCTGCGTGGTGACGACACCCTGCCGCGCACCGCGTCCTGACCACAGACCTGTATAAGGAAAGCCGCCCCATGCCGCAGGTGGATCCCGAGTTGTTCGACCGCGGCCAGTTCCAGGCGGAACTGGCCTTGAAGTCCAGCCCTATCGCTGCCTTCAAGAAAGCCATTCGCCAGGCCCGCGACGTGCTCGACAACCGTTTCACCAACGGCCGCGACATCCGTCGCCTGGTGGAGGACCGCGCCTGGTTCGTCGACCAGATACTGCGGGCGGCCTGGGAACGCTTCGGCTGGAGTGAGGATGCCGACATCGCCCTACTGGCGGTGGGAGGCTACGGGCGTGGCGAGCTGCACCCCTTCTCCGACATCGATCTGCTGATCCTGCTGGACAGCGCCGACCATGAGGTTTTCCGCGAACCCATCGAAGGCTTCCTCACCCTGCTCTGGGACATTGGCCTGGAAGTCGGCCAGAGCGTGCGCTCGGTAGCCGAATGCGCTGAAGAAGCGCGCGCCGACCTGACGGTGATTACCAACCTGATGGAAAGCCGCACCATCGCCGGCCCCGAGCACCTGCGCCAGCGCATGCTGGACGTCACCAGCCCCGAGCGGATGTGGCCAAGCAAGCACTTCTTCCTCGCCAAACGCCAGGAACAGAAGGCCCGCCACGCCAAGTACAACGACACCGAATACAACCTCGAGCCCAATGTGAAGGGCTCGCCCGGCGGCCTGCGGGACATCCAGACCATTCTCTGGGTCGCCCGGCGCCAGTTCGGCAGCCTGAACCTCCACGGCCTCGTGCAGCAGGGTTTCCTGGCGGAAATCGAGTGCAGCATGCTGGCCTCCAGCCAGGAATTCCTCTGGAAGGTCCGTTACGCCCTGCACATGCTGGCTGGCCGCGCCGAAGACCGGCTGCTGTTCGACCACCAGCGCAAGATCGCCAGCCTCCTCGGTTTCGAGGATGGCGACGGCAAGCTCGGCATCGAGCGGTTCATGCAGAAGTACTACCGGGTGGTGATGGGGGTCTCCGAACTGAGTGACCTGATCAACCAGCACTTCGAGGAAGTCATCCTGCGTGCCGGCGAAACCGGCCAGGCGCAACCGCTGAACAGCCGCTTCCAGCTGCGTGACGGCTACATCGAGGTTACCCACCCGAACGTGTTCAAGCGCACGCCCTTCGCGATGCTGGAAATCTTCGTGCTGATGGCCCAGCACCCGGACATCAAGGGGGTTCGTGCGGACACCATCCGCCTGCTGCGCGACAGCCGTCACCTGATCGACGAAGAGTTCCGCAAGGACATCCGCAACACCAGCCTGTTCATCGAGCTGTTCAAATCCGCCCAGGGCATCCACCGCAACCTGCGACGAATGAACCGCTACGGCATCCTCGGCCTGTACCTGCCGGAGTTCGGCCAGATCATCGGGCAGATGCAGCACGACCTGTTCCACATCTATACGGTGGACGCGCACACGCTCAACCTGATCAAGCACCTGCGCAAGCTCAAATGGCCGGAACTGGCCGAGAAATTCCCCCTGGCCAGCAAGCTCATCGACAAGTTGCCCAAGCCCGAGCTGATCTATCTGGCCGGCCTTTACCACGACATCGGCAAAGGCCGCGGTGGCGACCACTCCGAGCTGGGCGCCGTCGATGCCGAGGCCTTCTGCTCCCGCCACCAGTTGCCGGTGTGGGACTCGCGGCTGGTGGCCTGGCTGGTGCAACACCACCTGGTGATGTCCACCACCGCCCAACGCAAGGACCTCTCCGACCCGCAGGTGATCTACGACTTCGCCCGTCTGGTGGGCGACCAGACCCGCCTGGACTACCTCTACGTGCTCACCGTGGCCGACATCAACGCCACCAACCCGAGCCTGTGGAACTCCTGGCGCGCCAGCCTGCTGCGCCAGCTCTACACGGAAACCAAGCGCGCCCTGCGTCGCGGGCTGGAAAACCCGCTGGACCGCGAGGAGCAGATCCGCCAGACCCAGTCCGCCGCCATCGACATCCTGGTGCGCAACGGCATCGACCAGGACGAAGCCGAGCAACTCTGGTCGCAGCTTGGCGATGACTATTTCCTGCGCCACACCGCCAACGACGTGGCCTGGCACACCGAGGCCATCCTCCAGCACCCGGCCGGCAACGACCCGCTGGTACTGATCAAGGAAACCGCCCAGCGTGAGTTCGAAGGCGCGACCCAGATCTTCATCTACGCTCCCGACCAGCACGACTTCTTCGCCGTGACCGTGGCGGCGATGTCGCAGCTCAACCTGAACATTCACGACGCCCGGATCATCACCTCCACCAGCCAGTTCACCCTCGACACCTACATCGTGCTCGATGCGGACGGCGGGCGGATCGGCGAGAACCCCGCGCGCATCCGCGAAATCCGCGAAGGCCTGATCGACGCCCTGAAGAACCCGGACGAGTACCCGGCCATCATCCAGCGCCGCGTGCCGCGCCAGCTCAAGCACTTCGCGTTCCCGCCGCAGGTGACCATCTCCAACGATGCCCAGCGTCCAGTGACCATCCTCGAATTGATCGCGCCCGACCGCCCTGGCCTGCTGGCACGCATCGGCCGCATCTTCCTGGAATTCGACCTGTCGCTGCAGAACGCCAAGATCGCCACCCTGGGCGAGCGCGTTGAAGACGTCTTCTTCGTCACCGACGCCAATAACCAGCCTCTTTCCGACCCCGAGCTCTGCCAGCGGCTGCAGGAGGCCATCGTCTCCCAGCTGTCCCAAGCCAACGGACATAACCCGGACACAACGCGGATAAACATCTGAACCCGTAGGGTGCAATAAGGCCGCAGGCCGGATTGCACCGATTCACCCACGACCTCCCTGTTGACGCCCTACAACCATGAACGACGCCCTGAACCACCTGCAGCCCTACCCCTTCGAGAAACTCCGCGCACTGCTGGCAGGCGCCCAGCCCCCCGCGGAGAAGAAGGCCATCGCCCTGTCCATTGGCGAGCCCAAGCACCGCTCTCCGGCCTTCGTTGCCGAAGCCCTGGCGGCCAGTCTCGAGCAGTTGGCGGTGTACCCCACCACCCTGGGTATCCCGGCCCTGCGCGAAGCCATCGCCCACTGGTGCGAGCGGCGCTTCAAGGTCCCGACCGGGTGGCTCGACGCTGCCCGCCATGTGCTGCCGGTGAACGGAACCCGCGAAGCCCTGTTTGCTTTCACCCAGGCCGTGGTCAACCGTGCCGACAACGGCCTGGTGGTCAGCCCGAACCCCTTCTATCAGATCTACGAAGGTGCGGCGCTGCTGGCCGGCGCCGAACCGCACTACCTGCCGTGCCTGGCGGAGAACGGCTTCAACCCGGACTTCGATGCCGTGTCGGCGGACGTCTGGCAACGCTGCCAGATCCTTTTCCTCTGCTCCCCGGGCAACCCCACCGGCGCGCTGATCCCTGTAAATACCCTGAAGAAGCTGATCGCCCTGGCCGACGAGCACGACTTCGTGATTGCCGCCGACGAGTGCTACAGCGAGCTCTACTTCGACGAGCAGAACCCGCCGGCCGGCCTGCTCACTGCCTGCGCCGAGCTGGGCCGCGCCGACTTCAAGCGCTGCGTGGTGTTCCATAGCCTGTCCAAGCGCTCCAACCTGCCGGGCCTGCGTTCCGGCTTCGTCGCCGGCGACGCCGACATCCTCAAGTCCTTCCTGCTGTATCGCACCTACCACGGCTGCGCCATGCCGATTCAGACCCAACTGGCCAGCGTGACGGCCTGGAACGACGAAGTCCACGTCCGCGCCAACCGCGCCCTGTACCGCGAGAAATTCGACGCCATGCTGGATATCCTTGGCCCGGTCCTCGACGTCCAGCGCCCTGACGGCGGCTTCTACCTCTGGCCGAAGACTCCGGTGGACGACGAAACCTTCACCCGCGAACTGTTCGCCCGCGAACACGTCACCGTGGTCCCTGGCTCCTACCTGTCGCGTGCCGTGAATGGCTTCAACCCCGGCGCGGGCCGCGTGCGCCTGGCCCTGGTCGCACCGCTGGCCGAGTGCGTCGAAGCCGGTGAGCGCATCCGCGACTTCATCAAGGGCCTGTGAGATTCAAAGGAACCGGACAATGAACATCACCCTTTACGGCATCAAAGCCTGCGACACCATGAAGAAGGCCCGCACCTGGCTCGAGGAGCAAGGCGTGGCTTACAGCTTCCATGACTACAAGGCCTCGGCCATCGACCGCGCCAACCTCGAGAAATGGTGCGCCGAACACGGCTGGGAAACCGTCCTGAACCGCACCGGCACCACCTTCCGCAAGTTGGACGATGCGCAGAAAGCCAACCTGAACCAGGACAAGGCCATCGCCCTGATGCTGGCCCAACCGTCGATGATCAAGCGCCCGGTGCTGGACCTGGGTGATCGCACCCTGGTCGGCTTCAAGCCGGACCTGTACGCCGACGCACTCAAGTGACTTGCAAGGGCGCGGTGCCGGGACTGCTTCCTGGTAACCGCCCCATCTGATCAACCCCCTTCAGCAAGAGGTATCCCCATGTCCAACGCACTCTTCAGCATCGCCTTCGGCGTCGGCACTCAGAACCGCCAGGGCAACTGGCTGGAAGTCTTCTACGCCCTGCCCCTGCTCAAGCCGTCCGAGCAGTTGGTCGCCGCCGTCGCCCCGGTGATCGGATACAGCGCCGGCAACCAGGCCATCACCATCAGCAATGCCCAGGCCGCTCAACTGGCCACCGCGCTGAAGGACATCGACGCCGCCCAGGCAGCCCTGCTGACCCGCCTGGCCGAAAGCCACAAGCCGCTGGTCGCCACCCTGCTGGCCGAAGACGCCGCCCTGACGTCCACCCCGGAGGCCTACCTCAAGCTGCACCTGCTGTCCCACCGCCTGGCCAAGCCCCACGGCCTGAACCTGACCGGCATCTTCCCACTGCTGCCGAACGTGGCCTGGACCAGCCAGGGCGCCGTCGACCTCTCCGAACTCGCCGAGCGCCAGCTGGAAGCCCGCCTCAAGGGCGAGCTGCTGGAAGTCTTCTCCGTGGACAAGTTCCCGAAAATGACCGACTACGTGGTTCCGGCCGGCGTGCGTATCGCCGACACCGCCCGCGTACGCCTGGGCGCCTACGTGGGTGAAGGCACCACCGTGATGCACGAAGGCTTCATCAACTTCAACGGCGGCACCGAAGGCCCGGGCATGATCGAAGGCCGCGTTTCCGCGGGCGTCTTCGTCGGCAAGGGTTCGGACCTGGGCGGCGGCTGCTCCACCATGGGCACACTGTCCGGCGGCGGCAACATCGTCATTTCCGTGGGCGAAGGCTGCCTGATCGGCGCCAACGCCGGCATCGGCATCCCGCTGGGCGACCGCAACATCGTCGAAGCCGGCCTGTACATCACCGCTGGCACCAAAGTGGCCCTGCTGGACGACCAGAATCAACTGGTGAAAGTGGTCAAGGCGCGCGATCTGGCCGGTCAGGCCGACCTGCTGTTCCGCCGCAACTCGCAGAACGGCGCAGTCGAGTGCAAGACCAACAAGACAGCCATCGAGCTGAACGAAGCCCTGCACGCTCATAACTGAGCCAGGGTCCCGAAGCCTCGGCTTCGGGACAGCTTCCGACCAGGCCCGGATGCTCGTTTACACTCAGTAGACCGTGCATCCGGGCCTGTTCGCGTTCGAACCGGCCTTAACTCGCAACGTTTCCATTTCCATGTGCCGCAAGCAATGTCCCTGAACTCTCCCTGGCGCTCCGACTTCCCCGCCCTTTCGGCTCTCGAATCCGAGGGGCAGACCTATCTGGACAGTGCCGCCACCTCGCAGAAGCCCCAGGCCGTGCTGGACGCCCTGCTCGGTTACTACGCCAGCGGCGCGGCCAATGTGCATCGTGCCCAGCACCTGCCCGGCGAGCGCGCCACCCGCGCCTTCGAAGGCACCCGCACGCAGGCGGCGCACTGGCTGAATGCCGCCAACCCGGCGGAAATCCTCTTCACCCGAGGCACCACCGAGGCCATCAACCTGCTGGCCTACGGCCTGGAGCCGGTGTTCCAGCCCGGCGACCAGATTGTCATCAGCGCCCTGGAGCATCACGCCAACCTGCTGCCCTGGCAGCAGCTGGCCCTGCGCCGGCAGCTCGAACTGATAGTGCTGCCTCTGGATGATCGTGGCCTGATCGACATGGACCAGGCCCGGCAGTTGATCGGCCCGCGCACCCGGCTGCTGGCGGTGAGCCAGCTGTCCAACGTCCTCGGCCGCTGGCAACCACTGACCGAACTCCTGCCCCTGGCGCGCGCCCAGGGCGCCCTTACCGTGGTGGACGGTGCTCAGGGTGCCGTGCATGGCCGCCATGACGTGCAGGCGATGGGTTGCGACTTCTACGCCTTCTCCAGCCACAAGCTCTACGGTCCGGATGGCGTTGGCGTGCTGTACGGCCGCAGCGAGGCCCTGGCGCGTCTCGCTCACTGGCAATTCGGCGGCGAGATGGTCCACACCGCTGCGTACCAAAGTGCCGACTTTCATGGCGCCCCGCTGGGCTTCGAAGCCGGCACGCCGGCCATCGCCTCGGTGATAGGCCTTGGGGCGGCCCTGGCATATCTGGACAGCCTGGACCTGGCCGCCGTCGCCGGGCACGAAGCCGCACTCCACGCCAAGCTGCTGGCTGGTCTGGCCGCGCGCGACGGTGTGCGCCTGGTCGGCGCCCCCGAACTGGCCCTGGCCAGCTTCAGTGTCGACGGAGTGCACAACGCCGACCTGGCCCATCTGCTGACCGAACAGGGCATTGCCGTGCGCGCCGGCCACCACTGCGCCATGCCGCTGATGCACAGCCTTGGCCTGCAGGGCGCCATTCGCGTGTCCCTTGGCCTCTACAACGATGGCACTGACCTGGAGCGCTTCTTCAACTCCCTGGACAAAGCCCTGGAGCTGTTGCGATGAGCCTCCCCACCCAGGCACAGGACGCCCTGGACGCCTTCGCCGCCGCCGGTGGCTGGGAACAGCGTGCGCGTCTGCTGATGCAGTGGGGCGAGCGACTGGAACCTCTGACGGACGCCGAACGTAACGACGCCAACCGGGTTCATGGCTGCGAAAGCCAGGTCTGGCTGGTCGGCGAACCTCAGGGTGCCCGCTGGCACTTCCGTACGGCCAGTGACGCCCGGCTGATCCGGGGCCTGCTGGCGGTGCTGCTGGTGAGGGTCAACGGGCTACCGGGTGATGAACTGGCCGCAATTGACCTCGCAGACTGGTTCAACCAGTTGGGACTGGGCCGGCAGTTGTCGCCATCACGCAGCAACGGCCTGAACGCCGTCCTCAAGAAAATGCGCGAGCTGGCACACGCATAAACACTGTGGGGGCGAATATATTCGCCAAGCGGGACACCGTCCCGCCGTAGGTTGGCGCTGAGCCTGCGAAGCCCAACAAGGCGCGCGCAGCCTGCCCGGAATCGTTGGGCCTCGTTCCTCGGCATCAACCTACTAAAAACCTTGGCCCACAGTACGCTCCGACGGCCGCCGCGCCCCCGCCACCAACTTATCCACAATCCGCGCTGCAGCCACCATGCCGAAGGCGGCGGTGACCATCATTACGGCGCCGAAACCGCCGGCGCAGTCCAGCTTCACGCCCTCACCGACGAAGCTCTTCTGCTGGCACACCGAGCCATCCGGTTTTGGGTAGCGCAGCTGCTCGGTGGAGAACACGCACGGCACGCTGTAGGTGCGCCCCGGCGTGCGGGAAAAGTTGTAGTCGCGGCGCAGCGTGGAGCGCACCTTGGCCGCCAGCGGGTCGTTGAAGGTCTTGTTCAGGTCGGCGACCTGGATCTGGGCCGGATCAACCTGACCACCGGCGCCACCGGTGGTGACGATCTGGATCTTGCGCCGCTTGCACCAGGCGATCAGCGCCGCCTTGGCCGCCACGCTATCGATGCAGTCGATCACCGCATCCAGTTCGGGGGTGATGTACTCAGCCATGGTTTCGCGGGTAACGAAGTCATCCACGGCATGAACTACGCACGCCGGGTTGATGGCACGAATGCGGTCGGCCATCACATCCACCTTGGCCTTACCCACGGCGCCCTCGATGGCATGGACCTGCCGATTGGTGTTGGTGATGCAGACATCGTCCAGATCGAACAGGGAGATCTCCCCTACACCGGAACGCGCCAGGGCTTCGGCCGCCCAGGAGCCCACGCCGCCGATGCCGACGACAGCCACGTGCGCCGCCTGCAAACGGGCAAGTCCTTCCAGCCCATAAAGCCGGGCAATGCCGCCGAAACGCTCGTCTGTACTCATGCCGCTCACTCCCATCGCCAACCTTTGGGCGGGCGCGCATTATAGGAAGCGCGACCTCTTGGCCCAAGTCCACAAGTGCTGAATGGTGGCCCATAGATTCGGGCGCGGTCCGCCGGGGCTATAGTCGGCCGATAACAACAAGGGAGCCGGTCATGCGCAACTTCACCTTCTACAACCCCACTCGCATCCATTTCGGCGAGGGCCAGATCACCAAACTGGCACGGGATATTCCAGCCGGCAGCCGGGTACTGGTGACCCACGGCGGTGGCAGTATCTTCCAGAACGGCGTATGGCAGCAGGTCGAACAAGCGCTGGCCGGCCACCCGGTAACCCGATTCGGCGGCATCGAACCGAATCCCCAGTTCGACACCCTGGTCAAGGCCGCACAACTGGCCAAGGCCGAGCAGTGCGATTTCATCGTTGCCGTCGGGGGCGGCTCGGTGATCGACGGCAGCAAGTTCATCGCCGCAGCGGCCTGCTACGACGGCGATCCGCTGGACCTGCTCAGCGGCACGCGCATCACGGCGGCCCTGCCCATGGGCTGCGTGCTGACCCTGGCCGCCACCGGCTCGGAGAGCAACCCGCATGGTGTAGTCACCCACGTCGCCCGCCAGGAGAAGCTCTCCTTCTCCAGTGCCCTGCTCTACCCCCGCTTTGCCATTCTCGACCCGCACACCACCTTCAGCCTGCCGCCCCGGCAGATCGGCAACGGCGTGGTGGACGCCTTCGTCCATACCATCGAGCAGTACCTGACCTACCCAGCCGACGCACCGCTGCAGGACCGTTACGCCGAAGGCCTGCTGCTGACCCTGATAGAGGAAGGCCCGAAGGCGCTGACCAACCCCGAGGATTACGCCGTTCGCGCCAACCTGATGTGGTGCGCGACCCAGGCCCTGAACGGCCTGCTCGGCTGTGGCGTGCCGCAGGACTGGTCGACCCACATGATCGGCCACGAACTCACCGCCCTGTATCACATCGACCACGCCCAGACCCTGGCCCTGGTGCTGCCGGCGCTGCTGGCCGAACGCCGCCAGGTCAAACGCGAGAAGCTGCTGCAGTACGCCGCCCGTGTCTGGGGGCTGAAGGAAGGCGACGAGGAACAGCGCATCGACGCCGCCATCCAGGCCACCCGCGACTTCTTCAAGCGCATGGGCGTGCCCACCCGTCTGTCCGAACACGGCCTGGATGCCGACGTGATCCCTCAGGTTCTGGCCCAGCTGGAACGCCACGGCATGACGGCCCTGAGCGAGCGCCACGACCTGGATCTGGCAGCCAGCGAGCGCATTCTCCTGCGCGCACTCTGAGCCCCCGACCCAACCCGAAGCGGCTTTTTGCCACATCGGCCGAACTTCTGGCGCCGCAGGCAAACAAACCATCTGGCGGGGACAGCCATCCGGCTTCCCCGGCTGGTCGCAATCTATACAGCTGTTGGGCGCCGGGGTAGGATTCGCGCCGACCAGCAAACCGCTGGCCCTACCCCAGGTTCCGCACGAAAAATCGCCATTGGCGGCTTTCGTCTGGAACCCAGTTCCACGATTCGGAACCCTTGACCTCTATGCCATCGCGTAAATTTGGACTCAATCTGGTGGTCTTCGTGGCGGTCGCCGCGTTGTTCACCGGTATCTGGGCGCTTTACAACCGCCCGGTCACCGCGCCGGACTGGCCGGAACAGATCTCCGGCTACTCCTTCTCGCCCTTCCGCGCGGACCAGAACCCGCAAACGAACCGCTATCCCACCGACGAGCAGATCCGCCAGGATCTCGAACTGGTGAGCAAGCAGACCGACAATATCCGCACCTACTCGGTGGACGGCAGCCTGGCCGACATCCCGCGCCTGGCCGAAGAGTTCGGCCTGCGGGTGACCCTGGGTGTCTGGATCAGCCCGGACGAAGAGCGCAACGAGCGCGAGATCGCCAAGGCTATCGAAATCGCCAACGCCTCCCGCAGCGTAGTCCGCGTGGTGGTAGGTAACGAAGCCCTGTTCCGCCGCGAGATCAGCCGCAAGGACCTGATGGTCTACCTGGACCGTGTCCGCGCCGCCGTGAAGGTACCCGTCACCACCTCCGAGCAGTGGCACATCTGGCTGAAATACCCGGAGCTGGCCAAGCACGTCGACCTCGTAGCCGCTCACGTGCTGCCGTACTGGGAGTTCGTGCCGATGGAGGACTCCACCGAGTTCGTCCTGGAGCGCGCCAAGGACCTGAAGAAGGCCTTCCCGAAGAAGCCCCTGCTGCTCTCCGAAGTGGGCTGGCCGAGCAACGGCCGGATGCGCGGCGGCGCGGATGCATCCCAGGCCGATCAGGCGATCTACCTGCGTACCCTGGTCAACACCCTCAACGCCAAGGGTTACAACTACTTCGTGATCGAAGCCTTCGACCAGCCATGGAAGGCGAGTGACGAGGGCTCGGTGGGCGCCTATTGGGGCGTCTACAACCTCGATCGCCAGCCCAAGTTCGCCTTCGAAGGCCCGGTAATCGCGATCCCGCAGTGGCGAATGCTCGCCGTGGCCTCGGTGGTCATGGCCCTGCTGGCCCTGGCCCTGACGCTGATCGATGGCAGCGCCCTGCGCCAGCGTGGCCGCACCTTCCTGACCTTCGTCGCCTTTGCCGGTGGCTCGGTACTGGTCTGGATCGCCTACGACTACAGCCAGCAGTACAGCACCTGGTTCAGCCTGACCGTCGGCCTGCTACTGGGTGTCGGCGCGCTGGGGGTGTTCATCGTGCTGCTGACCGAAGCCCATGAGCTGGCCGAGGCCGTCTGGGTGCGCAAGCGCCGCCGCCCCTTCCTGCCGGTGCTGGCCGACAGCGCGTTCCGCCCGAAGGTGTCGGTGCACGTGCCCTGCTACAACGAGCCGCCGGAGATGGTCAAACAGACCCTCGATGCCCTGGCCAACCTCGACTATCCGGACTACGAAGTCCTGATCATCGACAACAACACCAAGGACCCGACCGTCTGGGAACCGGTGCGCGACTACTGCGAGCAACTGGGCCCGCGCTTCAAATTCTTCCACGTTGCCCCCCTGGAGGGTTTCAAGGGCGGCGCACTGAACTACATCCTGCCCTACACCGCGCCGGATGCCGAAGTGGTCGCCGTGATCGACTCCGACTACTGCGTGGATCGCAACTGGCTGAAGCACATGGTCCCGCACTTCGCCGACCCGGATATCGCTGTGGTGCAGTCGCCCCAGGACTACCGTGACGGCAATGAGAACACCTTCAAGCGGCTCTGCTACGCGGAATACAAGGGCTTCTTCCACATTGGCATGGTCACCCGCAACGACCGCAACGCCATCATCCAGCACGGCACCATGACCATGATCCGTCGCAGCGTGATGGACGAGCTGAAGTGGGCCGACTGGACCATCTGCGAAGACGCCGAACTGGGCCTGCGCGTGTTCAAGAGCGGCTATGCCGCAGCTTACGCGCACCAGAGCTTCGGTCGTGGTCTGATGCCGGACACCTTCATCGATTACAAGAAGCAACGCTTCCGCTGGGCCTACGGCGCCATCCAGATCATGAAGGGGCACGCTCGCAGCCTGTTCCTGGGCAAGGAATCCAAGCTCAAGCGTGGCCAGCGCTACCACTTCATCGCCGGCTGGCTGCCCTGGGTGGCCGACGGCCTGAATATCTTCTTCACCGCCGGTGCCTTGCTCTGGTCGGCAGCGATGATCATCGTGCCGCAACGAGTCGATCCGCCACTGCTGATCTTCGCCATCCCGCCGCTGGCGCTGTTCTTCTTCAAGGTGGCCAAGATCGTGTTCCTGTACCAGCGAGCGGTGGGGGTCAACCTGAAGGATGCCTTCTGTGCTGCGGTTGCGGGGCTCGCGCTCTCGCACACCATCGCCAAGGCCGTGCTCTATGGCTTCTTCACCAAGAGCATTCCGTTCTTCCGCACGCCGAAGATGCGCAGCAACCACGGCCTGCTGATGGCCCTGGCCGAAGCCCGCGAAGAAGTCTTCATCATGCTGCTGCTGTGGGGCGCGGCCATCGGCATCGCCATCGTCCAGGGCATGCCCAGCCCGGACGTGAAGTTCTGGGTCGCCATGCTGCTGGTGCAGTCGCTGCCCTACCTGGCGGCGCTGATCATGGCCCTGCTCTCCTCCCTGCCCAAGGGTCAGGAAGAGGAGCAAGACGAGGTCGCCACCGCCTGACGGCGAGCGAAACCCTTAAACGGCGGCCTATGGCCGCCGTTCTTGTTTTAAGATATCGGCCTTTTCATCCCTTGCGTTGCCGCGCTGCCCTCCGGAGCCTTTCATGTCGTCCCTGTCCCCCACCCTCGAACTTGCCTGCGACCTTATTCGCCGACCGTCTGTCACCCCGGTCGACGAAGGTTGCCAGGACCTGATGATGCGTCGCCTGGAAGCCGCCGGCTTCCGTATCGAGCGCATGCGCATCGAGGATGTGGAAAACTTCTGGGCCATCCGTGGCGGTGAAGGCCCGGTACTCTGCTTCGCCGGCCACACGGATGTGGTTCCCACTGGCCCGGTGCAAGCCTGGCAGCACCAGCCGTTCGATGCCCTGATCGATGAGCAGGGCATGCTCTGCGGCCGCGGCGCGGCCGACATGAAAGGCAGCCTCGCGGCCATGGTGGTAGCGGTCGAGCGCTTCATCGCCGAGCACCCGCAGCACAAAGGCGCCATCGCCTTCCTAATCACCAGTGACGAAGAGGGCCCCGCCCATCACGGCACCAAGGCCGTGGTCGAGCGACTGGCCGCCCGTGGTGAGCGCCTGGACTGGTGCATCGTCGGCGAGCCGTCGAGTACCTCCCTAGTGGGTGACGTGGTGAAGAACGGTCGTCGCGGCTCCCTGGGCGGCAAGCTGACCGTGCGCGGCGTGCAAGGCCACGTGGCCTACCCGCACCTGGCGAAGAACCCCATCCACCTGGCCGCACCAGCCCTGGCCGAACTGGCCGCCGAGCACTGGGATGACGGCAACACGTTCTTCCCGCCGACCAGCTTCCAGGTCTCCAACCTCAACTCCGGCACCGGCGCCACCAACGTGATCCCCGGTGAACTGGTGGCGGTGTTCAATTTCCGCTTCTCGACCGAATCCACCGTGGAAGGCCTGCAGCGCCGCGTCGAGACGGTCCTCGACAAGCACGGGCTGGACTATCACCTGGAATGGGCCTTGTCCGGCCTGCCCTTCCTCACCGAACCGGGCGAATTGCTGGACGCGGTGTCCGCCAGCATCAAGGCCATCACCGGCCGCGACACGACACCCTCCACCAGCGGCGGCACGTCCGATGGCCGTTTCATCGCCACCATGGGCACCCAGGTGGTCGAGTTGGGCCCGGTGAATGCCACCATCCACCAGGTGAACGAGCGGGTACTGGCCAGCGACCTCGACCTGCTGACCGATATCTATCAACAGACCCTGGTCCGCCTGCTCGCCCAATGAAGCTCATCTGCCCCCTTTGCCAGGGCGCCCTGAGCACCCGCGACCAGGGCCTGGTGTGCCCGGCCAACCACAGCTTCGACCGCGCGCGCCAGGGCTACTACAACCTGCTGCCGGTGCAGCACAAGAAGAGCCGCGACCCAGGCGACAACGCCACCATGGTCGAGGCTCGTCGGCGCTTCCTCGACGGGGGGCACTATGCGCCGCTGGCTTCCCGCCTGGCGGCCCTCGCCGCGGAGCGCGATCCGGAAACCTGGCTGGATATCGGCTGCGGCGAAGGCTATTACACCGGCCAACTGGGCATGGCGCTGCCGGCAACCGACGGCTACGCCCTCGACATCTCCCGCGAGGCGGTGAAGCGAGCCTGCCGCCGCGCCCAGCAGCTTCACTGGATGGTCGCGAGCATGGCACGCGTGCCCCTGGCCGATGGCAGTTGCGATCTGCTGGCCAGCGTCTTCAGCCCGCTGGACTGGCAGGAAGCCCTGCGCCTGCTGGCGCCCGGCGGCGGCCTGCTGCGCATGGGGCCGACCCGCGAGCACCTGCTGGAACTGCGCGAGAAGCTGTACGACGAAGTCCGCGACTACGACGACCAGAAGCACCTGGCACAGATTCCCGACGGCATGCGCCTGGCCCACAGCGAAACCCTGAGCTATCGCCTGAATCTGGCCGATGCAGACGCCCGCACCGACCTGCTGGCCATGACACCCCATGGCTGGCGCGCCAGCGCCGAGCGTCGCGCCGCGGTGATCGCCGAAGCGTTCGAAGTGACGGTATCCATTCGCTACGATTGGATCGAGAGAATCTAGAGAGCCCTCCCCATGCGCCAACCCGATATCGAGATCTACCTCAAGGACGCCGACCAGGAAGCCGTCACCCAGTGGCTCAACGAGGCGCTGGGCCCCTGCACGCCCTGGCAACAGAAAGGGCAGACCTTCAAGTGCCTGGCCGGGGATATTCCCGTCACCTGGCTGCCCAAGGCCGTGGGCAAGTGGCACAGCCTCTACCTGGAGAGCGACGCATCGCCCTGGCAGGATGATCTGGGCTGCGCCCGCGCGGCCTTTGCGGCCCTCGGGGTAGAAATTCGCTGCGCACCGGGCGGCTGGCAGGAAGCACAGGGCGAGGAGGACGCCGATCGCTGGATCAAGGTGAACGCGGAAGGCGAAGAGGAATTCATCTGGCGCACGGACTGACGGGGCAGCCCGGCTTCGTCGCGCTGGAGCGCAGGAACCGTAGAAAGCAAAAGGCCCGTCAGTGACGGGCCTTTTGCTTTGGAGTCTCAGACCTTGGCGACGTCTTCCGCCTGCAGGCCTTTCTGACCCTGGATCACGGAAAACTCTACCTTCTGGCCTTCCAGCAGAGAGCGGTGGCCCTCGCCGCGGATAGCGCGGTAGTGAACGAATACATCAGGACCGCTTTCGCGCTGAATGAAACCATAGCCCTTGGCGTCATTGAACCACTTGACGGTTCCGACCTCACGATCAGCCATTACTGCTCTCTCCAACTCGCAATTTTATTGTGTGCCCCCTTTAGTGGGGGTTTCGACAGTGCGGTAAAGACGTTCTTCTTGTTATATCCAACCCCGGCCGAATCAAGCTTGGAGCGGGTATTCGAATGGCGTTCTTTTTATGACCGCGACCGGAGTATACGACAAGAGTTCGCGCTGAAAAGCACTTTTTTATGACCGTGCAGAACGGCCGTGCCACGCGGGCTGGACGCCCTTTTTTGGTTCTTTTGGCGTACAAAATGGGGCATAAGGAAAGGCGGACATGAACGAGCTTTTGTCCATTATTCCGCCTTCCTTCAATAACTTGCGCTATTTGGCAGCAAGTACATCCTCGAGCTTCTTGGCCAATGCCTGATATTGGAATGGCTCCAATCGATAGGCCCAATCCAGTTTGCCGGGCACCTGCTCATCGCCAAGTTTCCGCTTGTCCTTGAGCACCAGCCAGGGCTGCTCGCCCTGCCCATAGACCTGGCCACGCAACTCCCCGCCGCCAAAGGTGGAGAGGCTGAACTCCAGCAGCGGCTTGCCCTTGAACTTCACCTGCGCCAGGGGCGCATTGTCGGCGAACTCCAGAGCGGAAAAGAGCGTCGCCATGCCGTTCGCCGCCGCCTCATGAGCCAGGCGACGGCCCTTGGGCATTTGCCTGGGCTTGAGGTTGGGCTCTTCCGCAGAATCCCGGTAGACGGTCAGGCGAGTGCCATTCGGATACGCCACCTCCACTTGCCGGATGCTGGTGAAGGGGACCTCGACGATCCGACGATCCTGCCAGTTGAGCTCAGTGGCCGGCATGGGCAGCAGTTGATCGATCAACCAGACCTGGTTGTCCCCATAGAGCCGCACCAATTGCCCGCTGCCCTGTTGCGCCGACCTGCCCACCAGCAGCTCCAGAGGTGCATCGCTGCCGCGTAGCAACGTGATGCGCGTGCCCTGCTCGTCCGGATTGCCTTTGTCAGCCAGGCCAACCCGTCCGTGCAATGCGGGATTGGCCGTCTTGGCTTCCACCTTGCGCGCTTCTGACAACGCCCTCAGGAGGCTCGCCACAGACTGTCCCGCTGCCGGATAGTCGGCCTTGGCCGGCAATACCCAGACGTCCCCCCTGCGCTCCAGGCGCAGGTCGGGCTGCTCGGGGCGCCGCACGTCCAGCGCGGTCACCGCGGCCAGCTTGCCTTGCAGGTCGGGCAGCAGCAGCTCGCGACTGACGCTGGTCTGCTGCGGCTGCGGCCGCGAGCGTTCCTGCTGGATGAAATAGGCGCCCCCCAGGCCAGCAGCAAGCAGGCCGAGCATGATCAGGCTTTTGCGTCCCATACAGTCCTCCTCAAGCCTTGCGTCGACGGCGCCAGAACCACAGCACCAGCACACCCAGTGTCAGCACCAGCGGCACCAGGACGATGTTGATGAGTTTCAGGGTCCGCCCAAGGTCCTCGATGCTGGCATTGAGCTGGAATCGCACCTCGCGCAGTTCCTTGCGGATACGCACCTTTTCCTGGATGAACCGTTGCAGCGCAGCCTGTTGCTCCGGGGTCAGCTCCAGGGCCTTTGCCGGGTCCTGGTTCTGCTGCAACGCAGCCAGTTGCTGCTCGGTGTCAGTCAGTCGTTGCTGGAGCTCCTGCTCCTGCTCACGGAACTTCACCTCGGCATCGCGCTGGAGCTTTTCCACCACCTCGAATGGACGACTGAACCGGCCACGGGACCGAACGCTGATGAGCGCCTCGGAGCCGGCCAGGTTATCCAGGGCGTTGATGGCGAAGCCGGAGTTGTCGGCCCAGGGCTGTGGCACACGCTGGCCGAAGAAGTCCTGCACCTGCACCCACATGCGGTCGCTCAGCATGTCGGTATCGGCGACCGCGATCACATTGATGTTCGCCGCCGACTTGAGTCCATCCTTGCGACCTTCGATGCCGTTGGGGAAGGCCGACTCCGCAGGACCGCTGATGCGCGCAGCGATGGTATAGCGTTCACCGGTAGGCTTGAGCTCGCGGATCAGTTCCTCGGGGTCGGCGAGCATGCCGAAGCGCTGCACGTCGAAGGGCATGGAGTACTCGGAACTCTGGATCAGCGGCACGAAGCGGGTCCTGGCGCCATCCAGCGGTTTGAGGATACCGGCGGTGGCGACGGTGATGTTCTCCAGGCCCGCGGTGCTGATATCCCCCTGGTCAAAGCTGCCCCTGGGCAGGTTGAGCCAGGCCGCGTGACGAGCAGGTGGCTTGTCCGGCCCCATGCTCACCGACATGGCGTTGGCGCCGTCACCCAACACCTTGCCCGGCACCATCTGTACGCCCCAGGCCTTGAACAGGTTGTCCAGGTCGGAGGACTTGTCGCCGCCCGGCTCGCCTGGCAGTTCCATGCCGTTGTCGGCTTCACTCCAGGGGTCGACGAAGGCCAGCAGCTTGCCACCACGCAGGACGAACTGGTCGATGGCGTACCGGGTCTGTTCCGACAGGTCCTTCGGGTGCACCAGCAGCAGCACCGAGACTCGCTCGGGAATCTGGTCGATGTCGCGCTTCAGGCTCTCGATCTGGAACAGTTGGCGAACTTCCTCCATCACCATCCAGGACGGTGTTGGCTGGCGGCTTGCCATGTCGAAGCCGCCGTTGAGGGGCAGCCCGGAGAGTACGCCCACCACGGGGCGTTCCGGCTTGGCCAGGCCCTGCACCAGGCGGCTGATCTCGTATTCGAGGAACTCCTCCTGGTCCAGCGGGAAGAACGGAATGATCTGCGTGTCGTCGACGCCATTGGTGCCGGCCAGGCCGAAGTACACCTGGTCTCCGCCTTGCTGCAGCGGAACGGCCTGCAGGCCGAACTCGGCAGCCTTGTCCTCGTTTTCGGAGAAGGGTTCGGGGTCGATGATGTGCAGCTTGATCTTGCCGTCGGCAGCCCGCTCGTATGCTTTCAGCATCTCTTCGACACGTCGCGCGTAGTTGCGCAGCACCATCAGGTCCTTGGCGGTCTTGTCGGAGTAGAAGAAGTACAGGTTGATGGGCTCATCGATCTCGCGAAGGATCTTCTTCGTCCCGTCGGAAATGGTGTAGAGCTTCTGGTCGGTCAGGTCGACCCGCGCGTTGGTGAGGGTCAGCCCGGCGAGCATGTTGAACGCCAGGAAGGCCAGGGCGATCAACAGCAGCCCGGCACTGGAATACATCAGTCTTTTCATGTTCAGTCGGCCTTTTTCAGATCGACCACCACAGCGGTGGCAGCCAGCCAGGCGGCGATCAGGGTGACGAAGTAGAGCAGGTCACGCAGGTCGATCACGCCCTTGCTGATGGCATCGAAACGGGTCAGGAAGCTCATCGAGGCCACGGCATCCAGCAGCCATTGGGGCGCCCAGGTGCTGAAGGCGTCCAGCACCAGCGGAAAGCCGCTGACGATGAACAGGAAGCACACGCTGACAGCGAGGATGAAGGCGATCACCTGGTTCTTCGCCAGCGCCGACATGCAGGAGCCAATGGCAAGGAAGGCTCCAGCCAGCAACCAGCTGCCGATGTAGCCGGTGATGATGGCGCCATTGTCCGGCTCGCCCAGGTAGTTGACCGTGATGACCATCGGGAAGGTCAGCAGCAGCGCCAGCCCGGCGAAGGCCCAGGCGGCGAGGAACTTGCCGGTGACCGCCTCGAAGCGGGTGATCGGCAGGGTCATCAACAGCTCGATGGAGCCGGACTTGCGCTCTTCGGCCCAGAGGCGCATGGCGATGGCCGGCACCAGGAACAGGTACAGCCAGGGGTGGAAGTTGAAGAAGGGCGCGAGGCTCGCCTGGCCGCTTTCGTAGAAGCCGCCCAGATAGAAGGTGAAGACCCCGGACAGCACCAGGAAGATCACGATGAACACGTACGCCAGCGGAGTGGCGAAGTAACTCGCCAGTTCGCGCTTGAAAATCACCGGCAACTGTTTCATGCCGCTTCTCCCCGGGTCAGTCGGCGGAATACTTCGTCGAGTCGACCGCGCTCCACATCCAGTTCCTTCACCTTCCAGCCCCGCGCATGAATCAATTGGTTCACCTGCGGGAAGATCACCTCACCCGGCTTAGCGAGGATGGTCAGGCCGCCAGGGATGCCGTTTTCCTCGATCCCGGCCACGCCCGGCAGGACCGCCAGGGCCAGCATGTCCAGCGGCTCGTCGGCGACCAGGGTGACTGCCTGGTGGTAGCGCGAGCGGCTTTCCAGCTCGAAGGGCGTGCCGTCGGCCACCACCTTCCCGGAAGCGATCACCACCGCGCGGGTACAGACCGCCGCGACCTCCTCGAGGATGTGGGTGGAGATGATCACGATCTTGTCGCGGGCCAGGCTCTGGATCAGTTGGCGAACCTGGTGCTTCTGGTTCGGGTCGAGGCCATCGGTGGGCTCGTCGAGGATCAGCACGCGGGGATCGTGGAGGATCGCCTGGGCAAGGCCGACGCGGCGCTTGAAGCCCTTGGAGAGCGTCTCGATGGACTGGCCGAGGACGTTCTCCAGTTCCACCTGGGCCGCCGCGTGCGCCACCCGCTCCTTCTTCAGCGCGCCGCGCAAGCCACGGATCTCGGCAATGAACTCGAGGAAGCCGCGCACCGTCATGTCGCCGTAGCAGGGGGCACCCTCCGGCAAATAGCCGATCTCCCGCTGGGCCCTGAGGGTCTGGGTCTGTATATCGAAGCCGAAGATGCTCGCGGTGCCGGATGTCGGCGCCAGGAAGCCGGTCAGCATCTTCATGGTGGTGGACTTGCCCGCGCCGTTGGGGCCAAGGAACCCCAGCACCTCGCCAGGTGCGACACACAAAGACAGGTTATCCACAGCGGTGTGCTGCGCAAAACGCTTGGTCAGACTGGTTATCTCGATCATGGCCTCTAGTCCCGTAGGGAGCAGCCCCTGGCCATGCTGGCCACAGGGGCCCTGCAAAAACGCTGCCGGACTATAAGGAGTCCGCCGACGCCATTGCAAGACAGACACCGAAGCGAAAAGTTGCAGGAAAATTCATCGGAAAACGACCGTCCACGCCTTTTTGCGACCCAACGGCGAATGCGGCAAACTAGCCGCCCCGAGCAATCGCTCGTTTCACAGCCTTTCCGCGCCATGACCCGCTCCCCCTTCCGCCGACTTGCCTTCGGCACCCTGCGTCGCCTGCTTTATCTCTGGGTGCGCTCGGAAACCATCAACCAGTCCGCCTTCACGCTGAAGCTCGACCGCAGCAAACCGGTGCTCTACGTGCTGCAGCAACCTTCGGCCAGCGACCTGGCGGTGGTGGATCGGGAGTGCACCAAAGCCGGTCTGCCGCGTCCGGTGCTTCCGGTCGCGGTGGGCGGCCTGCTGGAGCCGGCAGCCTTCTTCCACCTGACGCCCGAGCCGGGCTGGCTGGGTGGCCAGGACAAACGCGGCGCATCCCCGACCCTGGTACGGGTATTGGGTGCCATCCAGCAACACGCCGTGGAAGACGCGCAGATCATCCCGGTGACGGTGTTCTGGGGCCAATCCCCCGACCGCGAGACCAGCCCCTGGAAGCTGCTTTTCGCGGACAGCTGGGCAGTGACCGGCCGGCTGCGCAAGCTGGTCAGCATCCTCATCCTCGGGCGCAAGACCCGTGTGCAGTTCTCCGCCCCCATCCACCTGCGCGAGCTGGTGGACCAGGACAAGGGCCCGGAGCGCACCCTGCGCATGGTCAATCGCATCCTGCGGGTCCACTTCCGCAACCAGAAGACCGCCGTCATCGGTCCCGATCTGTCGCACCGCCGCAACCTGGTCAAGGGCCTGGTACGCGGCCCGCTGGTGCGCCAGGCCATCGCCGAAGAGGCCGAGCGCGACAAGGTCAGCCTGGCCGCCGCCGAGGCACAGGCCCTGAAGTACGGCAACGAGATCGCCTCCGACTTCGCCTACACCGCCATTCGCTTCCTCGAAGTGGTGCTGTCCTGGTTCTGGAACAAGCTCTACGAGGGCATCAAGGTCAACCACATCGAGCAGGTGCAGGAGAGCGTCCATGGCCACGAGGTCATCTACGTGCCCTGCCACCGCAGCCATATCGACTACCTGTTGCTGTCCTACCTGCTGTTCCGCAATGGCCTGACACCGCCGCACATCGCCGCCGGCATCAACCTCAACATGCCGGTGATCGGCGGCCTGCTGCGCCGCGGTGGCGCCTTCTTCATGCGCCGCACCTTCAAGGGCAACCCGCTGTACACCGCGGTCTTCAACGAGTACCTGCACACGCTGTTCAGCCGCGGCTTCCCGGTGGAGTACTTCGTCGAGGGCGGACGCTCGCGCACCGGGCGCATGCTGCATCCGAAAACCGGCATGCTCGCCATCACCCTGCGCAGCTTCCTGCGCTCATCGCGCCTGCCCATCGTCTTCGTGCCGGTGTACATCGGCTACGAGCGCGTGCTGGAAGGCCGCACCTACCTGGGTGAACTGCGCGGAGCGAGCAAGAAGAAGGAATCCATCTTCGATCTGTTCAAGGTCGTCAGCGCCCTGAAGCTGCGCTTCGGCTCGGTGGCGGTGAACTTCGGCGAACCGATCAAGCTGGCCGAATTCCTCGACCAGCAACAGCCGGATTGGCGTGTCCAGGAACTGGGCCCACAGTTCCGCCCGGCCTGGCTCAACGACACGACCAACCAGTTGGCCGTGCGCATCGCCCGCCACCTCAACGACGCGGCGGCGATCAACCCGGTCAATCTGGTGGCCCTGGCGCTGCTGTCCACCAGCCGTCTGGCCCTGGACGAACGCGCCCTCACGCGTGTGCTCGACCTCTACCTGACCCTGCTCCGCGCCGTCCCCTATTCGCCTCACGCCACCCTGCCGGAAGGCGACGGCCAGGCGCTGATCCAGTACGTGCAGAGCATGAACCTGCTGGCCGAGCAGAAGGACCCCTTGGGCAAGATCCTCTATCTGGATGAGCAGAACGCCGTCCTCATGACCTACTACCGCAACAATGTGCTCCATGTGTTCGCGTTGCCGGCGCTGCTGGCCTGCTTCTTCCAGAGCAGCGCGCGCATGAGCCGGGAGCAGATCCTGCGTTACACCCGCGCGCTCTATCCCTATCTGCAAGCGGAACTGTTCATCCGCTGGGACGCCAACGAGCTGGAAGGCGTGGTCGACCAGTGGCTGGCGGCCTTCGTCGAGCAGGGTTTGCTCAAGGTAGAGGGGGACGTCTACGTGCGCCCGGCGCCCAGCTCGCGGGAGTTCGTCCTGCTGACCCTGCTGGCCCGCGCCATCGTCCAGACCCTGCAACGCTTCTACATGGCCATCGCCCTGTTGCTGAACGTGGGCCAGAACCAGCTGAGCGCCGAGGAACTAGAAGACCTCTGCACCGTCATGGCCCAGCGCCTGTCGATCCTCCACGGTCTCAATGCCCCGGAATTCTTCGACAAGAGCCTGTTCCGCCACTTCATCCAGACCCTGCTGGACCAACGCGTGCTGCGCCGGGACGAAACCGGCAAGCTGAGCTACCACGAGTTGCTCGGCGAACTGGCCGAAGGCGCCGCCAAGCGTGTCCTGCCGGCGGAAATTCGCCTGTCCATCCGTCAAGTGGCATTCGATCGCCAGATCGAGCCCGAGGCGAACGCTCCGGCCGAAGCCAGCTGACTGCGCTTTCCAACGCCGGGCATGCATGGCCCGGCGTCGGTCCGCAGCACCGTTCAAGACCATTCACACAGCACAAGCAGACGGCTCCCGACAGGCTTGCCCCAGCCCCCTCCGTACCATTCGGCGCTGCACTAACTCGGCCATCCGAGTGCATCTCCTGCCCCGAATACGGAAGACTCACCCCATGCTGCTGAGAACCATCACCGTCGAGAACGACGCACAGGAAGTGGTCAACGCCGCCATCCTGTGCAGCTTCGCCATCCCTCTCATCGACCGCAACATCGTCGTCTACACCCTCAACGAAGAAGGCCGCCACGGCACCTCCAAGGTGTACGTGGCCAGCGCCGTACCGCTGGAGAATGGCTATCGGCTGGCGTGCCTGGAGTCCGAGCAGGAGTGGCGCTACGCCGTGCAGGTACTGAAGCAGATCACCAGGGAGGACGAGCTGTGAGTGAATCAAGCAAACTGGATTTCCACTTCATCGACCTCAAGGGCGAGCTCACTGGCGAACAGCAGAAGCCCGCCTGCGCAACAGAACACCGCAGCCTGTCGATCAACAAGAGCGCCGTGCTCACGCTGATCGCCACCCGCGAAAGTCCCAACATCGGCGCCCCACTCCCCTCCAGCAGCCCGCCGCTGCAATCCGAACCGCCTCACGCGGAAGAACCGCCCGCCCGCATCGACAGCCGCGCCCTGGGGGTGGACTTCAGCCTGCCCCAATCCGCAATCTCAGCAGAGGCCGAGGAAAGTGTCGAACCGCTGCCGGAGGCAAACCACGAGCAAGAGCCGTCCGAGCCAGCTCCACCGCCGGAAGAAACCGAACAGACGCCCGTGCAGGACATTGCCTCGCCCGTTACCGTTCCAGAACCCAGGGCGGACCTGGACGACGCACTGGAAACCAGGGACCTGCAGCGGCTCAGCGCGGAAGTCGCAGCACAGGCACCAGCGTTGCCGGACAGCGAACCGCCTACCCTGAGCGACCCCGTGGTTGAAATACGCCCGGTCGAAGAGCACGAGCCACCCAGCGCCCTCCCTACCCTCGGCGCCGACACCGACGGCGTCCTCAGCGATGTGCAGCACACCCTCGACGCCCTGGCGGAAATGGCCAAGGGCCTGACCTTGCAGAAGCTGGAGGCCGTGAAACAGCAGGAGACTCTGGACCAGCGCAAATCGCAACTCTACGAAAAGGAACGCCTCCTCGCCGACAAGGAAGAACAGCTGCGGCTGCTGGAAACCCGCCTGACCCGCGAAGTCTCCAACCTTGAGCGCAACGCCGAAGACAATGCCCGCGCCCTGGCCGAGCGCAGCGCAGCGCTCAAGGCTCTTGCCGAGAATGTCGAGGCCCGTGATCGCAGTACCGCCAAGCTCGCTGAATCCCTGCGCCTGGAAAAGCAGCGCAATGACGAACTGGCCGAGTCCCTGCTGCGCCGCACCGAATCCTTGGACGAACGCGAGGCCTCGTTGAACCGTAAGGACGACGACCTGGCCGAGAAGCTCAAGCAACTGGTCGGAGCCAAGGACCGATTCCGCAACCTCGTCAAAACCTTCAACGAAACGGTGCAGTTCAACAACACCCTCAATGCCATCTCCAGCACGGCGATGGACGATTGATACCCTGACCCCACCTGTGCATCGCCCCCGCTTCGGGGGCGATTTCAGTTCATCCGCCTTGATTCGGAGACGTGGCCTGCAGGATGTTTCGTTGGCCGGTGCCCCCGCCGTGGAGCTGACTCGCCAGCAGGGGCCGATCGAGGGCCAGGTGCCTTTGAACTTTCGTCTCGACTACGACCCGACCAAGGTCCAGTCCAACCACCGTTATGCCGTCAGCGCGCGCATCGAGCTGGATGGCAAGCTGATGTTCATCAGTACCGAGCAGCACTCGGTTAAACTCGACGGCTCCAACCCACAGCCTCTGGGCATAAAAGTCGACCCTGTCCGCTGAGTTTCTGACCAGCCAATCGCCACAAGGATGCAGCCATGATTCGCTTCACCACCCTCTGTGCCGGCCTCGCCCTGTCGGCCAGCGCCTTCGCCCTGTCTATCGCCGACCTCAGCCAGACGGATGCCAGCGGCGGCCTCAAAGACGCCCTGACCCAGGGGGCCAAGGTTGCCGTGCAGCAGCTGGGCACGCCTGGTGGCTTCACCAATAACCCGGACGTGCGCATTGAGTTGCCGGGTAACCTGGGCAAGGCCGCCAAGACCATGAAAATGATGGGCATGGGCGCCCAGGTCGAACAGCTGGAAGCCAGCATGAACAAGGCCGCCGAGGCCGCCGTGCCCCAGGCGCAGGCACTGCTGGTGGATGCGGTGAAGAAGATGACCGTGCAGGACGCCAAGGGCATACTCAGCGGTCCGGATGATGCCGCCACCCAATACCTGAACAAATCCAGCCGTGAACAACTGCGCGCCAAGTTCCTGCCCATCGTCAAGCAGGCAACCGACAAGGTCGGCCTGGCGCAGCAGTACAACAGCTTCGCTGGCCAGGCCGCGAGCTTCGGCGTGGTCGATGCCAAGAGCGCCAGCATCGAGAGCTACGTGACCGAAGAGGCGCTGGACGGCCTGTTCAAGATGATCGCCGAGCAGGAAGCCAGCATCCGCCAGAACCCGGCCGGCGCCGCTACCAGCCTGGCGAAGAAGGTGTTTGGGGCGCTTTGAGGGTTGCACGTCATCAAGAGCCCGGCTTGATGCCGGGTTTTTTGTGGATGTTTGGCAGGTCCCGGTGGATGAGCTTCACACCGGATTGGTAATCCGGTGTGAAGGGGCTTGGAGTTCTGTTGTACAGCTCGCTGCCGAGCGGGCTTTGGGTTTCGGTTTCGCCCCCCCCGTCGAGCCTCTTTTGGCAGTCGTCGGAATGCCGCACCACCCAAAAGAAATCAAAAGGGCTTGCCCCTGCATCCGGGCCCGTCTTCGCCGGGGCGCCCTCGCTCCATCGTTGCGCCGGGGGCCCGGCCCCACCTTCTCTACTCGATTTCAGACCCGTACGGGCTTCAGGTTCTCTCCAGACTCGCCAGCACCGTCACCCCTCTCCTCTTCAGGGAGAGGGGCCGGGGGTGAGGGAGGTATCTAGCCGCGCAGAGCCAAGCAAGGGCAATCACACAAAATTGCCAATCCGGTCCGAACCAGCCTCCCGCTCAAGTCCCGCCTTACCCTCCCAATACCTCCACCCGCCCATCCCCCAACGCCTCATCCAGCCCCTGGTGAAACCACCTCAGCGCCTGCTCGAACCGCCCATGCCACAGCCGATCACTGGCGCCGGCCTGAATGCCCGCCTGTACCCGCGCCGCCATGGCGAAGTCCTCTTCCAGGGCCGAATAGAGAATCGTGTTGTTCTTCTCGAAATAGCGCTGTGCCTTCTCCGTCACCGGTTCCTCCGGCAACAGGGTATGGCCGAGCACACGAGTGGCCCGCGGGCCATCGGGGAACACCGTGGAAAAGTCGATATGGTCAGGCTCCACCAGCACCAGGGTATTGGGCCAGAGGAAGTACAGCAGGTTGCCGTGACGGCGCAGGTTCCAGTCGCGCTCAGGCTGATCGAGGATATCGCGCAGGTTGCGCTTCACGTAGTAATTGCGGATATGCCGGCCGAAGCGCTCGAACAGGCCCAGGTTGGGCCAGAACAAGTGGTCGATGGTGGCCTGGTGTGCGCGGGCGACGTGGTAGTTCTCCAGAAAGGTGTCGATGGTCAGCTTCCAGTTCACCGGCCGGCGGATGTCCCGAGGATCGAAGATCACGTGGTCGCCCAGGGCAAAGCTGTCGAAGTCGGCCAGGATCTGCTCGCCGAAGAACGCCTCCATATCCAGTGCCGGCCCCGATGAGTGACGTGCCCAGACGGCGCCGAAGCGCTCGGCCACCGGCACTTCCGTGAGGTTCAGGCAAGCCCGGTCGATGCCCTCGAAGCCATAGCCATGGAGAATGCCGCGCAACTGGCCATCTGGATTGTAGGACCAGGCGTGATAGGGGCACACGAACACCCGATTGGGCCCGGCGGCATCGCCCACCAGTTGGGTGCCACGGTGTTTGCAGACGTTGAGGAAAGCCCGAAGCCGGCCCTGCTCGTTGCGGGTCAGCAGCAACGGCGCCAACAGGTCACGGGTGATGAAGTGGCCCGGGGATATCTCGCTGGAACGGGCAACCAGCAGCGGCTCGCGGCGCAATACCTCGTCCCGCTCGCGGCGGTAGCGCTGCTCGTCCAGGTAGACCTCCACCGGCAGCGCCGACGGCTCTTCGACGCAATCGGATATGCCCTGCTCCACCAGGGCAAGGGTTCGCTTGAGTAGTTCCACCTGGGTCGCGTGCTGCATGGCCACCTCTGCTTGTGGTCAAGTCGGCTGGAGTGGCGCCAGGGCGCCACGGATGAAATGCCAGAGCTGGCGGGACAACTGCTCCGCCGCCGGCCGCGGCGAGCGGCCGAGGGCTTCCAGCAGCGCCTGATGCATGCCGCCGAGGATCATCGCCGACACCAACTCCGGGTCGAGGCTGGCGTTCAACTGGCCGGCGGCCTGGCCGCGGCGGATGTTGTCGGCACCCTGGCGCACATTCTCGGCGATGCGCTGGGCTTCCAGCGCCGCCACTTCCGGTTCCCGCGCCAGGCTCACCAGCAACAGTGGAGCCAGGGGTTCGGCGTAGACGAACTGCACTGCGAGCCTGACCCGCTGCTCCTCGCGGCTGCACCAGTCCTCGGCGCCTGGCAGCGGGTCCACCGCCATCACCTCGGCCTGGTAGCGATCGTGGAAATCCTCGGCCACCGCCGCAAGCAGGCCCGCGCGAGAATTGAAGTAGCGGTAGATCAGGCCGACCGAGACTCCCGCCCGCTCCGCCACCCGCCCCACCTCCAGGCCGCCACCCTGTTCCAGCAGTTCTGCTCGGGCGGCATCCAGCAGGCTGGTACGGGTTCGCAGGGCTTTGGCGGAAAGATCGGACATGCAAGCACTCGACAAACTGATAGACAACAAAAGTGAATTCAGTTTACTTATTTATCTCGACGCGCCAAGCCCTCGACCAACAAAAACAATGGAGTGCTTCCCCATGACCGAGTCCACCGTCCATTACGCTGTTGACGGCCGCATCGCCACACTCACCCTGAACCGTCCGGAGCGCCTGAACGCCATCGACGACCGCATGCCGGCCGACCTCGAAGCGGCCGTGCTGCGCGCCAACGCCGATAACGCTGTCCATGTGATCGTACTCACCGGCGCCGGGCGCGGATTTTGCAGCGGCTACGACCTCAAGTTCTTCGCCGAGAATCCACGCGGCATCTATGGCAGCCAGGAAATGCCCTGGGACCCGATGGTCGACTACGTGCTGATGAAGAAGAACACCGAGCACTTCATGAGCCTGTTCCGCAGTTACAAACCGGTGATCGCCAAGGTCCATGGCCCGGCGGTGGCCGGCGGCAGCGACATCGCCCTGTGTTGTGATCTGATCCTCATGGCCGACGAGGCGGTGATCGGCTACCCGCCGGCGCGGGTCTGGGGCTGCCCCACCACCGCCATGTGGGTCTACCGCCTGGGCCCGGAGAAGGCCAAGCGCATGCTCCTCACCGGCGACTTGATCGATGGCCGCGAGGCCCAGCGCCTCGGCCTGGTCTACCAGAGCGTGCCCCAGGCCGAACTGGATGCGGCCGTACAGACGCTTGCTGCCCGCATGCAGGGCATCCCGAAGAACCAGCTGATGATGCAGAAGCTGATGATCAACCAGGCCTTTCACAACATGGGCCTGGAAACCACCCAGATGTTCGCCACGCTTTTCGACGGCATCACTCGCCACAGCCCGGAAGGCGTGCGCTTCAAGGCCCGCTGCGAGGAAGTGGGATTCGCCCAGGCGGTCAAGGAGCGCGACTCCGGCCAGCCGATCCCCTGAGTGAGTCGCAACCCGTCCAACCGAGTACAGGAGGTGTTCGATGACGACACAGCAACCGCCAGCCGATCTGCCCAGCATCCCTGCCCTGCTCGCCTGGCGGATTACTCACACGCCGGACTGGCCCGCCGCCCAGGTGCGTGACACCGACAGCTGGCGAACCCTGGACTGGGGCGAGGTCGCCCGCCGCAGTGAGACGTTGGCCCAGGCCCTGATCGCAGCCGGGGTGCAGCCCGGCGACCGGGTGGCGATCTGGAGTCGGACCCGCCTGGAATGGAGCCTGCTGGATTTCGCCGTGCTCTGTGTCGGCGCCGTCAGCGTGGGGCTCTACCCGAGCCTGAGCCCGGCCCAGGCCATCCAGCAACTGCAGCGCGCCGACTGCCGCCTGTTGTTCGTCGAGCACTCCGCCTGGGCCCTGGCGCTGGATATACAGGGCCTGCGGGTCATCTGCCTCGACCCGCCCGCAGCGGGCAGCGGCCACCAGGGGCTCGACGCCTTCCTCGTCCAGGCCGGGGACATCCCGACCCAGCAGGTCAGGCAACGCTGGCAGGCGCTGGACCGCGATGCCCTGGCCAACCTGGTCTTCACCTCGGGGACCACCGGCGAGCCGAAGGCGGCGATGCTCAGCCACGGCAACCTGCTCGCCTCCATCAGCGCCTATACCCTGCCGATGCCACGCTACAGGAGCCTGGCGTTTCTGCCGATGGCCCACGTCGGCGAACGGGTGATCGGCCAGTACCAGCGCCTGTGGTGCGGTGCCCAGGCCGCCTATGTGCCGGACATCAACGACGTGCCCCAGGCGATCCTCGAAGTGGAGCCGGACTTCTTCGGCAGCGTGCCACGCCTGTACGAGAAATTGCATGCGGCGGTCATGGCCCAGCGCGAAGCGATGTCGCCCGGCAGGCGGCGGCTGCTGGCCTGGGCATTGCGCGCCGGTTTCCGCCACGCCCGCCACGAAGGCAACGGCATTGGCGGCCTGAAACTGCTGCTGGCCCGGCGACTGGTGCTGGACAAGCTGCGCCAGCGCCTGTTCGGCTCGCGCATCCGCGTGCTGGTGAGCGGCGGCGCTCCCCTGGACGCGGGCCTGGTGGAGTTCTTCTCCGCCCTGGGTCTGCCGCTGTGCGAAGGCTGGGGCATGTCCGAATCCACCGCCTTCCTCACCTCCAACGAGGCTGGCACGCGCAAGGCCGGTGCGGTTGGCCGCGCCCTGTCCGGCGTCGAGTTGCGCATCGACGAGGACGGCGAAGTGTTGGTGCGTGGTCCGCTGGTGTTCAAGGGTTACTTCCGGCAGCCGGAGAGGACCGCCGAAACCTTCACCACCGACGGCTGGCTGCGCACCGGCGACCTCGGCCGGCTCGACGACGAGGGCTACCTCTGGCTAACCGGGCGCAAGAAGGAGCTGATCATCACCGCCGGCGGCAAGAACATCGCACCATCGCCCATCGAGGCGCGCCTCAAGCAGCACCCGCTGGTGGAACAGGCCCTGGTGCATGGCGACCGGCGCAAGCATCTCAGCGCCCTGCTCGCCCTGGATCCGCAGCGCCTGGAGGCCTGGGCGCAGAACCGGCGATTGCCCGGCAAGGTGGATGACTGGCCAGGCTCCCCCACTCTGATGACGGAGTTGCAGGCCCATGTCGACAGCGTGAACGCCGATCTGTCACAGGTCGAGCGGATCAAGGCCTGGACGCTGCTTCCGCGCCTGCTCAGCCAGGAAAAGGACGAACTCACGCCGACGCAGAAGCTCAAGCGTCCAGTGGTGGAGCGCAACTTCGCGGCCTTGCTGGATAGCCTGTACGACTAGACGGGACGCCCGGCCGAGACACCGACGGGTTGCTGTCTGCATGACGGCGAGACGGTCTGCCGCAAAAAAGCATGAAAAAGGCCCCCGAAGGGGCCTTTGTGATCAGTGACTGGGCTGGGCGTCGGGGGCCAGCGCTGGCTTCAGCTGCTCCGCCTCCACCGGTTTGACCCGGAACCACGCGGCATACAGCGCCGGCAGGAACAGCAGGGTCAGGGCGGTGGCGACGATCAGGCCGCCCATGATGGCCACGGCCATCGGGCCGAAGAACACGCTGCGCGACAACGGGATCATTGCCAGCACCGCCGCCAGGGCAGTCAGCACGATGGGTCGGAAACGTCGCACCGTGGCTTCGATGATGGCGTGCCAGCGATCCAGGCCATGGGCGATGTCCTGCTCGATCTGGTCGACCAGTATCACCGAGTTGCGCATGATCATCCCCGCCAAGGCGATGGTGCCGAGCATGGCGACGAAGCCGAAGGGCTGGCGGAACACCAGGAGGAACAGGGTTACGCCGATCAGCCCCAAGGGCGCGGTGAGGAACACCATGGCCGAGCGCGAGAAACTCTTCAGCTGCAGCATCAGCAGGGTCAGCACGACCACGACGAACAGCGGCATGCCGGCGTTCACCGAGCGCTGCCCACGGGAAGAGTCTTCCACCGTGCCGCCGACCTCCAGCAGGTAGCCGTCCGGCAGCTCGGCACGGATCGGGTCCAGTGTCGGCGAGATGTCCTTGACCAGGCTGGCCGGCAGCGACTTGTCGTAGATGTCGGCACGCACGGTGACGGTGGGCAGGCGGTTGCGGTGCCAGATGATGCCCTCCTCGAAACCGTATTCCAGGGTGGCGATCTGCGACAGCGGCACGCTGTGGCCGTTGTCCGTGGGCACCGCCAGGCTCGGCAGCAGGGCCAGTTCCTGGCGTTCACGCACGGTGCCGCGCAGGAGGATCTCGATCAGCTCGTTGTCTTCACGGTACTGGCTCACCGGCGCGCCGGTCAGCGAGCTCTGCAGGAAGCGCGACAGGTCGGCGGTGCTCACGCCCATGGCGCGGGCGCGGTCCTGGTCGATGTTCAGCCGCACGACCTTGCTGGGCTCCTCCCAATCCAGGTGCACGTTCACCACATGGGTGTTCTCGCGCACCTTGTCGGCCACCTTGCGCGCCAAGGCGCGGACTTCGTCGATGTGCTCGCCGGATACGCGGAACTGCACCGGGTAGCCCACCGGCGGGCCGTTCTCCAGCCGCGAAATACGGCTGCGCAGGGTGGGGAAATCATCGTTCAGAACCTGGATCAGCCAGCTGCGGACCTCCTCGCGGGACTCAATGGATTTGGCCAGCACCACGAACTGGGCGAAGCTCGCCGCAGGCAGCTGCTGGTCCAGCGGCAGGTAGAAGCGCGGCGAACCGGTGCCGACATAGGCCACATAGTTGTCCACACCCGGATGCTCGCGCAGCAGCTGCTCCAGGCGCTTCACTTCAACCTCGGTGTTGGCCAGGGACGATCCCTCACCCAGCTTGAGATCGACCATCAGCTCCAGGCGGCCGGAGGACGGGAAGAACTGCTGGGGCACGAAACGGAACATGGCGATGGAGGCGACGAACGCGGCCAGCGTCAGCAGGATCACTGTCTTGCGCCGACGCACGCACCACTCCACCACGCGGCGGACACGCTGGTAGAACGGCGTCGAATAGGGGTCGTGGCCCTTGTCGCTGCCGCCATGTTTCTGCGCATGCAACCTGGCCAGGTCCGGCAACAGGCGATCGCCCAGATAGGGCACGAACACCACGGCGGCAATCCAGGAAACCACCAGGGCGATGGTCACCACCTGGAAGATCGAGCGGGTGTATTCGCCGGTGCCGGATTGCGCGGTGGCGATGGGCAGGAAGCCAGCGGCAGTGATCAGGGTGCCGGTGAGCATCGGGAAGGCCGTGCTGCTCCAGGCGTAGCTGGCAGCCTTGAGGCGGTCGTAGCCCTGCTCCATCTTGATGGCCATCATCTCCACCGCGATGATCGCGTCGTCCACCAAAAGGCCCAGTGCCAACACCAGGGCGCCGAGGGAAATCTTGTGCAGGCCGATGCCGAGGTAGTACATCACCGCGAAGGTCATCGCCAGCACCAGCGGAATGGACAGCGCCACCACCAGGCCGGTGCGCAGGCCCAACGAGAAGAAGCTCACCAGCAGCACGATGATCAGCGCTTCAGTGAGTACGCGAACGAACTCCCCTACCCCGGTCTTCACCGCTGCCGGCTGGTCGGACACCTTGCGCAGCTGCATGCCGGCCGGCAGGTTCTGCTGCAGGCGGGCGAACTCGTTTTCCAGCGCCTGGCCAAGCACCAGGATGTCGCCGCCGGCCTTCATGGACACCGCCAGGCCGATGGCATCCTCGCCCATGAAGCGCATGCGCGGCGCCGGCGGGTCGTTGAAGCCACGGCGTACCTCGGCCACATCGCCAATGCGGAAGGTGCGGTCCGCCACGCGGATGGGGAAGTCGCGGATTTCCTTCACCGAATCGAAGCGGCCGGATACTCGCAGTTGCACCCGGTCGCTGGGGGTTTCGAAGAAACCGGCAGCCGCCACGGCGTTCTGCTCTTCCAGGGCTTGCTGCACGGCGGCGAGCGGCAGCCCCAGGGTCGCCAGCTTCACGTTGGACAGTTCGATCCAGATCTTCTCGTCCTGCAGCCCGAGCAGATCGACCTTGCCGACGTCCTTGACCCGCTGCAGCTGCAGCTGGATGCGGTCGGCGTAGTCCTTGAGCACGGCGTAGTCGAATCCTTCGCCGGTCAGCGCGTAGATGTTGCCGAAGGTCGTCCCGAACTCATCGTTGAAGAACGGCCCCTGGATACCCGGCGGCAACGTATGGCGAATGTCGCTGATCTTCTTGCGGACCTGATACCAGAGCTCGGGAATCTCGTTGGAGTGCATGGAGTCGCGAGCAATGAAGGTCACCTGCGACTCGCCAGGGCGGGAGAAGGAGATGATCTTGTCGTACTCGCCGGTCTCCATCAGCTTCTTCTCGATGCGTTCGGTGACCTGGCGGGAGACTTCTTCGGCACTGGCGCCGGGCCAGTTGGTACGCACCACCATGGCCTTGAAAGTAAAGGGCGGGTCTTCGCTCTGCCCCAGCTTGGTGTAGGAAATGGCCCCGACAATGCCCAGCAGCAACATGATGTAGAGGACGATCTGGCGGTTTTTCAGCGCCCAGGCGGACAGGTTGAAATTCACGGTGCCTTACTCCTTGGCCAGCAATTTCACCGAACGGTTGGCGCGGTCCACCGGCCGCACCTGCTGGCCTTCGCGCAGCACCTGCACGCCGGCCGCCACTACCCAGTCATCGGGCTTCAGGCCTTCAAGCACCGGAACGCGGTCCTCGCCATAAGGACCGACGCGCACCAGACGGCGTTTCAACGTCGAATCCTTGGGATCGACCACCCAGACATAGGGCTGGCCGGCTTCCGCGGTCAGGGCCGAAAGCGGCACGGAAAGCGGCACCGAACCGTTGCTGCGGATGAATACGCGGGCGCTCTGGCCCAGCTCTGCCGGGACCTTGCCATCGGCGAAGGCGACACGTGCAGCGAAGGTGCGCGACTGCGAGTCGGCAGCCGGCGCCAGTTCACGGATGCGCGCCGGGAAGCGCTGGCCGGGCAGTGACCAGAGTTCGACGGCCACCTCCTGGCCCACCTTGAAGCGGTCGATCGCATGTTCCGGCAGGCTGATCAGCACTTCACGCTCGCCGTCGGCGGCCAGGGTGAAGACTGTCTGCCCGGCGGCGACCACCTGCCCCACTTCCGCGCGGCGGCTGGCGATCACGCCGTTCTGCGAGGCACGAAGCACGGTGTAGGCCGCCTGGTTACTGGCGACGTTGAATTCGGCCTTGATCTGCTTAACCCGCGCCTCGCCCGCGCGGTACTGGTTCTCCACGTTGTCGTACTGGGAGCGGCTGATCATCTGGCGGTCCAGCAGGGTGCGGTAGCGGTCGCGTTCGGCCCGCACCAGCTTGAGGTTGGCCTCGGCAGCGGCGACCTGGGCGTGGGACGCCTCCAGTTGCAGCCGCACGTCTTCCGGGTCCAGTTCGGCCAGGGGCTGGTCCTTCTTCACCCGCGCCCCCATTTCCACCAGGCGTTTAATCACCTTGCCGCCGATGCGAAAGGCCAGCTCCGGCTCGTAACGTGCGCGCACCTCGCCCGGGAAAGTATCCACCGCATCCGCTGCCGGCTCCGGCTGCACCACCATGGCCGGACGCACCCCTTGTTGCACAGGCTCCCCGTTACCGCAGGCTGCGATCAAGAGGGAAAGGGACAGGGGCAAAGCGAGGGGCAAGGCATGGCGAAACATGATGAATGACCTTTCGCGAAGAGCAGCTGGAATATTTATACTGCTGGGTATAGTAAAAATAGCAAACTCACCAGTCCAGTATTTATATAGAAATGTCAGACAATTCATTTCCGACCAGCGGCCCAGGCCGCCCGAAAGATCCCGCGAAGAGAAAGGCAATTCTCGAAGCCGCGAAGAATCTTTTCCTGAGGAACGGCTACGACGGCAGCAGCATGGACGCCATCGCCGCCGAGGCCGGCGTGTCCAAGCTGACCGTGTACAGCCACTTCACCGACAAGGAGACGCTGTTCTCCGCCGCGGTGAAGGCCAAGTGCGAAGAGCAGCTACCGGAGCTGCTGTTCGAGCTGCCGGCCGACGCCAGTATCGAGAGCGTGCTGCTGAACATCGGCCGCAGTTTCCATCAGTTGATCAACAGCCGCGAATCCCTGGAGCTGCACCGGGTCATGGTGGCCATGGCCAACCAGGACCCGAAGCTGTCACGGATGTTCTACGAAGCGGGGCCGCTGCGGATCCAGCAGGAAATGACCGGGCTGCTGGACCAGGCCAACCAGGCCGGCAAACTGCGCATCGAGCAGCCGCTGAATGCCGCTGAGCACTTCTTCTGCCTGATCAAGGGCGGGCACAACTTCCGCCTGCTGATCGGCTGCGGCGCGGCCCTGGAAGGGGACGCCGCCGAGCAGCACGTGCGGGAAGTGGTGGAGTTGTTTGTCAGGGCGTATGCGCCCTGACTCCCTCGCTGCCGTAGGTTGGGCCGGGCGGAGTTCCGCTGAGGTACGAAGCCCAACACCTCGCTGCTGGGCCTCGCTGCGCTCGGCGCCAACGTACAGGCTCTGAACCAAAGCGCGGACAAGCTGCGGGAGGCTCAGCTTCCCAGCTTCTTCTTCGGGTAGATATCGTAGCGGCTGGACTTCCCTTCCAGTGCATAGCTCGGTTTGGCGCCTTCGATGATCGGCGCCTTGCGCGGACGCTTCACCACCACCCGATGGCTGGCCAGGGCCAGGGCGGCCTGCAGCAGCGCCGGGGCATCCTGGTCATCGCCCACCAAGGGGCGGAACAGGCGCATCTCCTTCTTCACCAGCGCGCTCTTGTCGCGGTGCGGAAACATCGGATCAAGGTAAATCACCTGAGGCGGCTCACCTTGCCAGTTGCCCATCAGCTCGATGGCGTTGCCCTGCAACAGGCGCATGCGCACAGCGATGGCCGCTGTTTCCAGGTCCTGCCCGGCACGCGCCAGGCCGTCTTCCAGCAAGGCGGCGATCAGCGGCTGGCGTTCGATCAGGGTCATTTCACAGCCCAATGTGGCAAGGACAAAGGCGTCGCGCCCGAGTCCCGCCGTGGCATCCAGCACGGTCGGACGAACGCCCGGCTGTACCCCGACCGCCTTGGCAATCATCTGTCCGCTGCCGCCGCCGAACTTGCGCCGGTGCGCTGCGGCGCCTTCGACGAAATCCACTCGCACCGGTCCCGGCGAGTCAGGGCCAAGCTGCAGCAACTGCAGGCCTTCGCCGCCCAACTGCAGGGCGAAATCCGCTTTCCCTTCACGCGTCAGCCCCAGGCGCGCAGCCCAGGCATCCAGCGCTTCGGCAAACGCCGGCTCGAGGGCCTCGGCCCTTACCCTGACAGAATCTTCACTCATGAACGCTCACGCCTGACCGGAAAAACCCGCGCATTCTGCCAGAGCCTGTAGCCAGCGTCCCGTTGGCCCGCAGCCTCCGCTCAGGACCGGAACAGGTCGTTGATGCGATCGAAGGGCATCGCCTGCCCCATGGCTGCCAGGTTGCCTGCACGAAGCCCTTCCGCTGCCTGGAAAAAGGCGCCATAAGCAACGCGCACCAGGTTGGAGCCCACGCTGACCCGCTTGACCCCCAGCTCGGCCAACTCCTCCAGCCCCAGCTTCAGGCTGGGCGACCCCACCAATACGTTTACCGGACGCGGCGCCACGGCGCGTACCACCGCATGAATCTGTTCGCGGGTGGTCAGGCCCGGTGCATAGAGCACATCGGCGCCCGCGTCCGCATAAGCCGCCAGGCGACGCAGGGTGTCGTCCAGGTCAGCACGGCCGTGGAGGAAATTCTCCGCTCGCGCCGCCAGGGTGAAGGGGAAACCGAGGCTGCGGGCCGCCTCCACTGCCGCGCGGATGCGTTCCACCGCCAGTTCCAGTGGATAGATGGGGTCGTCGGCGCGGCCGCTGGCGTCTTCAATGGAACCGCCTACCAGCCCGACAGCAGCGGCCGCACGAATGGCCGCCGCGCAGTCCTCGGGGTGATCCCCGTAGCCGTTCTCCAGGTCCGCCGCCACCGGCAGCGGCGTGGCTTCGGCTATGTCGCGGGCATTGGCCAGTGCTTCTTCACGACTCACGTTGCCTTCAGCGTCGCGGCGGCCCAAGGCAAATGCCAGGCCCGCGCTGGTGGTGGCCAGCGCGGCGAACCCCAGGTGGGCGAGCATCTTCGCCGAGCCGGCGTCCCAGGGATTGGGCAGGACGAACAGGCCGGGCGCGCGGTGCAGGGCAGCGAAGGTTTCGCCGCGTTGCGCTTGGGTGGTCATGGGCAGGCTCCGCAATCAGGGGACAGAGGCCGATAGCCTAGCCCAAGGCTCAGAGCAGGCCGAGTTGTTCGGCTGGCGGCTTCGGCAGGTCGAGAGGTGGAAGCCCTGGCAGACGCTCGCACAACGCGGCATGGAAGCGCAGGGCCTGGGCGGCCGCCAGATGGTTGTCCGGCGTGTGCAGGAAGACATTCGGCGTCAGCCCCTGCTCGATCCACCCGGCCACCTTGTCCAGCCAGGGGTCGAGGAAGCTCTGGTTGGCGTCCAGGTCAGGGCCGCCGATGAAACGCACCTGCGGGCTGGCACTGAACGCGGTGGGTCGCACGGGCACTCGTGGCTTCTTCGACTGCGCATGGAGCACCGCCGGGTCCTGCGAACGCACGCTGAACAGCGCCCGGGAATCCAGGCAGATGCGCTCCACGCCGCGCTCATGGAGCAGGCGGTTGAGCGCGCGTTCCGCCTCCCCCTTGTCGAAGAAGGCCCGGTTGCGCACTTCCACGGCAATAGGTTGGTGATTGAATTCGTCCAGCCAGCAGGCCAGCTCGGCCAGTCGGCTCGGCCCGAACGTCGCAGGCAGTTGCAGCCAGAGCGGGGCCAGGCGCGCGCCCAAGGGCGCCAAGAGCTGGAGGAACGCATCGGTGGCGAGGAACTGCTCGCGCAGGTCACCTTCGTGGCTGATGTCCCGAGGCAGCTTGGCGCAGAAGCGGAAGTGCTCCGGCATGGTCTGCGCCCAGCGCTGCAGGGTGTCGGCGGAAGGCCGGGCGTAGAAGGTGGTGTTGCCTTCTACCGCATTGAACACCTGGACGTAGTGGCCGAGGGTATCAGCCGGGCGCAGCTCGGCGGGATAGAAGCTGCCGCGCCAGGCCGGCTCGTTCCAGGACGGGCAGCCCAAGTGGTAGGGCAACATCAGGCGTAGAGGTCGAGGCCGAGAACTTCGGGGGCGTCGGACTCGGTAGCCAGCAGGGCGGTGGAGCTGTAGCTGGCAATAGCCTGGGCGGCGCGGTTGCTGATGGTGCGGTGTTGGGTCAGGTCCTGCGGGCGAACCGGCAGACTGTCTCCGGAGCTATTGCTGGCTTGAACACGACGGGGCTGGGGGGCCTGCTCGAAACCCTGGGTCGTGGAGGGTGCGCTGGGCTGCTCACGGCGCGCCTCCTCCTCGCGCTGGATCTCGCGCAAAGGCGTGACCGCGCTGCCCTGACGGGGGCTGCGCTCCAGCGGATAGGAAGAGGTGAAGCCGTCAATGCGCATCGGTTACTGCTCGGCAGTGCTGGCGTTTCGAGATGAGTGCCACAGTGGACTCTAGCCACCCTGCCCCGGCTTGGCAATCCGGGGCACAAGGGCCGATTGGGGCAATTCTACTGCGTCGCCTTGGGCGTGGCGACGTTGTCGCGCAGGTAGACCGGCTGAGCCTGATCGGCCGGCAGGCCTTCGCCCCGCGCCCAGGCGAAACGCGCCAGGGTCAGCAGGTCTTCGGCGTGTGGCAACAGGGCCGGAGACTGACCGCTGACCTGCACTGGAATGCGCGCGGCGAAAGTCCCCCAGCCCGTGCCGGCGCCATACCAGTCGCCACTGGCGTCACGCGGCAGCATGGCCTGCTCGGGCGGCAGCACCGCTTCCACGCCGGCCAGACGCATCTCACCGGCCTCCAGGCGGTAGCAGCCCCAGTAGACCTCGTCCATGCGCGCATCGATGGCCGCGGCTACCTGGGTGGCGCCCTGCTCGCGGTGGGAGCGCTGGGCCAGCACGGCCAGGTCGGAGATCGGCAGCACCGGACGATCCAGGGCAAAGGCCAGCCCCTGGACGACGCCGATGGCAATGCGCACGCCGGTAAAGGCGCCCGGACCGCGGCCGAAGGCGATGGCATCCACTGCCGCCAGCGGCAGGCCGGCCTCGCCCAGCAGGGTCTGGATCATCGGCAACAGGCGCTGGGCGTGCAGGCGCGGGATCACCTCGTAATGGCTGAGCACCTTGCCGTCATGCAGCAAGGCAACGGAGCAGGCTTCGGTGGCGGTATCCAGGGCCAGCAGAGTGGTCATCGAGAAGTCCAGGCGCGGAAAAAGGCGGGCATTATAAACGCCAACGGCCCGCAAGCGGGCCGTTGGTCAGATACGGGCTGCGTCTCAGCTGAGGGCGGCCAGTACCTTGCCGGTGATGTCTTCCACCGAGCCAACGCCGGCGATGGCGCTGTATTTCGGGGTGCCTTCAGCGGCGGAGAGTTTCTGGTAGAAGTCCACCAGCGGCTTGGTCTGCGAATGGTAGACGGACAGGCGCTTGCGCACGGTGTCTTCCTTGTCGTCATCGCGCTGGATCAGGTCTTCGCCGGTTTCGTCGTCTTTGCCGGCAACCTTCGGCGGGTTGTGCTCGGTGTGGTAGACGCGGCCGGAAGCCGGGTGTACGCGACGGCCGGCGATGCGGCTGACAATTTCCTCGTCGTCCACGGCGATCTCGACCACGTGGTCGATGCTCACGCCAGCTTCCTTCATGGCTTCAGCCTGAGGGATGGTGCGCGGGAAGCCGTCGAAGAGGAAACCATTGGCGCAATCGGGCTGGGCAATGCGTTCCTTGACCAGGTTGATGATCAGGTCGTCAGAAACCAGGCCACCGGCATCCATCACGCTCTTGGCCTGCAGGCCGAGCTCGGTGCCGGCCTTGACCGCTGCGCGCAGCATGTCGCCAGTGGAAATTTGCGGAATGCCGAACTTCTTGGTGATGAAGCCGGCTTGAGTACCTTTGCCGGCACCAGGGGCCCCCAGCAGAATCACGCGCATCGATGTGCTCCTCAAAGATTTTGTTTTCAGATCGGTCGGATTCGCCTCATGGGGCCAATCTCAGAATAGGTTTTTCGGCGTCGCTGTCGGGCCAAAAGGACGTTCAAGATACACAGCGCCCCTATAGCGCACAAGACGCCGGAAGTTGGAGGAAAACCGGCCTCAACCGGTGTTCCGCAAGCCTGCGGCAATGCCCGCCACACTCACCAGAAGGGCCTGTTCCAACGGGCCTTCGGTGTGCTGCTCGCAACGTCTGGACCGGGCCAGGAGCTCCGTCTGCAGCAGGTGCAGCGGGTCCAGGTAGGTGTTGCGCACGCTGATGGCTTCGCGGGTCTCAGGGCTCTGCGCCAGAAGCTCGGACTGACCGGTCAAAGCCAGTACCGAGGCGCACGCCTGCGACAATAGGTCGCGCAATTGCGCACCCAGTGATTCCAGCTCTTCAGGCACCAGTCGCTCGTCGTACAGCGCCGCGATGTTGGAATCGGCCTTGGCCAGGACCATCTCCAGCATGTCGATGCGGGTAGCGAAGAACGGCCAGCGCTCTCGCATCCGCGCCAGCAGCGGTGTTTCCCCGCGCCGCTGGGCGTTGGCCAGGGCCGTCTCCCAGCCCAGCCAGGCCGGCAGCATCAGGCGGGTCTGGGTCCAGGCGAAGATCCAGGGAATCGCCCGCAGGCTCTCCACCCCGCCAGCGCGGCGCTTGGCCGGGCGGCTGCCCAGGGGCAGGCGGCCGAGTTCCTGTTCCGGCGTCGCCTGTCGGAAGTAGTCGACGAACTGCGGGTGTTCACGCACCACCGCGCGATAGGCGGCAACGCCGTCACCAGCCAGCCGGTCCATCGCCGCACGCCAGGCCGGCTCGGGCTCCGGCGGCGGCAGCAGGGTGGCTTCCAGCACCGCCGCCAGGTAGGTGTTGAGGTTCTGCTCGGCGATGCCGGGCAGGCCGAATTTGAAGCGGATCATCTCGCCCTGTTCAGTGGTGCGGAAACGCCCCGCCACCGACCCCGGCGGCTGCGACAGGATGGCCGCATGGGCCGGACCGCCGCCGCGCCCGACAGTGCCCCCGCGGCCATGGAACAGCAGCAATTCGACCTGGTGCGCACGGCATATTTCCACCAGCCGCTCCTGCGCACGGTATTGCGCCCAGGCGGCTGCCACGGTGCCGGCATCCTTAGCCGAGTCGGAATAGCCGATCATCACTTCCTGCGGGCCGTGCAACCGCGCGCGGTAGCCGGGCAGGCCGAGCAGGCGGTCGATCGCCGGGCCTGCGTTGTCCAGATCCGCCAGGGTTTCAAAGAGTGGCACCACGCGAATCGGCCGTTGCAACCCGGCCTCCTTGAGCAGCAGTTGCACCGCCAGCACGTCCGAGGGCGCTCCCGCCATGGAGATCACATAGGAACCGAGTGACGCAGCCGGTGCGTTGGCCACCACCCGGCAGGTGGCAAGGACTTCTGCGGTGTCGGCGGAGGGCCGGTAATGGGACGGCAGCAGCGGACGGCGGTTGTCCAGTTCGCGCTGGAGGAAGGCCAGACGGCCCTCTTCATCCCATTCAGCGTAGTTGCCCAGCCCCAGGTAATCGGTGATCTCATCCAGCGCGGCGGCATGACGGGCAGCGTCCTGGCGAATATCCAGGCGTACCAGGAACAGGCCGAAGGTAGCCGCACGGCGCAGGCAGTCGAGCAGTGCCCCGTCAGCGACCACGCCCATTCCGCAGGCGTGCAGCGAGTGGTAGCAGAGCTCCAGGGGTTCCAGCAGCTGGGTGTTCTCGTGCAGCACGTCGGGGCCTGGGGGGCGTTCGGCCTCCAGCGCGGCCTCGGCCCAGGCACGGGTGGCCCGCAGGCGGTCACGCAGCTGCTTGAGCACCGCGCGGTAGGGCTCCGGATGAACGCCCACTCGCACGCGCAACTCGTCGCTGGCCTGCTGCATCGAAAGCTCGGCGGCCAGGTGATCGACATCGCGCAAATAGAGGTCAGCGGCCATCCAGCGCGCCAGCAGCAGCACCTGCCGACTGACGGTAGCCGTGACATTTGGGTTGCCGTCGCGGTCGCCGCCCATCCAGGAGGCGAAGCGCAGGGGCGCGGCCGTGAGCGGCAAGTACAGGCCGGTCGCGGCGTGCAACACCTGATCGACGTGCCGCAAGACGTTGGGCAGGGCGTGCCAGAGGGAATGCTCGATCACCGCGAAGCCCCATTTGGCCTCGTCCACCGGCGTCGGCCGGATACGACGGATTTCTTCGGTGTGCCAGGCTTCGGCAATCAATCGCAGCAAACGCTGGCGAACCCGCTCGCGCTCGGTGTCATTGAGATCGCCGTGGTCCTGGGCGGCCAGTTGCGCGGCCATGGCGTCGTACTTCTGGATCAGCGTGCGACGGGTGACTTCGGTGGGGTGGGCGGTCAGTACCAGTTCGATGTCCAGCCGCCCCAGGTGCCGAGCCAGCTGTTCCGGACCGTGACCGGCAGCGAGCAGACGCTGCAGCAGGTCGCCCAGCACATGCTCTTCGAAAGGCTGCGGTTCATCCGGGCCACGCCGGCGTATGCGGTGGTACTGCTCGGCGATGTTGGCCAGGTTGAGGAACTGATTGAAGGCACGGGCCACAGGTAGCAGTTCATCGTCGGTGAGCCCGTCGAGCGTCTCGTTGAGCTGGCGTTCGCCCTGCGCGGAACCCTGGCGGGCAGCCTTGGCACCCTTGCGGATGCGCTCGATCTTGTCGACGAAGGCCTCGCCCAATTGGGTGCGAATGGTGTCGCCGAGCAACTCGCCGAGCAGGTGGACATCCTCACGCAGTCGCGCGTCGATTTCGGCCATGACCCTTCCTCCATGCCTGTGTACGGCCTTCAGATTGCCCAGAGCGCCATGCAGATACAAGGGCGCGACGAACGGCGTCTCCGCGCGCGCCTGCGAGCTAGTCTGAACAATAGCCGCCATCACGAATGACGACTCCCGGGCGGCAGAGATCGCCCGGCGCTCAAAGCCACCCACCACCATGTGGGAAGAGGATGAGGTGTCTATGAAGATCCGAGAACTGGTCAGCCATTGGGAGCAGAACGCCAAGGGTCGCCTGACCCGCAGCGAATACAGCGTTCACCTGGATCTGGAGTCCGCCGCGCGGCTGGCGGCGCTCTCCGAGATGTACCCCAAACGCAGCGTCGAGGAACTGATCGGCGAACTGGTGGGCTCCGCCCTGGAGGAGCTGGAAGCCAGTTTCCCCTACGTCAGGGGCAGCCAGGTGGTCGCCACCGATGAGCAGGGCGACCCGCTCTATGAAGACATCGGGCCGACGCCGCGTTTCCTGGCCCTTTCACGCCGCTATCTACAGCAGCTGAGCGAGCAGCGCGACAGCACCAACCATTGAGCCGTCGCGGTCCGCTCAACCTCGCCGATGCACGCCTGGAACGTGCAGATGGCCTGTGTGTGCACATTCTTCGCTGGCCACGGGCGGCGGCCCGGGCTGCTCCAGTTCGCGAAGGATGCCGCAGGCCTCGCTGGCGCCCTCCCCACTGCAGCGCGCGCGCAGATCCTTGAGCTGGTCGCGCAGCGACTGCAGCTCGGCGATGCGCACCTCCACATGGTGCAGGTGCTCTTCGATCAGCCGGTTGGCGGTACCGCACTCGGCCTCGGGGCGGTCGCGCAGCGCCAGCAAGGCACGGATTTCTTCCTGGGTCATGTCCAGCGAGCGGCAGTGACGGATGAAGGACAGCCGCTCCACATGGGCCACGTCATACTGCCGGTAGTTGCCTGCACTGCGCGCGGGCGCTGGCAGGAGGCCCTCGCGCTCGTAATAGCGGATGGTTTCCACCGGGCAACCGGTAAGAGTGGCCAGTTCACCTATTTTCATTGCCTGCCTCCGCTTGACTCTGTAGTTGCTACAGGGTGTGCAATGGCGCTCGAAGCGTCAAACAGGAATTGACCCATGAGCCACCCTTGCTGCCACGACCATGACCACGCGCCCCGCTCCGCCACACCGGAGCTGGCCACCATCACCGCCACTGCCGAGCCGCGCTGGAGCCACCTGCGCATCGATGCCATGGACTGCCCCACCGAAGAGCGCCTGATCCGCGATGCCCTGGGCAAGGTGCCGGCCATTGAAGCCCTGGAGTTCAACCTGATGCAGCGCCTGCTGCGTGTGCGCCACCGTTTCGACGACGTGGAACCCCTGCAGCGCCTGATTGAAAGCCTGGGCATGCAGGCCGTGCCGCTGGCCGAAGGCGCTCCCGCCAGCACGCCGGCTCAGGCGAAGAAGCCCTGGTGGCCGCTGGCGCTCGCCGGTGTTGCCGCAATGGCGGCGGAAGCCTGCGAGTGGTTCGCCCTGGCGCCGGAATGGGCGATAGCCGGCCTGGCGGTCCTCGCCATCCTCGGCGCCGGGCTGCCCACTTACCGCAAGGGCTGGATCGCCCTGAAGAACCGCAACCTGAACATCAACGCGCTGATGAGCATCGCCGTCACCGGTGCCCTGTTGATCGGCCAGTGGCCCGAGGCGGCGATGGTCAGCGTGCTGTTCGCCATGGCCGAGCTGATCGAGGCCCGCTCGCTGGAGCGGGCGCGGGACGCCATTCGGGGCCTGCTGCAACTGGCCCCCGAGCAGGCCACGGTGTTCGAGAATGGCCAGTGGCGCGAACGCCCGGCCCGCGACGTGCAGCCCGGAGTCCGCCTGCGGGTGCGCCCCGGCGAACGCATCGCCCTGGACGGCGAAGTGCTGAGCGGTCGTTCCAGCGTCAACCAGGCGCCCATCACCGGCGAGAGCCTGCCGGTGGAGAAAGACTTGGGCGACCTGCTGTTCGCCGGCACCATCAATGGCGAAGGCGAACTGGAATACCGCGCCACCCGCACCGCCGACGACAGCACCCTGGCGCGTATCATCCACGCCGTGGAAGCCGCCCAGGGCTCGCGGGCGCCGACGCAACGCTTCGTCGACCAGTTCTCGCGCATCTATACCCCGGTGGTGATCCTCATTGCCATCCTTACCGCCCTGTTGCCCCCTCTGCTGTTCGACGGTATCTGGCTGGACTGGCTGTATCGCGCCCTGGTCCTGCTGGTGATCGCCTGCCCCTGCGCCCTGGTGATTTCCACACCGGTAACCATTGTCAGCGGCCTGGCCGCGGCAGCCCGTAGCGGCATCCTGATCAAGGGCGGGGTGTTCCTCGAGCTCGGCCGCAAGCTGGCCTGGGTGGCCCTGGACAAGACCGGCACCCTGACCGAGGGCCGTCCTCGCCAGACCGATGTCGAACTGCTGCTGGCGAGCGGAGGTGATCCCCGAGCCCTGGCCGCCAGCCTGGCGGCCCGTTCGGACCACCCGGTCTCCCAGGCCGTGGCGCGCGCCGCCGAAGCCGACGGCATCGCCCTCTACGCGGTGGATAACCTGGCCGCCTTGCCCGGCCGCGGCGTGACCGGCCAGATCGAGGGCCGCCGTTATCACCTGGGTAATCACCGCCTGGTAGAAGAATTCGGCCTCTGCTCACCGCCGCTGGAGGCGCGCCTGGACGCCCTGGAGGCACAGGGCAAGACGGTGGTGGCCCTGTGCAGCGAGAACGCCGTGCTGGCGCTGTTCGCCGTCGCCGACACGGTGCGTGACAGCAGCCGCGAAGCCATCGGCCAACTCCATGCGCTAGGGGTAAAGACCCTGATGCTCTCCGGTGACAACCCGCACACCGTGCAGGCCATCGCCCGCCAGGTGGGTGTGGACGATGCCCGTGGCAACCTGCTGCCGGAAGACAAACTCGCGGAAATCGGCCTGCGTCAGGCGGGCGGCGTGCCGGTGGGCATGGTGGGCGACGGCATCAACGACGCCCCGGCCCTGGCCCGCGCCGACATCGGCTTCGCCATGGGCGCCGCCGGAACCGATACCGCCATAGAGACCGCTGGCGTGGCGCTGATGGACGACGACCTGCGCAAGCTGCCGCAATTCATCCGCCTGTCCCGCCGCACCCACCGCGTGCTGATGCAGAACATCAGCCTGGCGCTGGGAATCAAAGCAGTGTTCCTGGCCCTGACACTGATGGGCGAAGGCACGCTGTGGATGGCGGTATTCGCCGATATGGGCGCCAGCCTGCTGGTGGTGTTCAACGGGTTGCGCTTGCTGTCGCCGAAATCGTTGTAGGTTGGGCTGAGGTACGAAGCCCAACGCCTCGGCGTCTGGCTCGGGCACAACCGTTGGGCTTCGCTGCGCTCAGCGCCAACCTACGAAAGTGCTTCCTGATAGAGCCGCACGATGTCCGCGCCGAAGGCCACCAGCAGCACCTCCTGCAAGCTGCTGCCTTCCGGCCTCGGCCGCTTCAGCTCGGCCACGGCGATCCGCGCCGCTGCGTCCAGCGGATAGCCATACACGCCACAACTGATCGCCGGAAAGGCGATGCTGGCCAGCCCCTCGGCTTCAGCCAGGGCCAGGCTGTTGCGGTAGCAGTTGGCGAGCAGTTCCGGCTCGCGGTGGTTGCCGCCGTGCCAGACCGGCCCGACGGCGTGGATCACGAAGCGCGCCGGCAGGCGGAAGCCCGGCGTGATGCGCGCCTCGCCCGTGGGGCAACCGCCGAGGGTGCGGCAGTGGGCCAGGAGTTCCGGGCCAGCGGCGCGGTGGATGGCACCGTCGACGCCCCCACCACCGAGCAGCGAGCTGTTGGCGGCATTGACGATGGCGTCGACGTTCAGGGCGGTGATATCGCCCTGCCAGATTCGAATGTCCATGAGACTCACCTCCATACCGGAGGCTAGCCCCTTATTTGACCTCTTGCGGGGTTTCCTGGCCCATGCAGCGCACGGCCTTGCGCTTGTTGTCCACCAGCACGCCGGTCAGGCCTTTCTGCTGGGTATCGAAGAGAACGAGCACGCCATCGATGCACTGGGCGACCTGCGGCGCCGGCTCCAGGGAAACCTTGTAGTCCTCACCGGGGACCGTCTTGAGCATGGTGAAGTCGGACAGCAGCAGGGCATCCTCGGGTTTGGCGAAGTGCAGGTAGCCGTAGAACCAGAGCACCATCACGGTGCCGACAATGCTGCCGATGCCGGTGAGGATCAGCGGGATAGGGTTGCGTTCGCTCATTGGGGACTCTCTGTATTCGGGACTTCGGCCAGCCGGCGCAATCCGACGAAGCCTTTCGGGTCTTCGAGGTAAAGCAGCATGACCTGCCGCCAGGTTGGATCGGCGAAGGTCTGCACGTGGCCGCCACGGACCGGCTGGAACACCCGCGGCGGGGGCGCAGCTTGATACAAGCGCACGCCGTTGGAAAGGGGCACCACCGGATCGTCGATGCTGTGGTAGATCAGCATGGGCAATCCTTTCAGTGCGCCGATGGCGCGAATGGCGCTGTCACCGTCCGGCACCAGCCAGGACAGCGGCACCTGCAGCGGCCAAGTGATCCAAGCGTTGGAGAGGCTGTACTGGGCGACTTCGCGGTAGCTGGCGGGTACACCATCGAGGACCAACGCCTTGAGTGCCGCACGCCGCTCGGGATGCTCCGCGAGGTAATGCACCGCCAGCGCGCCACCAATGCTCTGGCCAAGCATCACGACCGGTTTGTGCTGCACCTCCGGCGCCTGGTCGAGCCAGGCGAAGGCGGCGTCCATGTCCTGGTAGATCGCCGGTAAGCTGGGCGAACCCTCGGAGCGCCCGTAGCCCCGATAATCCAGCAACAGCACCTGGTAGCCTTGGGCCGGCAGCCACCAGCTGCCACCGAGATGGCTGGCGACATTGCCGCCGTTGCCATGCAGGTGCAGCACCGTCCCCTTCACCTCCACGCCCGGCTTGGCCGGCAGCCACCAGGCATGCAGGCGCGTACCGTCGGCCGCGCTCAGACTGATGTCGCGGTACTCCAGCCTGGCCTTTTCCGGGGTGAAGGACAGGTGACGGTCGGGGTAGAAGAGCAACGAACTGCAGCCTTGCAGGAGCAGAGCAAGGAGGATCAGCAGAGTGCGGGAAGCGGGCATGTGTATTTCCTTCCTGAAACATCACAGGCCAGCCCTGCGGGCTGGTTGGCGAATGAATTCGCCCCTTCTATGAAGATCTCGGTGTCAAGGCCTGTTCCTCCGATTCATGACTTGGGGCACGCATCAAGGCAGCGGGGCATGCTGCTCGTGAGACCTAGCGTCTCACCACCTTCTATCCGCTGGTCACGAGGACCAACACGATCCTGCTTGCGCGTTGCGCTCAGGCATACCCCTTTGCACCACACCCTTTCTACAAGATCGGTCATCGCGCTGATGACCCGGGCGAATTACGGGCGTGTTGACTGCGTAACTCTTTCGTCGCGGCTCGCTGGCTGAGTGGTGGTGTCAGGGCACGGCTTTCAGTGTTGCACCCGCCGGCAGCTCACCGCGCTCCAGGTAGCGCCACAAGGCGATCACCAGGCGTCGCGCCAGGGCCACGATCGCTACCCGTCGACTGCGACGGCAATCACCGCCGGCCTTCTTGGCGAACCAGTGGCTGAGGGCGCTGTTCGGCTGGTAGTGCAGCCATAGCCAGGCCTGTTCGACCAGCAGCGCGCGGACCCGGGGATTACCCTGCTTGCTGATGCCCTGGTCGACCCGCAGCGTGCCGCTGTCGTAGGGCGAGGGCACCAGGCCAACGCAGGCCCCCAACTGACGGCGGTTGCGAAACTGCCGCCAGAACAGCTCGAGTACCAGTTGCCGGGCGCCGACGGTGCCGATGCCGCGCAACTGGCTCAGTCGCGCCACTTGTTCGGCCTGGCGGGTGCCGAAGCGCTGCGCGTGTTCGTGCTCCAGCCGCCGCAGCTGGGTCCGGGCCTCCTGCCAGCGTTGCAGCTCCCGCTGCAGGCGGGCCTGCAGCGCCGCCCCCAGCGCCTGGCCAGCCCAGTCCTGCAGCGTGCCCTCGGCCAGTTGTTGGCGGCCGGCACGATCCAGCCGGGTCCAGCAGCCCACCGTCGCCAGCAGCTTCTCGATCCGGTTGCGGTGCTGCTGCAGCTCGCGCTGCAACTGCTGGCGCTCGCGCCCCCAGTGCCGGCGATCCTCGTCCTCGACGCTGGGCGGGCACACCACCTGAAAACGCCGCTGCTCGCCACGCAGCCAGGCCAGCAGGGCCTCCACCAGGCGCAAGGCGTCCAGCCGGTCAGTCTTGGCCAGACGCCTCCGCCGCGCCATCAGCAGGCTCGCTGGATCGATCACCAGGACCTCCAGCGCACGCGCCTGCAAGGCGCGCTGTAGCCAGAAGCCATCCTGGCCCGCTTCATACACCACGACCACTCTGGCGGACGCTGGCAACGCCCAGAGCGCGCGCGTCTCCGCGATCGTTTGCACCACCTGCTCCAGGCGCGCCAGGGGTTGCGGTGCGTCGACTGTCTTCAGCCGGGGGGCGCGCCGGGCATCACTCAGCGCCACTTTCCAACTGGCCCTGGCCAACTCCAGCGCCACTGCCAAGACCGGTTCGTTCGCACTATGCTGTTCAACGTAGGCCGTTCGCATGTCGATTCCTCCTCTGGGCCAAACCTTCTATCCCCCGGATTAAGAATCGGCGTGCGGGCGGCCTTTGCATAGGATCTACAGGGTTCCTGCCGTCTTGCCGGGAAAAACCCCGGCAGGCAGTCAGAGAATATTCGCGTAATCCGCCTCGATGCGCTCCAGGCTCAGGTGGTTGAGGAAGTTGGAGAAGCACATCCAGGCCGACAGCGCGTTGAGGTCGCGGAACTGCGGCGGCAGGTACTTGGGCGGCACCACCAGGCCCTCGTCCACCAGCTGGCGCAGGGTTCGGGTGTCTTCCAGGGTGGTCTTGCCACAGAACAGCAGCGGGATCTGCTCCAGCTTGCCTTTGCGTACGGCCAGCTGGATGTAGTTGTAGATCAGGATGAAGCCCTTCAGGTAGGACAGGTCCTTGGTGAACGGCAGCCCGCCCGGCAGCGAGCCACGGAAGGCGCGGCTGGCGCTGCCGTAGCTCTCCTCCATGCTGTAACCCTGCTCACGGTAGAAGTGATAGACCTCAAGGAAGTCGGCCCCCTCCTCCGCCATGTGGATGGCGCGGGTGCGGTTGGTCAGCCGGCGCAGGCGGGTCGGGTAGGAGGCGAAGGCAATCACTTCCATCAGGATCGCCAGGCCTTCCTGGGTGACGGTGGAAGACGGCGGGCCCTTGGAGAGGAAGGTGCAGATCGGCTGGTTCTGGCCATTCAGGGTGGTTCCCACGTGCACCAGGCCTTCGTGGACTTCCAGCGCGCGCACGTCGCGCTCGTTGAACAGGGCATCGGCGCGGATCTTGATGTAGTCGGCACCGGCCGCGGCGTCGGCGACGATGCCGTCGGACTCGATCACGCGAATGGTGTCATCGCCGAAGACCGCGCCCAGCCGGCTTTGCAGCAGGTCCACGGCATCCTTGGCGGTGAGGGTCTTGGCCTCGTCCTTGAGGTCGCCGCGATAGGCGATGTTGTTCAGGTAGTCGGAGAGCATCAGGCCGAGGTCGGCCAGGGTCGGGTCGCCTGCGTGGAAGGCATCGGAGGCGGCGCCGTAGAGTTCCTGGGAAATCAGGCCGAAATCCGCGGTGCCGCGCGCTTCGAGCATGCGGATGACCATGCGGTACTCCTTGCACATGCGCCGCATGATCTGCCCCACCGGGTTGAACTGGCCCAGGTGGCGCGTGATATCGCGCTCGATGTTCTGGAACTCCAGCTTCTTCTCGACCGAGTCGAAGGCCAGCGGGCGGCTCTCGTAGTAGGCGCGGTCCACCGGGGGCATGGCCTTGCCCTTGTGCTTGAGAAAACCCTGGCGGACGCTGTCGTCCCACTTCACGGCGTCCAGCACGCGGATCGGCGTCTGCGCCAGGACGATGCGGTCGGACAACGCGCGGATGGTCTTCTGGTAGTCGTCGGGCAACTTGCGGCGGCTCATCGGCGACTCACTCCTCGGCTGAGCGCTGGTAACGCGCCACTTCAACAAAGACATCGGAGTTGGCCGGGTCATCCAGCCAGCCGAAGACGACGTCCAGCGGGCTGGTGATGAGTACGCCATCGCCCTCCGGCATTTCCACGGCCCGGCCCTGGAACTTGCCGTCCTGCACTTCCTGCTCGATGCGCTCGACGTCCAGGTTGTAGACCACCAGTTCATTGTCGGTGGTCAGCTCGAAGCCGACGATGGCGAAATTGGCGCCGAGCTTCTTCGGCAGGCCCGCGGACAGGTACCAGCGACGGCCATGGCGGGCGACAGTGAAGCCGAACTCTTCCATCGCCTCCAGATTGTCCTTGCTGCCTTCAAAGCTACGCGCCTTGTAGATGTTGGAGCCGGAGCGGCTGATCTCCAGATACTGCCGCTCGCCCCACTCGTCCTTGCGGGTCCAGTCCCCAAGAAGGGGAATGGGGGCCGGCTCATTGGCCGGAATCGGATCCTTGAAGGTGACCAGGCAGCCGCCCAACAGCAGGAAGGACAGGGCAACCACGGCACGCCAGACGTTCATCTCGCTCTCCTTGTGATAACGAAAAACCCCGCTGAAGCGGGGTTTGATCTACGCGCTCAGAGTCCCATCACCAGATACAGGTAGCGTTTCAGGACGGCTCGCATCTCGTCGATGTCGAGGTTTTCCACCCCATCGAGAAGGCCCTGATATTCCATCCGCAGAATGATAGCCGTCAATACCTTGGCGTCTTCGGCGGGCTCTGCCGAGCCCAGTACCTGGAAGAAATGCTCCGCGCCCTGCGAGAGTATCCTGCGATGTGCGTCAGCCAGATTACGCAGACCGGCATTGAGCAGCGCTTCCTGGCGGAAGGCGTGTTCGGCCAGGAGTTGATCGCGGTTCTCCTCCAGCTGGCTGCGCACGTACTGGATGGCCAGTTCGACGATCTGTTCGGTCATTTTCCGGCGCGAGTCGCCGTCGCGGCTGAGCACGGCAGCAATGGCCTGCAGGTCGTCCTCCACGCTGGCCCAGAAAGCTGCCATCACCGCCGAGCTGCGCTCCACGAACTGGGCGAAGGTGTCGGTGATGAGGTCGTTGATGTCCTTGAAGTAGTAGGTGGTGGCCGAGAGCGGCACCTGGGCCTCGGCGGCCACTGCACGATGGCGCACGGCACGCACGCCGTCGCGGACGATGATGCGCATCGCGGCATCGAGAATCGCCTGGCGACGCTGTTCGCTGCCCTGGCGGCTGGCCTTGCGGCCCTGGTACTTCACGCTTTCGGCTACCGCGCTGGCCAAGCGGGCGGCACTGTCACTACGGGACGACTGGTTCAAGACGGGAAACCCTCCGAACTCACACAAGGTGAAAGTGTTGACCATTTATCCGGCTAATCAATGCAGGAGCAGGCAAGAAAAAGGCTCTGTCGACCCTGAAGAGCGCTTTTCAGGAGTGGTGCTGGCGGCAAAAGGTTCAATTGCCGGACTCCAGCCAAGAAAAAACCGCCCGAAGGCGGTTTCTTTCTTACTCCTGCATCAAGCCTGGGGCCGCATGTGCGGGAACAGGATGACGTCACGAATAGACGGCGAATTGGTGAGCAACATCACAAGGCGGTCGATACCGATGCCTTCGCCAGCGGTGGGCGGCATGCCGTATTCCAGGGCGTTGACGAAGTCGGCGTCGTAATGCATCGCCTCATCGTCACCGGCGTCCTTCTCCCTGACCTGCAGCATGAAGCGCTCGGCCTGGTCCTCGGCATCGTTCAACTCGGAATAGGCGTTGGCGATCTCGCGGCCACCGATGAACAGCTCGAAGCGGTCGGTAACGCTCGGGTCCTGGTCGTTGCGGCGCGCCAGCGGCGACACTTCGAACGGGTACTGGGTGATGAAGTGCGGCTGCTCCAGCTTGTGCTCCACCAGTTCCTCGAAAATCATCACCTGCAGCTTGCCCAGGCCTTCGTGGCCAAGAACCTTGGCGCCGGCCTTCTTGGCGATCGCACGGGCCGTCTCGACATCCTTGAGGTCGGCGGCGCTGATCTCCGGGTTGTACTTGAGGATGGCGTCGAACACGGACAGGCGGACGAACGGCTCGCCGAAGTGGAAGACCTTGTCGCCGTAAGGCACGTCGGTGGTGCCGAGCACCGCCTGGGCCAACTCGCGGAACAGCTCCTCGGTCAGGTCCATGTTGTCTTCGTAGTCGGCATAGGCCTGGTAGAACTCGAGCATGGTGAACTCGGGGTTGTGCCGGGTCGAAACGCCTTCGTTACGGAAGTTGCGGTTGATCTCGAAGACCTTCTCGAAACCACCAACCACCAGGCGCTTGAGGTACAGCTCCGGCGCGATACGCAGGAACATGGCCATGTCCAGCGCATTGTGATGGGTCGCGAACGGTTTGGCCGCCGCACCACCGGGAATGGTCTGCAGCATCGGGGTTTCCACTTCGAGGAAACCACGCTCGGACAGGAAGCGACGGATGTGGGCAATGACCTGCGAACGCACGCGGAAGGTATTGCGGGTTTCCTCGTTGACGATCAGGTCGACGTAGCGCTGGCGATAACGCTGCTCGGTGTCGGTCAGACCGTGGTGCTTGTCCGGCAACGGGCGCAGCGACTTGGTCAGCAGGCGCACGCTGGTCATTTCGACGTACAGGTCGCCCTTGCCGGAACGGGCCAGGGTGCCTTCGGCGCCGATGATGTCGCCCAGGTCCCAGGTCTTGATCTCAGCCAGGGTCTCTTCCGGCAGGGTCTTGCGGTTGACATAGACCTGCAGGCGGCCGCTGCTGTCCTGCAGGACGATGAAGGAACCACGGTTGAGCATGATGCGACCGGCGACCTTGACCGGGATGGCGGCTGCTTCCAGCTCTTCCTTGGTCTTGTCGGCATACTGCTTCTGCAGGTCCGCGAAGTAGTCGTCGCGGCGGAAGTCATTGGGGAAGGCGATGGCCCTGGCTTCGCGCACAGCGGCAAGTTTTTCCTTGCGCTGGGCGATCAGCTTGTTTTCTTCCTGTTGCAGTTCGTGCTGGTCGAGTTGTAGGTCGCTCATGGTCGTTCTATCTGCCTGGCGTCTATTTCAATTGGGTAACCGTAGGAGCCGGCTTGCTCGCGAAGTTCTCGATGCGGTTCGCGAGCAAGCTTGCTCCTACAAAAGTGCGGCGCGTCAAAGCCCCTGTTTCAGGCTGGCTTCCAGGTACTCGTCCAGGTCGCCGTCCAGCACCTTGTCGCAGTCGCTGCGTTCCACGCCGGTGCGCAGGTCCTTGATCCGCGACTGGTCGAGTACGTAGGAGCGAATCTGGTGGCCCCAGCCGATGTCGGACTTGGTGTCTTCCAGGGCCTGGGACGCGGCGGTGCGTTTCTGCATTTCCTGCTCGTACAACTTGGCCCGCAGCATTTTCATGGCGGTGTCCTTGTTGGCGTGCTGGGAGCGTTCGTTCTGGCACGCCACCACGGTGTTGGTCGGCACGTGGGTGATACGCACCGCGGAGTCGGTGGTGTTCACGTGCTGACCGCCCGCGCCGGAGGAGCGGTAGGTATCGATGCGCAGGTCCGCCGGGTTGATCTCGATCTCGATGTTGTCATCGATCTCGGGCGAGACGAACACGGCAGTGAACGAGGTGTGGCGACGGTTGCCCGAGTCGAACGGGCTCTTGCGCACCAGGCGGTGCACGCCGATCTCGGTGCGCAGCCAGCCGAAGGCGTACTCGCCCTTCACATGGACGGTGGCGCCCTTGATGCCGGCGACTTCGCCTTCGGACAGTTCGATGATGGTGGCGTCGAAGCCGCGCTTGTCGGCCCAGCGCAGGTACATGCGCAACAGCATGTTGGCCCAGTCCTGGGCTTCGGTGCCGCCGGAGCCGGCCTGGATGTCCAGGTAGGCGTTGTTCATGTCCATCTCGCCGCTGAACATACGGCGGAACTCCAGCTTCTCGAGGATCTCGCGCAGGCGTTCGACTTCGCTGGCGACGTCGTTCACCGCGCCTTCGTCGTTCTCCTCAACGGCCATGTCCAGCAGGTCGCGGGAGTCGGCCAGGCCGCCCTGGAGGTCGTCCAGGGTTTCGACGATCTGCGCCAGCTGGGCGCGCTCACGGCCAAGATTCTGGGCGTATTCGGGGTTGTTCCAGACGTTGGGATCTTCGAGTTCGCGGTTTACTTCGACGAGACGATCATGCTTTTGATCGTAGTCAAAGATACCCCCGAATAGACAG